>CAJXKL010000004.1 GCA_913055915.1 uncultured Candidatus Nemicrothrix sp. | reverse complement strand
ACCCGCCGAGGAACCCTCAGACGAGGCACCGGCCGAGGAAGAACCCGAAACCGAGGCACCCGCCGAGGAACCCTCAGACGAGGCACCGGCCGAGGAAGAACCCGAAACCGAGGCACCCGCCGAGGAACCCTCAGACGAGGCACCGGCCGAGGAAGAACCCGAAACCGAGGCACCCGCCGAGGAAGAACCCGAAGCCTCCTGAGGACACGGGTGGGTCCCGAAAGTAGGGTCCGGCCCGTGGAGGCCTCCACCATCCCCGAACTGGTCGACGCAGCCGCCAGGCGGTTCGGCGACCTTGAAGCCGTCGTCGACGGCGACCTTCGCTGGTCGTTCGGCGACTACCGGAACGAGGCCCACAGGGTGGCCGAGGCACTGATCCGGCGGGGAATCCAGCCGGGCGAGAGGGTCGCTGTCTGGGCACCAAACTCTGCTAGGTGGGCCGCAACGGCGCTCGGCATCCACTGCACCGGCGGTGTGCTTGTTCCGCTCAACACCCGACTCGGCGGCGGTGATGTAGCGGGCCTTCTGGACCGAACGTCGGCACGCATGCTGTTCACGGTTACCGACTTTCTGGGTACCAACTACGTAACGATGCTCGCCGGGGCAGGTGGCGCCGACGGCCTGGAGGAAACCATCGTCATGAGCGGCCCGGTGCCCGAAGGCTGTACGGGCTGGGGCACGTTCTTGGCCGATACGCCTGAGTTGGGAACGCAGACGGCTTCGGTCAACCCAGATGACCTCTGCCACATCCTGTTCACCTCCGGGACCACCGGGTCTCCCAAGGGGGCCATGCTCCGCCACGGCGCGGTGTGTCGGTCGTACCGCTCGTGGAGCACGGCTATCGGGTTGCGTGAGGGCGACAGGTACCTGGCCGTCAGCCCCTTCTTCCACACATTCGGCCTGAACGGCGGGATCCTGGCGTGCCTCATATCCGGAGCGACCCTCGTCCCACAGGCGGTGTTTGACCCACAGGCCGTCACTGACCGTGTTGCCGAGGAGTCGATCACCGTGCTGCCCGGCCCACCAACCATCTACAGGTCAATCCTGGACCACCTGGGTGGACTCCCTCTGGACACCTCGACACTGCGCCTTGCCGTCACCGGAGCGGCACCCGTATCGGCAGGCCTGGTGGGCGAGATGCACGACCTTCTCGGCTTTGAAACGGTGCTCACCGGGTACGGGCTGACCGAGGCATCAGGGGTCACCACCACCTGCCATCACGACGATCCGCCGAACCTGGCAGCCACCAGCTCCGGTCGAACCCTGCCCGGTATTGACCTGAAGGTTGCAGATGACAACGGCGGACCTGTGCCTGCCGGCAAACCCGGACAGGTACTCCTCCGCGGCTACAACGTCATGGCGGGCTACCTCGACGACGAGGCAGGGACGACTGCAGCAGTAGACCCCGACGGCTGGCTTCACACCGGAGATATCGGGGTGGTGGACGATGCGGGCAACCTGACGATCACCGGCCGGTCAACCGACATGTACATCTGCGGGGGCTTCAACGTCTATCCAGCCGAGGTCGAGGCTGTCATCGCAACACACCCGGACATCGATCAGGTGGTTGTCACAGGCGCCCCCGATGACCTCATGGGTGAGGTCGGAATGGCATTCGTGGTCACGGCAGCCGGCAGGCAGGTTGACCCGGCTGTGATCCTGTCGTGGGCTCGGGAAGAACTCGCCAGCCACATGACGCCGCGACACGTGGAGGTCGTCGACTCTCTTCCGACCAATCCGGGTGGCAAGGTGCTTCGGCACCAGTTGCGCCAGGTGGCTGCTCAGATAATGGCCAACTGACCGACCACACCCCTCGGATCGCTCGAGCACCGGCCCCGTGGGCTGGTCGGCTCACCAACCGACGGGCACCGCACCGATACCCTGCTGACGGTCATGTCCAGCCAGCATCCTTCCGAAGACGCCTACCCGGAAGTGGGCAAGGCCGACTTCCCGAGCCTCGAGGCACGGATTCTGGAGCGCTGGGCCACTGAAGGCACCTTCCAGGCCTCGGTAGATGCCAGATCGTCCGACGACGAGTTCACCTTCAACGACGGCCCCCCGTTCGCCAACGGCCTCCCCCACCATGGTCACCTCCTCACCGGCTACGTGAAGGACGTCGTTCCCCGCTACCAGACAATGCGGGGGAAGAAGGTCACGCGCAGGTTCGGCTGGGACTGCCACGGGCTACCCGCCGAGATGGAAGCCGAGAAGGAACTGCCGGTTGCAGGCAGGGCCAGCATCATCGACTACGGGATCGAGGCCTTCAACGCCCACTGCCGTTCCTCGGTCCTGCGCTACACCGACGAGTGGGAACAGACTGTTACGAGGCAGGCCCGCTGGGTCGACTTCGACCACGACTACAAGACCATGGACCGCGACTACATGGAGTCGGTCATGTGGGCGTTCCGCCAACTCTGGGACAAGGGGCTGGTGTACGAGGCGTTCAGGGTCATGCCCTACTCGTGGGGGGCCGAGACCCCACTCTCCAACTTCGAGATCCGCCTGGACGATGCGACACGCCCCAGACAGGACCCCGCTGTCACCGTCGGCTTCGACCTGGAACCATCCGATGGAGACCCAGGGCCGATGCGCCTGCTGGCCTGGACGACAACGCCGTGGACCCTTCCGTCGAACCTGGCGATTGCCGTGGGTCCAGAGGTCGCCTACTCGATGCACCGGAACTCCGACGGGACCGTGTACGTGCTCAGCTCTGGCGCAGTGGGACGCTACGCAGCCCAACTCAAGGGAACCGATGAGGTAGGGACCCTCACAGGCGCTGACCTGGTCGGCAGGAACTACCGGCCGCTGTTCGGGTTCTTCTCCGACCGAACCGATGCCTTCAGGGTGCTCTCATCTGACTTCGTGGATGCGGCCGAGGGCACCGGCGTGGTGCACATGGCACCCGGCTTCGGTGAGGACGACCAGACCATCTGCGAGGCGAACGGAATCCAGATCGGCCGGGTGGTGCCGGTCGACGACCAGGGATGCTTCACCGACGAGGTGGCCGACTGGGCCGGCGTCAACGTGTTCGAGGCCAACCCCGACATCATCAGGTCCCTCAAGGAGAGCGGTCGGATTCTCCGGCACGACACCTACGAGCACAACTACCCCCACTGCTGGCGCACGGACACGCCGATCATCTACAAGGCCATCTCCTCCTGGTACGTCAAGGTCACCGACATCCGCGAGCGGATGATCGAGTTGAACGCCGACATCAACTGGGTACCCGATCACGTCCGGGACGGCCGCTTCGGCATGTGGCTGGACGGCGCCAGGGACTGGTCAATCAGCCGCAACCGGTTCTGGGGTTCCCCGATCCCGGTATGGAAGAGCGACAACCCCGAGTACCCGAGGACCGATGTGTACGGCAGTCTCGACGAGGTCGAGGCCGACTTCGGCGTGAGGCCAGACGACCTGCACCGTCCGTTCATCGACGACCTGACCCGCCCCAACCCCGATGACCCCACCGGGGCGTCCACTATGCGACGGGTCCCCGAGGTACTTGACTGCTGGTTCGAGTCCGGGTCCATGCCCTTCGCCCAGTTCCACTACCCGTTCGACAACGAGGCCTGGTTCGAGGACCACTTCCCCGCCGACTTCATCGTCGAGTACATCAACCAGACCCGCGGCTGGTTCTACACGATGCACGTCCTGGCCACGGCGCTGTTCGACCGGCCTGCATTCGAGAACGTGATCTGCCACGGAATCCTCCTGGCCGAGGACGGTGCCAAGCTCTCCAAGAAACTCCGCAACTACACCGAACCGTCCCTCGTTTTCGAACAGCAGGGCTCCGACGCGCTGCGCTGGTATCTGATGTCGTCGAACATCTCGAAGGGAGGCGACCTCCGCATCAGCGATCCGGGTATCACCGACGTGGTCCGCCAGGTTCTGCTGCCGGTGTGGAATGCCTTCAGCTTCTTCACGCTCTACGCCAATGCCGACGGCCACCGGGCACAGCTCCGGGCCGACTCCTGGCAGTTGCTGGACCGTTACCTGCTTGCCAAGACCCGCACCCTGGTCGAGTCGGTCACCGAACGCATGGATGCCTACGACCTACCTGGCGCAACTGCCGAGATCAGGGGCTTCATCGACGCCCTCAACAACTGGTACATACGACGTAGTCGCGACAGGTTCTGGGCCAGGGCCTCAGAGTCCAACGACGACGACAAGCGCGACGCCTACGACACCCTCTACACGGTCCTCGTCACGTTCTCGAAGGTTGTCGCCCCGTTCCTGCCGATGGTCATGGAAGAGGTCCACACGGGCCTGACGGGCCTGCCGAGCGTTCACCTCACCGACTGGCCAAACCCTGCTGAGCTTCCGTCTGACCCCGACCTGGTTGCCCGCATGGACCGCGTCCGCGACGTGGCGTCGACCGCGCTGCGGCTGCGTGAGGACAACGGCCTTAGGGTGAGGCTTCCGCTCACCTCGCTAACCGTCGCCGGTGCCGACAGTGAGGCCCTTGCCGGCCTCACCGATCTGCTGGTCGACGAGGTCAACGTCAAGGCCGTCCACCTGACCGACGACCTCGAGGGCCACGCCACCTTCACCGTTCGGCCCGACGGAAGGGCTCTCGGACCCCGGCTGGGAGACGACGTCCAAGCCGTGTTCGCCGCCGCCCGCTCCGGAGAGTTCTCCCTCAACGACGACGGCACCGTTGACGTCGCTGGCCACACCCTCAGTGCCGACGAGTTCGACCTGGCGCTCGAGTCACCTGAGGGGGTGACGGCAGCCGCCCTCGGATCTGCCGATGCAGTCGTCGTGCTCGACGCCGAGGTGACGCCCGAGTTGGTGGTCGAGGGGCTGGCACGAGACGTCGTCAGGCAGGTCCAACAGGCGCGTCGCGACGCCGACCTCGTCGTGACCGACCGCATCAACCTTCGACTCAGCGGAGACGAGGCGGTTCTCGACGCTGTCAGGATCCACCAGGATTACGTGGCCGGGCAGGTGCTCGCCACCGAGTTGAGCCTGGGCGAGGTTCCGGCAGACGCCGTAGATACCGAGGTCGAGGGCCTCGCTCTCCGGATCTCGCTCTCCTCCATCTGACGGGCCTGAACCCGACACCAAACATCGCGTGCTGAGCGCGACAAGCGGTGATCCTGACGCTGCTCGAAACTACATCCCCGACCTTGACGAGCGGGAAGCCGCCTTCGCCTACATCTACTTCCTGCGCTCCAAGGGATACCTGAACAGCCTGGCATCTGGAACCAACTGGATGTTCCGTGACGAAAGCTGCCGCATGAACCTTGCCTTCGAGGTCGTCAACACGGTGAGGGTCGAGCAACCCCACCTGTTCGTCGACGACCTTCGCTCACGCATCCAGACGGTGATGGACGAGGCGATCGACTGCGAGTACCAGTTCGCCGAGGACCTCCTCGGCCAGGGCGTTCCCGGCATGTCAACAGCCGACACGTGCACCTACCTGGAGTTCGGGGCCGACCAGCGCCTCGCCCAGCTCGGCCTTCCAAAGACCTATTGGCTCCAAGAACCCGTTCGGCTTCATGGAACTCCAGGACGTCCAGGAGTTGGCCAACTTCTTCGAGCGCACGGTCGCCGCCTACCAGGTCGGTGTCGGGGGCGACGTGGCCTTCGACGAGGACTTCTAGGGATCCTCCGCGTCCGATTCCCCATCCGGGGCACCACGGCGACGACGCAGGGCCAGGACGCCTCCAACGGCGGCAATCCCAACGGCGACTGCCACCCCGGTACCGGCCCTCAACCCCGGAGAATCATCACGGGAGTTGTCCTGCACTGCCCCGGCAAGTGTTGAGAGTGGAGCTGGAACCGTGGAAGGGGGAGCCTCGGTAGCAGGCTTCTCGTCGGTCGCGGTACCTACAGCAGTTGTCGGGGCAACTTCGGGCCGTACCGTGGTAGCTGGGAGCGCCGGGCCCATGGTGGGGCCAGGGACCTGCGCAGTGGCGGCATCCGTGTCAGCCGGGATCCCACGAAACGGACCAGTCACCTCGTAGGTGACCCCGACCATGAGCCCCTCGGGGGCGTCACCCCAGTCGACGTCGGGGATGACGTCGCGTGTCAGGCGGTTGCCGGGGCCCCGAAGGGAGCTGAAGTAGAGGCGCTCACCCGCCGGATCAAAGCACGGACCGGAAACCTCGGAGAGCCGGTGGGTCGGGTCGGCAAACCTTGCAAACGGTGCCACGTCGCCCTCGACACCAATCAGGACCAGTTCCATGTCGCCCCTGTCCTCGGCCACGTACAGGTCACCCGAGACAGGCGCCACGGTGAGGTCCGCTATGCCGGCCAGTGGCTGACGGTTGCCCACGCCGTCCCAGACCAGCTCGTAGCGGCGATTCACCAGGTCAACGGCGTGGACCCGGTTGTCGAGGCTGGTCGTGAGCCAGAGCCAGCCGTCCTGACACCAGACACCACCACCCACGGCCGTCACGAAAGCCCCGGGTACCTGCTGGCGTGAGGGAGCCTCCCCGCCTGAGGGGTCTGCCACCGGACCCCAGCCGACCGTGCCGTCGGCATCCAGGATCATCGCCTCCAAACGACCCGCTGACAGGTCACCGAACTCGTCGGGAGTAAACTTGTAGAGCAGGCCGTCACGCTCAGCCTCCGTCAGGTAGACCACACCATCGACTGGGTTCACCGTGGCTGACCCGTGGCGACGACGCCCCAGTGCGGCACGGGCGACCGCCGGCTCCGATCCGGACGGATCACACTCCCAGACGATGCCCTCACCTTCGAAGTCCTGCTCGCACGACATCCATGTGCCCCACGGCGTCGGACCACCATCTCTGTTCGAATGGCTCCCTGCGAGAATCCGGTAGGCGTCAAGCACCTCTCCGTAGGGGTCGAAGTGGACTGCCGAGGCACCGCCCATTGGCTTCCACGGTGTCAGGTAGTCGTAAACGGCGCTGTTGCAGGCGTAGAACCAGCCACCCGTACCATCGGCGAACGTACCGGCACCTCCCGGGAAGAGAGGCCACTCGTAGCCGCTGGCTCCCACCGGGTCGCCGCTCACTGCCACGACCCGCGACGAGAATCCTTCGGGGAGGACCAGACCGTTGCGATCCGGTAATCGACCGGCGGTCGACCCGTACGGGCCCACCCCCGGCTCGGCGGCAACGGCCATCCCCCCGCGCACAATCAGGCCAGCTCCTGCAGCGAACGCCAGGCCCCCCTGCAGCAGGGTCCGCCGGTCGAGTCGACCATCCGGACCCATGGGTCCCTCAGGAAGTGGCCGGAAAGGGGCCACCCAGGGCGTCCAGCAACCTGTCTGCTGCCACCGAAGGGGTTACCTCGGCGTCCAGGACGCTGCGCTCAAGTTCCGGGAGGATCTCAAGGACCGCCGGATTCTCCCTCATCGCTGCCAGGAGCCGATCCTCAAGCATCGACCACATCCATGCCAGCCGCTGTTCACGCCTGTTGTCGTCCCACTCCCCAGAGGCCTCGAGGGCCTCACGGTGGGCTCCAACCTCCTGCCAGATCACGGCCAGGCCCTCGCCGGTCACCGCACTGCAGGTGACAACCGGTGGAGTCCACGAAGGGCTCACCGGGTGGGTCAGGCGCATGGCAGCCGAATAGTCGCGTGCGGCTGAGCGGGCGTCTGCCGCGGTGTCGCCATCGTCCTTGTTGACGGCGATCATGTCGGCCAACTCCAGCACACCCTTCTTGATGCCCTGGAGTTCGTCACCGGCACCCGGGAGTATCAGTAGCAGGAAGAAGTCGACCATCGACGCGACCGCAGTCTCGGACTGGCCCACCCCGACGGTCTCAACCAGCACCACGTCGTAGCCGGCCGCCTCCAGGAGGACGATTGTCTCGTTTGTGGACCTGGTAACGCCGCCGAGGGTTCCGGAACTGGGCGATGGACGCACGAAGGCGTTCGGATCGTTGGCCAGGCCCTGCATACGGGTCTTGTCACCGAGGATGCTCCCCCCGGTCACGCTGCTGCTGGGATCCACCGCCAGTACTGCTACCCGGTGGCCCGCTGCGGTCAGGTGGCTTCCGAGGGCCTCGATGAAGGTGCTCTTACCGACACCGGGGACACCCGTGATGCCGATCCTGTGGGCACCGCCGTCGTATCCACCCAGGCCCGACAGGAGGGCGCGGGCATCAACCCTGTGGTCCGGTCGGGTTGATTCGAGCAACGTGATGGCCCGGCCGATTGCGGCACGGTCGGCAGCCAGAATGCCGTCCCTCAGATCTGCCAGGGTGCCCTGCAGGTCGGCGGTCATCCCAACAGCCCGAGCAGGTCGGCAGCTGCCTCTGCGACAACGGTTCCGGGAGGGAAGATGGCTGCAGCCCCGGCGGCGATGAGGGCATCGTGGTCCTGGTCCGGGATTACCCCGCCGACCACCACGACTATGTCGTCACGTCCGAGATCGGCAAGCTGGCTCCGCAACTCTGGTACCAGGGTCAGGTGGCCCGCAGCCAACGAGCTCACCCCGACCACGTGGACGTCGTTCTCGACAGCCTGCATGGCCGCCTCGGCCGGCGTGGAGAACAGCGGCCCGATGTCCACGTCGAAGCCCATGTCGGCGAACGCTGTGGCGATCACCTTCTGCCCACGGTCGTGTCCGTCCTGGCCCACCTTCGCGACGAGGATCCGAGGTCGGCGACCGTGGTCGACCTCGAATGCCTCAACGAGAGAGCGCGCGCCTGAGACCTGGTCGCCGTCACCGACCTCGCTGTTGAAGACCCCAGAGATGAGTTTCACCTCCGCTATGTGACGCCCGAAGACCTTCTCCAGGGCATAGCTGATCTCGCCGACGGTAGCCCGGGCCCGGGCCGCGTCGATGGCTACAGCCAGGAGGTTGCCGTCACCAGAGTCGGCACAGGCGGTCAGCGCATCAAGGGCTGCCGTGCAGGCAGCCTCGTCGCGCTCGGCACGCAGCCTCGCCAGCCTTGCCACCTGGTCAGATCGGACCTGGGCGTTGTCCACCCGGAGTACCTCGATGGGAGGCTCCTCGTCGGGACTGTACCTGTTGACGCCGACCACCGTCCGACGACCGGAATCGATCCGGGCCTGTGTTCGGGCAGCGGACTCCTCGATGCGCAGCTTGGGTATCCCGGCCTCGATGGCGCGGCCCATCCCACCCCTCTCGACCACCTCCGAGATGTGCTCCATGGCCCTCGCCGCCAGATCAGCCGTGAGGCGCTCGACGTGGTAGCTGCCACCCCAGGGGTCAACGACCCGACATGTGCCGGTCTCGTTCTGCAGGAACAGCTGCGTGTTGCGTGCGATCCGTGCCGACGCATCGCTCGGAAGCGCCAGGGCCTCGTCCAGCGAGTTGGTGTGGAGCGACTGGGTGCCCCCCTGGGTGGCGGCCATTGCCTCGACGCAGGTACGAACCACGTTGTTGTGGACGTCCTGCGCGGTGAGGCTCCAGCCCGAGGTCTGGCAATGGGTTCGCAGTGACCGTGAGCGGGGATCCTGCGGGGAGAACTCGGACATGAGCCTCGACCAGAGAAGGCGGGCGGCACGGAGCTTCGCCACCTCCATGAAGAAGTCCATGCCGATGCCCCAGAAGAAGCTGAGCCTCGGTGCGAAGTCGTCCACGTCGAGGCCCGCCGCGATAGCGGCCCGGACGTACTCGATGCCGTTTGCCAGCGTGTAGGCCAGCTCCAGGTCGGCGGTGGCTCCCGCCTCCTGCATGTGGTAGCCGGATATGGAGATGCCGTTGTAGCGGGGCATCTCGGAGCTGGTGTGGGCGAGGATGTCCGAAACGATCCTCATCGACGGCGTCGGTGGGTAGATGTAGGTGTTGCGGACCATGAACTCCTTGAGGATGTCGTTCTGGATGGTTCCGGTCAGGCGGTTCTGTGGGACCCCCTGTTCCTCTGCCGCAACCACAAACAGGGCCAGGATCGGGAGCACGGCGCCGTTCATCGTCATGGACACGCTCATCTGGTCCAGGGGGATGCCGTCGAACAGGATGCGCATGTCGAGGATCGAATCGATGGCGACGCCCGCCATGCCGACGTCTCCACCCACGCGTGGATGGTCGCTGTCATAGCCCCGGTGGGTGGGTAGATCAAAGGCCACCGACAGGCCCTTTTGCCCGGCAGCAAGGTTGCGCCTGTAGAAGGCGTTGCTCTCCTCGGCGGTCGAGAATCCGGCGTACTGGCGGATGGTCCAGGGGCGGCTGGCGTACATGGTCGGGTACGGGCCCCTGACGAACGGAGGCAGGCCGGGCCATGTGTTGACGAAGTCCAGGTCGGCGATGTCGGCCGCGGTTGTGAGGGGACCAACCGGTACCTGTTCAGGCGTGTCCGACTCAAGGTCCAGCGGACCGCTTCCGGTCTCCTCTGCAAGAAGGTCCGCCCAGTCGACTCCGGAGGCCTCCTCCGGGGCACCGAGGTCCACGTCAGTGAAGTTCGGGATCGTCACGGTGCCACCCGCCCTTCGAAGAGATCAGCGGGTCGGCGCATCGGAAGAGGACCATCCGGTGCAGCAGGTGCCTCGGGCCGGACGAGGGGCACCTCATCGGGGTTCGGGAACTGTGACACACCTGTTACCACCTCGGCCCCCGAGGCCAGCCCGGCCTCCCTGGCAGTCCAGGCGACCTCCGCCTCAGCGGCAATCCGTCCACTGGCTACAGCTTCGACCATGCCGCCGTCGGCCTCAATGGACACGAACCGGTCCCAGACCGCCCCGGCCAGGCGCTCGGTGAGATCCTCGATGTACCAGGAGCCACCAGCGGGATCCACGGTCCGTGCCAGGTGACTCTCCTCCATCAGGAGCAACTGGGTGTTGCGGGCCATCCGGCGACCAAAAGCGTCGGGACGCCCGACAGTGCTGTCGAAGGGATGCAGGGTCACCGAGTCGGCACCTGCGACACCCGCTGCAAACCCGGCCGCCGTTACCCGAAGCATGTTCACCCAGGGGTCGACACGGGTGATCATGGCTGCGGAGGTGAGTGCCCGTTGGACCTGGGCCCTGCCGGTGCCCTCGGCACCACATGTGGCGGCCACCCTGTCCCAGCAGCGGCGTGCCGCGCGGAACTTGGCGATCGTCATGAACTGGTCGGCCGAAGCTGAATAGGTGAACGCCATAGTGCTCAGTGCACGGTCGACCTCGACACCTTTGTCCTCAAGGGCACGCAGGTAGGCGACACCGGTGGCTAGCGAACATGCCACCTCCCACGACGGTCCGAGGCCAGCATCGGAGTACGGCGTCGAGTCGACCGAGAGCGCGCAAACACGGCCTGCCTCGGCAACCCTGGAGGCCACCTCGACCATCAAGGTGTCCACCACCGCAGGTGTCCCGTGCCGGGCTGCCACGCCCAGTGGGTCGACACCCAGGTCACCTGCCCGATCCCCTGCGGGGACGCCCCGTTCCTCCCAGAGGTCGACCAACCAATTGGCAGACTCCACACACCGGGGGCCCGGAACGAGGGCAACCGCCACCATCTCGAGGTGCACTCCTGTGAGGGTCGAATCCAGGTCTGACATACCGTCGATCTCGATCGCAACCGGATCCAGCAACACCGACGTGGACCCGTTCTCCAACTCGTCCAGTGCAGCGACGTTGGCTGCCTCTGGCCCGGCGTCGAGTATCAACGACCTCACATCCCAGCCGCCGACGAGGCCGACAGCAGCAGAGCCACCCCTGGTGTGGGGGCTGGACCCGGGAACCCCCAATATCGGCTCCACCGTGTCAGGGTCGTCGGAGCGGTAGAGGGCCCTGACTGGTATTCCATCAACCGTCGTGGTGGTGAGGGATTCCACCGATCGACCACCCAGCGATTCCTCGGCCATGGCAACCCACAGGGCCCGGTCCGCAACCTCCAAGTCGCCCACCTGTGCTGGAAGGCCCTCATCCGACATGCCGAGATGGTAGGTGAGGTCCGCCCCGACAGTGGAAGCCGTGTAACTCATGACCTCAGAATCAACGTCGCCCGCAGTGAGCGGATACTCACTCACGATGATCGCAGGCGCGGCGATCATGGCAACGATCGGCGTCATCCTCATCGTCAGGTTCCCGGACTCCGACTGACCCCCTCGGGCCTGCGATAATGCGCCCATGCGCATCACAACCCTCCTCAACTACGCCACCGATCCACTCGCTGCAGCCGAACAGGCTCGAGAACTGGAGGCGGCCGGCGTGGACTGCATCTGGATTCCGGAGGCCTACGGCTTCGACGGTGTGAGCCTCCTGGGCTTCCTTGCGGCCAGCACCAACACCGTGCATTTGGCCAGCGGCATCCTGAACACCTACAGCCGTACCCCCGCGTGCCTGGCCCAGACCGCTGCAGGGCTGGACTCCCTCTCGGGAGGTCGCTTCACCCTCGGCCTGGGTGCGTCGGGACCCCAGGTGATCGAGGGATTCCACGGGATGCCCTACTCGATGCCTCTCACAAGGATGAAGGAAATCATCTCGATCTGTCGGATGGCGTGGCGCCGTGAGCCGCTGGTCCATGAGGGCAGGGTGTTCAAGCTGCCGTTGCCGCCAGAGGAGGGAACCGGCCTCGGCAAGGCCCTCAAGATCATCAACCACCCCGTGCGCGCCGACATCCCGATCTACGTTGCAGCCCTGGGAAAAAAGAGCGTCGAGGAAACCGCCACCACCACCGACGGCTGGCTGCCCTTCCTCGTCTACCCGGAGCGGATGGACCGGGTCTGGGGCGACGCCGTCCGGGCGGGTCTGGCCCGGCGGGAACCCGACCTCGGGGAGTTCGACATCGTGGCAGGTGGCCTTGTTGCAATCGGCGACGATGCCGCCCAGTTCCGCGACTACGCCAGGCCGATGGCTGCCCTCTACATCGGAGGCATGGGCGCCAGGGGCAAGAACTTCTACAACGACGTGTGCCGCGACTACGGGTTCGCAGACGAGGCAATCGCCGTCCAGGACGCCTACCTGGACGGAAGACGGGACGATGCCGCCGCCGCCCTGCCGGCAGAGTTGATCGAGAACACCACGCTGTGCGGCGACGAGGCCTACATCGTGGACCGCCTGGCCGCCTACAGGGAGGCCGGGGTGACCTCGTTGAACGTCAACCCCATTGGCAGTGACCCGGCCCAGGTGCTCGGAAAGCTACGCGAGCTGGCTGAACACGCCTGAGCGTTCCCTGCGATCAACCCACCTTGTCGAGAGGGTCGATCTTCACGCCGGTCAAGAGCAGTTCGGTGAGCCGGCGTGGTGACTCACCCAGCCAGAAATTGAGGGCGAGGCGCCGGGGATGGCGGACATGCCGGCGACCTGAGGCCGTTGCCGCAACAACCCGTCGTGCCAGCCGCTCCGGGGTGGTCTCTGGAATCAGCTGCAGCTTCTGGAACCGGTTGTTGGTGCGCTGCACGCTGGGCGACGCCGACTCGACCGCATCCCACATGCGGGTATCGACCGGACCGGGGGCGATAAGGGTTGTCGAAACAGGTGTTCCCTTCAACTCGATCCGAAGGCTGGCGGCGAAGTTGTTGAGGCCTGCCTTGGTGGCGCAGTAGGGGCCCATCCCCGGGAAACCAGCGGTGCCGGCCAGCGAGGACATAAATACGATGGCTCCACGGTTCCGGTCGAGCATTCCCGGGAGCACCCGCCGGGTCAGCACCATCGGGGCCTCCAGGTTCACGCGTGCGGCTGCCCGCACCGAGTCCGGGTCGACGGTTGCGACGGGGTCGACCGTCTCGATACCGGCGTTGTTCACGAGCACGTCGATAGGACCGTGGGCGAATTCAACGGCGGCGACAAGGTTGTCGACCACGTCGGGATCGGAGAGGTCCGCCACGTGTGCCGTGCCACCAATTCGTTCTGCTACGTCAGCCAAGTCTTCCGCCGACCGTGCCACCACCACAACCAATGCCCCCGCATCAGCGTAGGCGGACGCCAGTGCGGCACCTATCCCCCTCGATCCCCCGGTTACGAGTACCCGTGCCCCCTTGAGTTCCACGCCGGAGGAACGTACCAGCCGGATCAAAGCGTGGCTGCGGCCGCCGGTTACGGTCCGCACATGACCGATGAGACCAACCCCTTCACAATCGACATCGGAGAGGATGACCTGGCCGACCTCCGCAACCGCCTCCGCAACACACGCTGGCCCGACCAGTTGCCCGACACCGGATGGGACTACGGCTGTGACCTCGCATGGTTGAAGGAACTGGCTGCCTGGTGGGCCGATGGGTTCGACTGGCCCTCCCAGCAGGCACGCCTCAACAGGTTCAACCACCTCACCACGACGATTGACAGCCAGAGGATCCACTTCATTCACCAGCGCTCCCCCCACGACCACGCTCTGCCCCTCCTGCTCAGCCACGGCTGGCCCGGATCCGTGGTCGAGTTCCAGGACGTCATTGGGCCACTGACCGATCCGACGGCCCACGGTGGAGATGAGGCAGACGCCTTTCACGTGATCGCACCGTCGCTTCCCGGCTACGCCTGGTCGGGGCCGACCCATGAGCGGGGCTGGGGTGTGGAGCGCACGGCCCGAGCCTTTGCCGCCCTCGCGGACCGCCTCGACTACGGGTCCTACGGCGTACAGGGTGGCGACTGGGGTTCGCTCATCTCACGCCAGATCGCCCAGGTGGACCCGGACCACGTGGTTGGCTGCCACGTGAACATGATGACTGCGGGCCCACCGGGGAACGATGACGACTTCGCTGACATCACGCCTCTTGAGCAGCAGCACCTGGACCGCGCCACCTGGTACATGGCCGAGGACAACGGCTACTTCCGCATCCAGGAGACGAGGCCCCAGACGCTCGCAACGGGGCTCAACGACTCTCCTGCCGGGCTTCTGTCGTGGATCGGCGAGAAGTTCCACGGCTGGACCCACCACGAAGGTGACCCGTTCAGCGCCGTCGACCGCGACACCCTTCTCACCAACGTGTCCGTGTACTGGTTCACGGGCACCATCAACTCGTCGACCCGCATCTACTTTGAGACGATGAGGGCACCGTCACCAACCCTGGGCGCCACCGGCGACGTTCCCCTGGGAGTGTCGACATTCCCGAACGAGTTGTTCGCCGCCCGGCGAAGGTGGGTGGAAGCGGCCCACAACCTGACGTTCTGGGCCGACCATGACGCCGGCGGCCACTTCGCTGCCCTAGAGAATCCGAAGATCCTGGTTTCCGACATCAGGGAGTTCTTCAGGGGGCTCCGATGATCGACGGTCACGATGGGGTCCGAATCGTCACGACCAGCCGGGGAAACGGGCCCAGCCTGGTGTTCACCCACGGCTGGGCCAACGACCGATCGGTATGGACTCCGATTGCAGATGCCCTTGCCGACGACCACGCCGTAACCACATGGGACCTCAGAGGCCACGGTGAGAGCGAAACACCACCACCGGGCAGGTACTCGCGCCAGCATGCCCTGGGAGACCTCAGCGCCGTGTTGGGTGGTGCTGGCCGACCGGCCGTCCTCATCGGTCACAGCCTGGGTGGCTACCTGTCGCTTGCCTACGCGCTCGAACACCCCGACGAGGTCTCCGCCCTGGTGCTCGTCGCCTCCGGCCCCGGATTCCGCAGGGTGGAGGCCCGCAACGAGTGGAACGAAGCCGTGATTGCCAGCACGAAACAACTGGACCTACCACCCGGCGTTGAGGAACTCTCCATGCACGTCGACTCGATGGTCATCGACCGGCTGACAGAGATCACCGTCCCGGTGCTCATCCTCCTTGGCGAGCGGGACAAGAGGTTCGCCGCCGCCGCAGGTCTGTTCCAGAGGGACCTCGACGTGCGCGACACCGTCGTGATCCCTGACCAGGGCCACATGGTCCACGTCAAGGCGGCACATGAGTGCGCCGACGCCATCAGGTCGTTCGGGGCGAACCTGGAATGACCGTCGACCCACTCGCCAAGATGGTCGACCTCCCTGGAGGCTCCTTCCTGATGGGAAGCGAAGACCCCCTCGGATACCCGGCGGATGGAGAGGGCCCGGTGAGGGAAGTACACCTCACCCCCTTCCGGATCTCGTCGACGACCGTCACCAATGACGAGTTCACGGCCTTCTCTGATGCCACCGGACATACCACGACCGCTGAGTCCGAGGGCTGGTCGTTCGTGTTCGCCGGACACCTCGCCGACGACTTTCCCGAGACCCGTGGGGTGGTCAGCGCACCCTGGTGGCGCCAGGTCTTCGGTTCCGACTGGCGCCACCCCACAGGCCCCGACTCGGACCTGGGGGGCAGAGGCGACCACCCCGTCGTCCACGTCTCGTGGTTCGACGCCATGGCATTCGCAGACTGGGCCGGTGGCAGGCTCCCGACCGAGGCGGAGTGGGAGTTCGCCGCACGTGGAGGGCTCAAGCAGGCCCGGCTGCCGTGGGGTGACGACCTCTGCCCGGACGGCGAACACCGTTGCAACATCTGGACCGGGACCTTTCCGATTGAGGACACGGCTGAAGACGGCTACGCCGGGACCTGCCCCGTGGACACTTTCGAACCAAACGGCTTTGGCCTATTCAACTGCTCAGGCAACGTGTGGGAGTGGTGCATGGACCACTTCTCGTCGCACCACCCTGTGGAGCGGCCCCTCGTTGATCCAACCGGTCCCCCGATGGGCGTTGACAGGATCGCAAGGGGCGGCTCATTCCTGTGCCACGACAGCTACTGCAACCGCTACCGCGTAGGGGCGAGGCTCGGCAACACACCCGACAGCTCAACGGCCCACCAGGGCTTTCGCCTGACAGCCTGAACACCAGCCACTCCCCCGGCCGTACGCTTGCCGCCATGGGCCTGCGCAGCGAGGTGAACGTCGGCGTGGCACCGGCGGCCCCAGACGAGTTCGGAGCAGTCCGGGTCGGCCCGATGGAGGTATGGCCGCCGGTTGTGCTGGCCCCGATGGCCGGCGTCACCAATGCCCCCTTCCGGACGCTCTGCAGGGAGATGGGCGCCGGCCTGTTTGTCAGCGAAATGATCACCGCACGTGGCCTCGTTGACGGCAATGCCAAGACGGCCCGCCACAGCCGGTTCGAACCCGACGAGTCGCCGCGCAGCATCCAGCTCTACGGCACAGAGCCCGAGAGCATGCACCGTGCTGTCCGCCTGCTCGTGAACGATGACAGGGTCGACCACATCGACCTCAACTTCGGCTGCCCGATGCCCAAGGTCACCCGAAAAGGGGGCGGGGCCGCCCTGCCGCTCAAGCCCCGGCTGTTTGGGTCGATCGTGGGCGCCGCCGTGGGCGCTGCCGGAGACATTCCCGTCACCGTGAAGTTCCGGAAGGGAACCGATGACGGACATCTCACCTACCTGCAGGCCGGCCAGATAGCGGAGGATGTGGGTGTATCAGCCCTTGCGCTCCATGCCCGCACAGCTGAACAACTCTACTCCGGCGAGGCCGACTGGTCGGCGGTGGCATCACTGAAGGACGCCGTGACCTCGATTCCGGTGCTCGGAAACGGTGACATCTGGGAGCCATGGGACGCCCTGCGGATGATGCGCTCCACTGGCTGTGACGGTGTGGTGGTGGGGCGGGGCTGCCTGGGGCGGCCATGGCTGTTTGGAGACCTGGCCACTGTGTTCGGTGACTCCCCCGCCTCGGGCGGTTCCGACACCAACGACCCTCCGGACCTTGCGGGCGTGGCTGCGACAATGTCCCGGCACGCCCGCCTCCTGGTGGACTGGGCGGGACCACACGGAATCCGGGACTTCCGCAAGCACACGACCTGGTACCTGAAGGGCTACCCGACGGGCCCGGCCGCCCGGAGGAACCTCAAGGCCATCGACTCGCCCGATGATCTGGACCGGTTGCTCAACGAGATGCTGGCTGACCTCGGCAGGGGCATGGGGATCGACCCGGCCTCACTGCGGATTCCACGAAGCCACCGCGGCGGACCCAGACGGGTCGTGCTTCCCGACGGCTGGCTGGACGACCCCGAGGATATGACACCGCCGCCGGCCGAGGCCGAGGCCCTGGTCTCGGGAGGATGAGCCCGTGAGCGGCCATCTGGTGCTGGCATCGGGTTCGCCACGGCGGCTGACCCTTCTGCGTGATGCGGGCTTTGACCCCGAGGTGAGGGTCCCCCCGGTCGATGAGACCCCGCTGGCAGGAGAGGACCCATCGGCCATGGTGCAGCGGCTTGCCCTGGCCAAGCTGCACTCGGTCGTCGTGGCCGGCGAGACGGGCCTCGCCGCCGACACCGCTGTTGTGATCGATGGCGAGGTGCTCGGCAAGCCACATGTGCCTGATCGGGCAGAGGAGATGCTGAGGCTGCTCTCCGGCCGGACCCATGAGGTGGTGGGAGGCATAGCCGCACGGCACGGCGGCCATGACGCCACCGGGGTCGTCACCACGAGGGTCTCCTTCAGGGAACTGCCCGACGACGAGATCCGGGCGTATGTGACTTCCGGCGAACCCCTAGACAAGGCAGGTGGCTACGCCATCCAGGGTGGTGGCGGGAGGTTCGTGACCGAGGTCGATGGCTGCCTTGACAACGTGGTCGGGTTGTCGTTGGGAGCCGCGCTGGAGTTGTTTACGGTTCTTGGCGTTCAGGTCCCCGACCGGCCCGGCGGCTCCAGCCTCTGATCAGGGATCAGCAACAGGATGCATTGAACAGGTTGCTGCCGCACGCCTTGTGACGAGAGGTCAACCACCTCTAGCCTGTTAGGTGTGGTGAACATCAATCGACCGGTGGCGGTGGACCCGACACCGGTCGAACTCGAGATCGACGCTGTGTCGGTGAACTACGGCGGCCCCGATGTGCTCTCTGACGTCTCCCTCTCGGTGACCCCCGGAGAGATCATCGCCCTGCTCGGACCCAGCGGATGTGGCAAGACGACCCTACTGCGAGCCGTTGCGGGGCTGGAACGTCCGACAACGGGGAGCATCTCACTGGGCGACCGGATCGTGAGTGGTCCGGGTGCGTTCATGCCACCCGAGCGGCGGCGGATAGGAATGGTGTTCCAGGACTGGGCGCTGTTCCCGCACCTGGACGTCGCCCGCAACGTCGGATACGGCCTGCCCCGTGGCGACCTCAGTACCGAACGGGTGCGTGAGACCCTCTCCCTGGTGGGGCTGGACAGCGTTGCCGACAGGATGCCCGGGACCCTGTCCGGTGGGCAGCAGCAGCGGGTAGCCCTTGCACGGGCGCTGGCACCGCGGCCCGCCGTTCTTCTCCTTGACGAACCGTTCTCGAACCTGGACTCCAGCCTGCGGGCCCAGGTCCGCACCGAGATCCACCATCTGCTCGTGGAGCTGGGGGTCACGACCGTCTTCGTCACACACGACCAGGACGAGGCATTCGTCCTGGGTGACCGGGTGGCCGTGCTCCACGATGGCCGTCTGGCCCAGGTCGGCAGCCCCGATGACCTCTACCGTCGGCCAGCTGACCAGTGGATCGCCACCTTCGTGGGCGAGGCAAACCTGTTCCCCGTTCAGATCCCAGATGGGAATGGCTCGACCTGCCCCACGCCGATAGGGCCT
Organism: uncultured Candidatus Nemicrothrix sp.; assembly: GCA_913055915.1. Lineage (GTDB taxonomy): Bacteria > Actinomycetota > Acidimicrobiia > Acidimicrobiales > MedAcidi-G1 > UBA3125. The sequence continues at coordinate 97,281 of CAJXKL010000004.1, read as the reverse complement.
GTCCCGCTGGCCTCGAAGGTGAGCGGACCCACCAAGATCATGTTGCGACCAGAGGACCTGGCCGTAAGCCCAGGCGGTGACGGTGTCATTGAGCTGGTGGAGTATTACGGCCACGACACCATGGTGTTGATACGCCTTGGTGACGGCACGACCGTGAGGGCCAGGACCGATGCCGACGTCTCATTCCAGAGGGGTGACAGCGTCACCGTCACCTATGACGGACCTGGCGTCTTCGCCTTCTAAGTTGGATTACCTGCTATTATTTATTAGGGTTCCTTTACACACAGGAACCAACCGTAGGAGCCCCCCCTCCAATGCTGAACAGACATCACCGCCCAACCACACTCATCGCAATAACCCTCCTCTTGACGACTCTCGCTGCGGGATCGACCTCGTGTGGAGGCGACGACGGCGACCAGACGCTCACCGTCTACTCCGGGCGCAGCGAGAAGCTGGTCGGTCCCATCTTCGCCGAGTTCGAGGCGGTCACAGGAGTGACACTCGACGTCCGCTACGGCTCCTCAAACGACCTGGCCCTGGCAATCTCGACAGAGGGCGAAAAGACCCCTGCCGATGTCTTCCTCTCCAGGAGCCCCGGCCCCGCCGGCTACCTCGACGACCTGGCGATGCTGGCGCCCATCGACACGAAAACGCTCGACCGGGTCGCGCCAACCGACCGCTCCCCCGACGGAACCTGGGTCGGCTTCGCAGGCCGTGCACGTGTGCTGGTCTACAACATCGACGAGGTGGCCGAAGTCGACCTGCCCGGGTCCGTATTCGACCTGACAGGACCCAACTACCAGAACCTGGTGGCCGTACCGGGCAGCAACTCCTCGTTCCAGGACTGGTTCACGGTGTTTCGCCTGCGCAACGGCGATGACGTAGCCACCAGGTGGCTTGACGACATGGTTGCCAACGGCGCCCGCTTCTACCCCAAGAACCGGGCCATCATTGAAGCGGTGGGACGCAACGAGATCCGATTCGGGCTGGTGAACCACTACTACAACCACCAGGAGGTCGCGGCAAACGGTGACGCCCAGCGCTCAGCCAACCACGCTTTCAGCCAGGGCGACGACGGCGGCCTGATGATCATCGCCACCGCTGCAATCCTGGACCAGAGCGACGAGAAGGAACTTGCCAACCGACTGCTCACCCACCTTCTGAGCGATTCACAGCAGCGCTACCTGACCGACACCGTGTACGAGTACCCACTGGCCATCGGGGTCGACGCTGCCGAGACCCTTCCGCCGGCACCGGCTGACACGGTTGGTGCCATGCAGATAGCCGACGTGGCCGCCGAGTTCACACGGACCATAGAGATAATCGAAGCCAGCGGGATCCTGGACCAGTGAGGTCGACCCGGTGAACGAGGAGGTCGCCCGACACCGGGCGGGTGTCGGGCGACCTCCTCGTTCGCTGGTCTCAGCCAACCTCCTCATAGCCGTCCTGTTCGCCATCCCGGGCGGCTACGTCGTCTGGCGGGCAGCCACGACAGGCGGGGGTCAATTCGCAACGATCGCCTCACGCCCAACCCTTGAACCCCTGTGGAGGACTATCCAACTGGGCCTCCTCGTCTCGACGGCAGCGGCGTTCATCGGAACAGGACTGGCGTGGCTCACGACCCGAACCGACCTGCCGCTTCGGCGCTTCTGGCGCATCGCCGTCCCCCTGCCCCTCGTCTACCCCAGCTTCGTGGGGGCCAGCGCACTCCAGTCCGGCCTCACACCGGGTGGAATCGTCCACGACCTGGCCTCAGTCACCGGAATCAGCATGGATCTGCGACTCCATGGGCTCTTCGGTGCATGGCTGGTACTCACCCTGTTCACCTACCCGTACGTCTACCTGCCCGTCGCCGCACGCCTCTCGACGCTGCCTACATCCCTTGAGGAGAACGCCAGGCTTCTGGGCGACAGCCCAGTGCAGGTCTTCAGGAGGATCGTCCTGCCGCAGGCACGAACAGCGATTGCCGCCGGTTCCCTGCTGGTGTTTCTCTACACCGTCAGCGACTTCGGGGCGGTACACCTTATGCGCTTCGAGACCCTCACACAGACCATCTTTCGGACCAGATTGTTCGACCAGGACCGCTCATTCACACTGGCCCTTGTACTGCTGGTCCTCGCCCTCGTCGTAGTCGCAGCAGAGAGGACGATCGCCAGACGGGGCACCCGAACACAGGTGGTCGGTGATCGACCTGCCCTCCTCGTGCCGCTCCGCCGGTGGTCGGCCCCATCACTCGCCATCTGCACGCTGGTGGTGGGGCTGGCGCTGTTCTCGCCTGCGGCCTCACTCGCTGACTGGGGAACCTCCGGTTGGACACGCCAACTACGTGGTGGTGCCAGCCTGCGTCTCGGGGCCGACGACGTTCTTGGCCCGATGTGGAACACGGTGTGGATCAGCGTCGTAGCAGCCATCCTCGCTATTGCCGCCGTCCTGCCCGTCGCCTACCTCCTGACCCGACACAGAACACGGGTGGGAGGGGTGATCAACGCCGTGGTGGTGGCCGGCTTCGCCATTCCCGGCCTGGTCGTCGCCCTTTCGCTCATCTTCTGGACCCTGCACGCCTCGCCATTCGAGTTTCTGATCGGAACCCTCCCGGTTCTGGTGTTCGCCTACGTCGTCCACTTCGGCGCCCAGGCGGTACGAACGGCACAGGTCGCCGTGTCCACGGTTCCCAGGCGCATGGAGGATGCCGCACGGCTGCTCGGCGCAGGGCGCATACGGCGCCTCAGGACCGTCGAGTTGCCCCTCATGGCTCCCAGCCTCGCCGCAGGAGGAGGCCTCGTAATGCTCTCTACCATGAAGGAGTTGCCGGCCACGCTCCTGGTGTCACCCATTGGGTTCCGGACGCTGGCCGTGGAGATCTGGAACACCTACGAGGCGGCATACCTCCCGGAGATGGCACTCCTGGCCCTCGTGCTGGTGGCGATCAGCGCCCTGATGACCTGGATACTCATCGTGCGGCGCGTCAACTACCTGGCCTGATCGGGTTCCCGGCCAGACCGCCGGGTGGCAACAGATCGGGTCGTGTCAGCCTGCGGTCACGAGAATGCGCTCAGCCGCGAAGACGCCGACACCGCAGTGGTTGCCGTCGATCTCCACGGTGACCGTGCCGTCAGGTGATGCTGCAGTGACGGTTCCCCTGTTGCCCGGTATGAGGGCCGCCTCCTCAAGGAAGCCCAGCATCCCCTCGGTGAACTCCAACTCCTCGGTGATCCGGCTGATGGTGAACCCCTCGCCGACTGCAACCTCGACAAGGTGGCGGGAATCGGGTTCCTCATAGGAACTTCCGGGAATGGGATTTCCGTGTGGACAGGTGGTTGGCTGGCCCAGCAACTTGTCCAACGCCAATTCGACGAGTGGCGAGATCACGTGCTCCCACTTCCCGGCCTCGTGGTGGGCGTCGGTCCAGGACAGGCCCAGCATGTCGGTGAGGAAGCGTTCGGCCAGGCGGTGACGCCTCACCACGGAAACGGCCAGGTCCTGACCCTCGGTTGTGAGGGAGATAATCGTGCCGTCTGTGACCACCAGCTCCTCCTTTTCCATGCGCCTGATCATTTCCGAAACGGCAGGCCGGCTTATCTCCAGGCGATCCGCAATGCGGGCCTGGATCACGTTGAGGTCGTCCTCGGCCAACTCGTAGATGGTCTCGCAGTACTCCTCGAAGGCGGGGTGGTACTCAGGTGTGCTGTATGCCATAGACACCAGTGTAGGCCCATGTGAGGGATGCCTAACTGTGACAACGGGACCGGCCTCGCTCCTAGCCCCCCTGCTGGTACACACTCCTGTGATGGTCCTTGAACCCCTCACCCCGGTGATCGTCGGCGCGGCCCAGGTAACCGACCGTGTAGGCGATCCGACCGGGGCACGCTCCTCTCTGGACCTCATGGAGGAGGCTCTTCGCTCCGCCGAAGCCGACTCGGGTGGTGCCGACACCGTTCGACACCTCAACGCCATCGGGGTGGTGGGCGGGAGCTGGAACTACACAGACCCCGGTGGACAGTTGGCCGACAGGGTGGGAGCCGACCCGTCAACAACCCTGCTCACCGCCTGGTCCGGCCACAGCCCCCAACTGCTCCTCAACCACATGGCTGCCCGCATCCAGGCCGGGGAAATCGGGTCAGCAGCGGTGCTGGGTGGAGAAACCAACCGCAGCCGGCGCCTGTCCCGCTCCCTCGGCGTGGAGCCACTACGGGACTACGACACAACGCTGCCCCCGGCCGAAGCCTTCGGAGAACCGCTCGTCATGGCCTCCAACCATGAAGAAGAGCGCGGGGTGGACGCCCCGATCACCATCTACCCTCTACTGGACTCCGCCATCCGCCACTCTCTGGGTGAGTCCATCTCTGAGCACCGCTCGCGCCTTGGACGGCTCTGGGAGGGCTTCAACCGTGTCGCCGTGGACAACCCCCATGCCGCCGTCCGTACACCGATGACGGCACATGAGATCACCACCCCCACGGAGGCGAACCGCCTGGTGGGCGCCCCCTACACGATCGCCATGAACGCCCACAACATCGTGGACCAGGCCTCGGCGGTGCTCCTCATGTCCGCAGAGAGGGCCTCCGCCACAGGCGTGCCGAGGGATCGCTGGGTGTTCCCGCTTGCTGGTAGCAGCGGCCTCGACACCGAGTGGATCAGCGAGAGGTGGGAACTGAACCGGGCACCGGTCCTTCGTCTGGCCGGCGAGCGCGCCCTCAAGGCAGCCGGCACAGGCGTAGGTGCCCTGGCCCACGTGGACCTCTACTCGTGTTTCCCGTCAGCGGTGCAGATCTCCTCGACAGAACTGGGGATCGATCAGAACCGAACCCTCACCGTCACCGGTGGGCTCACCTTCGCCGGTGCCCCCTACAACAACTACAGCGGGCAGGCCATTGCCGCCATGGTGAACCGCATTCGTGAACAGCCGGGAATCGGCCTCGTACACGCCAACGGCGGGTACGTCACCAAACACGCCTTCGGCATCTACTCCGACCAGCCAGGCGACCACTTCATGAACCTCAATGTGGCCGGCGAGGCATCCTCCCTCCCCAGGCGACAGACCGACCCCGGCTTCTCGGGTGAAGCAACGGTCGAGGCCTACTCGGTCGTGCATGGACGAGAAGGAGTGCCGACACACGCCCTCGTCGCCCTCCGCACCGGAACAGGCGCACGTATCTGGGGCACGACACGAGATGTGGGGACCCTGCATGCAATGCTCGTCGAGGAACACATTGGCAGGAACGCCGAGCTGTCACCTGACGGCACGGTCTCCCTCTAAGGAACCGGGACAAGGCCAGACAGTGAAGACACCCATCACCGAGATGTTCGACATCGAGTTCCCCCTGATGGCCTTCAGCCACTGCCGCGACGTGGTGGCCGCAGTGTCAAAGGCCGGAGGCCTCGGCGTACTGGGAGCCGTGGGCCACAGCGACGAGGGCCTCGAGGTGGACCTGGAATGGATAGAGGACGAGATAGGTGACCTTCCCTACGGTGTCGACCTGATCGTGCCGGCCAGATATGCAGGCGATGGCGACGGTGGCTTAAGCATGGAAGACGTGTTCGCCCTCATCCCCGACGGCCACCGCGACTTCCTCGCCGACATGCTGGACAGGTACGGGGTGGCCGAGCAGGCTGACGACCTACCAGAGGGATGGGCGGACCGCTCTGTTGACGCTCCCTTCTCGGCCAACCGGGCCGCCAGGCAGGTCGATATCGCCCTCGCCCACCGGCCGTCCCTGATGGCCAACGCCCTCGGGCCACCGCCGCCCGACATGATCGAACGCTGCCACGAGGCAGGGCTGAAGGTTGCAGCGCTTGCGGGAACGCGCTCACACGCCGAGCGCAACGTCAACGCCGGAGCCGACATCATCATCGCCCAGGGTGCCGAGGCCGGTGGCCACACGGGTGAAATCGGCACGATGGTCCTCATCCCCGAGATCGTCGACGCCATCGCACCCGTACCCGTCCTGGGCGCCGGCGGCATCGGCCGGGGCAGGCAGATGGCGGCAGCAATGGCCCTCGGGGCGGCCGGTGTGTGGTGCGGGTCCGTCTGGCTCACCACCGATGAGGCCGAGACCGACCCGACCGTCAAGAAGAAGATGCTCGACGCCGGCTCCAGCGGCACGCTCCGATCCCGCTCACTGACCGGCAAGCCGGCCCGCATGCTGCGCACCGCCTGGAGCGAGGAATGGGACAGAGAGGACGCCCCAGACCCCCTGGGCATGCCCCTCCAGCCGATCCTCACGAACGAGGCCCAGCAGCGCATCAACAGGGCCGCCCACGTGGAGGGGTCCGGCGCAGAGAAGCTGGCCACCTACTTCGTGGGCCAGATCGTGGGAACCATGAACAAGTCGAGACCAGCCGGCCAGGTGGTGATCGACATCATCGAGGAGTTCATCGAGGCCACCGAGGGCCTCGCACGCCAACTGGAGGTGTGAGCCGACCGGGCAGCAGTCCCGGGGCTCAGGTGCTCAGCCCACCCTGTTGAAGGCGATCAGGCCCCCGCCATCTATCACCATCTCCTGGCCCGTCATCCAGCCTGAAGCCTCAGAGGCCAGGTAGAGGGCGGCGTTGGCGATGTCCTCGGGCTCACCCAGACGCTTCAGCGGATATGCCTGAGCGACCTGGTCGCCCTGGCCGCCCTCCCACAGCGCACGGGCGAAGTCGGTCTTGACAAGACCGGGGCAGATGGTGTTCACCCTCACGTCCGGCCCCAACTCGGCCGCCAACTGGCGGGTGAGTTGAACGAGGGCCAACTTGGAGATGTCGTAGTTCCCGAGTATCGGGCTGGTAGCGAAGGCTCCCACCGACGACACGTTGATGACCTGCCCACCGTGCTCCCCCATCCACGCGGTCCAACACTTCTGGATCCACACAAGGGGTGACGTCAGGTTCACCTGGAGGGTCTTTTCCCACCTGGGGATGTCGGTATCTATTACCGGGCCCGCATAGGGGTTGGTAGCTGCATTGTTGACCAGAATGTCGACAGCACCGAACGTAGAGAGGGTCGCCTCAACGACCCTCTCTGCATCCTCGACGTTGCCCACGTTGCCAGCCTCGTAGGCCAGGTCGCCGCCGGTCTCCTCGACCAACTCGGCAACCGCCACCTCGCAGGCATCGGCTTTCCGGCTGGTGATCATCACCTTCGCACCCGCCGCCGCCAGCGTGCCGGCGATCGCGCGCCCGATGCCCCTGGAACCGCCCGTGACTATCGCTACCTTGCCGTCCACCCTGATGTCCATGGACGGCAACACTAGTCAGGCCTGGTTCCAGGGGCGCACTCGGCTGGGAGATCAGAGTCAGGCTCTCCTATGGTTCCGCCATCCGACGAGGTTCAGGAAGGAGGCACGAAGGTGTTGGATTTCTCCTTTTCACCCGCCCAGGAGGACTACAGGTGTGCCGTGCGGCAGTTGGCGCTGACGGAACTCCTGCCCCGCTACCAGTCAGGAGACGCTAACCAGGCCTACCCGGCCGACCAGGTGCGACGGGTCCTGGCCTTCTCGAGGGAGTTCTGGGCCGAACGAGGAGAGGAGCCCAACCTGGTCAGCGTCGGAATCACAGCTGAAGAGGTCGCCCGGGGGGACTTCAACGCCGTCCTGACCGCCCTCGGCCCCACCTACACCCGCCTGCTCCTCAAGGAGGCCGCACCCACCCTGTTGGACAGGTGGCTCCCCGGCCTGACATCGGGTGACCAGATCATCGGGCTCTGCCTCACCGAACCCGGCGCCGGCTCCGACATGGGTGCGATGGCCGCAGCAGCCGTCAGGAACGGCGACTCCTACGTGATCAACGGAATCAAGAACTCCGTCAGCTACCTCAACGCCGACGTCTTCTACGTCTTTGCGCGAACCGATCCGGAGGCATCGGGGTGGCGGGGAATATCTGCCTTCCTGATCCCCCGTGAGGCCCCGGGGATGTCGTTCGAAGAGGTCGAGGACCTGGGATGCAGGGCGGTACCCCGAGGCACCCTCACCCTCGAAGACGTCGAGGTCCCCTCGGAGTGGATGGTCGGAGCCCCCGGCCAGGCCTTCGCCATGATCAGCCACTTCTTCGACATCAACCGGGCCATTATCGGACTCACCTGCATCGGCGCTGCGATGCAGTCACTCGACGAGACCATCGAGTACACGAAGAACCGGATCGTGTTCAGTGCGCCACTGGCATCGAATCAGGCTGTCTCGTTCGGTTTGGCCGAGGACGTGACACACCTCGAACTGGCCGGCCTGATGTGTTACAAGGTCCTGTGGATGCGCCAGAACCAGATCCCCTGCCAGGACTACGGCGCCATGGTCAAGTGGTATGCACCCAAGATGGCGGTCGAAGCGGTCCACCGTTGCCTACGCCTCCACGGCCACTACGGGTACAGCACCGAACTACCGCACCAACAGCGGTTGCGCGACATCATCGGATGGCAGATCGGAGACGGATCCGAGGAGATAATGAAGATGTTGATCGCACGTAGCCGATTCGGCCGTGCGACCTTCGACGGAAATGTGGAGACAGGCCGCCGCCAGAGTTAGGGCTCAGTTGACCTGGCGGTCATGGCCCTCCCAGTAGGGGTCGCGCAGCTCGCGCTTGAGGATCTTGCCCGACGGGTTCCTGGGGATCGCCTCGACAAAGTCAACGGACTTGGGACACTTGAACCCAGCCAGGCGCTCCCGGGAGAAGGCCAGGATGTCCTCGCCGGTCACCCCACTGTCTGGCACCGGGATCACCAGGGCCTTGCCGACCTCGCCCCACTTCTCGTCGGGTACCCCGATGACCGCCACGTCGGCGATGCCCTCGTGGCCCATGAGGGCGTTTTCGATCTCGGCCGGGTAGACGTTCTCGCCTCCTGAAATGATCATGTCCTTCACCCGGTCGTAGATGAACAGGTAGCCGTCCTCCATGTAGGCGGCGTCACCGGAACGGAACCAGCCGTCTCCGGGAAGGGCCTTGGCCGACTCCTCGGGCATCTGCCAATACCCGGACATGATCTGCCCTGACCGGATCCAGACCTCGCCGACCTCGCCGTCGGGCAGCTGGTCACCTGTGTCGGGGTCGATGATGCGGATCTCTGTTCCGGCAATCGGCTTTCCGGCGGAACGCAGCAGGTTCTGCCGGGGGCCGCCCGGGTCGTGGTCCTCTGGCAGAAGTTGGGTGACGACCCCGGTGGTCTCGGTGAGGCCGTAGACCTGTGAGTACTCACAGCCGAACATCTTCATGGAGTTGACCAGCACGTCCTCGGTAATCGGTGAGGCCCCGTAGGCAATCGTCTTCATGGAGGAGAGGTCAATCCCCTCACTTGGAACCATAGAGAAGAACGCCAGGACCACCGGCACGAAGAAGGCGTGCGAGATCTGCTCTGACTCGATGAGCTGGAGGCCGGCGACCGGATCGAACTCGCGCACCAGGATCGAGGTTGCGCCACTGCCCATGCCAAAGAACGCCCAACCACTGCCTCCGATGTGGAACAGCGGCATGACGACCAGGCTCCGTGCGTCCTCGGTCATCTCCCAGTCGACGTTGTTGAACGCTGCGTGGAAGTTGGAATTGGTGAGTTGGGCACCCTTTGGCATACCCGTCGTTCCAGACGTGTAGAGCTGCATTGAGACGTCGTCGGCCTGGGCGTCATGGATGTCGCTGTCGGATGGGTGGGCGTTGCGCCACTCGTCGTAGGAGACGTGGGTCTCGTGTGAGCCGATCACGACGATGCGCCTGACGCTCTCCAGGTCGGCCTCGAACGCTGCAAGGTGCTCGGCCAGGTCCTCGTGGATGACCAGGACCGCAGCCTCGGAGTCGTTGACGATGTAGGCCATCTCGGACGGCGCCAGACGCCAGTTGACGGCAACGGTCACGGCATTGATGAAACTACAGCCGAAGGCCAGCTCGAAGTACTCGGGGCCGTTCTTGTCGATGTATGCGATGCGGTCCGCCGAGCCCACACCGTCGGCCCGAAGGGCGTTGGCAACCTGCCCTGAACGGTCCCTCATCTGCGACCAGGTGATGTGCTCCTCCCCGTAGATGACCATGTCGGCGTCGGGCTTCTCGGCCGTTCCGGTCAGGATGATGTCTGCGATGCTTGAGAGTTCACGGATGTCCATGGCAGCGAAACATACACCCGGCCGATTGCCCAGTCATGGGCCGGGCATTGCGCCCGGCCCGCCTCAGCAGCCAGGGACCTGCCACACTTGAGCCCATGGCTGAGGATTCGGCAATCCGTCTGGTGCTGGAACCCGGCGATGAGTACAACCACGAGCCCGACCCGGTGTCGAACTACAACGAGTCGATGTACTTCAACGTGGTCGACCACTCGACAGGCGTTGGTGGGTGGTTCCGCCTGGGCAACCGGGTGAACGAGGGCTACGCCGAGATGTCCTGCTGCGTGTACCTGCCCGATGGCCGGGTGGGCTTCATGTTCCAACGACCACGCATTGAAACCAACGAGGTGTTCGATGCCGCCGGCATGCGCTTCGACGTCGAGGAACCGTTCGACCGGCTGCGGGTCCGCTACGAGGGATCGGTCTGCCTGTTGGACAGTCCTGGCGAGATGGCTGAACCGAAGCTGGCCTTTTCAACCAACCCCATCGTGGACTGCAGCATCGATCTCCAATACCGGGGCATCTCCCCGATGCTGGGTGGGCGACCCGTCGACGCCGTCACCGGCGAGGAGCCTTCACAGGAGGCGGTACGTTCTTTCGCCAAGGCCCACTACGAGCAGCACATGGCAGCCACAGGGTTCATCCAGGTCGGCGGTGAGCGCTTCGAGGTGGACGGCCTTGGTCTGCGTGACAAGTCCTGGGGAGCCCGGTACTGGCAGGCGATCTCCTGGTACCGCTGGCTGCCCCTGGTCTTCGACGAGGACTTCGCCATGGTCATCTCCCTCATCAGCCGTGACGGCGTTGCCACCCGGCCGGGGGGCATGGTGCTGCACGGCGACGTGTACCACGAGATAACCGACGTCTCGATCGACACCACCTGGGACGAGGCCTGGTACCAGACCGGGCTGGTCGCCACCGTCACCACCGCCGAACGCACCTACGAGGTCGTGGGCGACATCACGTCGCTGATACCGCTGCGAAACCGCCGCACGACACCCGACGGCGACGAGTTGCTGACGAGGATCACCGAGGGCCTGACCCGCTTCACCTGTGACGGCCATGTCGGCTGGGGCCTGTCCGAGTACCTGGACCAGATCCAGGACGACCTCCCGATGGGAGCCGTCCTGTAGGGCCCCTAGATCAACTTGGTGACCGTGGCGCCGTCGAAGCGCTCCACAGACATTCCGGTCACGCCGAAGCTGGCCATGGCCCCCTGGAACTCGGCAATGTGTGCCGAACCCATATGGGCGCTGAGGGCCTCGTCGCTCTCCCACTTCTCGAAGATCCTGACGAGCCCCGCCTGTACCGGGTCGATGCTGAGCACGTAGTCGATGCATCCATCCTCAGCATGCGTTGCGGTCATCATCGGCACGATCGCCGCCACGGCGTCGTCGCTGCTGGCAGGGTCGATGTTGATGGTGCCTGCTATGACAATCATGGGAAGCCTCCGCTGGGTCGGGCAATCGATCGCCGGAGCGTAACGTCGGTCCCCGTGGAGCACAGAAGCGGACGGGGGCAAAGGTGACCGGGAGCCTCGTCGCCGGCGATGACGGGATGGCGCGCTGCTGGTGGCCCGGCGAACACGCCGACTACCTCGCCTACCACGACGACGAGTGGGGGCGGCCCATCACCGATGACACCCGACTGTTCGAGAAGGTCTGCCTCGAGGGATTCCAGGCCGGGTTGTCATGGCTGACGATCCTTCGCAAGCGCGAGGCGTTCCGGGCCGGGTTCGCCGGCTTCGACCCGGCAACCGTGGCCGGGTTCGGCAGCAACGACGTGGAGCGCCTGTTGGGTGACGCCGGCATCGTGCGCCACCGCGGGAAGATCCAGTCCACGATCAACAACGCCGCCAGGGCCCTTGAGGTAGCCGACGAGTTCGGTTCCCTGGCCGCCTACCTTTGGTCCTGGGAGCCGACAGTGGAACCACGCAACCCCGACGATCCGATACCTGCCACCACACCTGAATCCACGGCCCTCAGCAAGGATCTCAAGAAGAGAGGATGGTCGTTCGTGGGACCCACGACCGCATACGCATTCATGCAGGCCACGGGAATGGTCAACGACCACCTGCCCGGCTGCACGCTCCACGCCGTGGTCGAAGCCGAGCGCGCAGCCCTGCTCCGGCCAACCCGATGAACACAGGCCTCGACAACGCAGGCCTTCTCGATCGGTTTCCACTGGGCTCGGACCCCGATGAGTTGCTGGAGGGCTTCGTGGCATGGACCACTGATACCGGGCTCACGCTGTACCCGGCCCAGGAGGAGGCGATCCTGGAACTGCTGGCCGGCAACCACGTGATCCTGGCCACCCCCACCGGTTCGGGGAAGTCCCTCGTTGCCACGGCCGCCCACGCCGCTGCCCTCGCAAGAGGTGAGCGCAGCGTCTACACGGCACCCATCAAGGCACTGGTCAGTGAGAAGTTCTTCGCCCTCGCCCGCGACTTCGGATCCGACAACGTGGGCATGGTGACCGGCGACGCCTCGGTCAACCCGGGGGCACCGATCATCGCCTGCACGGCCGAGATCCTGGCCCACAGGGCGCTGCGCGAAGGCCGCTCATGCAACGTGGGCCTGGTTGTGGCCGATGAGTTCCACTACTACGCCGACCCACAGCGCGGCTGGGCCTGGCAGGTACCCCTGTTGGAGTTGACCGACACGCAGTTCCTCCTCATGTCGGCGACCCTCGGCCCCACCACCAGGTTCGAAGATGACCTGACCGAACGAACCGGCAGGGCCACGGTGACCGTTGCCGGCTCGCAGCGACCGGTTCCCCTCACCTTCGAGTACCGGGAGACCCCCCTGCACGAGTCGATCACCGAGTTGGTGGACTCGGACCGGGCCCCCATCTACATCGTCCACTTCACCCAGAAGGCCGCTACAGACAAGGCTCAGGACCTCTGCAGCCTCGACGTAGTCACCAGAGAGGAGAAGGCCGAGATCCGTGAGGCGGTCGGTGGCTTCAGGTTCGACACACCCATCGGCAAGGACCTGCGGAGGTTCATTGGGCACGGCATCGGCCTGCACCACGCCGGCCTGCTCCCCCGCTACCGGCTGCTCATCGAGAAGCTGGCACAGGCCGGGCTGCTCAAGTTGATCTGCGGCACAGACACGCTCGGGGTCGGGGTCAACGTGCCGATTCGCACGGTCCTGTTCACCCAACTCTGCAAGTACGACGGCTCCACCACCCGTCTGCTCTCCAACCGCGAGTTCGCACAGGTCGCGGGGCGTGCCGGTCGCCGAGGCTTCGACGACGAAGGGCACGTCTGGGCCCAGGCTCCCGTGCACTGGATCGAGAACCGCCGAGCCGAGGCCAAGGTGGCAGCCGACCCGTCCCGGAAGAAGAAGTTGGTAAAGAAGAAACCACCGGAGCGGGGCTACGCCCACTGGAACGAGGAGACGTTCGACAAGATGGTCGGCGGCAGTCCCGAGCCGCTGGACTCCAGCTTCGACGTCACCCACCAGATGGTCCTCAACGTGTTGTCCCGCCCCGGTGACGGCGGTGCCGACCTGCGCCGGCTGCTGACCGACAACCACGAACCACGCAAGCGCCAGCGTCACCACATCCGCCGGGCGATCGGCGTGTACCGCTCACTCCGGGATGCCGGCATCGTCGAGGTACTGGACGGGCCCGACGACCAGGGCCGCATGGTCCGGATCGGGGTGGACCTCCAGGACGACTTCGCCCTCCACCAGCCACTGTCGCTGTTCGCCCTCGAGGTGATCCCCGAACTGGGTGACGAGGGGGCCGACCACACACCTGAACAGCACGCCCTGGACGTGTTGTCGGTCGTCGAATCGGTACTCGAGAACCCGGGGGTGATCCTGGCCGCCCAGGTCAACCGCCTGAAGACCGAGCTGGTCAACAGGCTCAAGATGGAGGGCGTCGAGTACGAGGAACGCATGGAACGTCTCAACGAGGTTCGGCCTCCCCGACCGCTGGCCGAATTCCTCTACGGGACCTTCGACGTGTTCCGCAGCCACCACCCATGGGTCGGCAACGAGAACGTCCAACCCAAGTCGGTGGCACGCGAGATGTACGAACTGGGCTTCAACTTCAGGCAGTACGTGGAGCACCACGGTCTGAAGCGCTCCGAGGGAGTCGTGCTGCGCTACCTGACCCAGACCTACAAGGCGGTCGTGCAGAACGTGCCCGACGAGGAAAAGACCGAGGAACTTCGCGACCTAGAGGCATGGCTCGGCGAGACGGTGCGCCAGGTCGACTCCAGCCTCATCGACGAATGGGAGAGGTTGCGCAACCCGGATCCGGACGACACGGAACCCGTTGAGGGTGCCGAGCCCGAGCGCCCCGACGTGACCACGTCAGCAAGGGCCTTCAGGGTGATGGTGCGAAACGAGGTGTTCCGCTGGGTGCAACTGCTCTCCCGTCGCAGCGGGGAGGCAACCGACGTGCTCGCCGAGGTACCAGCCGTCGGCGACACCACGTGGAACGCCGACTCAATCAGGGAGGCAATCGCCCCCTACTGGGACGACCACCCGGTCATGCCCACCGACAGCCACGCCAGGGGTGGTGGCTTCTTCGTGCTTGACGACAACACCCCCGACATGTGGCAGGTCACACAGACGATCGCCGACCCTGAGGGCTTCAATGAATGGGTGCTGGAGGGCCGGGTGGATCTGGCCGCTTCACGTGAGGAGGGGCGGGCGGTCGTCAGGCTGGGTGCAATAAGGCAGCTCTGACCCGGAGCCCTAGAAGCTGCGCTCCACGACAAAGCGGGCAAGGCCACGGATCTCGGCATCCACCTCGGCGGAAGTTGACAAGGCATCTAGCGAGGCCAGGGCTGACTCCAGTCGGCTGGCTGCCTCGGCCTCGGTGCGCTCCCTTCCACCGGCAGCCTCGATGATCCCGGTCGCATGGTCGACATCGTCGTCGGAGAGATCGCCGGGCTGGTCGTAGATGGCGGCAAGGTCTACGGCCAGGCCCGAACCACCGGCCAGGACGACAGCAACAGGCATCGACTTCTTGCGCTCCCTCAGGTCGTTGCCTGCGGGCTTGCCCGTAACTGCAGGATCGCCCCAGATTCCGAGGACGTCGTCCACAGCCTGAAAGGCCAGGCCCAGTTCTCGCCCGAAGGAGTCGAGTGCATCGACGGTCGTCTGCGGTGCACCGGCCAGCACGGCACCTATGGACGCGGCACAACCCACCAGGGCACCGGTCTTGTCGGCCTCCATTGCCAGGCAGTCCTCAAGAGACACGACAGGTAGATCATCAAGTGCCATGTCGGCAGCCTGTCCGGCAAGCATCGCCGAGGTGGCCCGGGCCAGGCGTGTGGTGGCCGCTACCCGTTCCGGCGTGGGCTCGCCCAGCAGGACCTGGAAGGCCAGGTTGTGGAACGCATCGCCCGAGATGATGGCGTCGTCGGTGCCGAAGGCCGCCCAGACGGTGGCCCTGTGCCGTCTCTCGACGTCGCCGTCGATGATGTCGTCGTGAATGAGCGAGAAGTTGTGCACCAGTTCCACGGCAACAGCCCCAGGGATGGCAACCTCGCCGGAAGCGGCCACTGACTCGGCTGACAGCACCGCCAGGGCGGGCCGGAGGCCCTTGCCGGCCCCCACGATCGATGGCGAGCCGTCTGCCTCGGCCCAGCCAAGGTGGTAGCGGGCCGGTAGACCCAGCTCGACACAGAGACCGTCGACGGCTGCAACCATGGCGGGCTCGACCAGCAGTCGTGCCCGCTCCAAAATCTCGGGGTCGCTCATCTCCCGCGGCGGTCCTGAAGGAAGGGGAACTCGGCACGAACAACTGCAACCCGCTCTGGTTCCACGTCGGCGATGAGAACGGCCTCGACACCCGGTTCGGCATCGGCAAGGACCTCTCCAAGCGGGTCAACGATGAGGCTGTCGCCCGAATAGGAGAACCGGGGATCGTCGCCGACACGGTTCACGCCCACCACGTAGGCCTGGTTCTCGATGGCCCTGGCACGCAGGAGGGTCATCCAGTGTTCGCGGCGGCTGGAGGGCCAGTTGGCAGGAACCAGGTAGAGGTCGGTCGTCGGCGCCAGGCCCCAGAAGGCCTCAGAGAAGCGCAGGTCATAGCAGACGAAGAGGCTGATCCTCACCCCCTCGATGGTCACGGTCACCGGGTGCTCGCCGGGCCGGTAGTGGTCGCGCTCGCCCGCATAGGTAAACGGGTACATCTTGTCGTAGTGGTGGAGAGTGCCGTCGGGGCCGGCGAGCACGAACCGGTTCACCGGCATCGAACCGGCATCGTCCCTGACCGGCACCGAACCGGCAGCCCAGAGACCGTGCTCGGAGGCCTGCTCCAGGAGGAATCCGACGCTCGGCCCATCTGGTGGTTCAGCGATACGGTCGGCCGCCAACGAGAACCCGACGGGAAACATCTCGGTCAGCACAACGAGGTCGGCGCCGTCGGCGGCCGCACCCGCAATGAGTTCTGTCAGATGGGCGTGGTTGGACTCGCGGTCCTCCCAGACCACGTCATGCTGAACGGCTGCAACCCTCACGGTCCTGGCCTCATAGCTGGGATCCTCCCATACCGGCCAGCCGCCCTGCCGCCTCGGCGAGCACCTCGGGCCTCTTGCAGAAGGCGAACCTGATGAGGTGCCGGCCGGCTTCCTCCTTGTCGTAGAACACGACGCTCGGAACCGCCACCACCCCGCAACGTCCGGGTAGCGACATGCAGAACTCCACGCCGTCACTGGCACCCAGCGGCCTGATGTCGGCGGTGATGAAGTAGGTGCCCGCTGTCGGAAACACCCCGAAGCCGGCACTTCGGAGGCCTTCGGTGAGGAGGTCCCGCTTGGCCTGGAGGTCGTCGGCGAGGTCCCTGAAGTAGTCGTCACCAAGGCCGAGTGCTGTCACGAGGGCGTGCTGGAAGGGTCCGCCGTTCACGTAGGTGAGCGACTGCTTTGCCGTGAGCAGGGCCGACACCATCGCCTCAGGTCCGCTGGCCCAGCCGATCTTCCAGCCGGTGAACCCAAAGGACTTCCCGGCGGAGGAAATGGTGAGGGTTCGGTCGGCCATGCCGGGGAGGGTGACCAACGGGATGTGGCTTCCACCGTCGTAGATGAGGTGCTCATAGACCTCGTCGGTAACGACCAGCAGGTCGTGCTCCACGGCTACCCGTGCGATCTGCCCCAGCTCGCCGGCGTTGAACACCTTGCCGGATGGATTGTGGGGTGTGTTCAGGAGGATCAGGCGGGTACGTGGGCCAACGGTTGCCTCCAGCTCGGCGACGTCAAAGGAGAGGTCAGGCTCACGCAGCGCCACCACCCGACGGTGCCCACCGGCGAGTGCGACCGAGGTGGCGTAATGGTCGAAGTAGGGCTCGAACATGATGACCTCGTCACCGGGTTCGACGAGTGCCAGCATCGCTGCGGCTATCGCCTCTGAGGCACCAGCGGTGATGAGCACCTCGGCCTCGGGGTCAACCTCGATGTCGTAGAAGCGCTTCTGGTGGTCGGCGACCGCCCGACGCAACGGCGGTATCCCTCGACCCGGTGGGTACTGATTGTGGCCGGCACGGATGGCTGCCACGGCGGCCTCGAGAACCTCCTGTGGGCCGTCAGAGTCGGGGAACCCCTGCCCCAGGTTGATGGCACCGGTCCGGTCGGCAAGCGCCGACATCTCCGCGAAGACTGTGATGCCGAACTGGCGCAGCCGCTCGACGAGGAACTGCCGTGGCTCGATCACAGGGCTGGCACCTGTCGGGCCACGTACCCCAGACCGTCAGGCCGACTGGATTGCACGCCAGACCGTCTCGGGAGTGAGCGGCATGTCGATGTGCCTGACGCCCAGGTGCGACACAGCGTCGACGACGGCGCTCTGAACCGCTGCAGTCGACCCGATGCTTCCCGATTCGCCAATTCCCTTTGCACCCAGCGGGTTACGCGGTGACGGCGTCTGGGTGAACGTGCGCTCGTAGCTCGGAACCTCCATGGCCGACACGGCCGAGTAGTCGGCAAGGTTCGTGGTCTGCGGATTGCCGTCGTCGTCATAGCGGAACTCCTCCATGAGCGCCTGGGCCACACCCTGTGCCAGGCCGCCGTGGATCTGGCCGGCCGCCAGCAACGGGTTCACGAGGGTGCCGGCATCGTCGACGGCAACTATGCGGTCGACTGAGACATGGCCGGTCTCGGTGTCGACCTCGGCGACAACTACGTGGGTACCGAACGGAAACGTGGCACCGGTCTGAGAGAAGTCTGAGACACCCGTTAGAACCTGATCTGAGGAACCGGCTAGGTCGGCCCACGACCGACTAGCAGCCGGAGTGCCAGCCACATGGAAGGTTCCATCCTCGATGACTATGTCGGCCACGGCCGCCTCGAGTTGGTCGGCTGCGGCCTGGCGGGCCACCTCGACGAGCTTCTCAGAGGCATCCGCCATCGCCGAACCCGCCAACTGCACTGACCTGGACCCAGCAGTCGTGTCCCCCGAGGGGACCAGATCGGTGTCTCCCTGGAACACCTCTACCTGGTCCATCGGTACACCTAGCCGGTCTGCAACGATCATCGCCCACGTAGTGGCATGCCCTGTGCCGATGTTCGTTGTACCGGTGGTGGCCAAGAACGTGCCATCAGACCGCAGCCTGACCTCGCCATACTCACTTCCGCCGAAACCCGTGATTTCAACGTAGGTGGCAACACCAATACCCATTTGTTGGCGGTCCCCGGTTTCACGACGGCGCTGCTGTTCGGCCCGCAGCGAGGTGTAGTCCACGGCCTCGAGGGCGGCATCTAGAGCAGTCTCATACTCGCCCGAGTCATAGGAGGTGCCGGTACGGGTGGTGAACGGGAAGGCGTTGGACGGGATCAAATTGATGCGCCGAACCTCGGCTGGATCCATGCCGATCTCGGCTGCGAACATGTCGACGGCCCGTTCGATTGCCGCCGTGGCCTCAGGCCTTCCAGCTCCCCGGTAGGCAGTAACCGGGGCGGTATTGGTTGCCACAGACTTCGCTGAGTACTCCACCTCGGCAATGTCGTACACACCACAGGCCATCTGCCTTGTGAACTCGGGGAGGAATGGTCCCCACAATGGATACGCACCGCAGTCCTGAACCACCTCAAGCCTGTAGGTGGTAATGCGCCCATCACGGGTTCCACCCATGGTGACCCGCTGTTTCTGTGCTCGCCCGTGCACGTACCCGATTAGGTTTTCGGTACGGCTCTCGGTCCAGCGCACGGGCCGGCCCGTCAGGCGCGCGAGTTGGGCGACCATGACCTCCTCCTCGGAAACCGTGCCCTTGGCGCCGAAGCCGCCACCAATGTCCTTTACGTGGACTCGCACATCGGACTGCTCCAAGCCCAGAGCTTTGGCAACGTCATTGCGGTAGTCGTGGCCTCCCTGGGAACTGGCCCAGCAGGTGACCCGGCCGTCCTCGAAGGTGGCTGCAGCGACACGTGGTTCGATTGACACCGCAGCAACGCGGCTGTTGACAAGGTCGGCCTCGACCACGGCCTCACAAGCCGAGAAGTCCACCGAACCGGATGAAGGCAGTTCCCAGACCACGTTGTGGCTCAACTCTGGGAACAGGACTGTGTCTCCCGCCAAGGCCTCATCTAGGTCAACTAGTACCGACAGCGGCTTAACGTCGACCCAGATCGCCTCGGCCGCGTCGGCTGCCTGGTACGGGGTCTCGGCCAGGACCACCGCCACGGGCTCGCCCACGAACCGGACCCGGTCGCGGGCGAGGAACGGCCGCGCCATCTCGGACGGGTAGAAGCCCATGGGGGGTGGACGGTCTTCGAGCCCGATGTCGGCTGCCGTGTACACGGCCACCACGCCGGGCATGGACAGGGCGTCGGCCACGTCCACAGAGAGGATCTCGCCGTGCACTGCGGTGGACCGCACGAAGTGGGCGTGAACGGCACCGGGAAGGACAACGTTGCCGACGTAGCCACCCTGTCCGCGCAGCAGCGTGTCGTCCTCGCGCCTGAGAACGGCATTGCCGAGTATCGAGGTTCCGGTCTGGTTCTGGTTCATCATCACTCCACGGGGTATCGGTCGACGAGGTTACGTGCGATCACCATCTTCTGGATCTCGCTCGTTCCCTCGCCGATGATCATCAGGGGGGTGTCGCGGAAGTACCGCTCCACCGGAAACTCTTTCGTGTAGCCGTTTCCACCATGGATGCGCATGGCACCGGTGGCGATCTCGAATGCAGCCTCAGAGGCGAACAACTTCGCCATTCCTGCCTCGACGTCGACGCGTTCCCCCTCGTCGGCAAGGCGGGCGGCGTCGTAGGTCAGCAACCGTGCAGCCTGCAACTTGGTGGCCATCTCGGCCAACATGAACGAGATCGCCTGGTGCTGGACGATGGGCTTGCCGAAGGTCTCTCTCTGCTGGGCATAGGCAATAGCAGCCTCGAACGCAGCCTGTGCCACGCCGACTGCCCTGGCTGCGACGTTGATGCGCCCCAGCTCGAGGGCTGAAAGGGCATAGCCACGACCGTGGCCGAGACCGTCGTCGCCACC
Source organism: uncultured Candidatus Nemicrothrix sp. (assembly GCA_913055915.1). Lineage (GTDB taxonomy): Bacteria > Actinomycetota > Acidimicrobiia > Acidimicrobiales > MedAcidi-G1 > UBA3125. Next base: position 76,767 of record CAJXKL010000004.1, on the reverse strand, counting down.
GAGCAGGTTGGCGTGTGGGACACGATGGTCGACATAGGACATCTCGACGGTCTCGAGCCCGCGGTAGCCGAGCTTGTCGATCTTCTTTGAGATGGTGATTCCCTCGAAGGACCCGCCCGGGTCCTTCTCGATGAGGAAGCAGGTGATGCGGTCGTCGGGGGTGCGGGCCAGCAGCATCACCAGAGACGAGCGCATCCCGTTGGTGACCCACATCTTGGTCCCGTTGATGACCCACTCATCGCCATCTCGTTCGGCACGGCAGCGGATGGCTCCGGTATCGCTTCCGGCGTCTGGTTCGGAGAGCGAGAAGGCCGCCCTGAAGCTGCCGTCACACATACGGGGCAGGAACCGCTGGCGCTGTTCGTCGGTGCCGAACCGGCCGATCATGGTTGCCGCGATCTTGTGGGTGTTGAGGATTCCCGCCAGTGACATGTAGCCGCGGGAGAGTTCCTCGATGATCCGCGTGTAGGTCGTTATGTCGAGACCCAGGCCTCCGTACCCCTCGGGGATGGTCGCCCCGAACAGGCCGAACTCGCACATCTGTTCGAACATGGCCTGCGGAAACTCGTCGGCAGCCTCGAATTCAGCCACGTTGGGAACCACATCGCGATCGATCCAGACCCTGATGGTTCCGACTATCTCGTCGGCCAGTTCCCGATCAGTGGCCATGTTCTCCCCTCCTGTCTGCAGTGCCGCAAGGGTACCGGGAGGCCGCGATGCCGCTGGCACCGCGTTCGCCTACCGGTTTCAGATCACCCACCCTCTGGGTCGTGGTGCTGGGTGGCGGGCAGCAGGTAGTACCAGAAGTAGAAGCCCGCACCCTGCTCCTTCATCGCCACCCTCGTACGCTGGATGACGTCACCCGCAGCTGTGTGGTCCACGAACCATGTCTCTGCCTGACGGGCACCGGGAACGACCTCGGTCAGGGACAGGGCCGCCTCCTCGTAGAAGTTCCGGACGTCTGCGGCGGCCTTTGTCGGGTCTCCCGGAAGGCCGACCTCTTGCCAGCCCTCCCCGTCGGCGATGCGGGCGAAGAGCCCCACCAGTCCGGGGACCTCCTCGGCAGCCACGACCTTGCCGACGGTTGACCGACCGTACGCGTCGGCGCTGCGCTTCCATGCCGGGAGCAGGCCCCTAGCCTCAGCCTCGGCCGGATGGAGGTCTCCGTTGTCAGCAGGGGGGATCGTGCAGACGAGCGGTGCATCTGAATCGTCGGTGATCTCCTCGGGGAAGTCAACGAGCACAGGTCCCTCGGGTTCGTCCAACAGGGCTAAGGCGGCGTCCAGGACACTTCTCTGGAAAGCGGGATCCTCGGGGCGGCCCAGCGGTCGTCCCAGCGGGAACTCACAGTGGAGCGCACGTGGTGGCCTCGTGGTCTCGACCTGTTGGCGGATGAGCGAGAGCGCCACAGTGGCTATTCCGGACGCCTCTAGGACCGATGCGAGCGTACCCACGGTACGCGTGCACAGAGGTCAGACGGGGGTGAGGAGCACGACGTCAACACCGTCGTCCAGGAGGGCACGGGCGGCGGCGGGCCCGGTGTCCAGTCGAATCGTCTCCAGGGTGTGGTCGATCTGTGCACCCATGAACGAGATGTGGACGTCGGCCACCGAACCGATCACACCCTCCGCGGCCATCTCGTCGAGGCGGTCGATCGGTAGGACCACGTTCGGGTCGACGACCCAGCCTGTCCTGTCAAAGTTGGGGCTGTAGTGGGAGAGCACCAGGTCCTTGCGGTCACCAGGTAGGACGGTGAAGGACTGGTCACCGGGATTCCAGTCGGGCTGACCCCCAACCCTGAGGCCGGCTGTGGTCACGATGGCCACCCGGCTCTCGGAGAGCGGCCGCGGCGAGGTCCATGGCACCTCGTCAAATGCGTAGCCCGCCAGGTCCGCCAGTTCGCTCCGTATCCGGTCGTCGCCCATGGTCCCTGCCTCCTCGTATCCGCGATGAGTATCACAGGGTCCGAGGCCAGTTAGCGAGGCCGGAGGTCTGCAGTTCCAGAACCTGCAAGGCTGCGGCAATGACGACGGCACCCTGGGGAAGCCAACTCCGACAGACCGACACCGCAATGGTGGCGAGCATCGACTCGCCCGCCACCAGGGCCGGCGTGGACGCCATGGCCGCTGGTGGCAACGCAGTTGACGCAGCGATCGCCACAAACGCCGTGCTGGCGGTGACCGCACAGCACATGTGCGGGCTGGGTGGTGACCTGTTCGCCCTGGTCCACACCGACTCCGGTCCTCCAGCATGTCTCAACGCATCCGGAAGAGCCGGTTCCGGTGCGGACCCTGATGGCCTGCTGGCCGAAGGCCTGACCTCCATGCCCCACCGAGGCGACATCCGGTCGGTTCCGGTTCCCGGGTGTGTGGACGGATGGTGGGCGCTCCACCAGCGGTTCGGCTCCATGCCGCTACCGGACCTTCTGGCCCGGGCCATCGGCCTCGCTGAAAACGGCTTCACCGCCTCACCCCTACTCGCAGAGGCCGCTCTGGCCGTACAGGACGTTCCGGGTGGCGGCGACTTCGCGGGGTTGACATCCGCACTGGATGTCGTGACACGCCCCGGCGTCGCGTCGGTGCTCCGCGCCTTCGGCTCTGGTGGACGAGACGGCGTCTACAAGGGACGGTTCGGTGATGAACTGCTCGCCGTCGGCGACGGTGAGTACTCAGTCGCCGACCTCGATTCTCCTAACGCCACCTGGGTGGACCCACTCGGTGTCGACGTCTGGGGACACCGGGTCTGGACGGTTCCACCCAACTCACAGGGCTACCTTTCCCTGGCTGCCGCCCGGATAGCCGAGGGACTGGACCTTCCTCCCGAGTGCGACCCGTTGCGTGCACACCTTCTCGTTGAATCGGCACGCCAGGCCGGCTTTGACCGACCGGATGTCCTGCACGAGCACGCCGACGGGCGATGTCTGATCGACGATGACCGGTTGGTTCCACGCCGCGAGGCGATCAGACCTGATCGGGCGGCGACTCTGGGCGATTCCTGGCACGAGGGCGACACCATGTACATGTGCGCAGTCGACGGCAGGGGCATGGCCGTGTCGCTCATCCAGTCAAATGCGGATGGCTTCGGAAGCCACCTGACGCTGCCGGGTCTGGGGATTTTCCTCCACAACCGGGGCCTGGGCTTCAGGGTGGATCCCAACCATCCGGCCGGCTACGGGCCCGGTAGGCGGCCACCCCACACGCTTGCTCCTGCTCTTGTCACCCACACGGACGGTCGCCTGCGGGCAGTACTCGGCACGATGGGTGCCGATGCCCAACCCCAGGTGGTCCTCCAGATGCTGGTGAGGTTGCTCGTCGATGGAGCCGACCCCGGACACGTGGTCGGTGGTGGCCGATGGGTGCTGGCTGGCGGATCCGGATTTGGCACGTGGGACGATGTCGACTCCGTGGAGGTCGTGGTCGAAGAGCATGCACCCTCCAGATGGGAGCGCGGCCTGGCTGACAGGGGCCACCGTGTGCGGGTCGGCGGCGCCAATTTCGGCCACGCCCACTGCATCGAGGTGGTCGACGGCGGTCTCAGAGGTGCAGCCGATCCGCGCTCTGTCGTCGGTGAGGCTGCCGGCTTCTAGTCCGTCAGAATCGGGCACCGGTGCCACCCACGGGGCATGATCACCAGGTGAGCACCGAAAGGAAGGCCTACCGGACCTTCGTGGTGGAGCGCAAGCTGGCCGCCACGCGCCAGGCGGCCTGGGACACCCTCCACGAGATGATCCTTGCCGGCATCGGCAACTACGCAGCCGACGGGGTCCCGGCCCCCCACGGCCTGGGTGCAGCCCTCAGGTTCCGCCTCGGAGGCCTCGACCTGACCGAAACCGTCATCTCCTTCGAGCCGCCGTGGCGACGCGTGTACGAACTCTCGGGGGCTCCGGTGGCCCTCTACCAGGGCACCACGGCCTTCGTGGACCAGGGTGACACGTGCCTCATGTCCTGGTCGCTGGTGATCGACCCACGGCCGGATGGTTCAGGGGATTCGTTCATCACCGATGCGGAGAGGTTCGTCGCCGGGTTCGTCGACCGGCTCGAGATGGTGGTCAACTCCCGTGACTGACGTACACCGGAGGAACTCGTGAGAATCGCCATCAACGCCTCAGCAGAACTGATGCACGCCGATGTGGGCCGCCTGAAGGAGCATGCGGCGGCTGCCGCCGAGGACGGCTTCTCCGGCTGGTGGCTGGCCCAGACCGGCCTCATCGACGCCCTCACGGTCTTCCCGGCCGTTGCCGATGCCGCTCCTGGAATCGAGTTCGGAACAGCCGTCATCCCCACCTTCCCACGGCACCCCACGATGCTTGCCGGTCAGGCACTCACCACGCAGGCCGTGCTCGGTGACCGCAGCCTCGTGCTCGGAATCGGGCTCTCCCACAAGCCGGTGATCGAGGGGTACCTGGGCATGTCGTTCGACAGGCCCATCAGGCACCTCATCGACTACCTGGAGGTGCTGATGCCGATCCTCGCCGATGGACGCGCCGACTACGACGGAGAGGCCTTCACGGCACATTTCGAGTCAGCCCGCCCCACTGATGTTGCCCCTTCGGTGATGGTCGCAGCGCTCGGCGAACAGGCCCTCCGGGTAACCGGGCGTCGTACGGACGGAACGATCCTCTGGATGGTCGGACCTCGGACCATCGAGGACCACATCCGGCCACGGCTTACTGAAGCGGCCGTCGACGCCGGCAGATGCGAGCCGCGGATCGTGTGCAGCCTGCCCGTGTGCGTGACCGATGAGACAGAAGCGGTACGCGACGCCGCATCGCAGATCTTCTCGATCTACGGAGAACTTCCGTCCTACCGGGCGATGCTGGACAGGGAGGGGGTCGACCACCCCGGCGAAGTTGCCGTGATCGGCTCGGAAGCCGAGGTGATCGCCAAGATCGCCGACCTGGAGCAGGCCGGAACCACCGACTTCGCCGCCCTCGAGTTCGGTCGCTCCACCGACGAGTATTCCCGTACCAGGGCACTCCTGAAGGGCCTCCTGTGATGGGAGGGTCTGCCACCGGCATCAGTCATCCAGCCGGTCGGCCTCCTCGATCTCCTCACGGCTGACTCCCAGCAGGAACAGGATGGCGTCCAGATAGGGGACGTTCACCGAGGCGTCGGCGGCGGCACGAATGACCGGCCTTGCGTTGAACGCGACTCCCAGTCCGGCTGCATCGAGCATGTCAAGGTCGTTTGCTCCGTCACCGACGGCGACCACCTGCTCGAGGGGAACCCCCTCTCGCTGCGCGATCTGCCGGAGCAGATCCGCCTTGCCCTTCCTGTCCACGACCTCACCCACTATGCGGCCCGTCAGGCGACCGTTCACCACCTCCAGTTCATTCGCATGGGCATGGCCAATTCCCAGCCGCTCCTGGAGACGATCCACAACCTGAGAGAATCCGCCGCTCACGACAGCCGTCGAATACCCGAGGCGGTGGAGGGTTCGAAAGAAGGTCCGTGCGCCGGGGGTAAGACACACCTTGTCGGCTACCTCGTCGAGCAGCCCTGCGTCGGCTCCGGCCAGCAGGCTGACCCGTCTGGTAAGTGACTCCTTGAAGTCCATTTCCCCTGCCATGGCCTTGTCGGTAAGTTCCGACACCGCGTCTCCTACTCCGGCGGCGTCGGCGACAAGATCGACCACCTCGTCGGTGATGAGGGTTGAGTCCACGTCGATTACCACCAGCCGCTGAGAACGCCGCGCAAGGCCTTCTCTTGCCACCGCCACCTCGAAGGTCGGATGGTTGGAACATGCCATCAGCAGCGCCGACCTGAGGCCGTCACCGTCTCCTCCTCTGACGAGCAGCTCATAACTCCAGACGGGAAACCGCGAGAGGCGGACAATTCGCTCGATGTTGCCGGCAACCGATGTAACCGTGTCGGCCACTACCCCGATATCGCCGGGGCCGAGGTGTTCGCCGAGGATCGTGACGACATGGCCATCCGGCTTCGGCTGTGGAGAGGCCCCCTCCACCACCTCGAAGTCGACTGCCACTTCGCTCTCCCAGCCAAACAGCAGGAGTTCCTTCAGGAGGTCGCGGCCACCGGGAACCGAAACCGCCAGACTCAACGAGAGCCGTCCGCGAACGACGACCTGCTCTATGTCCTCCACCTCTGCTCCTGCCGCGTCGAGCACCCTCAGGAGGCCCGATGTGATCCCAGGGTGGTCCCGCCCCGTTACCTGAACCAGGACTGACTCACTGTTACCTGGCTCATCGGCCATATCTGTCCGTTTCTCAGGTTCGACAGCGGGGGCCGGCATGGGGTCAGGGATGGGAAATTTCTCCACGGTTTGACACTAGAGCCACCCGCACGACTTCCAGCAGGGGTTTGTGTCGCTCCGGTGCTGATCCTGCCTCGCTCGGATCGCCACGGCCTAGCGGCCGATCGGGTAGGCGGTCCGGTCGCAGATGGGTCGCAGGGCGAAGCTGGAGACCATCCGGGCCACCCCCGGGAGCTGTGCCAGGTGGGTCCGGTGCAGTGCCTCGTAGTCGGACACATCGCTCACGACCACGTGCACGAGGTAGTCGAAGTCGCCTGCCATGAGGTGGCAGCTCATCACCTCGGGTCGATCGGCAACCGCCGCCTCGAACGCGTCCAGGGTGGCCTCGGCCTGACCGACGAGCGTTATCTCGACGAACACGTCGGTGCCCAGGCCCACAGTCGACGGGTCGACAAGAGCAACGTAGCGGTCTATGTAACCGCAGTCCTCGAGGCGGCGGACACGTCGCAGGCACGCAGACGGTGAGAGGTGGACAGCCTCTGCCAGGTCAACGTTTGCGATCCGACCATCCTGTTGCAGCAGGTCCAGGATAGCACGATCCACACCGTCAAGAGCTTTCTCTGCATGTTCCATGCTCCCAATACTACTTCTACACAACTGTATTGTGCCAGATCTTGCAAATGCGCCAATCTCCACAATCCGACGGCGGCAGGTCTCATCTAGCGTCTCCACGATCAGGGGGCCGACTGGTCGCCCCCAGACCACCCACACAGAGGGACAGTGCGATGGACATCGGGGTACCCACAGAGATCAAGACCGCCGAGCGACGCGTCAGCCTCACTCCCGGTGTCGTCGGCGAGTTGGCCTCGCGTGGTCACCACGTCGTAGTCGAGAGCGACGCAGGCCTCGGCGCCGGATTCAGCGATGCCGAGTACAAAGAGGCCGGAGCAGCCATTGCCGGCAGCGCCGACGAGGTCTTCGACACAACGGAGATGATCGTAAAGGTGAAGGAACCACAGGCGGTGGAGCGTGCACGCCTCAGGCCCCACCACACGCTCTTCACCTACCTGCACCTGGCAGCCGACCGTCCCCAGACTGACGACCTGTTGGCCAGTGGCGCCACGTGCATCGCCTACGAGACCGTCACCGACGACGCCGGGCGCCTGCCGCTGCTGGCTCCGATGTCGGCCATTGCCGGACGCATGTCAATCCAGGCCGGGGCACACGCCCTCGAAGCCACCCACGGGGGAGCCGGACTGCTGCTGGGCGGCGTACCAGGCGTACGGCCCGGGAAGGTCGTGGTCATAGGTGGTGGCGTTGTCGGCGAGAATGCCGCAGAGATGGCAGTCGGCCTTGGAGCGGACGTGACCGTCCTGGACCGCAGCCCCACCGTGCTTGACAGCCTGTCCAAGCGATTCGGTGGCCGGGTGCGCACGGTCTACTCGACCAGCGCCGAGTTGGAGGCATCCGTCCTGGACGCCGACCTGGTCATCGGTGCCGTGCTGGTCAAGGGAGCCAAGGCCCCGCGGCTCGTCACCCGCGAGATGCTCTCACGGATGCGTGACGGGTCGGTCCTCGTCGACGTCGCAGTCGATCAGGGCGGATGTTTTGAGACCACCAGGGCCACGACCCACACCCACCCGACCTTCGTCGTTGACGGAATCGTCCACTACTGCGTCGCCAACATGCCCGGAGGCGTACCCCGCACCTCGACGCTTGCACTCTCAAACGCAACGCTGCCATTCACGCTGGCACTGGCCGAGCAGGGAACCGATACCGCCCTGCGTGGCAACCCCCACCTGTTGAACGGCCTGAACGTCTGCGCCGGCGTGATCACCGACAGGGCTGTCGCTGACACCTTCGACCTCGACCTGGTGGATCCCCTGGCTGCCCTGGACCTCCGCTAGCCACACACGGGCCTACCGGTGGGCCGACCACCGGTAGCGTCGACATATGGCTGATTCCCCAACTGACGTTGTCGTCGTAGGTGGTGGAATCATCGGCCTGGCTACAGCCGATGCACTCCAGGTGCGCCTGCCCGGAATAGGCGTCACCGTCCTAGAAAAGGAACCCGAGGTTGCCTCGCACCAGACGGGACACAACAGCGGAGTCCTGCACGCCGGCATCTACTACACACCGGGTACCCGCAAGGCTGACCTGACCGTCAGAGGTATCGAAAGCATGGTCGACTTCTGCGCCGAGAACGGAATCGCCCACGACCGTTGCGGAAAGCTGATCGTGGCAACCACCGCGGACGAGGCCCAACGACTGGAGAGACTGGCCGAGAGGGCAGGTGCCAACCGGGTAGCGGTTTCGCGACTCTCCCCTGAGGCAGCGCGGGAACTGGAGCCAGACGTCTCATGCGTGGCCGCGCTGCACGTGCCCGCCACCGGGAGGGCCGACTTCGTCGCCGTAGCGAACGAACTGGCACGCCGGGTCACCTCCCGGGGTGGATCCATCCGCACGGGCGTCGAATGCCGGCGGGCGGCAGTGGTCGACGGGAACTGGGTGGTTGAAACATCGGATGAGCCTGTGAAGGCCCGGTACCTGCTCGGCTGTGCAGGCCTGCACAGCGACAGGGTCGCCCTCAGGTCCGGCGCCGACCCGGCCGCCAGGATCATCCCCTTCCGGGGCGAGTACCTCGACGTGACCGGCCCATCGGCAGATCTCGTAAGGGGGCTGATCTACCCGGTAGCCGACCCGCGACTCCCGTTCCTTGGTGTCCACCTGACCCGCGGGCTTGACGGGCACGTCCACGCAGGGCCAAATGCCGTCCTCGCCCTCTCCCGGGAGGGATACCGCTGGCGCGACGCTTCACCGAGGGACCTTGCCGGAACGCTCTCGTGGCCGGGTTCACTCCGTCTGGCCGGACGGTACTGGAGGGTCGGGTTGGCAGAATCGTCCCGGTCCCTGAGTACACGGCGTTTCGCAGTATCGGCTCAGGAACTTGTGCCCGAACTGGATCCGGCCGATTTCACCCGGGCCCCTTCAGGGGTGCGTGCCCAGGCGGTCGACGTACGCGGCAACCTGCTTGATGACTTCCACCTGGTTGCTGGAGACAGGTCGCTGCACGTGATCAACGCACCGTCACCCGCAGCCACCGCCGCCCTCGAGATCGGGAAGCTGGTGGCAGGTCAGGTGGCAGACGACCTTCCCCGAGACTCCACATGACCTGACCGGCAGGGAAGTTGGCAAGGCGTGCCCCGCCCTCAGACGAGCCCATGTACGCTCCCGCGCGCAATCGGATGAGTGGCTGAACCGCCATCCGGAAACTCCAGGAGTAGACACATCCATGAGTGAGAACCAGCGGTACGACGCCGTCATCGTGGGTGCCGGCATCATCGGTACGGCAGTTGCATTCGAGTTGGCCAAGAAGGGTTACAGGACCCTCAACGTGGACAAGCTGCCCACATCGGGTTACGGCTCGACGAGCAACTCCTGCGCCATCGTGAGGGCCCACTACTCGACCTACGACGGTGTCGCGATGGCCTACGAGGGCTTCGGCTACTGGAAGGACTGGTCCGGCTACCTGGACTCTGACGACGAGCGCGGCCACGCCCTCTACATGCAGTCGGGAACGGTGCTGTTCATGCTCAAGGGTGGCCACCACGAGAAGGTGCTGCCGCTGTTCGACCAGGTGGGCGTGCCCTACGAGGTCTGGGACAACGCCACGATGGCTGAGCGTGTGCCCTTCTTTGAGCACGGAACCCATGGTGATCCGACACGCCCCGAGGACGACCGCTTCTGGGCCGAACCCGAGGGCGAGCTTGTCGGAGGCCTCTTCACCCCCGACTCGGGCTATGTGAGCGACCCGCAACTGGCGACCCACAACCTGCAGCGGGCAGCTGAGGCGAAGGGTGCAACGTTCATGTTCCGGGCCGAGGTGGCCGGGGTCCGTCAGGCCGAAGGCCGGGTCACCGGCATCACGCTTGCTGATGGAACCCAGGTCGACGCCCCCATTGTCGTGAACGTGGCCGGACCACACTCGTTTGTAATCAACAAGATGGCGGGTGTCTACGACTCGATGAACATCAAGACCAGGGCGCTGCGCCACGAGGTGCACCATGTCCCGTCACCGGCGGGCATCGACTTCGAGAGCGACGGCCTCCACACCTCGGACTCGGACCTGGCCATCTACGTGCGACCCGAGTCCGGCAACAACATCCTGATCGGATCAGAAGACCCACCCTGCGATCCCCAGGTGTGGGTCGACAATCCCGATGACTACGACAACGTCGTGTCCGATGAGCAGTGGAATGCCCAGGTGCTACGGCTTGCGAGACGCATGCCGAGCCTCGGGGTGCCCAACGAGAAGAAGGGCATCGTGGACCTCTACGACGTGTCCGACGACTGGATCCCCATCTACGACCGCACCGACCTGGACGGCTTCTACGTTGCAATTGGTTCCAGCGGCAACCAGTTCAAGAATGCTCCGGTGGCCGGCTACTGCATGGCCGAACTGATCGACGCCGTCGAGAAGGGGCACGACCACGATGCCGACCCGCTGGTGGTGACCGGCCTATTCACGGGCCTGGAGATGAACATGGGCTTCTACCGGCGCAACCGTGAGATCAACCCCAACTCGTCCTTCTCGGTAAACGGCTGAGGTCGATACCTGCTGAAACACCGGTTGAGGCCCGTTTGCAGGTCTCTCAGAAGTTGCTATACTTCTTATCAGGATTTCTGAGCGATATACGCTGAAGATATCAAGATGAGAGGTGCAACACATGACCGGGCCGATCGACCAGACTCCCGAAAACACCCCCCAGCCCCTGGAGATCTGGGGCCGCGACCTCACCACCGAAGCCCGCCAAGGCAGCCTGGATCCAGTCATAGGCAGGGACGACGAGATCCGCCGTGTCATCCAGGTCCTGTCACGCCGACGCAAGAACAACCCCGTCCTCATCGGACAACCCGGTGTCGGCAAGACAGCGATTGCTGAGGGCCTCGCCTCACGCATCATCGAAGGTGACGTACCGGGCTCACTCCGCGACCGTCGCGTAATCGCCTTGGACCTTCCTTCGCTCATCGCCGGCACCTCACACCGCGGCGAGTTTGAGGAACGGCTGAAGGCCGTGCTGACCGAGATCGACGAATCCGACGGCGAGATCATCACCTTCCTGGATGAACTGCACACCGTGGTTGGAGCGGGCGCAGCCGAGGGAGCCATGGACGCCGGCAACATGCTCAAGCCGATGCTGGCCCGTGGCCGCCTCCGCATGATCGGTGCTACCACCCTCGACGAGTACCGCAGACACGTCGAATCCGACCCGGCACTCGAGCGTCGCTTCCAGAAGGTCATGGTCGAACCACCCGACTCCGACGAGACCATCGCGATCCTGCGCGGGCTCAAGGAGCGCTACGAGGTCCATCACGGTGTGCGAATCCAGGACGGTGCGCTTGTAGCGGCAGCAGCCCTGTCTGACCGCTACATAACCGATCGCTTCCTCCCCGACAAGGCCATTGACCTGATGGACGAGGCGGCCAGCCAACTGCGCATCGAGATCGACTCGGTACCCACCGAGATCGACATAATCGACCGCCGCCACCGCCAACTGGAGATCGAACATGTGGCACTTGCCGAGGAGCCGGACGACGGGTCAAAGGCACGCCTTGAGGTGCTCGACGCCGAGTTGACCGACCTCAAGAACCAACTCTCGGTCCTGCGAGCCAAGTGGCAGGCCGAGAAGACCGCCATCGACGACCTCCGTGGCCTCAAAGAGGAACTGGAGGGCCTCGCCCAGGCGGTCGAGCGTGAACCCGACCTGGAGCTGGCAGCGGCTCTCCGCTACGGACGTATCCCAGAACTTGAACAGCGGATTTCCGAGGCCGGAGAGACACTCGCCGCCTGTCAGGGCGACGACCCAATGCTCCGCGAGGAGGTTCAGGCCGAGGACATCGCAAAGGTCGTTGGTGCATGGACCGGCATTCCAACAACGCGTCTGCTGGCCAGCGAAGCCGACCGCCTCGTACACCTCGAGGGTGTGCTCTCGGAACGGGTGATCGGCCAGAACGAGGCCGTTTCGGTCGTATCCAACGCCCTGCGCAGGAGCAGGTCGGGCCTAGCAGATCCCGGCAGACCCCTCGGGAGCTTCCTCTTCCTGGGACCAACCGGTGTCGGAAAGACCGAATTGGCCCGCACGTTGGCCGACTTCCTGTTCGACGACGAGCGGTCGCTAGTTCGGATCGACATGAGCGAGTACCTGGAGCGCCACTCGGTGGCCCGCCTGATCGGCGCCCCTCCGGGCTACGTGGGCCATGAGGACGGAGGCCAGTTGACCGAAGCAGTCCGGCTCCGCCCCTACTCGGTGCTGCTCCTGGACGAGGTGGAAAAGGCACACCCCGACGTGTTCGATGTGCTGCTAGCACTCCTAGATGACGGCCGCCTCACCGACGGACAGGGTCGCACGGTCGACTTCTCCAACACCGTGGTCGTAATGACCTCCAACCTGGTAGGAGATCCGCTGGACGTGTTCAAGCCCGAGTTCGTGAACCGGATCGACGAGATCGTGCGCTTCAACGAACTCCAGCCCGAGGACCTGCGCCTCATCGTTGACCGACAGTTGGACATCCTGGCCGAGCGGCTTGCCGAGCAGCGCATCACCCTGGCTGTGGACGCAGATGCAAGGGACCTCCTGGCAGAGGAGGGCTTTGACCCTGCATTCGGAGCCCGGCCCCTGCGCCGGGTCATCCAGCGCCGGGTCGCCGACCCGCTGGCGATGCGCCTGCTCAACGGCGGCTACGACGAGGGTGACACGGTCTCGGTTGGCGTGTCAGAGGACGACCTGGTGCTCAACTGAGCAACCGGGGCACCACCGGCAGGGCTCAGGCCTCTACCACCCGGGTCTTGAACATCTTGTCGGTGACCCGCTGGTTCTCGTCGTCCCAGAGCGGCCACAGGTAGTCGATCAGCGAGAAGACGTTCACCACGCTGTTGATCAGGCCCGGCACGAGCCATCGGCCCAGACCCCTGGCTCCGCCGGGGGCCTCGCCAGTTCCAACGTCAACGAGCCTGATGCCGAGCCTGCGCTTGCCGGGGGTGACCCCGGTGACGCCCTGGCGCCAACCGAACTTCCACCCGGCCCAGACCATTACGACCAACCAGAGAACCAGACCGATCGCAAAGAGAATCCAGCCCACCCAGGCTGTGTCGTAATCGGTCTCCTCGTCGACCACAGTCACCAGACCCACAACGACCATCACGGTCGGGATCAGCGCCGCCAACATGAAGATGAGGATGTCGACGATCATCGCCTTTGCGCGGCGCCACCACCCGGCGGGGACAAGGAGCCCCGGTTCGGCACCTGATGTGGGAGGCGGGACGGGGTTGAAGTCGGTCATCGCTGCTAACTCCTGTCGTGTAGATGGCGCTAGAGCACCAGGTCCAAGGGAAGTTGCTGTGATCGAGGATACGTCGCCTAACCGGCTTCCAGTATCCCACCGGCGAGATCCACAAGGTCCTGTTTCGAATGACCCTCATACCGCTCGTCGTCGAGTTCGGCGTAGGCGGCACAGAGGGCATCGCAGGTGGGTCCCTCGATCACCTGGTCGGCCATCTCGAAGAGGATCCCATCTTCCTTTGCAATATGGGATGTGATCAGGTTGACGAAGTTGGCGGATGCCGTCCTGAGATCCGATTCCGCCTCACGAATGCCTGCCCGCACCTGTACCAGCAGTTCCACCATTGCCCGAACCAGCGCACGGCCCTGCTCGTGTTCGTAGAGCATCACCGCAATCGGTCCCGCGTCCCGCTGCATGCCGCAGGCCTCGAGCGCGGGGAAGAGAAGGTATTCCTCCTTGGAGTGGTGACAGGTATCGGCAAAGAGTCGAAAGAAGGTGGTGCACCTCTCCACGGTGTCAACCGCGGGTGGCCCACCGGGCGAGTCGACGGCGAGCACCCTGCTCAGGGCATCTGCCACTGACAGGATGAGTTGGTGCTCCTCACGTAGCAGGGCGGTCGGCGAAGAGGATCGGTCGGAAGGCATGCCGGGGCAACCTAGACCCGACACAAACGGGACGACAACCTTGTCGACACGTAGTCTTTTCGAACCTCCCGGGTGGCGACCGGATCCCTTGACAAGGCAGGGGCGTACTCCTACAGTTATGCCGACCGGTCAGTCGGTCGGTTGGTAACGTTGACGGAGTCTGAAATGCTCGACAACCCCACCAGGTCGGAGGCCACCGCTGCCCGGATCATCGCTGTCGCCAAGGGCCTGTTCGTGGCAGGCAACTACTCCGACGTCACTACCGACATGATCGCGAGGGCGGCCAAGATCACCAAGGGTGGCCTGTACCACCACTTCGCCAGCAAAGAAGACCTCTACGTGGCGATGATGCTGGGTGACTTCGATGAAAAGCGTCGCCTCTTCGGACAGTCGGTGGCTTCGCCGGGCACCTGTCGGGACCGCCTAGCCCGACTCACCAGCGACTACCTCGAACTCCCCAGCCAGGACCGCGATCTGACACACCTCGTGCGACGCGACATCAACACCTTCTCTGGCAGGGAACGGAGCCGCCTGATCAACGCCTATCAGAGGGCCCTTCCCAGGCAGATCGAAACCATCATCAGCGATGGGATCAGGGACGGCGAGTTGGCCGCCGGCAATGCACGGATCCTGGCCTGGTCCTTCGTTGCCCTGGTCGAGGTCGTCATCGGGAAGTACGCCGAGAAGGAACTCGGAAGCACAGGCGCCCAACTCGACCATGTACTGAACCTCTTCTTCGATGGAATCTCAACAGAGACGGCGGGACGGACGACATGAACCCGATGACTGCACCGGTCTTCCACGAATGGCGCGACAAGCCCCTCGACGAAGCCCTCCTCGAGTGTCGCGACATGGTCGAGTCTCCCGACTTCGACACGGTTGGTCGCTGGCGCGAAGCCGGAGGCATGGTCGCCGGACACTTCCAGGTGGTCTTCCCTGAAGAAATCGTCCACGCAGCCGGGATGCTCCCGTTCAAGGTCAGGGGTGCACCGGTTGAGCCGAACCTGGCCGACTCGCACTTTGGCTCGTACCTCTGCTCGATCCTCAAGACCTCTCTTGAACTGGCGTTGAGAGGCCAGGTCCGCCTGGACATGTTCGTCTCCCACCCGATCTGCGACGCGGCACGCAACCTGGCTGCCATCTGGGGGCGCAACTTCGACTACCCCTGCCAGATCCTCTACCTGCCACAAAACCCCAACTCGTCCGGAAGCCTCGACTACCTGCAGCACGAGTACGACCGGATGCGCAGGATCGTCGAGGAGGTTGCCGGCACTGAGATCACAGACGATGACCTCCGCAACTCAATCAAGGTGTTCAACGAGAACAGGCGGCTCCTCCGAGAGCTCTACGAGATCAAACGGGACACCCCGTGGCTGATCGCCGCCGAGGACGCCTACGCCATGTTGGCCCTGGCCGGGATGATCCCACGCGAGGAACACAACGAACTCCTCACAACGCTCCTACCGGAGATCCGTCAGCGTACAACCAGGCCTGAGGACAGGATCCGCATCGTGTTCGAGGGAGGATTCTGTGAGCAACCGCCATTCGACCTGATCAGGATGCTCGGACGCACCTCCTATGTCGTCGACGACGACTTCCTGATCGGATTCCGCTGGATCACCGACGACGTTCCCACAGAGGGCGACCCACTCCGAAACCTGGCCGAGGCCTACATCGAACGCTCCTCCTACAGCCCGGTGCAACACGACCTCCGCAAGCCCAAGGAGAAGATGCTCATCAGCCGCATCAACGAGGCCCGGGCCGAGGCCGCAATCCTCGCCGCCGCCAAGATGTGCGAACCCGGACTGGAGGAGCAGGTCGCCTATACACACGCCCTCGACGACGAGAACATCGCCTACTTCGTGAGCGAATTCGAGGAGAACATGAGTTCCTTCAGCCAACTGGAACTTCAACTGGAGACCTTCGTCGAACACCTCCTCTTCGCATGAGGAGTTCGCCACACGACCGGTCCACCGACCGGCGAGACCAGCACACAACAGGGCACACAACCCCCGGAAGGCCAACATGACTACAGAGGCAGGCCCACAGGAACTGGTAGGACGCGGCAACAACGAGGGTGCAGCCATGTTCAGGGACTGGTTCACGGACCTTGGTCGGGTGGCCGAGACCGGTGGCCAGTGCGCCTACGTGTTCGTAATGGGTAGCACCAACGAGATTCTCAAGACCTTCGACCTTCCCGTGGTGTTCCCCGAGATCAACTCGCTTCAGACCGCGGTTCGCCGAGTTGCCCACGAGTACCTCGAGGAGGCGGAGGACTACGGGTACTCACCCGACATCTGCGGGTACGTCAAGGCCGATGTGGCCGTGCAGTTGCGCAAGGGCGATCATCCAATGGGTCGTATACCCGGTCCGACAATCACGGTTCTCACCAACGCATGCAATACCTACATCAAGTGGGCTGAGATCTGGGAACGGATGTACGGCACACCCACCTTCACCATCGACGTTCCCGGAACCCGCCAGGCCGGCAAGCTGACATGGAGAGGCGACCGTGACTTCGAAGCCGATCGCCACTACGTCGAGGTTCAGCTGAGGGAGTTGATAGACCTTTGCGAGGAGGTGACCGGCCGGAAGTTCGACATCGATCGCTTCCGTGAGGTCCTGGGCTACGCCAACACCATGAGCCGCTGCTGGAACCGGGTACTTGAGTTGAACTGTGCCAGGCCGTCACTATTCAATGCGGTCACCGACGGAACGATCTTCCTCGGAGTGGCCAACGGATTCCGGGGCACCGAGGAGGGTGCCCGGTACTTTGAACGTCTCGTCGAGGAGATGGAGCACAAGGCAGAGCACGGGATCGGCCAGACAACCGAAGAGAAGTACAGGCTGTTGTTCGTGGGAGTCCCCTGCTACCCGATCTTCCGCAAGTTCAACGAGTTGTTCAGCGACTGGGATGCCACCTTCGTCAACTCCACCTACCTCTGGTTCGCCTCCGGCGGCACGAACCGCGGCTTTGAGTACGACCTTGACGATCCGTTGGCAAGCCTCGCCGAGGGGATGCTGGTATCAGTCCGCGATGCAATGGACTCCATGTTCCACCAGAGCGACGTACTCCAGGAGATGATCACGGACTTCAGTGCCGACGGGGTCATCTACCACCCGATCAAGAGCTGCCGGACCGTTTCCACAGGCCTTGCCGACGGCCGCCGCCACCTGACCGAGATGACCGGAATACCGAGCCTGTTCATCGAGTCCGACATGATGGACCGGCGGGTCATTTCCGAGGCACAGATGAAGAACCGGATCGACGCCTTCTTCGAGGGCCTTGAGTCAAGACGCAGGCAGGAACTTGCCGGCGCCACGAAATGAGGTAGTTGCCATGACATACGCAGCCGGTGTCGACGTCGGCTCAACCCAGACAAAGGCCATCGTCATCGACGAGGACCGCCGAATCGTCGGACGGTCGCTGATCGACACCGGTGCCAACGTGATCCAGGCGGCAGAGTCCTCCTACGTGGATGCCCTCAGGCAGGGCAACATCGACGAAGAGGAGGTCGGTTACGTGGTCGGGACCGGCTATGGCCGCTTCAGGGTCACGTTCGGCAACAGCCAGGTAACCGAGATCAGCTGCCACGGTCGTGGTGCCGTCCACCTGTTTCCCGACACGAGGACTGTTGTCGACATGGGTGGCCAGGACACCAAGGCGATCTCGGTCAGTGCCGACGGTGAGATCACCGACTTCTGCATGAATGACAAGTGCGCCGCGGGAACGGGCAGATTCCTGGGCGCTGCAGCCGAAGCCCTCGACATTCCCCTCGATGATCTCGGGCCCGTGTCCCTTCAGAGCACGAAGGCGACCAAGATAAGCACCACCTGCACGGTCTTTGCCGAATCCGAGGTACTTGCATGGATCGGCAAGGGAAAGAAGATCGAGGACATCCTCTGGGGAGTCCACACATCCATAGCTTCCCGCTCAGTTGCCCTGATGCGTCGTGTCGGAATCCACGACGAGATCACCTTTACCGGTGGCGTGTCCCGCAACGGTGGAATGGTCAAGGCCCTCAGCGACAGGCTTGAGAAGCCCCTCAACATCAGCGACGACTGCCACTACATGGGAGCCCTGGGTGCCGCCCTCTTCGCCCTGGACAACGTCATGACAGGGAGAGCCCCCGTGGCAGACAACGTAGGGGCGACATCATGACCATCACGGCGGGAATCGACGTCGGTTCCACCTACACCAAGGCGATCATCCAGGCCCGCGACGGCACGATCCTCGGGAGGGCAATGGGGCCCACGGGCTTCAAGCTCCAACAACTTGCCCGCACCGTCTACGGGATGGCGCTGGACGACGCTTCCCTCGGCGAAGGCGATATCTCCTATGTGATCGCCACCGGAGCCGGACGCCACCAGGTCGACTTCAAGGACCTGCACGTGACCGACCTGACCGCATGTGCCCGCGGTGCGAACTTCCTCTTTCCAGGTACCCGCACGATCCTGGATGTGGGTGGACAGACGATGAAGGCAAGCCGGGTGGACGAGGCTGCCAAGGTGCTCTCGTTCCGCCTCAACGACAAGTGTGCAGCAGGTACCGGCGCCTTCCTGGAAAAGACCGCGCGCTACATGGGCTACCGGACCGAGGAGATCGGAGCCCTGATGACAACCTCGAAGGGGTCGGTCCCGATCTCGGGGGTCTGCGCAGTGTTCGCCGAGTCCGAGGTGATCAACCACCTGTCCCTTGGAACGGCGCCAGCCGACATCATGCAGGGTGCTATCGAATCCCTGACCAGCCGCTCGGTCCAGCTGATGAAGCGCGTACGTGCCGAACCCGAGTTCACCCTCATCGGTGGGATCCTCCGATTCCAGACAATGGGCCAGTTGGTGAGCGAGATCCTCGAGTCCGACGTGAACATTCCTGACACCGACATGGTCCAGCACGTCCAGGCACTTGGCTGTGCCATCCTCGGGCATCGGCGGCTCGAAAAGATCCGTACCGAAGCCGACGCATCGGCGCCAGTTCGGTAGCACCGGTGGGTGGAGAAGAGGTGTCTGAGGCGATCTACTGCTCGGAGGGGATAAGGGTGCTCCGGGCCGGTGACCTCAGGGCCGACGGCTGGGAGCAACGAACGGTCGGTGACCGCACACGGATCGAGGAACTCCGAGGTCTCTACTCGGCCCTGGGGTTCGAGACAGCCACCACCGACCTGGACCCGTCCACCTTCGGTGAGGCCTGCACCACCTGCGCCGTCTCAGCCTGCACAGAGTACGTGGCGCTGTTCACCCGAGCCGTGAAAGGCGACGGCTGACCCGCCCTGAGGGCCCGGGAAGGGAACTTCAGCAGTTCCGCCACTGCGGCGGGCGCTTCTCCATGAAGGCTCTGATGCCCTCCACCCCGTCGTGGGTGGACAGCAGGTCCTCCACGTAGGTGCGCTCGGCCTCGGCCAGCCGCTCCCCGACACGGCGTCCGTTCAGCCTCCTCACAAGGCCGGTTGCCAGGCGCAGCGAACTGGTCGACCTGGGCACGAAGTGCTCGTCGACGTACCCGTCGACGGCGTTGTCGAGTCTCCCGTCCGGAACCACCGAGTTGAGAATGCCGAGGCTCAGGGCCTCAACCGCCGTCAGGTCACGGCCTGTCAGGAGGACCTCCTCGGTGGCCCTGCGCGGGAGCAGCGCCGCGGCGGCGGGGGCCAGCACCCCGAGCCTGATCTCAGGGCTGGCCAGGACGGCACCCTCCTCGGCAATTAGGATCCCGCAGGCCAACGCCAGTTCCAGGCCGCCTCCGAGGCACCTTCCCTGCACCGCTGCGACTGTCGGGTAGGGAAAGCCCACCAGGTCCCGGATGACAGCTCCAAAGGCGGCCAACATTTCCGCCGCCGTTTCGGGGAGGTGCTCCTCAACGCTCGCCCCAAAGCAGAAGTGCCTGCCGGCTCCACGAAGCACCAGGACCTTGCCGTCTGCGGACGCCGCTGCCTTCTGGATTGCAGGGCGGAGCTGTCCACAGAGCGCAATGTCAATCACGTTTCCGGGAGGTCTGTCGATGGTGATCGTGTGGACCGCCCCGTCGGCCGAGATGTCGTGGTTGACCCAGGTGTCGTTCATGACCCCGTCTTGAATTGTGGCGAGACAGCCCTGACGAGGTCGTCGCCCCACTGCTCCCCACCGGCAAGGCGACAACGCAGATCGACGAAGTCGACCTCCCGGCCGACCTCACGCGACCCACGGTGGAACGCCTGAAACCCAGCTCGTGCCTCGGTCATCATGTTCAGCGACAACCAGGCGCGGTTGGTCTCACGGTTCTGGTCCCAGTGCTCGAGCTTCTTCTTCCTGAGCGACTCAAGCGTCTTGAGCGTGCAGTCGGGCATCGTGTAGAGGAGCTTGGTGACGACGGCGTCGATGCCCTGGTCGAGAAGTTCGAAGTCGACTGTCCCGGACTTCAACAACGCCTTGCCCGCCTCAAGGTCCTCACCGCTCTTCGACTCACCGTGCACGATCCTCCCCCACTGGTCGAGAAAGCGGTCGGTCACGACGAGCGGGTTGGGAACGAACTCGCCCTCCACCCTGAGCACCGGGAACACATCGTTCACCAGGCCGAGGCGCAGCGCCTGGTGGGCGCTCCACGGCTCACACAGAACGCAGCTGGCCACCGCCTCACTCCAGCCCACGTACAGGTGCAGGAAGTCGGTGGAACCCCCGTCTGGGGCCGATCCGTGCTTTGGCCCGGCCTGGCCGAACCGCGCAAGGTCAGCGGCCAGGGTGAAGTCACAGGCCATGCCTATCTCCTGCCCGCCTCCAATCCGCATGCCGTTCACGCGGTTGATTACCGGCTTGTCACAGGCCAGGATCGCCGAGACCATGTCGTTGAAGAGACGCATGTACTGGCGGTACTCGTTCGGCTGGCCCGCGTAGTACTCGGAGTACTCCTCGGTGTTCCCACCGGTACAGAAGGCCCTGTCGCCGACCCCGGTGAAGACCACCGCGACCGCTGCTCGATCCACCGAAGCCCGCCGGAAGGCCAAGATTAGGTCCTTAACCGATTCGGTTGTATAGGAGTTGAGTTGCTCAGGGTTGTCGAGGGTAATCCAGACGGTGTGGAGGCCTTCGACGACCGACCCGGCGTTGTCGAGCACCGGTCGTTCCTCGTAGAGGATCTCGGTGAACTCCCGATCGGGATCCAGGTCGTGGCTTACAAAGTCCATTGCAATGCACCTTTCATTGTGTGGGGATCGTTTCTCATGGGACGAGGATCGTCCGCCGAGAGTCGCTCCGGCCGTGCGCACCAGCCAACACAGATTCGATGTCGCTCATCGGCACCTTCCGGGTGAAGGGCAGTAGTTCCACCCTGCCGGACGTGACCAGCTCGATGGCCTCGGGGTAGCGCTCTGGTGGGCAACCCCAACTGCCGAATGCCGTGGCGTCGAATGCCATCAGGTTCGACAACCTGACGGACACCTTCTCGCGCGTGAAACCAACCACTGCGAGCGTGGCGGCCGGGCCAAGCATGCCAAAGGCCGTCTCCTGTCCGGCAGGTGTACCGGAGCACTCAAAGACCTTCCAGCCGATGGGCGCCACACCGGACGACCTCGCATGCTCCCGAACCCTGTCGCGTACCTCCCGTGGTGAGAGACTCCGCGCGTTGACCGTTGCAGCCGCCCCGTGGGCGAGCAGGGGTTCAAGATGGGCATCCTCTATGTCCACAGCCACAACCGTTGCGCCAGATGCCGCTGCGATCTGAACTGCATACGTACCGACACCACCTGTTCCGACCACGACAACGAAGTCACCTCCGGCGACCCCAGCGCGACGGGCCGCCTGCAGCGGTGTCGTCACTGCATCGGCCACCACGGAGAGGTCGGCCAGCTCGTATCCGTCAGGCAGGTCTCCACAAGCGAAGATTCCCGTGGCCGGCACGGTCACATGTGTGGCGAAGCCACCGTCCATGTCGTTGCCGGGCATCTTCTGGTCGCCGCAGACGTTGCCCCGACCGGCTGAGCACATGTCACAGGACCCACAGGGAATGACAGCGGCCACCAGGACGTCGCTACCGATCCATTCACGGGCACCCTCACCTGCCTCAATGACCTGACCGCTGATCTCATGGCCCAGCACGAGTGGCAGGTCGGAACGTGTCCTGACCAAACCGTCCAGGAAACCCAGGTCGGTATGGCACACGCCACACCCGGCTACCCGGATCAGGACCTCACCTGCCCCCGGTTTCCTGGCAGCACCATCAAACCGCTCAGGTGGCAGCCCTGCCTCCACCATCCGCCATGAGAACCGGTCGTTGCTCGCCTCCATCAGCCTTCCTTCCCGGTTCCACTACCCATCGTCAGCCACCAGGTCGCTCAGAGCCCGCCCTACAAGGACCGGAACCATCCACTTCCGGTAGCGCGAACCGGTGTCTGTGTTGTCCTGGGGACGCACCGGACCGGATGCGATTCCAGCTGCCTCTCCGATGACCTCGTCAGTGAACTGTCGGCCGATGAGGAACTCCTCGGCCTCTGTGGCACGCACGGGGGCGGGCGCGGCTGCCCCTATGACCATGCGAGCAGAAACACACGTGCCGGCTTCGTCGAACCGGGCCGAAGCGGCCACCCCCAGGAGGGGAAAGTCGATCGATCCCCGTCTCCGTAGCTTCCTGTACGTGGCCCGTGTGCCACCCGACGGTAGAAGGAGTTCAACGAGGATCTCCTCGAAAGACTTGGTGTGACAGGCGATCCCGTCGTCGTGGTACAGGTCCTCGACCGGAATGAGCCTTTCTCCATGCACGCTCGTGAGCCGCACCGACCCCTCGAGGGCGACGGCCACCGGTGCCAGGTCGGATGAGTTGATTGCCCAGCACCGATTACCTCGTGGGGCCACCCAACAGACCTCGCCACCGTCCTTCAGGCAGTGGCCGCTTGCCTCTCTCCAGGTCTCCGGCATGTCGATGTAGTTGCATCGGGTATCGAGGCAGAGGTTCCCGCCAACCGTCGCTGTATTGCGAATCTGTGGTGAGGCGATGCTCGCGGCGGCGATCGCCATCACCGGAGGGACCTGGTGCGATACCGCCAGGTCAGCCAGAAGCGTCGAAGCACCGATGACACAGTTGCCCGCTGAATCGAAGCGAACGCCTCTCATTTCGTCGACCCCGGACAGTGAGACGAGCGTGGTTGGAGCGGCCTGCCGGCGCTTAATCTTGGGAAAGAGGTCGGTACCGCCACCTACGATCAACGACGACCGCCCGGGGTCGGAGAGCAGCCGGGCCGCCTCATCGACCGTTGCCGGGGCGACATATTCGAAGTTCGGGAGCCGCATGGTCATGGGGCCACGAACCCCTCAGGTGGTTCGACCCGCACTGGTGTTCCAAAGTCGAAGTCCGGTACTGATTCCGGACCGAACCTGCCACTCCCACCACGTGCAAGGTCGCGTAGGGCCGCCACGACCCTGTCCGGGGTGATCGGAACCTCATCGACGTAGACGCCAAGGGCATCGTGGACAGCGTTGGCGATGGCAGGCACCACCGGTAGAAGTGGGCCCTGTCCGACCTCCTTTGCACCGAACGGGCCCCCAGGGTCGATCGACTCGACGATGATGAACTCAACCGGTGGCATCTCGAGGATGGTGGGGATCTTGTAGTCGAGCAGGCTGGGCCCCCTGTGAAGGCCACCCCGGAAGGCCTGCTCCTCGAACAGTGCCTCCCCCAGGCCCATGTAGACACCGCCCTCGATCTGGCCTTCGACCAGCAGGCTGTTGATCGACCTGCCCACGTCGTGAGCCAGCCAGACACGTTCCACTGCCACCATGCCGGTCTGGGCATCACACTCCACCAGGACCACACACGCCGAGTAGCTGTAGGCGGGAGAGATGCCGACGCCCGATCCCTTGTAGGGACCGGCCAGTTCGGGTGCCCGGTAGCTGCCGGACTCGATCAGGGGGCCTTCGGTGGCTATAGCCATACGAACCGCCTCGGCCCAATCGGAACCGGTGGCTGGGTCTCCGGCCACTGACACCCGTCCGTCGGCGAGGACAAGGTCCGCCGGGTTGGCCTCAAGCTTCTCGGCTACGGCCCGGACCACTCGGTCCCGGACCTTCCCGGTCGCTTCCACCGCGGCATTCCCAGCCATGAAGGTCACCCGGCTGGAATAGCTCCCGAGGTCTACCGGGGTCAGATCGGTGTCGGCGGTCACCATTGCCAGGTCCGATGGCTGGAGACCGAGCAACTCAGCCACCACGGTCGCCAACATCGTCGTCGACCCCTGACCGACATCTGTGGCCATTGAGTAGACCGTCACGCCGCCTCCCCTGTCCACCTTCACCTGGACCTCGGACTGGGGCATGTCGTTCCAGTAGATGGGCAGGCCCGCTCCCGACATGTAGGCACCGACCGCGAGGCCCATGCCATGGCCGTGTGGAAGCCGACCGTGCCTCGCTGTGAAGTCAGATGCCCCAGCCACCTCGACAATGCACTCGCTGAGGCCGCAGCTGGTGATACGCAGGTGATTAACGGTCAACGAGTCAGGCTCCACGGCGTTCACGAGTCGTATTCCGACAGGCTCCATGCCCAGGTCCGCCGCGGCCCTGTCCAACTGGCACTCGAGGGCGAACCTGGGCTGAGGTGTGCCGTGGCCCCTCTTGGGCCCGCACGCAGGCTTGTTGGTGAAGACCCGTACGCCCTCAAAGCGGTAGTTGGGGATCTGGTAGGTGGCGGTCTGGAGGGCACCGGTGTAGTACATGGAGACGATCCCGTAGCTGCTGTAGGCACCCCCGTCGAGAAATGACCTGAAGTGCATGGCGGTGATGCGACCGTCGGCTGCAAAGCCCGTTCTCACCCACATGAGCACCGGGTGGCGTCCCCTGTGGGCGTAGAAGACCTCCTCCCTGCTGAGGTTGATGCGGACAGGTCGCCCGGTGAGCATCGACAGCTTGGCTGCGGCGAACTCGTGGGAGAACGGTTCGGTCTTTCCACCGAACCCGCCACCGTTCGGTGTCGCCACGACCCTGATACGACCGGCGGGGAGTTCCAGCACCCTCTCGAGGGAGCGGTGCAGGTAGTGGGGTACCTGGGTGGACGACCACAGCGTGAGTTTCCCGACAGCGTCGTACGAGGCCAGGGCGCAGTGGGTCTCCAGTGCTGCGTGGGTATTCCCGCTGTAGTGGAACACGTCCTCACGTATGTGGTCGGCGACACCGAATCCCTCATCGACATCACCGAACTCGAGCGCCACCGACCTGTGGACGTTCCGGCCGGTTCCCTCACCGTGGATGAGCGGGCGGTCCTCTGACAGGCCCTGTTCCAGGTCCACCACCTCTTCAAGGGGCTCGTAGTCCACCTTGATCAGCGAGAGCGCCCTCTCGGCGATTTCGGCGTCGTCTGCGGCCACGGCGGCCACGGGCTCTCCCACGTAGCGCACCCGGTCTATTGCCAGGGTGTTCTCGTCCTGGCTAACTGGGAGGATGCCGTAGGTGATGGGCAGGTCCGAGCCGGTAATGACCGCCCTCACGCCGTCGAGGGCCTCGGCCCGGCTGGTGTCGATACCGGCAATGACGGCATGTGGGTGGGTGCTGAGCAGCTGTCGTCCGACCAGCGTTCCGGGCAGGGTCAGGTCGTCTGCAAAGCGGGTCGCTCCCGTCACCTGCTCCATGGAGTCGACGCGGGGAAGGGCACGCCCCAGGACGTTGTGGCCGGTTCCCATCAGTCCTGAGCCCCAGCGACTGCCTCAACGGCCTCGATGATCTTGTTGTAGCCGGTGCAGCGGCAGAGGTTGCCAGCGAGGGCCTGTCTGATGTCGTCCGGGTCCGGGGCCTGAACCTCGTCGAGGAGAGCCCGCGCCGTGAGCAGCATGGCGGGTGTGCAGTAGCCGCACTGCGCTGCACCCTTTTCTGAAAACGCCGTCTGGAGGGGGTGGGGGGTCCCGTCCTCTGCCATGCCCTCAATGGTCGTGATGGTTCGTCCATCAACCTGTACGGCCAGCACCAGACAGGCCAGCACGGGCCGACCATCCAACAACACGGTGCAGGCTCCACATTCACCCAGGTCACAGCCATGCTTGGTTCCGACCATCGCCATGTCCTCGCGCAGCACCTCGAGGAGGGTGCGGTGGTCAGCAGTCAGGATCCTGTGTTCCGCGCCGTTGACCTGAAGGGAAATGACCTGTTCCGCCATCAGTTGCCCTTGACCCCGGAGATTGAAGATCGCCGGATGAACGCCGTGCCCTCGGCAAGCCGACGGGCCGTGCGGTGGAAGACGGCCCGGTCGATCCTCCAGCCACCTGCGTCACGGCCGACACGAACCTGGACCGGCATCACACCACACGGATGACCGATTCGAATCTCACCTTCACACCCCTGGCCGGCGACCTCGTTGACCGTCGTCCCGGGGATGCATGCCATCACCCCCGTGCAGGCAGCCAGGGTCCCGGGGTAGGCCTTGTGGGGAACTGCCGGGCGACCACCAACCACCCTTGCGACGAGGTCGATCTCGTCTGGAACAACGGAACCACCCGTTGAGTAGTCCACGTAGCCGGCCGACGGGGAGACGATCGCAGGGACAGGGGTCAGGCCATCGGGTGCCATCCCGAGGAGACGGGCAGCCGCCTCCTTTGCTGCGGTGATTGCGCCAATCTGCTCCTCGCTGAACTCCTCGGGTCCTTCGGTCCCGACCATCCCGACATCCCCTGCCGGTAGGAACACAGTGAGGTTGGCAAGGTCGACAATGGTGGCCCGAACGGGTCCGACGGAGGTATCGAGCACATCAACCTGATTGCCGGTGGGAAACAGTGCCCCCGTGGTGCCTCCGGCGGTTTCACCGAAGTCGAGTGCTATCGGAGCACCGGTTCCGGGCACGCCGTGGACAGCACAGGTGCCTTCGACAGCTGCGGCACCATCAACAACCGGTACCTCCGCTGTGAGCATCCGTCCGGTGTTGGTGTTGTGGATACGCACGGTGGTGACGGGCTCCACCGGGTCCACCAGACCTTCATCGACGGCGTAGGCCCCGACCGCTGCGGAGATGTTGCCGCAGTTGATGTCGTAGTCGACGACGGGTTCAGTGATGCTCACCTGGGCGAAGGTGTAGTTGATGTCGGCATCGGGTCGGCTCGGGGGGTCGATGACGGCAAGCTTGCTGGTCAGCAGGTCGGCGCCCCCGAGGCCGTCAACCTGACGCGGGTCCGGGCTGCCGAAGAGCGACAGTATCGTGGCGTCGCGGTACCCGGTGTCGTCGGGCAGATCACCCCCGCGGAGGAACACCGCCCTGCTCGTTCCACCCCGCATGAGGACGAACGGCAGTCGGATCTGCTCCCCTGGTTCGGTGGTCAGCGAACCAGTACCTGAACTGTGCACGCCGCGCCCTCGATTCCGACGGCCTTGCCCCCCCGGCAGTGTGCCACACCCACCTTGGCGCCTTCGACCTGGCGGTCACCGACCTCGCCGCGCAACTGCCGCACAACCTCGACCACCTGGGCCACACCGGTTCCCCCGAGGGGGTGACCCTTGCCGATCAGCCCACCGCTCGGGTTGATTGGCAGCCTGCCACCGATGTCGGCCTCGCCGCGCTCCACGGCTGTCGGATAACTGCCCTGTTCAAACAACCCGAGACCCTCGACCCGTAAGACCTCGGCGATGCTGAAACAGTCGTGAACCTCAGCCAGGTCGATATCGTCAGGGCCTATACCGGCCTTCTCGTAGGCATCTCGGGCCGTAGCCCAGGTGAGCGGTTCGAACGTCATCGAGGTGGGTTCCACGTCGACTGAGCCGGACCGCAGTGCCGACGCGGCCAGGCGGACGGTACGACCGTTGGCGAACCTCCCTGCTGCCCTGTCACTCATGACAACCACCGCTGCGGCCCCGTCGGTTACGGGTGAGCAGTCGTGGAGGTTGAGCGGATCGGCGATCGGGCGCGACTCCAACACCTCCTCGACGGTGATCGGCGTCCTGAAGTGTGCCAGGGGGTTGCGAGCAGCGTTGCCCTTGTTCTTGACGGGGATCAGCGCGAGCTGTTCCCGGGTCATCCCGAACTCCTCCATGTAGCGCCTCGCCCTCATCGCATATACGCCGGGCATGGTCGCTCCGACGGCCGCCTCAGGGTCACTCGGGTCAGGGGTCAGCGCTCCCCGGAACCGGGAGGTGAGGTGCTCGGTGCCGATTGCAACGACGACGTCGTGCTCGCCAGCCCGGATGGCGAGAGACGCCTCCCTGATTGCGGTTGCTCCACTGCTGCAGGCGTTCTCGACATTGGTGAGTGGCAGGCCCGCCAGGCCAACCTGTGCGAGGATCCGTTGGCCGGTGACCATTCCCTGGAACACGTGTCCGCAGTAGGCGGCTTCAACGGCCCGGGCGTCGATTTCGGCGTCGGCTATTGCTTCGAGTAGGGCCTCGGCTCCCAGGTCGGAAGCATCACTGTCGGGGTGCCTTCCGAATCGGGTCATCCCGACCCCGAGAATGTGGACGTCGGTCATGACCCACCTCCACTTCCCGCCTCGGTCGGCCGGAACCGGTAGCCGCTGAGCTGATTCCCATCCTCGTCCTCGCCGAAGGGTTCGACGGAGAGGCTCAGCTGCATTCCGATCCAGATGTCTTCGAGGTCGCATCCGCTGATCTGGCCCATTATGCGGACGCCCTCGCTGAAGTCGACGTAGCCGAGGGCGTACGGAACCTCGAACTCGGGCGTCGACTGCCTGACTATCGAGAAGGTGTAGAGCGTCCCGGTCGTAGAAAGCCTGACCGCCTCCAGGTCGGTGCCGAGGCAACCGGCGCAGGCTTGGCGAACGGGGAAGAAGTGTGCGCCACACGAGGCACACCGGCTGCCGAGCAGGTGGCCAGCCCCGCTGGAGTCAACCTCCAACTCACCGGGGCGAAAGGAAACCGCCGTCTCGACTTCCAACAACTCTCCTCCATGCTCAGGTCTGCTGCGGTCCGGCGGATTACTTCACTCGACCATAACCGTCCGGCCGTTCGGTCGACCAGGTTCACCCCCCGAGTGTCATCCCCCATTCCCAGTCCAGTCAATGAGGTAACAGCCTCAATTATCTAGTCCATCGGCCCCATTCACAATTGAGCCGGACCAGGTGAAACGGCGCCCTGAAACACGCTCCATCCGGACGAATGATGTGTTCGCATCAAAAAAATGAAGCAACAACAGGATTGTCAGCAGGGCCCCTCACTGGGACCCTCTAGGGGTGGCGTCCGACCGGTCGGACGGGCAAGTTACCCAAGGATGCACATGGAACAGGAAGAACGGGGTCACAGCAGGGAAGAGCAGTACCTCCACGACTGGAACCTGGTCGGAGAAGACGAGCTCCGACGACCCAGCACCGTGGAAATCAACGACGAGACCCTCCGCGACGGCCTGCAGAGCCCGTCGGTACGACAGCCGCGCCTGGGTGAGAAACTGGAGATGCTTCACCTGATGGGAGAACTGGGCATCCAAGCCGCCGATATCGGCTACCCGGGTGCAGGCACCACGATGCTCGACCACGTGACGGCGCTCGCCGAGGCCGCTGGTGGCCCGGACCTGTCTATTCAGCCCAACTGCGCCGGCCGAACCCATGCCGCCGACATCCTGCCGATCAGCGAAGCCCAGCAGCGCTCAGGAGTGGCCATCGAAGCTGCCCTGTTTCTCGGTTCCAGCCCGATCCGTCAGTACGTGGAGGGCTGGGACCTGGACTTCCTGGTCCGCACGACGGAGGAGGGAGTGGCCCTCGCCCGCAATGAGGGCCTTGAGGTCATGTACGTCACCGAGGACACCACAAGGGCGCGGCCCGAGGCCCTGCGGACCGTTTACACCGCAGCCATCGAGGCGGGTGCCTACCGGATCTGCCTAGCTGACACCGTCGGCCATTCCACGCCCTGGGGGGTGCGGGCCCTCGTTGAATTCGCCCAGGAGATCGTCGCCGACAGTGGCGAGGACGTGAAGATCGACTGGCACGGGCACAGCGACCGGGGCCTCTCGGTAATCAACTCAATTGCCGCCCTCTCAGCTGGCGCAGACCGGGTCCACACCTGTGGCCTCGGCATCGGCGAGCGGGTCGGCAACACTCCGACCGACACGCTCATGGTGAACCTCAAGCTACTGGGCTGGCTGGACAACGATCTCCATTCCCTGCCCTCGTACTGCGAAACCATCTCGAAGGCGACGGACACGCCGATTCCAAGCAACTACCCCGCAATAGGGAATAACGCCTTTGAAACCAGTACAGGCGTCCATGCCGCCGCCGTGCTCAAGGCCATGCGGACCGGTGACACATGGCTGGCCAACCGCATCTACAGCGGTGTCCCCGCCGATGTGCTCGGGCGCGAACAGGAGATCAGCGTGGGCCCGATGAGCGGAAGGGCCAACGCCGTCGCATGGCTGAGCAGCCACGGGCACACATTCGACGATCCAACCGTCGAGAAGGTGTTGGCCGCCGCAAAGAGCTCAGACCACGTACTGAGCGAAACCGAGATCCTGGGGCTGTTGAGCGAGGTCAATACGACATGACCGTCGACACGATCGCCGATTCCGAGGTAGAAGGCGACGCTGACACCGGGATCGGGTCACGCGTACTCCTCTCAGGCAACGAGGCAGTTGCCCGCGGTGCGGTCGAGGCCGGGGTGCTGGTCGCCACCGGCTATCCGGGAACGCCGAGCACTGAGATCCTCGAGTCAATCGCCGACCGCGATGACATCGACGTGCGCTGGGCAACCAACGAGAAGGTGGCCCTTGACGTGGCCCTGGGTGCGTCGCTGGGTGGGGTCAGGGCACTGGCGACGATGAAACACGTCGGCCTCAACGTCGCGTCCGACACCTTCATGACCACTGCCTACACCGGGGTAGGTGCCGGACTCGTAATCGTCACAGCCGACGATCCCGGCATGCACAGTTCGCAGAACGAGCAGGACAACCGGGGGTTTGCGCGCATGGCTGGCGTCCCACTTCTCGAACCCGCTGACAGTTCTGAAGCCAGGGAATACACGACGATCGCCTTCGCCATCTCCGAGGAGTTCGACACCCCCGTCCTGGTCCGCACGACAACCCGGGTGTCCCACAACCGGGGTCTCGTCAGGCTGGGCCCCAGGATCGAACACCCGACAACGGGCTTCACACGGGACCCGAGAAAATACGTGATGATCCCCAGCCACGCCCGACTTCGCCGGCCCGAGATGCTGAAGCGGCTCGAAAGGCTTACCGGGTACGTCGAAGCCAGCCCGCTGACGGTCGAATCCGGGCGCAGTTCTGACATCGGGGTGGTGACATCCGGTATCGCCCACAACTACGTCAGGGAGGCCCTGCCCGACGCGAAGATTCTCAAGCTGGGCATGAGCTACCCGGTACCGATCAAGGCCATTCGTGCCTTCGCCGAGTCGGTGGACCGCCTGCTGGTAGTCGAGGAACTCGACCCGTACCTTGAGAACGACATCCTTGCCGCCGGCATCGCCGTGGAGGGAAAGGCCTTCTTCTCCCAGGCCGGAGAGCTCGGCCCCGACGCCGTTCGACGGGGTTTCGCCACTGCGCTAGCCCTGCCGGATGGACCCACGATCGAGCCAGCTCCACCAACGGTCGCCCGACCGCCACTGATGTGCCCCGGGTGTCCACATACGCCGCCGTTCCTCGCCCTACGACGACTCGGTGCCGTGGTGACCGGTGACATCGGCTGCTACACGCTGGCGGCCCTCGCTCCGCTGTCCGCAATGGACACATGTGTCGCCATGGGAAGCAGCATCGGCATGGCCGCAGGGATGGCTGCATCCGGAGGAGCCCAGGGACCGGTAGTGGCAACCATCGGCGACTCCACCTTCCTCCACGGTGGCATCCCCGGCCTCGTGGATGCCGTCTACAACCAGGCCGACATAACCGTCCTGATCCTCGACAACGGCACGGTCGCCATGACCGGAGGCCAGGAACACCCCGGCACCGGTATCACGTTGCAGGAGTCAGAGACGACCCCGGTCGACCTGCTGGCCCTGTGCAGGGCGCTGGGTGTCGACGACGTGAGGGTTGTCGACCCGTACGACCTGGGAGCCACCTACGGCGCACTCGAGGCCGCCATCGCAAGCCCCGGCCCCTCGGTCGTGATCACCAACCGGCCCTGCGTCGAGGCGCCCACCAAGGTCCGCGACAGGCCCTACGAGGTGATCGCCGATGCGTGTACAGCGTGCCAGGCCTGTATGACCGCCGGTTGCCCATCGATCGTCTGGTCCGATGAAACATTTGAGGGTAGACGCAAGGTGTCTATCGACCCGATCACGTGCACCGGGTGCACGCTGTGCGCACAACTCTGTCCACCGCTGGCAATCCTGCCGACCCCCTCGAGCGAGATCGAGGTACGTACCGGTGTCTGACGACTCAAGTGGGCTCCTGTTGGCCGGGGTCGGCGGTCAGGGCGTGATCCTGGCGGGAATGATCGTGGCCGACGCGCTGGTCCGGGCAGGCCACGACGTCAAGCAGAGCGAGGTGCACGGAATGGCCCAGCGGGGTGGTTCCGTGTTCAGCCACATCCGCTGGGGATCAAGCGTCGACAGCCCCCTCGTACCGCTGGGAAGTGCTGAGGTGCTCGCTGCCTTCGAGTGGGCCGAGGCCCTGCGATGGGTCGAGTACGTCCGCGAGGGTGGAGCCGTGGTCGCCGACCTTCGAACGATCGTTCCACCAGGCTCCTGCACCGACAGGCGATCGTGGTCGATCCGCTACCCCGACATCGATCCCGACCTCTTGGGCCGTCGCACCCTCAAGACCCGAATCGTCGATGCTTCATCGACCGCTGCCGAACTCGGCAACATCAGGGCGGCCAACAGCGTGATACTGGGTTCGGTGGCCGCATTCTTGGACATCGAACACGTCCACTGGGAGGCCGCCATCGAGCGGCTGGTGCCCGCCGGAACCGAGGCGGTGAACCTGACTTCATTCAGGGCTGGATGCGAGGTGGTCGAGGCATCGATTCCACCGAGACCGGCTGACCCCGATGGCTTCCCGGGACCCCACGAGATCGACATCAGGCACGAATGGTGCAAGGGCTGTGACATCTGTTCGCGGGTGTGCCCCGAGTACTGCCTGGAAGTTGGCATCGACGGGGAACTGGCCCTCGTCGATGCCGAAGCCTGCACCGGTTGCAGGTTGTGTGAGCTGCTCTGTCCCGACTTCGCCATAGCCGTCAGCCCTCCCACCGAAAATGTCTCCCGGGGGGAGTTGGTCGCATCAGCCGGTGATCCACCGTGAGCGGGGCGAAGCTCGTCCAGGGAAACGAGGCCTGCGTCCGGGGGGCGCTTGCGGCCGGATGCAACTTCTACGCCGGCTACCCGATAACGCCTTCGTCTGAGATTGCCGAACTGATGGTCAGGTTCCTACCCGACGCCGGCGGCGTGTTCGTGCAGATGGAGGACGAGATCGCGTCGCTTGCAACCGTCATCGGGGCATCCCTCGCCGGGTCGAGGGCGATGACCGCCACCAGCGGGCCCGGCTTCTCCCTGATGCAGGAACACATCGGGTTCGCCACGATGGCCGAGGTCCCGTGCGTGGTCGTCAACGTCATGAGGGGCGGCCCCAGTACAGGCCTCCCGACATCGCCGTCCCAGGGCGATGTGATGCAGGCCCGCTGGGGCACCCACGGTGACCATCCATCCATCGTTCTGGCTCCCTCGTCGGTAGGTGAGGTCTTCAACCTCACCGTGAAGGCCTTCAACCTGGCCGAACGGTTCCGCACCCCGGTGACCCTCATCTACGACGAGATCATCGGCCACACCCGAGAGAGCGTCGTGTTCCCGGACTCGGTCGACGTCATCAGCCGGCCACGGCCGAACGGAGACCCGTCCACCTTCCTACCCAAGGCGGCACCCCCTGACGGCGTCCCCCCGATGCCCGCATTCGGCGACGGCTACCGGTTCCATGTGACGGGGCTGACACACGATGAGCGTGGCTTCCCCACCACCGACCCGGGGCAGGCTGGGGCACTCATCACCCGAATCCACGACAAGGTCACCAACCACCAGGAGGAGATCACCGAGATCGAGACCCTCATGTTGGACGATGCTGAGATCGCCATCTTCGCCTACGGGATCGTGGGCAGATCCGCCCACGAGGCTGTCCTCCGGGCCCGCGAAGCCGGTATCAGGGTCGGAATGATCCGGCCACTCACGCTGTGGCCCTTCCCCTACCACCAGGTCGGCGAGGTGGCCGCACAGGTCGACACACTCCTCGTCGCAGAGATGAACCTCGGACAACTCATCGGCGAGGTCGAACGGGCAGCGGCCGGTAGAAGCGAGATAGTGGGCCACCTGCGCGCCGACGGCGAACCGATCACGCCGACCGACCTCGTGGCTGCCATCTCGGGCGCCGGGGCGGTGAGGACATGACCGATGTCCGGGATCACCTCCGCGAGTGGGCGATGCCACACGTCCTGTGCCCCGGTTGCGCCCACGGCATCGTGCTCCGGTCATTTCTAGAAGCTGTCGACGAACAGGAGATAGACAGGAACAGGCTTGCGATGGTGGCCGGCATCGGCTGCAGCAGCCGCCTTGTCGGCTATGTGGACTTCTGCACGCTGCACGGAACCCACGGCCGAGCGCCTGCCTTCGCCACCGGGCTGAAGATGGCACGCCCGGAACTCCACGTCGTGGTTGTCACCGGCGACGGAGACGGCCTCGCCATCGGTGCCAACCACCTGATCCATGCCGCACGCAGGAACATTGACATTACGGTCCTCCTCCTAAACAACTCGATCTACGGAATGACCGGAGGCCAGGCCGCCCCGACAACTCCTACCGGTGCAGTGGCATCGACCACACCGGGGGGGAACACCGAACCCAACTTCGATGCCTGCAAGCTGCTGATCGGCGCTGGAGCATCCTTTGTGGCACGCGTTCTCGCAGCCAATCCGATCGAGATGACCAGGGTCATGGTCGAGGGCATGACACACAGTGGCTTCTCGTTCATCGAGGTGGTCAGCGACTGCCCCGAGTACTACGGCCGCTACAACGGGATGGGGGGTGGTGCGGACATGCTCACATGGATGGCCGGACGTGAAGTAGGCGTGACCGGCCCGCTGTCCTCCAAACGGTTCGTCAACCACGTACCCTCCTCGACCGCACCGCCGGGAATGGCTACCGGAATCATCCAGCGCGAGGAAAGGCCCGTGTTCACCGGTGTCCACGGGGAAGGCAGCCATGGACCGTAGCGAATACCGGATAGCAGGCGCCGGCGGCCAGGGGGTGGTCACGGCCGGTCGGATTCTCGCGGAGGCGGCGATCCTGTCGGGAGCGGAGGCCATCCACAACCAGGTCTACGGGCCCCAGTCGCGTGGAGGGGCCAGCCGCTCGGACGTGGTGATCGCAACCGAGCGGATCGGCTACCCGCTAGCCGAGGAGATCGACCTCCTCGTCGCCCTGAGTGGTGAAGCCTGCTCCAGGTACCACCCTGAACTCGCAGACCGGAGCCGCCTGGTTGTCGACAGCCGTTGTGTCCCCACCGACCTCAGGACCAGTGACCGCCCGTATCCGATCGTCGACACCGCCCGCTCGGTCAGCGGAGGCCAACTCGTCAGCGGGGTGGTGGCCCTCGGTGTCCTGCAGGCCCTGACCGGAGTCGTCGAAGCGGCAACGCTGTGCAGGGCGGTCGCTGACAGGGTCCCGACCAGGCACTGCGAGATGAACCTGGAGGCCCTGGAGGCCGGCATGCGACTCGTCGCTGGCGATGAACGATGACCGACGCACCGACCACCGGGAACCGCATCCGCCTGGTCGCTGCGACCCTCTTCAGCGAGAGGGGGTTCAACGGGACCAGCATGGCCGACCTTGCAGCCGAAGTGGGAATCACCAAGTCCAGCCTCTACCACCACTTCCCCAGTAAGCAGGCCCTTCTGGCGGAGATCATCGACCTGACGGTGAACCGGGTAACCCCGCTCCTACGGGAGGTGGCCGAATTGGACCTTCCGGTCACGGAGCGGCTGCACCGGGCCGTCTACCTCCACACCGTCGAGGGAATACACGACCGTGATGCCCAGGCCTGCTTCATCGAGGAGGGTCGGTACCTCTCCTCGGAGTTCATGACGGCCCACGTGGCAAAGCGTGACCGCTACGAGTTCATCTTCAGGAACATCATCGAAGAGGGCATCGCATCGGCCGCGTTCGTGGACCAGGACATCGACCTCACCGTTAGGGCCGTTCTGGGCATGTGCAACTCAGCGGTGCGCTGGTACCAGCCCGGTGGTGGCCTCGCCCCCGAGGAGATCGCCAGCCAGTTCGCTGACCTGGCCGTCCATGGCGTTGCCATGGAGAGGAGTGCGATACCCGACAATGTGGGCGAACGATGAGCGGGCCCCTCGATGGAATCACCGTTCTGGACCTCTCCCAGGGCGCGGCCGGGCCAACCTGTTCGATGTACCTGGGCGATCTGGGTGCCGAGGTGATCAAGGTCGAACCTCCCGGAGGCGAATGGGGAAGGGGGCTGGGCCCGCCGTTCGTTGAAGGTGTTGCCGCCGCCTTCCTGGGAATGAACCGCAACAAGCGCAGCATCGTCGTCGACCTCAAGGAACCAGGGGGATCGGAGGTCGTCCTGAGGCTGGCTGAACGCTGCGACGTGGCCCTGGAGAGCTTCCGACCCGGGGTAGCGGACCGCCTCGGCACCGGCTACGAGGCGATGGCTGCACGCAACCCGCGGCTCGTCTATACCGCCATCTCAGCATTCGGCCAGGATGGACCGTGGCGTGACCGGCCCGGTGTCGACGGCGTCGCCCAGGCGATGGGCGGGATCATGAGCGTCACCGGAACCGCCGACGGCCCACCGGTGAAGGTAGGCGTACCGGCTGCCGACATGGCAGGGGGCGTCTACGCATCACAGTCCATCCTGGCTGCGCTCCTCGTGCGTGAGCGGACCGGTCAGGGACAGCGGATCGACGTGTCCCTCCTGGATTCCCTCCTCGCCTACCAGCTCATCCCGCTCTCGATGTTCCTCGCCAGCGGACAGCCTCCGACGCGGCTCGGAAGCGCCGCCCCCTATGCGGCACCGAACGAGGCGTTCGCCACCAGGGATGGCCAGGTGATGGTCGCCGCCTACACGCCGGCACGGTGGCCCGCACTCTGTGGAGCGCTCGGACAGCCGGGACTTGCGGCAGATCCGCGTTTTGACACCAACGAGAAGCGCGTCAGGGTCAGGCCGGAACTACGCGAGGTACTGGAACCGCTGTTCGCCGAGAGGACCACCGCTGAGTGGATCACCCTGCTGGACGAGGTCGATGTCATCTGTGGCCCACTTCTCACCTACCCGGAACTCGTGGCCGAGGAACATGTGTCCCGGGGAGACTCCCTGGTCACGGTCCGACACCCCGCTGTGGGTGAAGTTACGGCACCGCCATTCCCGGGCCGCCTGTCGGGAACACCATGTGACTTCACCGGCCCACCGCCACCCATTCCCGGCGAGCACACCGAGGTGATCCTGGCCGAGAAGGGCTTCGAAGACGATGAGATCCGCGAACTGCTCCAGACCGGGGTGGTGGGCGGTGCCGGGCACAGATAGCCGGGCGAGGAGAGGAGACAGCAGTGACAGACGACAAGCCAGGTGCCAACGTGGATGGACCCGTGCTCTATGAGAAGGACGGCGCCGTGGGGGTGCTCACCCTCAACCGCCCAGAAGCGCTCAACTCGATGACCGTTGCGATGCTGGAGACGATGTCCGGCATCCTCGACGACGTCGAGTCTGACCCCGAAACACGGGTCCTCGTGGTGACCGGGTCCGGGGAGAAGGCATTCTGCGTCGGTGCCGACCTCAAGAGCAGGGGCCCCGAGTTCGAGGCCGGCCTCATCCACGATCCACTCGGGATCCTCGTACGCGATGTGTTCGGTCGACTGGAGGGCCTCCACCTGCCGGTCATCATCGCGATCCGTGGCTACGCGCTCGGGGGAGGCCTTGAGTTGGCCCTCGCCGGCGATGTCCGGGTGGCAGCCGAGGGAGCCCGCCTGGGCTTCCCGGAAGCCAAGGTGGGGAGCCTGCCCGGCGCCGGCGGGACACAACGGGCCACCCGACTGATTGGGCCCGCGTACACCAAGGAACTCATGTTCACAGCCGACCACGTCAGCGCCGCTGACGCACTTCGCATGGGACTCGTGAACCGGGTGGTTCCAGATGACGGTCTCATGGAAGAGGTGATGGCGCTGGCCATGCGGATCGCCGGTCGCGCCCCGCTCTCCCACGATCGGGTGAAGGCGCTGGTCAACCGGGCGACCGAGACAGACCTTGAGAGCGGACTGGAACTGGAGGCTACGAGCCACGCCGTGCTACGGGCCAGTGAGGACCGGAACGAGGGGATCCAGGCCTTCATCGAGAAGCGACAACCAGAGTTCAAGGGACGTTGAGACAGACCAGGAGGTAACAGACATGGGTGTGACGGACAGGGTGGCAATCGTCACCGGTTCAGGTCAGGGCATAGGCAAGGGCATTGCCAGAGTCCTTGCCACAGCTGGGGCGAAGGTCGTGCTGAACGACCTGATTACCGAGAAGGTCGACGCTGTGGTCTCAGGCTTCGCTACCGACGGCCTCGAGGCAACGGGCCATGCCGCCAACGTGGCAACCGCCGAAGGAGCAGAGAGCCTCGTGGCGGCAGCACTGGATGCCTACGGCAGAGTCGACATCATCGTGAACAACGTGGGCATCGCCCGGGACGGCTGGCTGGCAAAGATGAGCGACGAGGACTGGGACGTCGTCATCGACGTCAACCTGAGGTCACAGTTCCTCTGCTGCCGGACAGTTGTGCCCCACATGATGGAACAGGAGTCCGGTCGGATCGTCAACATCACCTCACGTGCGTGGTTGGGGGGAGCGGGGCAGACCAACTACGCAGCCTCCAAGGGGGCAGTTGTGAGCCTGACCCGCTCGCTGGCACTGGAAATGGCCCGCTATGGGGTGACCGCCAACTGCATAGCCCCGGCCCTCGTCGACACCCCACTCTTTCGGGGACTCAAGGACGAGGTGCAGGAACGTCTCATCAAGACCATCCCGGCCCGCCGAATCGGGACACCTGAGGACATCGGCAACGCTGCGCTGTTCCTGGCCTCGGACGAGTCCTCGTACGTGACCGGACAGACGCTCTACGTCTGTGGTGGTCGTAGCCTGGGGGCAGGTTGAGGGTGGAGGCCACACCATGGGGATGAACCTCGCGGAACGCATTCTGGCCCGCTCTGCCGGACGGGACCAGGTGGCCGCCGGGGAGTTCGTCATGGCCGAGATCGACCTGGCCCTGCTGCACGACATCTTCGCCGCCCAGGTGTTCAACCTGCTCCGTGACACGGGCCTGGATCAGGTTTTTGATCCGGACCGGATCGTGGTCGTCATCGACCATCTGGTGCCGGCCCCCTCGGAGGCGGCGGCGGCCATCCACCAGAGCATCCGGGAACACATCTCGAGACTCGGCATCACCGCCTTCTACGACGCCGGCCGGGGGATCTGCCACCAACTTCTGCCCGAGCATGGCCACATCCGCCCGGGTGACCTCGTCGTAGGCACCGATTCCCACACCACCACCTATGGGGCCCTCGGCGCCGGTGGAACGGGCATCGGCACCTCCGACATGGTCTACGCCCTGGCTACCGGACAACTCTGGTTCCGCGTTCCCGAGACCATCCGCTTCGAGATGACCGGCGATCTGATGGCCGGGGTCTCATGGAAGGACGTGATCCTGCACCTCGCCGGCCGCTTCGGCGCCGATGGTGCCCAGTACCGGGCGATTGAATTCGCCGGACCCGCTGTGGCCGGGGCAGACATGTCCAGTCGGCTCACGGTCTGCAACATGGCCCTTGAAATGGGCGCCAAGTTCGGACTGTTCGCAGCCGACGGGGTCACGGACACCTACCTGCGGAGCCACGGGGGTGCTGGCACCGAACCGTTCGAACCAGATGCCGATGCCACCTACGAGGCCGTCCACGAGATTGCGCTCTCGAACCTCGAACCACAGGTTGCACTTCCCCACGAGGTCGACCAGGTCAGTCCGGTCACAGAAGTGGAGGGCATCAGCCTCAACCAGGCATTCATCGGTTCCTGTACGAACGGACGAATCGAGGACCTGCGGGCGGCAGCCGAGGTCCTGGCCGGACACCACATTGCTCCGGGTATGAGGCTCCTCGTTGCTCCAGCGTCACGAGCCGTCCTCGGTGAGGCCCTGGAGACCGGGGTGGCGGCGACGCTCGTTGAGGCCGGCGCCTCGATCCTCGCCCCGGGTTGCGGTCCCTGCTTCGGTGGCCATGGAGGGTTGTTGGCACCCGGTGAGCGCTGTATCGGTACCCACAACCGCAACTTCATCGGGCGCATGGGGAGTTCCGAGGCTGAGATATTCTTGGCCTCCCCCGCAACCGTGGCGGCGTCGGCCCTCGCCGGGCACATCGCCGATCCAAGAAAACTGGGGGCATCCGATGGCTGACGACATACTCCGTGGTAGAGCCTGGAGGCTCGACCACGACATCAGCACCGATGTGCTGTCACCCGGTGCGTATGCCGTCGACCCGGTCGAGGTGAGGAAGCTCCATGTGCTGGAGTCCGTCATCCCGGAGTTCGCCAACGAGGTGGTGGCCGGCGACATCATCGTTGCGGGCCGCAACTTCGGTTGTGGGTCCAGCAGGGAGACTGCTGCTGAGAACCTGAAGGCCCTCGGGGTGGCCTGTGTGGTCACCGAGTCCCTGTCGCGGCTGTTCATGCGCAACGCCATCGCAGTTGGGCTGCCGGCACTGATCTGCACCGGAATCCACGCTGCTTTCGCGGATGGTGACGACATCCAGGTCGACCTCGTCACCGGCGTGGTCACCAACGTCGCCAGCCTTGTCGAACTAAGGGCCGATCCGCTACCGGAGGAGATGCGCAGGATCCTCGCTTCCGGTGGGATCCTAGCCCTGCTCAAGGGTCGGAGTGTTGCCTGACACAGCCGCCCCGCGTTGACTGGTGTCGGGTCACAACCTACATTCGGTCCCACCCATGACCAGCGTGACTGCCATCGAGCCTCAAGTTGGTGGCCTGCTTGCGGACCTGCTTGACGTGCTCGGCCGAACCTCTGATGCGATGCTCGCCATCGACGCTGAGTTCAGAATCATCGCCTGGAACGAGGCGGCTACCGAGTTGCTCGGCTACTCCCCGGATGAGGCACTGGGGAGGTCCTGCCACGAGGTCCTCTGCTGGAGGGACCGCTGCGGCGATGTGGTCTGTGACGGCCTCTGCCCGGCGGCGAACATCGGTGAACCAGACGAGGTGATCGAGACGAGAGAGGTACTGGGTCATTCTGCTGGCGGCAGAACCCTGTGGCTGAGCGCCTCGACGATCACTCCACCAGCCGAACTGCGGGAGCAGTGCCGCCTGGTTCACCTGGTGAGGGAGGTGGCGGTTCCCCTCGAGTTGGAACGCGTGATCGTTGAGAGGCTGAGGGATTGGAGCCCCGCAACAGGTGTTGAAGACGGGCGCCTGGACGTGCTCACCAACCGTGAACGAGAGGTATTGCAACTTCTCACCGAGGGACTCGACGGGTCAGCCATCGCCGAACGACTGGTCCTCTCGCCGGCGACCGTCAGGAACCACATCCAACACATCCTCAGCCGTCTGGGTGTACACAGCCGGACCGAGGCCGTGGCCCTGG
Source organism: uncultured Candidatus Nemicrothrix sp. (assembly GCA_913055915.1). GTDB lineage: Bacteria > Actinomycetota > Acidimicrobiia > Acidimicrobiales > MedAcidi-G1 > UBA3125. Next base: position 35,060 of record CAJXKL010000004.1, on the reverse strand, counting down.
CCCTTCGCCGGGACTAGGCCCACCTGTCAGCTGGAGCAACCCAGCTACTCGATGCGCATACCTGAGAGGGCACGGGCTATCACCAGTCGCTGGATCTGCTCGGTGCCTTCGAAGATGTCGTAGATCTTGGAATCCCGGTGCCAGCGCTCGACGGGGTGGTCGGTCACATAACCCGCACCACCCAGTATCTGCATCAACGACTGGAGGTCTCACCCGCCGGTGAGGAACCAGACTTATTCAGTTGTCAGCCCCACACCTTACGTTGTTGCACTGACAACGTAAGGTCGGACCCTGAGGGTCCGACCAGCTTGTGACAAGAGCAAGGGGCCCCGTGGCGGCCGCTCTACGGCTCCGGGTCGTCGATCACGGCGGGGCCACCGCACCCAGGGTTGGGCCAGTTGGCGGGCCTTCACAGAGCCGTGTCTCTTAGGCCTCTCTTGACGACGCCTCAACCGGGGCCAGCGAGATTGCTGGCCCCGGTTGAGGCGTGGTTCACCGATTCTTGCGGCGCCTCATCTCCAGTTCGGCTTCCTTGAGTCCGCCGAAGAAGTCGGCCTTGTCAGCGACCCGCTGCTGGCTTGACTTGCCACGGAACTCGCTCGTAGCCCGGTTCATTGACTGGTAGGCCATGGCGATGTTGGCACTGTCAGAGGCGTAGTTCTGAACGTTCCCGTCGTCGAGACCGATCTTGTCGCCCTCGGCATACGAGTCCTGGTTGGCGCCCATGAACACGAACGCCCAGCCGTCGTCCTGGCGTTTCTTGACCAGTTCGAACACCTTGGGCCGGTCGTAGCGGTGGCTGTCGTTCTCCAACCCGTCAGTGAACACGACCACCAGCTGGTCCTCGGCCGACTTTTCGGCCTTGGCCCGCTTAGCGATCCGTTTGTCGGCACGCTTGATCAATTCGCCCATGGCGTCATACAACGGGGTTAGGCCCCGGGGCTGGTACACGGAGTCGTTCAACTCGGGGACATCATCGGGTTTCTTCCCGTCAGCGATCAGTTCGAAAGGGTCTTCGCTGTCGAACTGAACGACTGTCATCCGGCATTCGCCGGCCTGAGTGGCCTGGTCGGCGAGGAAATAGTTGAAACCCCCGATGACGTCCTCAGCAACCGAACCCATCGATCCTGAACGGTCCAGCAGGAACCAGATCTTTGCCCGGTCCTCAATTTTCTTTTCCACGTGCATCTCCTCTCATAAAGGGCACCCAGCACATACGGGTACCCGTGTATCGGCTTCGCTGATGTACATACGGACCTGACCTTCGGGCTGGTTGGTAGCAGCGGCTATCCGTCGGGGAGCCCCGTGGCCTGGTCCTATCTCTCAACAACCCCAACAATACGAAGGGGGTGTGACAGTCCTTATTTCCCGAGGTCCTGGACCTAGCGGGGTCAAATATTCGGTCAATCGATGACCACCGGTGGGCAGTTCCGGGGCCCGCATTGGCCCCACGTGGAGGCAGCGGTACCTCAGTTCACCTCGTGCACGTCCCAATGGCTGTCAACCCATAATCCGGTTACTTCCACGTTCTCGTACTGCTGCCGGAGTAGCTGAACTGCGTTCAGGGTGTGGGCGCCTTGTTCGTCCCGGGATGCCGGGTTGCCAGCACAGCTGTGGTGGCCGACTACGGCAATCCCCACGGAGCCATGGTGTTCGACTGAGATGTTCACTCGGCTAAGGATCGATTGAATCGAGTTATTGTTTCTTGCTTCAGAGAGGATCAGGTTGGGCCCGGCTTCGGTAACCGAGTCCACGAAGTCGACGTTGAACCGTTTCTGCAGATATTGGATGACTGGTAGTTGGACTCGTCCGTCCATGCAGTTGATGGCTGTGCAGAATCTCATTGTCTCTTCGAGTTGGTGGGGTGTCGGCAGGTTTGTTGGTTCCGAGCGTGTAATAGGCCTAAGGCATGCCCTCTGTTCACATTCCCAGTTTGTCACTTCTTTCTTAGGGGGGTGGGTGACACCGGAGCCTCCAGGTGTTCTTCGTCGGACCACAATGGCAAGTGTTTCTCTCATAGCGATTTCATAGGAAAGACCACCTACTAGAACGTGGAAGGAACCGGGCCGTGCCGAAATCTGTTACAACGGGCACCGTGAGCAACACCTACGAGAATCCTTATCCGTCTCCAGACCTGGAGGCAAGATTCCCCTTCATTTCGTATCAGTTCCAACGGCGGCCCAAAGCCGAGATGTTGGAGCGAGCCCAGGCCTTTCACGCTCAAGCCGAAAAACGCCGCAGCATCCGCATGTTCAGCTCTGACCCGGTGCCCCGGGAACTGATTGAGTTGGCCGTGCGGTCAGCATCGACCGCTCCGTCAGGTGCCCACAAGCAGCCGTGGACCTTCGCTGCAACCCAAGATCCCGAAGTGAAATCGATTCTGCGGGTCGCCGCTGAAAAGGAAGAGCAAGCCAACTACCTCCTAAATCGCATGAACGCCGAGTGGATCGAGGCAGTAGCGCCAATGGGTACGGACCACCACAAGGAGTACCTAGAAGTCGCTCCCTGGGTGGTAGTGCTCTTCGAACACCGTTACGAACGCCGACAGGACGGCTCAACCAGGAAGAACTACTACGTGAAGGAAAGTGTCGGCATGGCTGCTGGACTGTTTGTTGCCGCTCTCCAGAACATGGGTCTGGTCACTTTGGCTCATACTCCGTCACCGATGGCATTCCTTCGGCCACTCCTCGGGCGCCCCGAGAACGAGCGCCCCTTTGCCATGTTTCCCATTGGCTACCCACTGGAAGGCGTCAAGGTGCCCGACCTGAGGCGGAAATCACTCGACGAGATATACGTGGAGGTGGGCCAGAAAGAATGACCGCCTCAACAGCTTCCGTGCCGAGGTGGTCGGCTTCTAGGAAGAACAGCACATGACTCCAAGGGCTGAAACCAGTCATGTAGCGATACTCACCAATAGATGAGCGATGTCTCGAGTTATTCCCCGCCCTCGTCCGTGAAGAAGCGGCTGCGCACGTGAGTCCATCTCTCACCACCATCGATCGTGACGCATTCTCCGGTCACAAAATCGGATTCGATAAGAAAGTGCACTGCAACTGCAACCTGCTTGGCGTCTCCCCAAGTTCCTTTGAGGGTCCGTTGGGCCAGGTGCTCGATCTTCTCAGTACCCTCGAAGCCGTGGTTGCAGGCGTAGATCATTGCGTCCCGGTGCCAGCACCGGGACAGGCCCAGCTACTCGATACGCATACCTGACAGGGCACGGGCTATCACCAGTTGCTGGATCTGCTCGGTGCCCTCGAAGATGTCGTAGATCTTGGAATCCCGGTGCCAGCGCTCGACGGGGTGGTCGGTCACATAACCCGCACCACCCAGTATCTGCATTGCCCGCTCGGTTGTCCAGACCGCAACCCGGCCTGCCTTCAACTTGGCCTTGGATCCCTCGGCCTCGACAAAGCCGCCCTGCCTGCCCAGCCAGGCTGCCCGCCAGACGAGCAGGCGGGCCGCGTCGATCTCGGTTGCCATGTCGGCCAGCATGAATGCAATGGCCTGATTCTGAATGATGGGCCGACCGAACTGCACCCGCTCCTTGGCGTAGTCACGCGAATACTCGAATGCCGCCCGTGCCACGCCGACGGCCTGAGCGCCGACAGACGGCCTCGTGGACTCGAAGGTCTGCATGGCAGCCTGTGAGTTGCCGGGCTTTCCCTCCCTGACCCGGGCCAGACGGCCATCCAGCTTCTCCTTGCCGCCCAGGAGGCAGCTTCCGGGCACCCTCACATCGTCGAGGACGACCTCGGCAGTGTGGCTGGCCCTGATGCCGTGCTTGGAGAACTTCTGGCCCTGGGAAAGCCCCCGTGTTCCGGGAGGCACGACGAAGGATGCGTGACCACGGCTCTTCAGTTCCGGATCGACCACCGCTATCACCACGTGTACATCAGCGATTCCACCGTTGGTGATCCAGGTCTTGACCCCGTTGAGCACCCATTCGTCGCTGGCCTCGTCGTACACGGCCCGGGTGCGTATGGCAGACACGTCCGACCCGGCGTCCGGCTCTGAAGCGGCGAACGCACCCAGCTTGACGTCGTCAGCGTTGCCGTAGCACTGCGGTACCCACTCCATAACCTGTTCCTGGGTTCCGGCGGCGGCGATTCCGGCGGCGGCCAGACCCGAACCCATGATGGCCATGCCTAATCCGGCGTCACCCCAGAAGAGCTCCTCGATGGCCACGATCAGGTTCAGGCCAGTGTCATCGTTGTACATGCCGTCGGCCAGAAACTCCCAGCCGTAGAGGCCGATCCCGGCTGCCTCCTGGATTATCGGCCATGGGACCTCCTCGCGGCGGTCCCACTCCTCGGCGGCCGGACGGATCACGTCAACGGCGAACTCATGCACCCAGTCACGCAGTTGAACCTGGTCGTCGTTCAGTTCAAGGGAAAAGTCGGCCATTCCGGAATCCTCGCAGGTAGGAGATTGCCTGTTCTTTGATGCTACTGACCGGTAACCGGCGCTTCCTCACCGGCTCCCCGTTCCACCAACAAGATGGCCGATGCGGCCAGGAGGGCACCGACCAGGTAGGGAGCCCCCGTCGCCACCCGGCCGAACAGGACCCCGGCCACGAGGGGTCCGATGATCCGACCCATGGCTCCGGCACTCTGCTGGACTCCCAGGGCGGCTCCCCTGGCATCTGCCCCGACGGTTTCGACCGTGGCTGCCGAGAGCGTTGGACCGAACAGCCCCTGACCCAGGACAAGCAACAACAGGGCGACAGCCAGGCCGACCCAGGCCCCACCGAGTGCCAGAACGAGCATCCCGACGGCGACGAAGAAGAGCGACGCCCGCAGTGCACCCCGGGTACCCAGGCGATCGTTGGCAGGACCAACGATCCTCGTATGTACGAACACCATCACGAGGCCGACCGAGGCGAACAGGCCGTAGATGGACGGGTCGTCCAACTGCGGGAAGCGGCGGTTGATCAACATGGCGAACGTCGACTCGAACCCAGCGAAACCTGCCATCCCGATGAATGCCAGGAGTGCCAGGCGCCTCATTGCGAGACCGGCACTGCCCAGGGAGGCCAGCGGACCCGAACGGCGACGGTCAGAGGGTTCGGCCACCCGCTGCCCGGACGGCAGGCGGACAAGCGCCACCAGCGCGTTGACGCCAGCAAGTCCCGCAGCCACATAGAACGGCAACTCCCTGCTTCCCAGGGCGGCCACCGAACCGATGAGGGGCCCTGCGACGAACCCCAGCCCGAAGGCAGCCGCCAGCAGCCCGAGCAAGCGCGGACGGTCGGCCGGTTCGACGAGGTCGGCCACAGCGGCCTGGCCGACCGCGTACGACGAGCCCGATGCCCCATCCAGTGCCCTACCCAGGAACAGGACCCACAGCGCTCCAGCCAGGCCGGTCACAAGGCTGCCTGCCGCCGATCCGATGAGGGAGGCGATGAGCACCGGCTTGCGTCCGATTCGATCGGAGAGACGACCCCACAGTGGGGCGGCCAGCATCTGGGCAGCGGAAAACGCGGCGACGACGGCGGTGGCCACAGCCGGCGTGGCCCCGAAGTCCTCGGCGTAGAGCGGAAGGATCGGGATGATGATGCCGAAGCCGACCAGGTCCATGGCGACCGTGGTCCAGACGACCCAGAATCCCGGCGGCCGCCGCCGTCGACGGTCGGGGTGTGTTCCCACGGCGGCGCAGGCTACCGGCCAACCGCCCAACCACCGGTGGGTGCTACATGCGATCTGCAGGAGCACCGGGGTACACCGCTAGCCTCGGACCGCCATGAGTGACCAAGCCGCCGGAAAGACAACCATCCCCGACAAGCCCACCCTCGAGGGTCTGGAGGGGCGCTGGGACGCGGCCTGGGAGGAACACGGCACCTACCGGTTCGACCGGACGAAGACCCGCGACGAGGTCTTTTCCATAGACACACCGCCACCCACGGTCAGCGGTTCCCTCCACGTGGGCCACGTGTTCTCCTACACGCACACCGACACGGTCGCCCGCTACCAGCGTATGCGGGGCAGTGAGGTCTTCTACCCGATGGGCTGGGACGACAACGGCCTCCCGACCGAGCGTCGGGTCCAGAACTACTACGGGGTCCGCTGCGACCCGTCGCTCCCCCATGACCCGACCTTTGAGGCACCAGCAGATGCCGGCGATCCGCAGGCGATCAAGAAACGCCGCGAGATCAATATCAGTCGCCGCAACTTCGTGGACCTCTGCCACCGCCTCACGGCCGAGGACGAAAAGGCCTTCGAGGCCCTCTGGCGCCACCTGGGCCTCTCGGTGGACTGGTCCCAGACATATGCCACGATCGACGAGCGCAGCCAGCGCCTGGCACAGCGGGCCTTCCTCGGGAACCTGGCCCGCGGCGAGGCCTACCAGATGGAGGCACCGTCACTCTGGGACGTCACCTTCCGTACGGCAGTGGCCCAGGCCGAACTTGAGGACCGCGACCGGCCCGGCACCTACCACAAGCTGATCTTCCACGCCGCCGACGGCTCAGACGTGCAGATCGCCACTACACGTCCTGAACTGCTCGTGTCCTGTGTGGCCCTTGTCGCCCACCCCGACGACGAGCGCTACAGGCCGATGTTCGGCCATTGTGTGACAACACCTGTGTTCGGCGTAGAGGTACCGGTACTCGCCCACGAACTGGCCGATCCCGAAAAGGGAACCGGCATCGCCATGATCTGCACGTTCGGTGACACCACTGACGTGACCTGGTGGCGTGAGCTGGACCTGCCGGTGAGAGCGGTCATCGACAGGTCAGGGCGCTTCGCGCGTGAGGCTCCGGCCTTTGTCGAAACCGAGGCGGGCCTGGCCGCATACGAACGCCTGGCAGGCAAGACTGTCTTCTCGGCCCAGGAGGAGATGGCCGCCATCCTGAACGAGACCGGCGAGGTCGTCGGTGACCCTGAGCCGATCACCCACCCGGTCAAGTTCTTCGAAAAGGGAGACAAGCCGCTCGAGATCGTGACCAGCCGCCAGTGGTACATCACCAACGGCGGCCGCAACCCCGACCTGCAGGGTGCGCTTATCGCCCGCGGCGACGAGATGGCCTGGCACCCGCCGTACATGCAGGCCCGCTACACCAACTGGATCGAGGGCCTCAACGGCGACTGGCTCATCAGCAGGCAGCGCTTCTTCGGGGTGCCGCTGCCGCTCTGGTACGCACTCGACGACGCTGGTGAACCAGTCTACGACGAGCCGATCACCCCCGATCCGGCCGACCTCCCCATCGACCCGGCCAGCGACACCGCCCCTGGCTACACCGAGGACCAGCGAGGTCAACCCAACGGCTTCATGGGCGACCCCGACGTCATGGACACCTGGGCCACCTCGTCGCTCTCTCCCCAGATCGCCTGCGGCTGGGACGGCGACGACGACCTCTTCTCACGCACCTACCCGATGGACATGCGACCCCAGGCCCATGACATCATCAGGACCTGGCTGTTCTCGACCGCCGTTCGGTCCCACCTCGAGGAGGATGCGGCCCCGTGGCGCCACTGCGCCCTGAGCGGCTGGGTGCTCGACCCGGACCGCAAGAAGATGTCCAAGTCCAAGGGCAACGTGGTGACACCTATGGGCCTGCTCGAGCAGTACGGCTCCGACGCGGTGCGCTACTGGGCAGCCAGCGGTCGCCCCGGTACCGACACCGCCTTCGATGACGGGAAGATGAAGATCGGGCGGCGTCTGGCAATAAAGATCCTCAACGCCAGTCGGTTCGTGCTGGGCTTCGGTTCCGATTCAGACCAGGCCGGCAGCATCGACGCCTCAGCGGTAACCAACCCACTCGACCAGGCGATGCTTGCCAGCCTCGCCAACCTGGTCGACGAGGCAACCGCTGCCTTCGAGGGCTTCGACTACGCCCGGTCCCTCGAGCGCACCGAGACCTTCTTCTGGTCCTTCACCGACGACTACGTGGAGTTGGTCAAGAGCCGTGCCTACGAGGGTGATGAGGCCGGTGCGGCATCTGCCCGGAACTCTCTGCGGATGGCCCTCTCCACGGTGCTTCGACTGTTCGCACCGATCCTGCCGTTCGTGACCGAAGAGGTCTGGTTCTGGTGGCAGGAAGGCTCCATACACCGACAGGCATGGCCCGATGCCGACGAGATCCGTGCCGCCGCGGGCAACGGTGATCCGGCAGTAGCCGAGGTGGCGGCCGCTGCCCTCGCAGAACTTCGCAGGCACAAGACCAACGCAAAGCGATCCCTCGTCACCCCGGTTGTAGCCGCCACAATCACTGACACAGCCGACAGGCTCGACCTGCTCCGCAGGGCTCTCACGGACGTGGCCGCGGCCGCACGTGCCAAACACATCGACCTGTGTGAAGGCGATTCCCTGTCAGCCCAGGTCGAGTTGGAGGCAGCGCCCGAGTAGCCCGGGGCCAGTGGCTCGCTGGCAGACTGCACCAATGGACACTCCCGCATTCGAACATCTGCTGATCGCCTGTGACGGCAGGCGAGCCGCGCTCACCCTGAACCGTGCCGACAGCCTCAACTCCCTCACCAACGAGGTGATGGCCGAGATCATCGCCGCAGCCGACTGGCTCGACCACCAACCGGACCTGCGCGTGGTCGTGGTGGAGGGTGCAGGACGTGCCTTCTGCGCCGGCTTCAACGTGAACGAGTTCAGGGCCGACATGCCACAGTCTCCGGCAGGTGGGCGAATACCAGCCGACACGGGTCGCCTCATGGCCGATGCCCTGGAACGCATGGCTCCGGTACTCATCGCCAGGCTCCATGGCCACGTGGTGGGTGGTGGCCTGGTGCTGGCAGCCGCATGTGACCTCCGCGTTGCCACCGACGACGTCAACTTCTTCATTCCCGAGGTGGACCTTGGCATCCCACTGGCGTGGGGAGGCATTCCCCGTCTGGTCCGTGAGATCGGTCCGGCCCTCACGAAGGAACTCGTGATGACCTGCCGGTCGTTCGACGCTGCCGAGGCAAAGGCGGCGGGCTTCGTGAACCGGGTGGTTCCTGCAGCAGACCTGGATTCCGCGGTCGAGGACCTGGCTGAGGAGGTTGCCTCACGGCCACGCCTCGCGGTCCTGGCCACCAAGGCCCACGTGAATGCCGTAACCAGCCAGATGGTAGGAACAGGCAGGGCGTGGTCTGACGGTGACGGCCTCGGTGCTGCGTTGCACGATCCAGAGGCACGCGCCGCTCAGGCCGACTACCTGGAGAAGATGCAGAGCGCAAGGCGCTCGTAGAGGACGGGAAACGGACCATGACCATTGCCGACCGCGTCTTCGTAAACGCCGGTTTCAACACCCTTGACCCGGCAAACCCGACCGCTGAGGCGCTCGCATCCTGGCAGGGTCGCATCCTGGCCGTCGGCGACCAGCACGATGTCGAGGCCCACTCCGGATCGGCCACAGAGACCGTCGACCTGGGTGGGGCGACCGTGCTGCCCGGCTTCATCGAGACCCACATGCACCCTCTCCTTGCCGGAGTGCAGATGACGGCCCCCCAGATCGGCACGCCGCCGTGCCGATCGGTCGCCGAGGTTGTCGCCACCCTGCAGGCATGGGCTGTGACGACACCGCCCGGCGAGGTGATCCAGGCATGGGGCTTTGACGACAGCCTGATCGACGACAACCGCCACCTGACCCTCCACGACCTGGACGAGGCAACCACGAGCCACCCTGTACTGATACGACACATCTCTGGGCACCTCTCGTACGCCAACTCGGCGATGCTGGCCAGGGCCGGGGTGGATGACTCTGTCGAGAATCCGCCCGGTGGGGCATTCATCCGCGATGCAGAGGGTCGCCTCACCGGCGAGATGCACGAGACGGCCAACTTCAACGTGGCGTCCTCGATCCCGCCGGCCACCGTTGACGAGTTGATTGCCGGGGCGAGGGCCATCTCAGACCGATGCCTGGAGCGTGGCGTCACCAGCACGACGGACGCTGCAGTCATGCACCCCACCATGTACAGCGCGTACCAGCAGGCGGTCGAGTCGGGAGACCTCCGCATCAGGGCACGCCTGTTCCCGATGTGGAGTACAGCCGACCACATCCCGTTCCGTACCGGCCTCGGCGGCGACCGGCTCTCCCTGGGGGCGATGAAGTTCATCAGCGACGGATCCATCCAGGGGTACACGGCCTGTCTCTGCAAGGGGTACTACGACCGTCCCGACGTCATGGGGACCGAGGTCATCTCCGCCTCCGAGTTGATCGACCTCGTCACGGACGCCAACAGGAAGGGATGGCAGGTCGCCATCCACACCAACGGTGACCAGGCGATCGACAACGCCCTTGACGCCATCGAGGCGGCGCTTGACGACACGCCCAGACCAGACCACCGCCACCGCCTGGAACATGTACAGATGGCCCGAGAGGACCAGCTTGAGCGCATGGCCGGGCTGGGTGTGCTGGCATCGGTCTTCGCCAACCATGTCTGGTACTGGGGCGACCGCCACCGCGACCGCTTCCTGGGGCAAGAGCGGGCCGAGCGCATAGACCCATTGGCCAGCTTCGCTGAACACGGCATACCCCATGCACTGCACTGCGACGCCCCGGTCACACCGATAGATCCGCTGTTCACGATCTGGACGGCCGTCAACCGCGTGACACGCGACGGCGAGGTGCTGGGCCCGGAGCAGCGCGCCGGCGTTGAGGCGGCCGTGGCGGGCTACACCAGCTCAGCCGCCTACCTGAACATGGAGGAACACGACAAGGGCACGCTCGAGGTCGGCAAGTTGGCTGACCTTGTGGTACTGGGAGAGGACCCTTTCGAGGTGGAGCCGGACGCCATCAGGGACATCGACGTCCTGGCGACCGTGGTCGGCGGTGCCATCGAGCATGAGGCCTAACCGCTGGCGGGCACCTGTCAGCAGTTGATCTCGTCGCCCGGCTGCTCGGGAGCGGGGCGGTGCAGCACGGCGCCGGTGAGGGTAATCACCGCCACCTCGCCGTCGGCGAGGCCGTCACCGTCAAGGAGCATGCTGAAGGCACCCGGCCCAGGAGGAGGGAACACCAGGGTGACGGGAGCAGATGTGGCCAGGTTGGCCAGGGTTCCTCCGCCTGGTGTGCAGCGGATCACCTCACCGTCCCAGATGACGGGCACATGGACGACCTTGGGTGCACCACCAACGGCCACGGTGACCACGAAGGCTGCGTTGCCGTACTCGGCGAGTCGCTCGGTGAGTTCTTCGGTGTTGACAGGGTGGCTCATGACCGAACCCTAACCGCAGACCGGTACCCAGCGAGGAGTAGACACGGTTGGGCAAAATACAAGATATTCAGATAACTTATCTGGCATGCACACGTTCAAGATGGGAGAAGCAGCGCATCTGCTGGGTGTGAGCCCCGACACCATCAGGCGCTGGGTTGACGCCGGGCGCCTGACCGCAACCCGGACCGATGGCGGCCACCGCCTGGTGGATGGCCCCGACTTGGCCCGCCTGGCACAGGAACTGGCCGACGAACCCGACAACGACGGAAGGGCCGTCTCCGCACGAAACCGGTTCACCGGCCTTGTCACGAGGGTCCTCAAGGACGGTGTCATGGCACAGGTCGAGATCCAGGCTGGTCCACACCGCGTCGTGTCGCTCATCTCGGCCGAGGCCGTCGACGACCTCGGCCTTGAACCCGGCGTGCTGACCGTCGCCGTCGTAAAAGCCACCAACGTGGTCGTGGAACGTCCCCGGTGAGGGGCCTCCTGGTGGCTGCCCTCCTTGCCTCGACGGTCGCCTGCAGCGGATCCGACATCGACGATCTCACGGTCTTCGCCGCCTCGTCGCTGACCGACGTGCTCCCCGACCTGGCAGCGGAGTACGAGAACCAGACCGGAACCACCATCACAACAGTGTTCGGCGGCTCGAACCACCTGGCTGCCCAACTCCGCGACGGCGCTCCGGCAGACGCATTCCTCACGGCCGATGCCCGACTGCTCGAGCAGGTGGCAACAAGGGAGCGACTAGTCAGATTCGCCGCCAACCGGCTCGTTGTGGCCGTGCCTACGGGCAATCCGGCCGGGGTTTCCAGCCTCGCCGACCTGGCCCGGAGCGACCTGCGGGTGGTCGTCTGCGCTGAGACCGTTCCCTGTGGCGCCGCCACCTCAGAGATGAACACGACGATCGACGCTGACTCACATGAGATAAGCGTCCGGGCCGTGCTCTCCAGGCTCTCCCTGGGTGAAGCCGACGTTGGAATCGTCTACGCCACCGATGTGGCTTCAGAACCGGGTGCCCAACCCGCCTGGCCCCAACCGGAAGCCTGCCCCTGCGTGACCTACACAGCGGGCGCCAGGACCTACTGGGCGTTGCCGTTCCTGGCGTTCCTGGCCTCTCCTGCTGCCCAGGAGATCCTCGTCAGGCACGGCTTCGCCACCGGAGAACTCGACTGATGCGCGCCCCACGCCCGATCCTGGCCGCTGCATCGGTCGCTGTCATCTTCATCTCACTCCCGGTGGTCGGACTGCTCCAACGCACGCCGTGGTCATCGCTGGACGAACTGCTCAGCCGCGAAAGCGTCATCCAACCTCTGCTGCTCTCGCTCCTGGTGAGCGTCATCGCCGCACTGGTTGTCGTCGTAATCGGAACACCGCTGGCCTGGACCATGGCCCGGGTCGACCTGCCGGGCCGTCGCATCGTCAGGGCACTGGTACTCCTGCCAATGGTCCTTCCACCGGTCGTGGGCGGAACAGCCCTGCTGTTCGCCCTGGGTAGACGAGGCCTGATCGGCCAGTGGCTGGACCGGTGGTTCGGCCTGACCCTTCCGTTCACGACCCTCGGGGCAGTCGTGGCAGCCGTGTTCGTGGCGCTGCCGTTCTACGTGATCGCCGTCGAGGGGGCCCTCGAGTCGGGCTCAGACGAGTTGGAACAGATGGCCGGCACCCTGGGAGCCGAGCCCATGAGGGTCCTGCACCGGATCACGCTTCCGCGACTCCTTCCAGCCATGGGAGCCGGAGTGGCCCTGGCCTGGGCCCGGGCACTCGGAGAGTTCGGTGCCACCATCACCTTCGCCGGCAACCTGCCGGGACGCACCCAGACACTCCCCCTCGCCACCTTCCTGGCCCTCGAGTCAGACACCGAAGAGGCCCTGGCCCTCAGCCTCGTAATGCTGATCGTGTCGCTGGCGGTACTCATCCCGATGCGTGACCGGTGGCTTCCCGGTCGGAGGCCAGACCAGTGAGCGCCATCCACCTGGCTGGCACGGCACAGGCAGGCCATCTGGAACTCGAGGTGGACCTGAGTGTCGAACCCGGTGAGACGGTCGCCCTGCTCGGCCCCAACGGCGCAGGCAAGACCAGCCTGCTACGCATACTCACGGGCCTGTTACCGCTGACCAGAGGACACCTTGACCTGTCCGACCACGCAGCAGACGTACCTGACGCAGGTGTGTTCGTGGAACCCCACAAGCGACCCATCGGCTGGGTGCCCCAGGACCGGCTGCTGTTCCCACACCTCACCGTGAAACAGAACGTGGGCTTCAGCCCCCGGGCGAGGCCGGAGCGTGTTGACCAACTACTCGAGGTGCTGGACATCGCCGAACTGGCCGACCGAAGGCCAAGCTCGTGCTCTGGAGGCCAGGCCCAGCGGGTGGCCTTGGCGCGGGCTGTTGCCACCGAACCGGAGGTTCTGCTGCTCGACGAGCCATCAGCCGCCCTCGACATCGACTCGAGGCACCTGATCGACAACCTCCTGGAGGACCGGGGCGACCGGGCCACCCTCCTGGTAACCCATGATCCGGTGGAAGCCGCAACCACCGCCGACCGGATCGTCATACTCGAGAACGGCTACGTAACGCATGTGGGCAGCCCCGTGGAGGTACGTACGAGACCCCGCACGCGCTATGCGGCATCCCTGGCCGGGTTGAACACGATTGCCGCTGTAGCCACAGGAAGCACGGCCACGACAGAAGACGGTGTCGTCGTGGTTCTCGGTGAGCCGGCCAGCGGGCCGGTCCACCTGGTCGTGCCACCCGTGGCCGTCGCCCTCCACCGCACCGCCCCCGGCGGCAGCCCCCGAAACGTCTGGGAGGCGACAGTCGCCGAGCTCCAGCCTGCCTTCGACCGGGTACGCGTCGTGCTCGACGGCCCCCTCCCAATCGTGGCCGAGGTAACCCCCGCAGCCGTCGAGGTGCTGGGCCTGGTTCCCGGCACCAGGGTGTGGGCTGCTGTCAAGGCCACCGAGATAACCGTCCATCCGGCGTAGTCCCAGAGTCCATGGCAGACGACCCCACTCCAGACACCGCCCTTGGACGATTCCGACTCGACGACAGGGTCGTAATCGTCACCGGTGCCAGCTCAGGCCTGGGAGAACGCTTCGCGAGGGTTCTGACCGGAGTCGGTGCAAGAGTCGTCCTGGCTGCACGTCGGGCCGACCGCCTGGAGGCCCTCGCAGCCGACCTTCCGGATGCGCTCGTCGTGACGGTCGACGTGGCCGACCCCGATGGGCCCCAACACCTCATCGACATGACAATCGACAACTACGGCCGACTTGACGTGCTTGTCAACAACGCCGGCATCTCACGCGTGCTTCCCGCAGTCGATGACGACATCGACGGCTTTCGCCACGAACTAGAGGTGGACCTGGTTGCCCCCTATGAACTGGCCCGCCGGGCTGCACGCTGGTGGATAGCCAACGACCACCCCGGGGTGGTCGTGAACCTGGGATCGGCACTGGGTGAGGGATCCGGTGGTCGGTTGCGCCTACCCGGATATGCAGCCGCCAAGGGAGGCCTCCACAACCTCACTCGCGAGTTGGCTGTCCAGTGGGCACGAAAGGACATCAGGGTCAACGCCCTGGCACCGGCATGGTTCGAGACAGAGATGACCAGCGACACCATGTTCCAGGACGACTCGGGCATCGCCTATGTGGAGTCCGGAACCCCGATGGGCCGGGGCGGCATGGCCCACGAGTTGGACGGTGCGCTGCTGCTGCTGGCCTCCGACGCAGGCTCCTACATGACCGGCCACATACTCCTGGTCGACGGGGGTTGGACGGCCGTGTAGTTGTTTGTCTTCCCCTCCTCGACTGCACCCTTAGAGGCCATCGCCGGGGGTTCGAGCACCGAATACCGTCTGCGCGCTCTTGGCCCTCAGAGAGAGGCTCCTCTTTCCCAGGTGTTCAGGTTGCCCATTGTCGTCTGGCTGGAAATGTGTACTGGTGATTGAAGTGGGCCGGTGTCGGGTAGCCGGTAAGCGAGCATGTTGCGAGCGCTCGGGTGCCCGGCGACGGACCACGGTCGTGGAACAGGTCCTGTGAAGAACCGGCTAGAGCCCCAGCGCGTTCTTCAGGAAGGCCAGCTGGACGAGCAGGAGGTTCTCGGCCACCTCCTCCTGGGGCGTCATGTGGGTCACCCCCGAGAGAGGCAGCACGCTGTGTGGCCTTCCGGCCTCCAGCAGGGCGCGGGACAGGGCAAGCGTGTGGGCAGCGATCACGTTGTCGTCGGCGAGGCCGTGGATGAGCAACAGGGGCCCCGTCAGCGACGCCGACTCCGCACACAGGTCGGCCCGCTTGTAGACCTCGGGATTGACCTCAGGATTACCCAGGTAGCGCTCGGTGTAGTGCGTGTCGTAGAGGCGCCAGTCCGTGACGGGTGCTCCAGCCACCGCGGCATGGAACACATCGGGACGCCTGAGCACGGCTAGTGCGGCCAGGTAGCCGCCGAACGACCACCCCCTGATCGCAACCCTGGACAGGTCGAGACGGTCATCGTCGGCTGCGATGGCCTCCAGGGCATCCACCTGATCGTCGAGCACCGGCCCTGCAAGGTCACCGGCCACGGCCCGCTCCCACGCCGGGCCGCGCCCCGGCGTTCCCCGTCCATCAGCCACCACGACGGCGAAGCCCCTGTCTGCGAACCACTGCGAGGTCAGGAACTGGGCACGGGTCCGCTGCACCCGTTGGGCGTGTGGCCCGCCGTAGGGATCGACGAGTACCGGTAGGGGCGAACCGTCGTGGCCGGCCGGGAAGAGCACCGCCGACCTGATGTCACGCTCGCCGACCACGTGGAAGTCGGGGGTCGGTGCCACGAGTGGCTCCTCGGCCAGCGAGGCCACAAGGTGACCCGAGACCTCCAGCGACGTCCCATCCAGGTCCGATCGCGACACGGCAACCAGCCCACCTCCTGGAACAGCCGAACGCACTCCGCCACCTGCAGACACCGATTCGACAGAGCCGTCACGCCCCACCCTCACGACGTCGACGTCCAACGGGTCCGTCGATGCCTGCACAAGCACGCCGCTGGTGGTAACACCTAGAATTGATCGAACCTGGAGCCCATCGGGTGACAGGGCCTCGCCGTCAAGGACCAGACGCCGGCTTTCGCCGCGATCCTCGACGGTCAGGAGAGAGCCCTCCCACCACCGGGGAGCCCCGGGAACCAACTCGACCCAGTGGTCATCGGTGATCCGGTAGTGCTCCGTCGCGTCACCGAGATCGGAGTCGACGGTCAGGACAGCCAACGTCCGCTGGTCACGGGTCTGCACTGTGAGGATCAGGGGTTCGCCGGCAGCCCAGCGAACACCTGCCAGGTACTCGAACTCGCCGTCGGGACCACCGCCCCAGTCGACACCGGTGGTGCTCCCGTCCAGAGCGACCAGGGCCAGGCCCACCTCGGCGTTCGCGGTCCCGGCCGCGGGATAGCGGACGGACCGTGGCGTCGAGCCGGGCTCCACCGGCGACGAGATCCACCACTCCTCGACCCCGCCGACGTCGACGCGTGTCGCCAGGACCTGTTCACCATCGGGCGACCACCAGTAACCCCGGATGCGGCCCATCTCCTCGGCGGCAACGAACTCGGCTGAACCCCACGAGACCGTGTCGGTTGCCCCCCCGATGAGGTGGTGGTCCCCGGCCGGTCCCGTTGTCCGGACTCCCCGACCTGAGACATAGGCCACTGACATGCCGTCAGGTGAGATCCGGGGGTCGACGGCGTCACCCGAGGACGACATCTCCACCACGCGGCCGTCTCCGGCCAGGTCTACGAGGAATACCCGTCCATCCAGGGCAAAACAGGCACGGGAAAGATCGGTAAGTGCGTCATAGGCGACGATCCCCGAGCCGGTCTCACGTGCCCGCTCCCTACGCTCCCGTTCAGCAGATGGGACAACACCCTGCTCCTCTGACAGGAGGACCGCCGGGTCGGCGACCAGGCGGTCGCCACCGGTGGCCGGATCCAACGACCAGAGGCAGTTGACGGGGTCATCGCCACCACCCGAGCGGAGGAACAGAACGCGGTTGCCGTCCTCGGAGACCGAGACACTGCGCGGCTGCCCGCAGGTGAACCGACGCGTGCGCGCCGACTGCCTAGGAAAGGTGTCACCCACCTGGACCTGCTGCCACCGGTTCCAGCCTTGCCGTGAAGTGCCTCAACCAGGGTGCCTGCTCGACGATGCGGTATCCACCGATCGATCCTGCCCTGGCCGCCACGTCGAGCACCACCTCGGCCACGTAGTCGATGTGGCTCTGGGTGTACACCCGCCGCGGAATGGCCAGGCGTACCAGTTCCATGGCCGCCGGTACCTCGGTGCCATCTTCCTGTGGAACGCCGAACGCCAGCGACCCCAGCTCGACTCCACGGACCCCGCCCTCACGGTAGAACTCGACAGCCAACGAATGAGCCGGATACTCGTGCGGCGGGATGTGCGGCAGCAGCGTGCGTGCGTCAACGAATACTGCGTGACCACCGGGTGGCTGCACGATCGGAACGCCGCCGGCAGCCACCTTCTCTGCGAGGTACTCCACCGACCTGGTGCGGTACCGCAGGTAGTCCTCGTCGAGCACCTCGACGAGGCCCTGTGCGATGGCCTCGAGGTCGTAACCGGCAAGGCCCCCGTAGGTGGGGAAGCCCTCAGTGAGGATCAACAGGTTGCGACACCCCGACGCCACCCGCTCGTCGTTGAGGGCCAGGAATCCCCCGATGTTGGCCAGGCCGTCCTTCTTGGCCGACATGGTGCAGCCGTCGGCCAGGGAGAACATCTCCTGTGCTATCTCCTTCGGCGTCCTGTCGGCGTAACCGTCCTCACGAACCTTGATGAACCAGGCGTTCTCAGCAAAGCGACAGGCATCCAGGAACAGAGGAACCCCGTACTCATCACAGACCGCGCGCACGGCCCTCAGGTTCGCCATTGAGACTGGCTGGCCTCCTCCGGCGTTGTTGGTGACCGTCACCATCACCAGCGGAATCCGGTCACCGTCGACCTCCAGCGACGAGCGGAGCGCATCGATGTCCATGTTTCCCTTGAACGGTGCCACAAGAGCCGGATCGCTCCCCTCGGCGGCAACCAGGTCCCTGGCTTCGGCTCCCCTGTACTCCACGTTGGCCCTGGTTGTGTCGAAGTGGTTGTTGTTGACAACGACCTGGCCGTCATCAACGAGCGTGGTGAAGAGGATCTTCTCAGCGGCCCGGCCCTGGTGGGTCGGTATCACCTCGTTGAACCCGGTGAGGTCGCGCACCACCTCCTCGAAGCGGAAGAAGGAACTGCTTCCTGCGTAGGACTCGTCGCCGAGCATCATCCCGGCCCACTGCATCGTGGACATGGCGCCGGTACCCGAGTCGGTCAGCAGGTCAATGGTGACCTCGTCGGCCCTCAGACTGAACAGGTTGTACTCGGCGCGCCTGAGCGCCTCCTCGCGCACTTCCCTGGAGGGCATCGAGATTGCCTGGACAGTGTGAACCCGGAACGGCTCAATGATCGGTCGCTTGCCCACTGCTGTTCTCCCCGGTAATGCCCCACCATGGCGAACGGTACAGGGCCGGGTTGAATCCGGAATGCGGCGTGCACCAGAATCCGGGCATGCAACTCGGTCTTGTCTGGGGTTACTGGGGTGCGAGGCCACCATCTGACCTGGTTTCGCTGACCCAGGAGGCGGAGCGGCTCGGCTTCGACACTGTGTGGAGTGCCGAGTCGTGGGGCTCGGATGCCTTCTCGCCGCTCGTCTACCTGGCCGCCCACACCGAGCGGATAAGGCTCGGAACCGGCATCGTCCAATTGGCTGCACGTACGCCCACCGCCACGGCCATGCACGCCGTCACGCTCGACCACCTCTCCAACGGAAGGCTGATCCTGGGACTGGGTGTTTCGGGACCACAGGTCGTGGAGGGCTGGTATGGACAATCATCCAGGCGACCCCTGGCCCGTACCCGGGAGTACGTCGAGGTACTCCGGTCGGTATTCGCCCGCGAGGGCCACCTCTCCTATGACGGAGAGTTCTACCAGCACCCCTACTCGGGCGAGGGTTCCCAGGGCCTGGGCAAGCCGCTGAAGGTGATGACGCATCCGCTGCGCTCTGACATCCCGATCTTCATAGGTGCAGAGGGCCCGAAGAACGTGACCCAGACCTGCGAAATCGCCGATGGCTGGCTGCCGCTCTACTACTCGCCGTACCGGCCCGAGGTATACGCCGACGACATCGCCGGTCGTCCCGAGGGTTTTGAGATCGCTGTCTACGTAGTTCTCCAGGTGACCGATGACGTCGAGGCAGGGCTCATCCCGGTGAAGACCAACATCGCTTTGTACATAGGCGGCATGGGGGCCAAGGGCCAGAACTACCACACACGACTGATGGCAAGAATGGGCTTCGAAGAGGAGGCCCTCCGCATCCAGGACCTGTTCCTGGCGGGGAAACGTGACGAGGCTGTCGCGGCGGTTCCCACCGAGTTCGCCGACGAAATCAGCCTTGTCGGGCCATCTGAGCGGATCCGTGACCGCATGCAGGCGTGGGAGGACAGCCCTGTCACGATGCTCAACGTCTCCACCCGCAGCCCCGACGACCTTCGTCAGGTAGCCGAGATCGCGCTTGGCTGAGCCCGTTACCGCCATCCGGATGACCCACCGTTGACTAGCGTGCGCGCCATGTCAGGGAACGGTGGCGTAACGGTTCGTGCAGCAGTGAGCCGTGGCGTCGGCATGGCCACGTCAATCGAGGAACTCCTCCTGGCTGCACCCGGTACCGACGAGGTGCGTGTCGCCATCGACGCCTGCGCCGTATGCCACTCGGACCTCATGTTCCTTGACGGTGGTTGGTCGATCGACTTTCCCGTGGTTCTTGGCCACGAGGCAACCGGCCGCGTCGTGGAACTTGGCGAGGGCGTCGACAACGTCGCTGTCGGTGACCGGGTTGTCGTCTCGCTGATCCGTGCATGCGGCGACTGCCGGGCATGCCGACGCGGCCACGATGTCGCCTGCACCGGTGACCTTGCCCTCCGACATCGGAGTCCGCTGTCGGACCTTAATGGTGAACCGGTTGCCCAGGGCCTGGGCACTGCAGCGTTTGCCGAACAGGTGGTCGTCCACCGTTCCCAGGTGGTGACGTTCGAACACAGTGTCCCAGCCGAGGTGGCAGCCCTCCTGGGTTGTGGGGTCCTCACAGGGGTCGGGGCTGTCACGAACACGGCCCAGGTCGGTAGTGAGGACGCTGTCGTCGTCATCGGATGCGGAGGAGTCGGCCTGAGCGTTGTTCAGGGGTCCCGGCTCGCCGGCGCCGATCCGATCATCGCCGTCGACCCCCTGGTGGCCAAGCAGGAGGCGGCCCTGAGGTTCGGTGCCACGCATGCCACGGAGCCTGACGGGATCGCCGACCTTCTGGCCGAGGCGACCGGTGGTCGCCTGGCAGACCATGTGTTCGTGACAACGGCTGCACCAGGGGCCTTCACCGGTGCAGCCAGCCTGCTCGACCGGATGGGGTCCCTGGTGCTCGTGGGAATTCCAGCCGAGGGGGTGACCGTCGACATTGACCCGGGTGTTCTGGCCATTTCAAACCAGAAGATCCTGGGTTCCAAGATGGGCACCGCCCGCCTGGCTGAGGACGTTCCCCGCCTGGTCGACCAGTACCTGGCCGGCCGCCTGGACCTGGACGGCATGGTCACCTCGACACACCCCCTCAACGACATCGACACAGCATTCGCCGAAGCGCGTAGCGGCGAGGTAATCCGAACGGTCGTCGTCTTTGACCACACCGACCGCTTGGAGGAGGCCACCGGATGAAGGTCGTCGACGTGGAGACCTTCGTTGTCGGCAACCCACCGCCACATCATGGTGGCCGTTACTTCATCTTTGTGACGCTCACCACCGACGGTGGCGTCAAGGGTGTCGGCGAGGCGTACGTGGCTACGGTCGCTCCCCACATCGTCGCTGAGATGATCGAGGACGTCGCCCAGCGTCACCTGGTGGGTGAAACCCCGTTCAACGTGGAGTCCTTCTGGCGTCGGGCGATCGGAAGCGGCTACTCGCTACGACCTGATCCGACGTTGTGCGGGGTGATCAGCGCTCTCGAGATGGCCTGTTGGGACATCATCGGCAAGGAGACCAGCCGGCCGGTCTATGACCTCCTGGGTGGGCGGGTTCATGAGGGCCTCCGCTCCTACACCTACCTGTACCCGCAGGATGCCGATGCCTACGCACCCAGGGACGGGCCCAACGTCTACACCGATCCCGTACTGGCGGCAGAGCAGGCTGTTCGAGAAGTGGAGCGGGGCTTCACAGCCGTGAAGTTCGATCCGGCGGGGCCCTACACGGTGTTCGACGGCCGCCAGCCCTCCCTCGAGCGCCTCAACCTGTCAGAGCGCTACACGGCGGCCATCAGGGATGCCGTCGGGGACAGGGCCGACCTGCTGTTCGGCACCCACGGACAGTTCACCCCGTCAGGTGCGCTGCGCATGGCCCGGCGTCTCGAGGCCTATGACCCACTCTGGTTCGAGGAACCCGTCCCACCCGATGACGTCGACGGCATGGCGAGGGTGGCATCCGGAACCACGATCCCCGTCGCCACTGGTGAACGGCTCACGACCGCAGGCGAGTTCGCAGCCGTCCTCCGGGCCGGGGCGGCATCGATCCTCCAACCCAACCTGGGTAGGAGCGGCGGCATCCTCCAGGGCAAGAAGATCGCCTCGATGGCCGAGGTGCACCAGGCCCTGCTCGCTCCCCACTGCTACTGCGGACCCGTCGTAGCGGCAGCGAACATCGCACTGGCAGCCTGTTCACCCAATTTCCTGATCCTGGAGTCAATCGACGACTGGGGTGGCTTCCACGCCGACCTGCTGGAGACGCCGATCAGGTGGGAGGACGGAATGGTCATCCCGTCCGGCGACCCCGGGTTGGGCGTGGTGCTGAACGAGGACGTCGCCCGGGCCCACCCCTACGAGGGTGACGAGCTGCACCTGACCCCGGCCCTTGACCCTCAGCCGACCTCAGAGGACCTACCCTCATGAGCGAGCAAAGGGGCCGCCTGAGCAACCGGCCCCGAACCCGAAACGTGGCCGCCGACCAGCCACCATTCGAACAGCCGAGGATGCGGCTCGACCCGATAAGGGCCGTTTCCGACGACGAGTTGGAGTCGATCCACCAGGCGTCCCTGCGGGTTCTGTCCGAGACCGGCATCGACTTCCTTGACGAGACAGCCAGACACCAGCTCTCCGAAACAGGTGCCGAGGTTGACGGGGACAGGGTCCGCTTCGATCCCGACCTGATCCTCAGCCTGATCGACACAGCTCCAGCAGAGTTCACGCTCCACGGGCTGCGCCCCGAGCGGAACCTGACCATGGGCGGGAACTTCATCACCAACACCTCTGTGGCCAGCCCACCGTTCGTGACCGGTCTGGGCCGCGACCGGCGCGACGGGAACCGCGATGACTACCGCAACCTGATCAAACTGGGGCAGGTACTCAACATCATCCACACCTCGGCCGGCTACCCGGTGGAACCGATGGACCTGCACCCCTCGGTGCGCCACCTGCACGCCACACACGACATGTTGACGCTCTCCGACAAACCACCGTTTGTCTACAGCCTCAGCAGGCAGCGAAACCTCGATGCCATTGAGATGACCCGCATCGCACGGGGAATCGACGAGGCCACCATCGACGAGCAGGCATCGATCATCTCGGTGATCAACGCCAGCACACCGCTGCGCTACGACACGGTCATGCTCCACGGCATCCAGGAGATGTCGGCCAGGAACCAGGTGATCGTGATAACACCGTTCACCCTGGCCGGTGCAATGGCGCCGATAACCGTTGCCGGTGCACTGGTGCTCCAGAACGCCGAGGCCCTCGCCGGCATCGCCTACACGCAGGTCGTCAGGCCGGGGACCCCGGTGATCTACGGAGGCTTCACCTCCAACGTAGACATGCGCTCAGGTGCCCCGGCATTCGGTACCCCCGAGTACTGGCAGGCATGCCTTATCGGTGGTCAGCTGGCCCGACGCTACGGGCTGCCCTACCGGTCATCGAACGTGAACGCCTCGAACAGCGTCGACGCCCAGGCGGCCTACGAGAGCGTGTTCTCCCTGTGGGGTGCGGTCATGGGCGGCGTCAACCTGCTCCTCCACGGGGCCGGCTGGCTGGAGGGCGGCCTGCTCACCTCCTACGAGAAGATGGTCATCGACGCCGACAACCTCAACATGGTGGCGACCATGCTGAAGCCAATCACCGTTGACGACGCCTCGCTGGCTGTCGAGGCGATCGCCGAGGTTGGGCCGGCCGGACACTTCTTTGGCACCTCTCACACCCGGGAGCGCTACACAACCGAGCACTTCGCTCCGATGGTCTCGGACTGGCGCAACTTCGAGAGCTGGGAAGAGAACGGCCGCATCGAGGCCCACCAGCGGGCAGAGATACTGGCCCGGGAGCTCCTCGACGCCCACGAGGAGCCGCCCATGGACGCCTCCGTTCGTGCTGAACTCGACGAGTTTGTCGCCCAGCGGATAGCCGACGGCGGCATAGAGACCGACTACTGAGCAACACGAATCCACAAGGAGCCCGATAGATGAAGCAGCAGGCGCAGGTGGTGGTAATCGGTGGCGGGGTCGTCGGGTGCAGCGTGCTCTACCACCTGACCAAGGCCGGCTGGACCGACGTTGTGCTCGTGGAACGCAAGGAACTGACCGCCGGGTCGACCTGGCATGCGGCCGGCGGCATGCACACAATCAACGGCGACCCCAACGTGGCGGCCCTACAGCGCTACACGATCCAGCTCTACAAGGACCTCGAGGAGGCCTCAGGGCAACCATGCGGAATCCACCTGACCGGTGAGTTGATGCTGGCCGAGACCGAGGAGCGCATGGACTGGCTCAAGATGGTCCACGCCCGCAGCCGCTACCTGGGGATGGACACCGAGTTGGTCTCGGTGGCCGAGGCCAAGGAACACGTGCCATTCATGGAGGAACAGCACTTCGTGGGAGCGATGTTCGACCCTGTGGGCGGCCATGTGGACCCGTCCGGAGTGACGCATGCATATGCGACGTGTGCGCGCATGGCCGGTGCCGAGGTCTACCGCAACACATGGGCCGAGAACATCGTCCAGCGGGCCGATGGCACCTGGGAGGTCGTCACCGAGCAAGGAACAATCAACACTGAACACATCGTGAACTGCGGAGGCCTCTGGGCCCGCGAGGTCGGACGCATGTGCGGAATCGAACTACCGATTCTGGCAATGGAACACCAGTACCTGCTGACCGAGGAGATCCCCGAGTTGAGGCCGTGGCTTGATGCGACCGACGGGCACGGCCGGGGCGCCGTCGACTTCGGTGGCGAGATCTACATCAGGGCCGAGGGTGGCGGCCTCCTGCTGGGCACCTACGAACAGGCAGGTGTGCCGTGGCAGACCAGGGAGACCCCGTGGGACTTTGGCTCCCAACTGCTCTCGCCCGACCTTGACCGGATCGCACCCTCACTAGAGGTGGGCTTCGCCCACTTCCCCATCTTCAACGAGGTCGGAATCAAGCAGGTCATCAACGGGCCGTTCACTTTCGCCTCCGACGGAAACCCGCTGATAGGGCCGATACGTGGCCAGCGCGGCCACTGGGTGGCCTGTGGCGTCATGGCCGGGCTCAGCCAGGGCGGCGGTGTTGGCCTGGCGATGGCCAACTGGATGACAACCGGCGACCCGGGCTTCGACGTCTGGGGAATGGACGTGGCCCGCTACGGCGACTGGACCACACCCGCCTACACGCGTGCCAAGGTTCAGGAGAACTACAGCCGTCGCTTCCGCATCTCCTTCCCCAACGAGGAACTACCCGCCGGTCGCCCGCTGTTCACCTCCCCCATCCACGGTCGCCTCACCGACGCCAACGCCGTGTGGGGCGCCTACTACGGCCTGGAAACGGCCATGTGGTTCCAGAGGCCCGGAGAGGAACCGGTCGAGGACGTCACCTTCCGACGCTCCAACGCCTTTGACGTGGTCGCCGACGAGGTAAGGGCCGTACGCGAGGGCGTCGGCATGATCGAGACTACCGGCTTCGCCAAGCACGAGTTCACCGGCCCCGATGCACGGGCCTTCCTGGACCGGATGATGGCCAACCGCATCCCCGCCGAGGGCCGCATGGCGCTGACCCCGATGTTGAACCACCAGGGAATGCTCATCGGCGACTTTACCGTTGCAGCACTTCCCACCACCCTCGGGGACGACGAGCGGTTCCTGGTACTGGGTTCGGGGATTGCCGACGGGTACCACGAGCGTTGGTTCAGGGAGAACCTGGACGACTTCGGCGACGGTGCCATCTACAGGTCGCTGGGCCACGAACTGACGGGCCTCTCCATTGCAGGGCCCGCCTCACGCGACCTTCTGGCAGCAGTCGCCGAACAGGACGTGTCCGGCGATGCGTTCAGGTTCCTCGACATCCGTCCGATGTCGCTCGGAATGATCCAGGCACTCGTCGGCCGCATCACCTTCACCGCCGACCTGGGCTACGAGATCTGGGTACCGGCATCACTGCAGGCCGGGTTGTTCGACATGCTCATGGAAGCAGGCGCTGAACACGACCTCCGCCTGTTCGGCCTGAACGCACTCAACAGCATGCGCTTCGACAAGAACTTCGGTGGCTGGGCCACCGAGTACCGACCCATCTACACACCCTGGGAAGCCCGCATGGACAGGTTCGTGAAGCTCGACAAGGGCGACTTCATAGGTCGGGAAGCCGCCGCCTCCTCACACAGGGCCGGTCCGGACCGCCTGCTCACCGCGTTCACAGTCGACGTGGATGACGCCGACGTGATCGGCAATGAACCCATCTGGCACGACGGCGAGGTCGTTGGCTGGGTCACCTCCGGTGGCTATGCACACTGGTCGCGAGCCTCCTGCGCCCTCGGCTACGTACCTGCCCACCTCGCCGACACCGACACCGGCTTTGAGATCGAACTTGTCGGAACCCGAATGACGGCAACCCGCCAGAGCGAACCGCTGTTTGACCCGGCCGGAACGCGGATGCGCTCCTGAGGAAAGGAAGACCACCATGGGTGCACCCGGAACGAAGCCAGAGGACCTCAACGATCCCCTGGTTCAGCGTGCAGCGACGATCGGCAACCGCAACGTCATGGGGCCGGGCGAGCCGGCCGTCTCCGAGTGGGCTGTTGTCGGGCTGGAACTCCCGGACCTGGACGCGATGCAGCGCTACCGCCTTGCTCGTATCCAGGAGAGGCTGGCGGTCGAGGACGTGGCCGGCGTGCTCCTGTTTGACCCGCTTAACCAGATGTATGCCACCAACTCGCCGAACATGCAGATGTGGTTCACCCACAACCATGCCCGCTGGGCATTCGTTGCCACGAATGGCCCGCTGATCCTGTTCGACTACCAGGCATGCGAGTTCCTGTCAGCCCACAACCCGTTGATCGATGAGGTTCGTCCGACAACCACCTTCACCTACTTTCCGGCCGGTACCCGGGTGGACGAGCGTGCTGCGAGGTTCGCAGCCGAGATCGCCGACCTGATCCGCACCCACGGTGGCGGCAACAACCGGCTGGCGGTCGACGTGATCCCGCCAGCCGGCTCCTCGGCCCTGGTCGCCGAGGGCCTGGTGCTCACCGACGGAATGGCAGTGATGGAGCGGGCACGGGCCATCAAGGGCCCCGATGAGATCGCCGCCATGCGCTGTTCGGTGGAGGCCACCCGGATCTCGTGCCTGAGGATGTTCGAGGCCATGGAACCAGGCATGACGGAACAGGCACTCTGGGCCGTGCTCTGGGCGGAGATGCTGGCTCGGGGCGGCGAGTGGATGGAGTGCCGCCTGCTCGTGTCGGGGCCACGAACCAACCCATGGTTCCAGGAGTGCAGCAGCCGCGTGATAGAGAACGGCGACTTCGTGGCCTTCGACACCGATCTGATAGGCGCCTACGGGATGATGACCGACATCTCGCGTACCTGGATCTGTGGTGATGCGGACCCCACCGCGCAACAACGACACGTTCATGAACTGGCCGTCGAACAGATCACCCGCAACACCGGCCTCCTCACACCTGGTCGCACCTTCCATGAACTGGTACACGGGGCCTGGATGCCACCTGTCGACGAGTACAGGCACTACTCCTGTCTGTACCACGGGGTCGGCCAGTGCGACGAATGGCCTGACATCAAGTTCCCCGAGGACTGGGAGGCTGGCGGCTACGACGGCGTGCTCGAGGCCGGCATGGTCTTAACCGTCGAGTCCTACGTAGGGCCTTATGCCGGCGGACAGGGGATCAAGTTGGAGAACCAGGTGCTTGTAACCGACAACGGGCCCGAGAACCTGTCTCCCTGGTCACTGGACCTGGACTCGTTCCACATTCTCTGACCCGGCCGACTCTGGTTCCCCACATACCTGCCGGTACCCTCGTGCGGTCCGTTCAACCATGCTGGAGAACCCAATGAGCAAGATGTGTGAAGGCCGCGTCGCCATCGTCACCGGTGCAGGCCGTGGCATAGGGAGGGAGCACGCCCTGATGCTCGCTGAGCAGGGCGCCAAGGTCGTCGTCAACGACCTCGGAGGCGACGAGGCCGGCGGTGGTGAAGACCTGACCCCGGCCCAGGAGGTCGTGAACGACATCGAGACAATGGGTGGCGAGGCCGTCGTAAACGGCTGCAACGTGGCCGACTTCGCCGCTGCCGGCGACATGGTGCAACAGGCCATCGACACCTGGGGTCGCCTCGACATAGTCATCAACAACGCCGGCATCCTGCGGGACCGGATGGTGTTCTCCATGTCCGAGGACGACTGGGACTCGGTGATCACCGTTCACCTGAAGGGCACGTTCGCCCCCTCCCACCATGCCGCCACCTACTGGCGCAACCATGTCAAGGGTGGTGGTGAACCGTTCGGCCGCATCATCAACACGGCTTCCCCGTCGGGCATCTACGGCAACGTGGGCCAGACCAACTACGGAGCAGCGAAGGCCGGCATCGCCTCCTTCTCGGTGATCGCAGCCCAGGAACTGGTGCGCTACGGCGTCACCGTCAACTGCCTGGCACCCACCGCCCTCTCAAGGCTCACCGAATCCCTCATGGGTGGATCTGAGAACATCTCCGACTCGGCCAAGGAGGCAATGTCTCCCCGGTGGATCGCCCTGATCGCTACCTGGCTTTGCAGTACAGAAGCTCAAAACGTCACCGGCCGGGTGTTCGACATCCGCGGCAAGCACCTCGGTATCGCCGAGGGCTGGCACCTGGGACCGACAGCCGAGCAGCCCGACGAGCCCGGTGAGCTGGGATCGGTCGTGGAGGGCCTCATGAAGGCAGCGCGGCTAAACGCCGACATGTCAGGCGGGGACCATGAGGGTCCTGGCTTTCCTTCTCAGGGTCTCTAGCCCTCTCCGACCTCACCCGTTTCGCTCACGTTTTCGGACGTCGCCGGGTAGCGCTCGCGGGTCAGTGGCCCTTGAAGTCAGCTTCGCGCTTTTCGATCCAGGCCAGGCCGGCCTCGCGGAGGTCGCTGGTTGCGAAGTTGACGCTCTGAGCGAGGCCCTCGGCCTCCAACGCCTGCCCCATCGAGGACGCGGCGCCACTGTTCAGCAGTGCCTTGCTCATCGAGAGCGCCAGAGGCGGGCCTGATGCGATTCGTGACACGACGTCATCCACATGTGCGTCCAGTTCCCCTTCTGGAAGCACACGGTTGACCAGGCCGATCCGGTCAGCCTCAGTGGCATCGATGACCTCGGCCAGCAGGGCAAGTTCCTTGGCACGGTGCAGGCCGATCCACCGTGGCAGCAGCCACGAGCCCCCGAAGTCCAGAGACAGCCCCCTCCGGGCGAAGATCTCCGAGAACCTTGCAGTATCTGCGGCGTAGACAAGATCACAGCCGAGGGCGACGTTGAGGCCAGCGCCGGCTGCAACGCCGCGCACCTTGGCCACGACCGGGTGCTGCACATCGTGCAGAGCCATTGCCGCCTCCTTGATGTGGCGCATGTTCCGCAGGGGAACGGCGGGCGTCTCACCGGAGATCCGGTCGACCTGTCCTGATACGTCGGCACCGGAACAGAAGTTCCCACCGGCACCAGTGATCACAAGCACCCGGATGGCGTCGTCCTCGCTCACCGACCGACAGATGCGACCAAAGTCCACGAACATCTGCGAGGTCATGGCGTTCATGACCTCTGGCCGGTTGATGGTCACCGTTACCACGGCCCCGTCCCTGTCGACCTTGAGATCGTCGGTACCGTCGATCATGGCGGGACCCTAGCCCCAACTGGAGCAGCGACCCGCAGGCGGCCGAAGTGTCGCCAGGAGGCACAATGTCAGACTGTTGCGACCTCTACATCGTCGTAGGTCATATTCCGGCGAAACTCGATAAGAATCTTCTTTGAGGTCACCATAAGGATGGCCCCGGCGAACATCGTCAAGAAGGCCCCGGCACCGGTAACCACGTTCAAATCGGAGACCCTGGCAAGGCTTGCAATCCAGATGATGCCGATTAGTGCCAGACCACCGCCTGCTCCGGCCACAGCAGCGCTCCACCTCCATCGACGCTGCTCATCCAGACCCAACAGGCCGGATGCCGGCACCGTAAGGGCAGCACCGATGACCGAAACCACGATGGCCAGTTTGGACAGGCCGCCACCCTCCTCGCTGAAGCCATCTGTCGTCACCTTGGCTGACTTGCGGAACTTGTTCCGGATTGAGGTGAGTTTGCTGGTGTTGGTGGCCGCCAGCGCAGGGTTCACCTCGGCTTCGGCACGGAGGATCTCCATCTGCTCCAGAAGCTCGGGTGGGAGTTCTGTTCCACCGCGCTCGTCAAATGTCCAGCCTGAGTAACCGCCGACGACTACCAGAACAACGGCAAGTATCCCAGTGGCCATGCGGCCCCATCCCACGATCCGATCAAGGGGACGGAACGCTGAGTAGGGGGCTGTCTGGAGGGCCAGCAGGGAGCCAATAAGCATGACGGCACTAGCCAATATGGCCACCAGCACACCGGAGCCGCGGCTATAGACCTCAACCGCCAGATGGGGTGAAACCACCCAATAGGTGATCGATGCGACCAGCATGCAGGCCGAGGCAATCACCATGGCATCGGCAGCGAACCAGCGGGAACCTGACCGGATCGAAACGGCCACGACTACGCCAATAACCAGTGCGGTAAGAATCTGCGTGTCCAGGAAGACGGCGGAGTCGCCGCCGCCAATACTCCCCAGGATCAGCCACCGCATGAGGGCCCCGGCCAGAACCCCGGTTGTCAGGGAAATCTTCTGGTCAAACCGCTGACCTAGGAGTATGTAGACGACCGCTGCGACAGCCAGCGCGACCACGCCTCTGACATCCAGCAGGCTTGTGAACGGTGACACGACCAGGCCAACCAGCGCTATCGCCAGGCCGGCGCCCAGGTCATTCCAGGTGTTCCTGGTGGCATCAAGCAGGTTGGAGCGATCAAGAGCGACGATTGCACCGGCGGCGATTACCGCTACGACTACCGCTACGATCTCGGCCGCCAACCCGACAGGCGTCTCAAACCAGTAGCCAAGGACGCTGGCCGTGAAGGCCCAGACGCCGGCAGTACGCCAGTGGACCGGTACCGACGTCCTTGCCAGCCCAAGAATCAGGGCCAGGACGGCTGGAATGGCAATCGACTCTATTGCCACTGCCCAAACGGACTGCGCCTCGGCTCCCGCTAGGTTGGCAAGCGTTACGAAGCCATCGAACTGAGCAAGGATCGGGAACACGATCATGGTGGCGAAGGCTCCTACGGCAGCTGCTGCCAGGCCGCCTAGCCCACGAAGGCGCCCGATCCCGCCAGTCCAGAACAGGCATGACCCTGCTGCCATGATCGCGAAGAAGCCCATGGACAACACGACAATGCCCGCCCAACTGCCTCCAGAAGCCTGATAGCCGTTGAACGACTGGCCAGCCAGGTCGATATCAACAGCCCGCGAGTGGCTTGAGAGCAGGCCGGCATCGCTGCCCCAGGTCATCAGGGTGGACACGACGGCAACCACGCCCCCCAAACCTACGATGGCCATACCGAGGCGTTCCCGCCCTGACGACACGACCTCATGCTCGACGTGAATGGCCTTGCTGGCCTTTTGATCCTCGGTCTCGGCCGCCTCGATCTTGCGGAGAAGTGCCTCTGGATCACGGCGTTGACTCATGGCCTCCCTGATCCGCGTCAGGAGATTGGCGCCGTCCTCCTCGGGCTGAGAAAGACGGTCAAGCACAACGGCAACAGTCCACAGGGCGAGACCAGAGGAAATTCCAAGTCCCACGTCGAGGTTCTGAACAGCCCGGAACACCAGAAGACCAAGCCCCGACGCTCCCATGATTGCAGCGATGCCAACCATGGCGATCGCCAACATGAGGGTCTGGTTGAGTCCAGCCATGATCGA
This sequence comes from uncultured Candidatus Nemicrothrix sp., assembly GCA_913055915.1. Lineage (GTDB taxonomy): Bacteria > Actinomycetota > Acidimicrobiia > Acidimicrobiales > MedAcidi-G1 > UBA3125. The sequence goes on along the minus strand of CAJXKL010000004.1, from coordinate 3,580 downwards.
CGGCTTGGCCAACGGAAGTTGAACGTCGGTCAGTACGCGAAGCTCGGTCGCCCCGTAGGCCCTGCTGGCCTCCACCACATCCTCGGGGACATGTCTGATTCCCAGATTCACCATTCGTACCAGGGGCGGAAGTGCATAGATCATGGTCACCATGGTGGCCGGGACAACGCCGATGCTGAAGAAGAACACAAACGGAACCATGTAGACGAAGGTGTGCACCGTCTGCATGGCGTCCAGAATCGGTCTGATCACATTCCACGCCGAATCCACCCGAGCGCAGATGACCCCTATCGGTATCCCGATGAGAGCGCAGAGCCCAACGGCTACGAGCACCATGCCAATGGTGCGCATGGTCTCCAGCCAGTACATGGAGCCGAGAAGGCCACACATGACCAGACCTGCTCCCGACATGAGGCCGACCTTGGGTGTGCGAACTAGGGAACCCAGAACAACCGTGAAGATGACCACCAGATACCAGGGAATGACCAGCAGGAAGTCGTTGACAATGTTGTCAAGCAGAAAGTCGAAAGGCCACTTGATACCGTCGAGAAGCCACTGGGCATTGAGGTCAAGCCAGTCGACCATCTGGTCAAACCAGTAACCGACAGGCAGTTGGAACTGATCAAGGACATCGGTCTCGGCCAGACCAACGGCCTCCTTGCGGCCAGTCCAATCGCCGGTCTCGGCAGCGAAGATCCAGTTGGTGAAGCTCACAGGAACACCTCCCTCTCGAAGCCGTCTACCAACTGCTCGACGCGGCCCATCTCCTCCATGATCTCCTGTGGCTCGAGCTCGCCCACGAGACATCCCGCATCATCCACCACCGCGATTGGGATACCCCGCCCAGCCGCAGCGTAATTGTCGTTGAACCGCGCCGCAGCGGTTGTTGAGTCGAAATCGGTCCGGAGAACCGAAGCCAGTTCGGTGGTGCCGCTGGCGAGAGCCGTTGCTGCATCGGTCTTCGTCAGCATTCCGGTTGGTCGACCGTCGGTGTCACATACAAATCCACCCCGACGCTTTCCCAGTGTGTCCAGGCACTCGGCGAGAGTCAGGCTCGTGTCGAGGAGGACGGCCGGGTGCATGATCTTTCCAACGTCGATAACGCGACCCTGGTCAACATCCTGCACGAACTCCGCCACGTAACCGTCGGCTGGCTCGGTGAGGATCTCCTCGGGTGTGCCGATCTGAATGACCTTTCCGTCGCGCAGGATGCACACCCGGTTGCCGAGCCGTAGCGCCTCGTTGAGATCATGTGTGATGAAGAGAATCGTCTTGTGGAGCTTTGACTGGATGGCCATCAGTTCATCCTGCATCTGGCGTCGGATGAGCGGATCGAGGGCGCTGAATGCCTCGTCCATGAGAAGGATGTCCGGGTTGGTACAGAGTGCCCTGGCGAGGCCGACCCGCTGTTGCATGCCGCCCGAGAGTTCCCTGGTGGAGTTGAAGGCGTAAGCCTCGAGACCGACCATGGCCAGCGCCTCAATGGCGGCCTCGTGGCGCTCGTCCTTCTCGATGCCCTGAACCTTCAGACCGTATGCCGTGTTGTCGATCACGTTGCGATGAGGGAAGAGGGCGAAGTGCTGAAACACCATGGACAATTTCTCACGGCGGAAAGCCTGCAGGGCCGACCCTCCCAGTTGCTGAACATCGATCCCCTCCACAATGACCCGGCCATGAGTCGCTTCATGAAGCTTGTTTACAGTCCGGATGGCTGTGGACTTACCGGAACCGGACAGGCCCATGACCACGAAGATCTCACCCCTGTTGACCGAGAACGAGATGTCCCGCATGCCGACCACGTGACCGGTCTGGCGCTGCACCTCGTCCTTTTCGACTCCAGATGAACAGAGGTCAAAGGCCCGGCCCCGCGGGTTCGGGCCGAAGATCTTGTAGACGTTCTCCAGTGCAATGATCGGTTCTTCGCCCGGCATCCGTTCCCCCATGGTGGTGTGGTACCCGCCTACAGCCAATCATCGCTACCAGCTGATATGTCCGTCGCAAAAAACCAAGGTAACACGCCGACTTAGATCGTTCCATAGGTCTCAGTCGATGGCCCAAGGCCTGAACACGGTGGAAGGCCGGGCCCTGTGGGCCCGGCCTCCGCACCAGTACCGGTTCTTCACCCCCCAAATCAGGGGGCGGGGAACCGGATCAACTATTCAGCTGAATCAACCAGCCGCCTCGGCGATCCACGCTGCGACACTGTCGGCGTTGTCGGCCATCCAACCGGTAGCCAACTCGACGACGTGTGCTTCTGAACCGTCACCATCGGTCTGGTCGACCTGCAGGAACGAAAGGTCCAGAATGGACGGCTTGACCAATGGCAGCAACTTCCGCAAATACGGATTGGCATCCAGCATCGACGTGTTCGCCGATACCTGAATGTCTGCAGCCGACCAGCCCAGCTGACATGGCTGCGTGCACATGTCCGCACCGAAGGCAGTGAAGCCATCTTCCTGCTGGTGGTTCTCGCCACCTTCCTTGCCCAACGGGTTCGAATCATCAAGCACCGCTTCAACGGACACCCAGAGAACGTTGTCTCCAGGCACCAGAATCGTCAGATACGACGCCGGCGACCAGGTGTAGATAATCCCCGGGTCACCATTGTTTACGCGGTTCACCATCTCAGCGAACATTGCGTCGTAGTCAGCCTTGGTTTCCACCAGGTTGTCCCACGGCTCAGTGCCGTTACCGAAAGCGATCTGGTTCTCGATGATGTCGTCACAGGTCCACGACTCCGGGCAACCAAGGATCTCGCCCTTGCCGTCGCCATCGGTGTCGAGCTGCAGGTACAGATCCGGATCACGGTTGATCTGATCAATGGTTGAGATGTTGTTGGCCTCAGCCCAGCTCTTGGTGATCAGGAAGCCCTGCACACCAGAGTCCTGGAACAGGCCGGGCACGGCCTCTACGTGATCACCAACGATCGAACCGTCGGACAACTCGTTCTCGTACCACGAGAAGTGACCCGGGTACCAGCTGTTGGTCCACAGATCACAAGTGCCCTCGGCCATCGCCGTGTAGGCGTTGGACGGACCCAACTCGATCACAGAAGGATCAGAAACCGAGTAACCAGCCTGCTGGAGGATCTGACGCACGATCTCAGACTGGATGTAACCAGAAGCCCAGTTCGCACGACACATCGTCAACTCCACACCGGTACCCGGCAGCGCAGCACCTGCTGCGATGTCGCCGACCTGGGTGGAGCCCAGGGGTGCGTATTCGTAGACGACGTTGGCTGTTGAAGCCTCGTAGTCGGCAACGTCGATGTTTTGGATGACGGTGATCTTCGATGAAGAACAATCGCCGTAGGCGTCACATGCCATCGTTCCAATCAGGCCCGAGTAGCCCGTGACACCGTTGAGGTGCTCGCGTACACCGGCCCTGTCGATGACCAGGGTGCCGCCATCGTCATAGGAAGCTGCGGCGATGGCATCAAGCAACAGTGCGGCAGCGTCATAGGAATGCGCCCAGAACGGTGCAGCAGGCGCCTCACCGAACTCGGCCTTGTAGTCAGCCAACACGTCAGCGGCACTCTCACCAGTGGACTGGTTGTAGTTGGAGCCGTAACGCACGTCAG
>CAJXKL010000003.1 GCA_913055915.1 uncultured Candidatus Nemicrothrix sp. | reverse complement strand
CAATCTGGCCGTAATCCTCAACAGCCATCCTGATGCCGTTCTCATTGGGAATACCCAAGAAAGCCACATCACCACTGATCGCGTTCAAAGAACGAATCTGGATCGCCTCACCAGGACCAACCTCAACCACGCCCAACGAACCCGGAGCGGGCCTCTCTGCTGGAGCGGCCGTGGTGGCAGCCGGGGCGGCCTCATCGGCATCGTCGCTGCCGCAGGCCGCAGCGACCATCGTGAATGCCAGCAGGAAAGCCAGCACCTTGTGCCCTTGTCTCATATCGTTATCCCTCTCTATTTGGTAACCGGCCCCTCATGGGAACCGCGATCTCATTGGTCGGCGTCTCAGTAGCTGAACGGCCAGCCCTTCCAGTAGTTCCGTACCTTCATCCAGATGCCGTAGAGCCCCAGAGGCTCAAACAGCAGAAAGACCACAATAAGCAGGCCATACACGAGCTCGTCAAGTGCGCTGGCCGGAAGCGGGTACCCGAGCGCCGTCTCTGAGATGGCCAAGAGGCCGCCGTCGCCGTCTCCAGTGCTGATCAGGGTGTCGAATACGCCCGAAAAGATGCCGCCGGCATCGACCTGTTCCTTCATCCAGTCGATGACCTCCTCAATGAACCGTGGTGAAAGAACCACGAAGAACGTTCCCATGAGGGCCCCTGAAACACGACCAATACCGCCGATGAGCAGGATGGCGATGAACTGGATCGAAAGGAGCAAGCCCCACGACTCGGGTGGTACCTGCCCCGCAAGAACCGCAAGGAGGGCACCGGCAACACCTGCGTAGAAAGACGAGATGGCGAAGGCCATCGTCTTGTACCGGAACTCGGGCACACCCATGATCTCGGCGGCCACATCCCGTTCCCTGATCGCCGAGAAGGCACGGCCGGTCCTGGTACGCGCGATGTTCGCGGCCACCACGGCGGCGACCACGGTCAACGCAAGCAGCAACAGGTAGGTCTTCTGGTTCTTGCTGACCTCGAACCAGAACCAGTCCCCGTCCCGTGAGAAGTCAACGAGGGGGTCCTCCTCCTTCCAGAGGCGGAACTGCATCCGGGGCCACTTACGACCAAGCGCTCCTGGCCCGGCGATCTCGGGAAATACGCGTGACAGGTGCAGGCCGATAAACACAAGACCCAGAGTGGCAATACCCAGATAGAGGCCGCGCACACGGACCGCTGCGGGTGCAACCGCTATACCCACTAGGGCCGCGACGACTCCCGAGGCCGGCAACCAGATCCAGATTGGGAGCCCCCATCCCCAGAGGTTCGCCGAACCCTTGCCCCCCAGCATCACGGCGGTGTAGGCGCCGCTGCCCATGAAGAAGGCATGTCCCAGGGACACCTGACCGGCCAGGCCGGAGAGGATGTTGAGCCCGAGCGCGGCGATGGTGAAGATGAGCATCCGGTTCACGAGGCGCAACCAGATGTTGTCGCCCAGGAACCTGACAATGGGGATCTGGCTTATCACCGGCAGGTCGAACGGCATGAGCACAAGGACGATGATTCCTACCACCACCAGCACCTTTTGAATGCGGGTAGGGAACAACTGCGACTCAGCGACGTACGACGTAAACAGCTTCGGGCGGCCCCTCATCTGCCCACCTCCAGGGTGAGGTCCCGGATTCTCATACCCGCCTCACCTCCTCGGTCCCGAACAGACCGTACGGCCTTACCAGTAGTCCGATCAGCATCACGACATAGGGAACAACCTGCTGGTAGCCCACGCCCAGGATTCCCGTATGTCCAGCCAGGTACTGCCCCGCGAAGATCTCGGCAAACCCGATGAGCAGACCCCCTACGAGCGCACCTACCGCCGAGTCGAGGCCGCCCAGGATCACCGCCGGAAGAGCACGGAACGCGAAGAATGCGCCATCACGGCTGGCCAACCCGGCCGGCCCCCAGGGAGACATCGAGGAGAACACGCCCGATATGGCAGCCAACAACGCACCGACTGCCCAGGCAATGGCGAAGATGCGACCCACGTTGATGCCCTGCGCAAGCGCTGTTTCCTGGTCGAAGGCCGTTGCCCGCATCGCCACACCGGTCCGCGTCTTGAAGAACAGCCACACGCCCACGAACGCCACGGCAGCCATGGCGATTGCAGCCACGTACGACCAGGCGATCATGGCACCTCCGATCATGAAGGTGTCCGCCCCCCAGGGGACTGCGATAACCCTGGGCGTCACGTTCACGGCGTCGAATGCAACGGTCCTGATCATCACCTCCAGGCCCAGCGTGATGACCGCCATCGAGAAGATGGGCTCGCCAATCATGGGTCGAATCGCTAGGCGCTCAATCACCAGGCCAAGGACGGCAGTGGCAAGGGCCGCCACCAGGAGGGCAACGAACCAGTGAAGCCAGCCGGGCCCACCGACCCAGCGGCCCGGCACGTTCCAGTCCATAAAGACCATGGAGAGGAACCATGTGCCCGCCAGGGCAAGCGCCCCCTGGGCGAAGTTGACGGTCTGGGTGGCCTTGAAGATGAGCACGAATCCCAGGGCCAGGAGTGCGTAGAGCGACCCGAGGGCAAGGGACTTGATCACCGTGTGGACGAAGGTGTCCAAGCCGGTGGTGGCCAGAACCATCGTGGTTCCGGTCATGAATACATCGACTCCACGAGGTCGCCAAACATGTCTTCCATGGCCGAACGCTTGATCTTCTGGGTGGCTGTCAACTCGCCGTCCTCGTGGTCCAGTTCCTTGGGGATCATCTTGAACTTGCGGATGGACTCCACCCTGGCGAACTTCTCGTTGGTCTCGTTCACGACCTTCTGGATGAGCTCAAGCACCTCGGGCTTCTCTGAGAGGTCGCGGTAGGTCGTGTACGGAATGTTCTGGCGTAGCGCCCAGTCGCCGACCGTGTCCAACTCGATGCCGATCAGCGCTGCCAGGAACTTGCGGCCGTCGCCGATGACCATGGCCTCCTTGACATAAGGCGAGGTCTTGAGGGTGTTCTCGATCTCGGACGGTGAGATGTTCTTGCCACCCGAAGTGATGATGATGTGCTTGATGCGGTCCACGATCCGCACGTGGGTCCCATCGACCCACTCGCCCACATCACCCGTCTTGAGCCAACCGTCGTCCGTGAACGTCTCAGCCGTCTGTTCCGGCTTGTTCCAGTAGCCGAGAAACACCGCAGGGTGCTTCGTCTGGATCTCGCCTGTCTCCTCGTCAATCCGGAATCCGATGTCGGGGTAGGGCTCACCGACGGTGCCCAACTTCATCCTGCCCGGGTAGTTCACCGTGGCAACGGCAGAGTTCTCGGTCATTCCGTACATCTCGTAGACGGGGACGCCGATGCCGATGAAGAACTCGAGCACTTCGGGGGCGATCGGAGCAGCACCTGACCCCGCATGCCAGCACCGTCGAAGACCAATTCGCTCCTTGAGCGCCCGGAACACGAGCGGGTAGCCAACCAGGTTCAACAGCCAACTCTTGGGCGTGTGGTTACCCCCATTGGCAACCTTCTCTCGACCAATGACCCTGGCCAGACGCAGTCCAAAGCCCAACCAGATCTTCTTGAACAGCGTTACGTCACCGCCCTTGATCATCACAGAGGCGTGCATCTTCTCCCAGATGCGTGGTACCGCGAAGAACAAGGTGGGCTGGATCTCACGCAGGTTTGACTGGACGGTGTCGATTGACTCGGCGAAGTTGAGACATATCCCGCACCCGACGAGGTGCCAGGTGGAGAAGATGCGCTCGGCCACGTGGCAGAGCGGAAGGTAGGTGAGGGTGAGGTCTCCGGGGCCCGGTATCTGCGCTCCGCGGAGTCCGGTGTCGCCGTTGATGATGGTCATGGCGTAGTCGACGTTGGCGTTCGTGAGCATCGCCCCCTTGGGCGGGCCGGTGGTTCCAGAGGTGTACACGAGCGTCATCACGTCATCGGGCAGCGCCTCGGCCATGCGCCGTTCGACCCCACCCGGGGAATCCCGGCGGTAGCTCCGTCCCATCTCCAGGAAATCCTCCCAGTAGAGGAGTCTGGGGTCGTCGTATGAGCTCAGGCCACGGGGTTCGGTGTAGAGGATCCGCCTGAGGCCGGGAAGTCGGGCCGGGTCCACCTCGAGTGCCCGGTCAACTTGTTCCTGATCTTCGGCGAAGTGGATGGTGGCGGTTGAGTCGGTGAGGAGGTACTCGACCTCGGCGGCGGGGTTGGTCGGATAGAGGCCGACCGTTATGCCACGCACAGCCACGGTTGCCAGGTCCAGGATCACCCATTCGGGACGATCCTCAGACTGGATCGAGACCCGTTGGCCGGGTTCCACACCAAGGGCCAGCAGCCCGTTGGCGGCATCCATGATCAGGTCCCAGGTCCGCTCCCAGGTGTACTCCTGCCAGATGCCGAAGTCCTTTTCGCGCAGTGCAACCTGGCGGGGGGCACGGCCTGCCCATTCACGGGCACGGGAGGCCACTGTCGGAGTCCCGCCACCCGTTTCGGCCGTCGGCGGATCAGCCACGGTCAACGACATGTCTGCCTGTTTCCCCCCTGCATCCGGCGGATCCTAGAAAGATTCGTCGAGATGATCAATGGTCAGATTGAATTTTCCGGGTTGGACATCCAACCCGAGCCCCTGCCACGGCTGTTGAACGTATCAAGGGTGCCGCACAATCACCCCATCGACGAACCGTCAAGGGCCACCGGCCAACCCGGGCGAAGGAGTCTCGGTAGGGTTCCGACATGGACGCAGAACTACCTGTCCTGTCGATCTCCCGACTGGGTGCGCTGGTGAAAGAGGGCCTGTCGACGCTTTTCCCCGACGACGTCTGGGTGGAGGGCCAGGTTTCGAACCTGCGTACGCCCAGATCGGGACATGCCTACTTCGACCTGATCGAACCCTCTGATGAGCCGGGAAGGCCACCGACGGCCGCCTTCAGCGTTGCCCTCTGGAAGCAGGTCAGGGCCACCGTGGAGCGGACCCTCACGGAGGCGAATGGGCCACCACTGGTCGATGACCTCCAGGTGCGTGTGCGGGTCCGGCTGGACTTCTACCCACCGCACGGCCGCCTCCAGTTGATCATGAACGGGATTGACCCCACGTTCACCCTGGGTCGTCTGGCAGCAGAGCGCGACCGTCTACTCGGGCAACTTGTCGAAGAGGGCCTCCTGGATCGCAACGCCTCGCTCGCCGTGCCTCAACCGGCGCTGCGAATTGGCCTGGTAACCAGCATTGGCTCCGCTGCCTACGCCGACTTCCACAATGAACTTGAGAGGAGCGGGGTCGCCTTCACGCTCCTTGAGCGCGACACGCGTGTACAGGGAGAGGGCTCAGCCTCCGACATAGCCGAGGGTCTGCGGGTCCTGTCATCGCACCAACCCGACGTGATCGCCCTGGTACGTGGCGGGGGCTCGGCGGCAGACCTGTCGGTCTTTGACGCCGAGGTCGTGGCACGGGCGATCGCTGCCGTCGCCACACCAGTCTTCACCGGGATCGGACACGAGATCGACCGGAGCGTGGCCGACGAGGTGGCCCACTCGGCTTTCAAGACCCCGACCGCATGCGCTGCGGCTCTGGTTGGCACAGCCCTCGCCTACAGGGACCGCATCGATTCCCTCCGTGTCGCCATCGGCCAGAACGCCCGCCGGGCGATCGAAAAGTCCGAGGTCCTGAGGAGCGACCTGGCCAACAGGCTGGTCCGGGCGGCAGGATCATCGGTTCGCCGCCACTCCGATCTCCTCGCGGCCCAACAGGCTCGCATTGCCAGGAGTTCAACCAGCAGCATCCGGCGCCAAGCGGAATGGCTGGACTCTCTGGCGGCACGACTACGCGCCCTTGATCCGGCCCGGGTACTAGCCCGGGGCTGGTCCGTGACCAGGCACAGTGACGGTCAACTCGTCAGGTCCACGACCAGCCTTTCGACAGGAAACGGCCTCGTCACCCTCGTGGCTGACGGTACGGTCAACAGCACCGTCGACTGACCAGAGAGGCACCGGAGGCAGAGCCACCATGAGCGGAGAACCAACCGACAAGATCGGCTACGCGACCGCCCTTGAGGAACTGCAGGACATTCTCTCCGAACTCGAGGCCGAGTCGGTCGATGTGGACATCCTGGCCACAAGAGTCGAGCGGGCCGATGGGCTGATACGCCTCTGCCGTGACCGCCTCGAGGCTGCCCGCCTGAAGGTGGAACAGGTCGTCGATGCCCTCGACGACGCCTGACAACGGACCAGAAGGCAGACTGCACCCGTGTTCATCAGGAGACTGGAATCGGTCAACGCGTTCTTAGCGGTTGACCTGGCTGACGCACCCGGCACCGGTGTCGCCCGCCTGGCACCAAAGATCCTCCAGGGCGGAGCAAAGGACCTGGCCAGGTCCATGACCTATGCGCTGGCCTCGCTGGAGAGACGCGAGACAGGGATTTCGGCCGGCATCAACGCCGGGCCAGACAACCGTGCCAGTGCCGTTGTGGCCTTTGCAGGCGAGGTGGCTGGCTGGGAGGCCCATTTCAGGCTGACCCCCGGCAGGGGCATCGAAGCTGGCGAATTGGACAGCCTCGGGATACCTCTTGAAGACGACCTGGTGGCCGTTAGCGCCGTCGCCGCCGCCATGGCATCGATGCCCGGAGCGACCACTGCATCGGTGATGGGTGGTGATGTCGCCCTTGACGCCCAGTTGGCTTCAGCCAACCTGACAGTCATCGACACGGACGACCCGGTTGCGGTCACCTGTGACCTGCTGTTCTGCGGGTCGAAGGTTGGTGCAATCGACCATCTGGCCGCGGCCCGCCTGGGCTGTTCCGTGGTCGTTCCGACCGGCCCACTGCCGTTGACCGCGAGAGCGATTGCGGTGTGCCGACAGCGTGGCATCACGGCCCTTCCGGACTTCATCACCACCTGTGGTCCCCTCGTCGCCGACAGTGAAGGAGCCGCCGCCACCACAGCAGCTTCAATTGTCGCCGAGGTCCTGGGCCATCCCGACGGTGTGTTTCTGGGCGCCTGCGAGCGGGCCGAGTCGTTTCTCGCCGGATGGCAGGACCACCTGCCGTTCGGACGACCGATGGCTCCGTAACAGATCCCGAATACGGCGACAGAGGAATGGACTGCGGGTGGCCGGGGCCGCCCACGCCGTACGCTGTCCCCGTTCCGGGGCTGTAGCTCAGTTGGCTAGAGCACCTGCTTTGCAAGCAGGGGGTCGTGGGTTCGATTCCCATCAGCTCCACCATGGTCGTCAGGTCAAGAGTGCCGCCTCGCTGCAATTAGAATGGTCGCCCACCGGCGTCTGCCAGATCCACCGAGGGGGAAAACCATGGCCTCTGACCAGGAACCACCGATCGGACCGGTAAGCGGTAGGGATGTGCCCCGCTTCGCCGGCCCCTCCAGCTTCGCCAGGCTGCCGGAACTGCGAGACGTACCCCGATGTGACGTTGCCATCCTGGGCATTCCCTTCGACGCCGGTACGAGCTACCGGCCCGGGGCACGCTTTGGACCGATGGGCATCCGCCAGGCATCCAGGCACCTGCGCACCAGCTACCACCCGGCATACGACACAGAACCGTTTGCCGAACAGCAGGTGGCCGATGCGGGCGATGTCACCGCCAACCCCTTCGACATAAGAGAAGCCATCGACCAGATCGAAGCCGCCGTAACCGATCTGCTGGGCCGGGTCGGGAGCATCGTCACCATGGGCGGTGACCACACCATCTCCCTGCCTCTGTTGCGTGCCGTCAACCACCATGTCGGGCCGGTGGCGCTCGTGCACTTCGACGCCCACCTCGACACCTGGGACACCTACTTCAACGCGCCCTTCACCCACGGCACCCCATTCCGGCGAGCTGCCGAGGAGGGTCTCTTCCTTGACGATGCCTCTGTCCACGTTGGTATCCGGGGGCCGCTGTACAGCCGTGAAGACCTTGACAGCGACGCCGAGCTTGGCTTCCGGGTGATCCACTGCGACGACTTCCAGACCCGCGGCATCGACGACATCGTCGACCAGATCCGTGAGCGGGTCGGTGGACACCCGATGTACCTGTCCATCGACATCGACGTGCTCGACCCTTCACATGCCCCCGGTACGGGCACTCCCGAGATCGCAGGCATGTCGAGCCGTGAGCTGATGCTGGTACTGCGGGGTTTGGTCGGGCTGAACCTGGTCGGCGCTGACGTTGTCGAGGTGGCGCCCGCCTACGACCACGCCGAGACGACCACCCTGGCGGCGGCGACAATCGTCTTTGAACTCACGAGCCTGCTGCTGCGCAGGGCCTCAGGAGGCCCGGCAATAGGCTGATCCGCCGTGGGAGCCGCTCAGATACTCATCGCTGTTGCAGGTGGTCTGATCATCCTGCGCCTGGGGCTGGGTTTCCTGCGGGCGCTGGCAGCCCCGCCTCCTGAGCCTCCCGACCCGGGTGAACTCCGCAAGGTCAGGCTCCACTACAGGTGCACCATCTGCGGTACTGAGGTCAAAATGACCGTCGCAAATGAGGAGGACCCTGATCCGCCCCGTCACTGCATGGACGAGATGGAGGTCCTCGCCATCGAGGACTGAAGCAGGCCCCGCCCATCGGTGCCAACTGTCCGGTCAGGGTTACCCACAGACTGTGGACAACTCTGTGGGAAATCACACCGTTGGAATTACAGCGGTGGTTCCCCTACCAGCGGGCCAACAGAGGGCCGCTGTCAGCGGTACTGGGTTGCGGTGATGATGCCACCCAGGATCGAACCCAGACCCAGCAGCAGGATGCCGTTGCTGGTACCACCGGGCATCCATCCCACGTAGTTGAAGAAGATGATCAGGATACCCAGGCCGAGCAGGCCGAACATGAGCACCGGTACCCAGGTCGGCGACGAGCCGGCTGCTGCTGCCCCGTGGGCACCCTGTTGGGTGCCACCACCCTTCGGTGTGACCCGACCGCTCTGGTAACGGGACTTCTGTACGGGTCGCCGGGCGGGTTGACCGCCATGCTCGGGCGTTTCCGGGTCATGATGTTCTGACGTGGCCATGGCGGGGAGGATACGGGTAACTCCGGCTGCTCCGGTGCTCCACATGGCTACCGTTGCTCTCATGAGCGCCCGTGTCCTGGTAATCGACAACTACGACTCGTTCGTCTTCAATCTGGTCCAGTACCTCGGAGAACTCGGTGCCGAGCCGCTCGTCTACCGGCACGACGCCATCACCGTCGACGAGGCAGCCCAGCTTCGACCCGATGCGCTACTGGTCAGCCCGGGTCCGGGTCGGCCCGAACAGGCCGGTGTCTCGACGGCGACGATCCGCTGGGCAGCCGGCCGCATCCCCGTGCTGGGGGTATGTCTGGGCCATCAGTGCATCGGTGCGGCCTGGGGGGGCACGGTTGTGACGGCACCCGACGTGATGCACGGCAAGACCTCTCAGATCAGCCACGAGGGTGACGGCATCTTCGCCGGCCTACCCAACCCCCTCGAGGCGACCCGCTACCACTCCCTGATCGTCGACAGGCCCTCCCTGCCGGAAGATCTCGTCATTACCGCAACAAGCGCCGACGGCGTGATCATGGGCCTGCGACACCGCGACCTAGATGTTGAGGGGGTCCAGTTCCATCCCGAGTCGATCCTGACCGAATCGGGTCACGACCTGTTGTCAAACTTCCTGGCCCGGGTCGGCTGACTAACCGGCGGCACCGTCAGCGGTGGTTCCATCGCCGGCACCTGTCTCGCCGCCGACACCATCGCCTGCATCAACCCCTGTCTCGCCGCCGACACCTTCACCCGGCTCTCCGCCTGCACCGCCACCTGCCTCTGCCGCACCGATCACGATTGTTACAAAGCTTCCGGAGTCGATCTCGACGGCAGCCAACGGGCTCTGGGTGATAACCCTTCCGTCGTTGGGGCTGTTAGACGGCAGGGGCTCGTAGACCACGTTCACGCCAAAGCCAGCGGTCTCCAGTTCGGCCACGGCAGTCGCCTCGAGCAGGCTCACAACCGGGGGTACCGTCACCATCGGCAGGCCGGTGGATACGACGATCTCGACATTGCTACCCGGAGGCAGCGAACTGCGGGCAGGCGGCTCGGTCCTTATCACCTGGCCGACAGGAACCAGAAGGCTGCTCTCCTCGACGGTACTGGCACGCCAACCCAGTTGGGACACGATGTTCATGGCGTCGAGCACCGGCCGGTTCATGAGGTCGGGTACCTCCTCGACAGCTGGACCTGCCGAAACGAACAGGATCACCCTGGAGCCAGGCACGATTTCGGAGCCAGCGGCCGGCGACTGGTCGATCACCTGACCAGCGGGCACGACCGGGTCCTCAGTGTCGACCTGTGAGACATCAAGGCCCATTGCCTCAAGGTCCTGGATGGCATCGGCGACGGCGTCACCGACCACGGCCAGAAGGACCATGGGTCCGGTTCCCTGACTGACAAACAACCTGACGGTCTCGGTGGGTTCCAGCCTTGTGCCGGCAGAGGGGTTCTGGTCAAACACCGTGTTCTCGGGGAAGTCGGCGTTCACCTCGTAGTCCATCTGAACGCTCAGCCGGGAGTCGCGCAGCACAGCGCGCGCCTCATCCAACGGGGTTCCTATCAGGGCCGGGACCTCCACAAGCCCAATCTGGACCGGGGACAACTCGTCACCGGGTCCACCCAGGGTGTCGACGAACTCGACCACCAGGTAGCCGAGCACAACCAGCAGGATCGCAAGGACGACCGTGAACAGCAGGGTGCGACGTAACCCGTCATCGCGTCGGGTACGCGTGCTCCGGCCGTAGTCGGGTCCCTGGGCGGGAGCAGAAGGTGAAGGCCTTCCGGGCGCTCCCGGCTGGGGTGACGACCGCAGGTCGTGGGCTCCCTCGCGGTAGCGGCGCAGGTCGCTGCGCAGGTCCTCTGCCGTCGGGTACCGGTTGACGGGATTCTTGGCCAGGAGCTTGAGGGTCACGGCCTCGAGCGACACAGCTACGGCGGCCCCCGACTGCCGGAGCGACGGGGGGCTGTTCTGGACGTGCTGGTAGGCCACCGCCACCGGCGTCTCGCCTGTGAACGGTGGGCGACCAAGGAGCATCTCGTAGAGGACCACGCCGAGTGAGTAGAGATCGCTGCGGGGGTCGACCTGGCGGCCCTGCGCCTGTTCTGGCGAGAAGTAGGTGGCCGTTCCCATGACCGTTCCGTCGCGGGTGAGGTCGTGTTGTGCCCCGGCTATCGCCGTTGCTATGCCAAAGTCCGCCACCTTGACCTGACCGCTGGGGGTGACGAGCACGTTTCCGGGCTTGACATCGCGGTGGACCAGGCCGTTGCGGTGGGCAAAGCCGAGGGCGGCTGTGATGTCGGTCGCTATGTCGGCAGCCCTGTCGGGGTGGAGGGGCCCCTCAGTGCGGATCATCTCGGCGAGGCTGCGTCCCTCGACGTATTCCATGACGATGAAGTAGGTGCCCTGTTCCTCGCCCCAGTCGTAGACGCTGACGATGTTGGGATGGTTCAGGTTGGCTGCAGCCTGGGCCTCGCGCCGGAACCGCTCGACGAAGTCCGGTACGTCGGCAAACTCGTCGAACAGCACCTTCACTGCCACGGGCCTGTCGAGCAGGAGGTCGCGCGCCAGGAACACATCGGCCATACCGCCGCGTGCAATCTGTCGGTGGAGTTCGTACCGGCCGTTGAACACGGTCGGGCCTTCGCTTGACATGGAGGCGGATTCTACCTGCGGACCAATGATCGCTGATGTCGATCGACGATCATTGAGAATGCTCTATGAGTCGTTCAACCACGCGGCGGGCGTCCTCGAGGGAGCCAACCTCGATCGCGTCGATAACGAGAGCCCTGTCGGCATCGTCGAGGTCCATGATCGGGAGCTCCTCTACCTCGGTAAGGGTCGGGTCGAACCAGAGGATCCCCGACGGCCTCCCGCGAAACACCGCCACGTTGTCGTCGTGGTATCCGACGAACCAGCCGCTGCGGGCGTAGACCCCGATCAGGCCGACGATCACACTCAGAATCACCGCCAGGGCGAGCGCTGCGCCGCCAACACGCCATGCAAGCGCCGATACTGCTCCAGTGCCGTCCTGGATACCGAGCGTCGAAGCCCTCTCGGGCCTGGCACGGGTCCCCTTGTAGCCGGTTCCGTGCAGAGTCGACGGAGCGGTAGCCACATCGATGACCACAACGGTCACGTTGTCGTGGCCCCCGGCATCGACCGCTGAACGAACCAGTTCCACAGCGGCGGCCTCTGGTTCGGCCTTGTCCCGGAGTATCCGGGCTATCCGGGAGTCGTCGAGTTCGTTCACCAGCCCGTCACTGCACAAGAGGTACCTGTCTCCGGCGACCGGAACCAGTTCCCAGGTGTCGACGACAAGATCGGCTTCGATTCCGAGCGCCCTGGTGAGGATGTTGCGCTTCGGGTGCCTCGCAGCCTCGTCGGGGCTCAACTCACCGGCTCTCATCAGGTCTGCGACGAGACTGTGGTCGTCACTGACCTGTTCCAGCCGGCCCCCGGAGAAACGGTAGACACGGCTGTCACCGACGTTTGCCACGGCCAGGGCATCGTCTCCGCCGTCGCCAACCACATGGGCGAGGGCGCAGACGGTCGTACCCATGCCGGTCAGGTACGGGTCGCCCGAAGCGCGGATGAGCACCGCCCGGTTGGCTGCCAGCACCGCTGCTGCCAGACCTAGTCTGGTATGGACGTCGAATCCTTCGATGGTTGCGGCGACAGCCTCGGCCGATGCCACCTCACCGCCGCGGTGGCCTCCCATCCCGTCGGCCAGCACGTGCAGGCCGGTGACCGACCCGAAGTCGTCCTGGTTGTCCTGGCGGACCCGTCCAACGTCGGTCACACCGGCGTGAGCTAGTCGTATCGAGTTGCCCGTCCGGGGACGACGCCCGACAGGCCCCATCACCGGCCACCCGTGCGATGCGTTGACAGTTGGTGTGGCGACGCTTCCATCAGACCACCTCGAGGACCGTGTCCCCGACCTGAAGTCGATCACCCGCTCCGATGACCGTTGGGGCGATCACCCTGGCACGGTTCACATAGGTGCCGTTGGCCGATCCGAGGTCCTCAAGGGCCAGTTTGCCGCTTCTGTGGAAGATCCGTGCATGAACCTGGGACACGTGATCGTCGTCGATTGTCACCGAGCACCCGGCCGCCCTGCCCAGTGTGAGGTCTTCGCTGAGATCGAATTCCCACCCGTTCATCGATTCGGGTTCAACGACTAACAGGTGCGACGCGCCCCACCGACGTGCCGAACGGGAAGGCCGGAAAGCCAACCACGCGGATCGCACTACCCGGAGGAACACGTAGTAGACGAGGGCGAGGGTGCCCAGCCCTACGATGGTCAGGACCTGATCGTTCACTGTGGAAGCGATGCTACCGGTTGACCGATGGGGGGAACCGGTTCACCTCGACGGGGCTGATCGTCGGGACAGGCGGTACCCTTCCCGACGCTGCTCGCGCGAGTGGCGGAATTGGCAGACGCGCAGGATTCAGGTTCCTGTGTCCGCAAGGACGTGAGGGTTCAAGTCCCTCCTCGCGCACTCACCGGTCGCGGCCGACGTGGCAGCTCTGCTCGCCCGTCAGATGTCGTTCAGGTCAACGACCACGCGGCCCCTGACCCGACCGGCCAGAATCTCCGCAGCTGTGTGCGGTACTTCGTCGAGGCTGATGGTCTCGGTCATGGACCCCAGCAGGTCGGTGTCCAGGTCGGTTGCCAGGCGCTCCCATGCGAGCAGCCTTCTGGGTCTGGGGACGGTCACCGAGTGCACCCCCCGCAGGGTGAGCCCGCGCAGGATGAACGGTGCAACTGTCGTGGTCAGATCCATGCCCTGAGCCAGGCCACAGGCCGCCACACACCCTTCGGGGGAAACGGCCGCCAGTACGTTTGCGAGCGTGTGGCTTCCGACGGCGTCGACTGCCCCGGCCCAACGGACCCTTGCAAGTGGCCTCTTTGACGGTTCGGACAACTCGGCCCGGTCGATGACGGTCGTTGCACCCAGGGACTCCAGATAGGCGATCTCCTCGAGCCGCCCGGTGGAGGCATGCACCTCGTATCCGAGGGCCGCCAGCAGGGCCACGGCGATGCTTCCGACACCACCGGCTGCGCCGGTAACGAGAACTGGGCCTGACCCGGCATACACGTCATGGTCCTCGAGGGCCAGGACGCACAGCATCGCCGTGAAGCCGGCGGTACCGATGGCCATTACCTGTGCAGTGGTGAGGCCAGCAGGGACGGGCACAGTCCAGGCGCCGTCGACCCGGGCCCGCTGGGAAAAGCCACCCCAGGTTCCCTCTCCGAGGCCCCAGCCGTTGATGAGAACCCTTTCGCCGACGGCCACATCGGGGTTGGTCGACCCTGTGACCGTGCCAGCCAGGTCGATCCCTGGCACCATTGGCCATGACGTGACGATCGGAGATGCGTCCATGACGACGAGGCCGTCCTTGAAGTTGACGGTGGAGTACTCGACATCTACGAGGACGTCACCGTCGGGCAGGTCGTCATCGGTCAGGTCCACGAAGGCATAGTTGAACTCTCCGTCGACCTTGTCGACCATCAGGGCTCTAGACATTGAAGACCTCTCAAATCTGGTTGCGGGAAAGGTAGCCGGATCCAGGCATCAGCGGCCGAACATGGCGAGCCACTGCTGTTCTGACCTGGGCGTGAACACGAAGTTGTCACGGCGGGTGTCGCCCATAGAAGCTGAGGGTTCCTCGGAGTAGAGGTGGCCCGGGAACAGCACGGCGGAGTCTGGAACCCTGGCAAGGCGGTTGTGGAGGCTGTCGTACAGGGCGACTGCATCACCACCGGGTAGGTCGGTTCGGCCACAGCCCTCCAGAAAGAGGGTGTCGCCGGCGACCAGGCGACCGTCAACGAGGAAACACTGGCTACCCGGTGTGTGGCCAGGTGTGTGGATCAACTCGATTTCGACTCCACCAACCTCGACGATGTCGCCGCTGTCGTGTTTGACGAGATCGTCACCACCGATGCTGATCACCTTGGAGATGAACTCGGCTTCATCGCGCTGGGCATGCACCGGAACCGACACCCGGTCGAGCAACTCCCTTGCTCCGATGATGTCGAAGCCCATCATGGATCCTCCTACATGGTCGGGGTGGTAGTGGGTGGCGAGCACACCCGTGCACCTCATCCCGTCGGCCTCGAGCACGCCGAGGATGGCATCGATGTCATAGGCCGGGTCCACAACCACGGCCTCTCCGGTCCGACGGTCACCTATCAGGTAAACGAAGTTGACCATCTGGCGGGCAACCATGTCCTCTGTCGCGAAGTCGCGCCCGGAAAGCAGTTGCCGAAAGTAGAGGGGGTCGTGGTCACTCACCTCACTATCCTCCCCTGTCGTGACCGACATCGCACACCCGAGCCGCAGGGCTCTCGCCTATCTGGGGCCCAGCGGTACGTTTACCGAGCAAGCCCTGTTGACCCAGGATGATCTTTCCGGCCTCGACCTGTGTCTGGCGTCATCGATCCCAGAGGTTCTGAGCATGGTCGGTGAGGGTTCGGTCGACCTCGGCTTTGCGGCGATCGAGAACTCTATCGAAGGCAGCGTCAACGTCACCCAGGACACACTTGCGTTCGAAGCGGACCTCCTCATCCAACGCGAGGTGGTCATCTCGGTCGAGCTGAACCTTCTGGCACCACCCGGAACCGGCCTTGACCCCATTGAGCGGGTTGTGTCCTTTCCGCATGCCACAGCCCAATGTCGTGCCTGGCTAGACGAGAACCTGCCGTCGGCCGAGACAGGAGCCGCCAACTCAACGGCCGATGCGGCCCGCCATGTCTCTCGCGAGAACGACGGCCGCACCGCTGCAATTGCTCCGGCCAGAGCCGCCGAGGTCTATGGCCTAGACACACTGGCAGTCGGGATCGAGGACCATTCCTCCAACCAGACGCGGTTCGTTCTCGTCGCCCGTGATGGGATTCCAGCACCTACGGGCCACGACAAGACGTCGTTGGTTGTGTTTCAGCGTGCCGACCGACCCGGAACCCTGCTCGGAATGCTCCAGGAGTTCGCGGCCAGGTCCATCAACCTGACCCGCCTCGAGTCCAGGCCGACCAAGCAGGGACTGGGCGACTACTGCTTCCTCATGGACTGCGAGGGTCACATCTCAGATGAGTTGGTGGCCGACTGCCTCCGAAACCTCCACATGAAGCACGGTCTCGTGAAGTTTCTGGGCTCGTACCCGGCCGAGCACGACAATGGAGACGAGATCCGGAGCGAGGCCTCCACGGCGACCCTCGAGGCCGATTCGTGGCTGGCTGGCCTGCGGGACCAGATCAGCGTCTGATCGACAGCCATTCCGCCGGCAATACTTGTTGGCGGAGGGAGGGGGATTCGAACCCCCGGAGCCGTGAGGCTCAACGGTTTTCAAGACCGTCGCAATCGTCCGCTCTGCCATCCCTCCGCCGGGCAGCGTACTGGGGACGTTCCCACCCACCCTGACCGCCGGTAACATCCGTGCGCCTAGGAGAGGTGGCCGAGTCCGGTTGAAGGCGCTCCCCTGCTAAGGGAGTAAGGGCCGAAAGGCTCTTCGTGGGTTCGAATCCCACCCTCTCCGCCATGACCCCCGGGTGGGCCGTTCACGGGCCACTCATACACTCGGGCGTCTGCGCTTGTAGCTCAATTGGATAGAGCATCTGATTACGGATCAGAAGGTTGGGGGTTCGAGTCCCTCCAAGCGCGCCAAGTGGCTGCCTTCAGACGGATCGGCAATCGCCGGCGTCGGGTGACACTTCATAGACCAGTCACGGTCCCTCCCGAACTTAGGCCGGGAGAGGGATGCCGGATTCGACCTGTGTCCCCTTGGGCCGGCCCCGGTTGACAGGTCTTGCGCCAGCGTTGACTTCAACGCCAACTAGCTGATCGTTGCGATCCCGGGACTCACCCGCTGACGAACCGATCAATCACCGGCTCGATTATCGCAGCCACAAGGTCCTTGTACTTGCCCACAACCTCTCTTACGCCCTCTGGAACATCGAACATCCACATTCCCGATGCGATGAGGAACACTGCCAGAGTGCCACGAAGGAGGTACCTGGCTACTAGACCCAACATGGTCAGACCTATCATCACAGTTACCAACAACTCGGTTGAAGACAACCCGTCCAGGTTCTGCACCTGCTCCAGCAGAGGCTGTTCCATGAGGCCAGCGTACCTAACAGGTCAGCACTGAATCCGTGCTGCGAATCTGCATCTTCCCCCTTTACGGCCCCAACCGCACCAGGGACCACCAGCCCGAAGGACACGCCAACCGCCGGTACTTCTAACCGCAAGGACCGCAATACCTACCCCTCCACCATCACTCTGACCTGGTAGTAAAGGCACCATGACCACCAAGTCACCTCCATCCGTTGACGCCTCCCTTGTCGACTTCGCCGTCTCGATCGCCCGCGAGGCCGGTGAGTTGACCCTCGGACTCTTCGGAAACCCTGACCTGGCCGTCAAGAGCAAGGGCGACGGAAGTCCCGTAACCGTTGCGGACCGCAGGGCAGAACTACTCCTCCGCGAACGAATCTCAGACTCACACCCCAACGACTCGATTATCGGCGAAGAGGAGGAGGACAGAATCGGTAACTCCGGTCGCACTTGGATCCTCGATCCCATCGACGGCACCGTCTCGTTCGTCCAGGGCGTTCCCCTGTTCGGCAACCTCGTCGCCCTTGAGGACCGCCATGGTCCAGCCGTGGGCGTCATCAACATCCCGGCGCTCGGAGAGTGCGTCTGGGCCGGTCGAGGGCTCGGATGCTTCGTCAACGGTGTTCCCACGAGGGTCGGGAACCAGGCGGATCTGGCCGGGGCCTGCATACTCACAAGCGGGGTCGACTACTGGGAATCAGCCACCCGCCTGGACCCCCTGGTGGCAGCTGGCTCCATCATCCGGACCTGGGGGGACTCGTACGGATACCTACTTGTAGCCACCGGAAGGGCCGATGCAATGGTCGACCCCATCGTCAACCGGTGGGATGTCGCCCCGATGCTCACCATCCTGCCCGAAGCGGGTGGGGTGTTCACCGACCTGACAGGCATCGTCACCGCCGACGGAGGCGATGCGATTGCCACCAACCCCATCCTCCACGGTGAACTCCTGGCAGCGATAGGCCGCTCACCGGGCACCTGAAGGCTCAGACGCCCACGCCATCGCCCTCGAAGATCTCGGCGACCAGGCCCCGGTCGGCCAACTCACCAAGAAACCCGACCGGTTCAACGGCCTCAGCCAGCCCGGCCATACCACGAACGCCCACCCTTCCATCAAGTACCCACTCGACGGCGGTGGCCGCCACTGCCGCCGCACCAACGGCCGGCCGCTCTGTGGCCCCGAGCACCAGGGTCTCCCGGGCGCTTCCCCTCCGACCCCTCAGCTCCACCCTTACCGCACCTGTGCCACCCTCGGCGTGGGTCGGGGTCAGCATCGGCATCGCCGCCGTCAGGCGGTCACGACGGGTCGCTGCCATCCTGGAGGTGACCCGGCCAACTCCTGGAAAGGCATGGTGGAGGAGCACCGGGTCCGCCAGCGCAGCCCTGTAGCAGTCACGCGGACCGACCGGTTCCGGGAACCAACACAGCTCCCTTCCTGAACCACCTGGTCGTCTTGTCCAGGCATCGTTGCGCCAGTCGTACGAGAAGCGGCTCAGGGCCCGGTGGTGGACCAGGGCACATGCCGGTCCGCCAGCGCCCATCTTGTATACGTGAATCTCCTCAACCTCGTCGAACCATGACATGCCATGGGCAACGAGCACACACGACAGGCCCGGTGCAAAACCGGCTCCCACGAGAACCGGAATACCTGCATCACGTGCCGCCCGGTCAAGTTTCAAGATCGCGACCGTCTCAGCCAGTCCGTCGCACACGATTACGGCCGGCCGGCCAGCCGTAATCGTCTGCTCAACTGCCGCTAACTGTGTTCCGCGGGGACTGGCCACCACAACTGCATCGGCATCAAGCATCGTCGGGAAGGGGTGGTGTTCGATCACGACACGGTCACCGATCGACCGTGCGGTCCGGGCCAACACTTCTGGTGACACGTCACGCAGGAGAACCTGGTCGACGCTGTCCGAGGCAAGGAGTTGTCGTGCAACCCTGGCACCCACGGCGCCGGCACCGAGAACAGCCACCCGCATCAGCGCAGACCCGGTCCGGTCAACCTCCGCCACCCACCGAACTGCATGGGAGCCACAACCCTTCCACGCAGGCGCAGGACCGTGACAACCGCTGCGGCGACCGATACTGCGGCAGCCGCCTGCCTAACGGCCCTCACGATGGCCCTCATGTGCGCCTGACCTCCCCGGATCGATCGGCCAACCCGGACGCCTGCCGAAGACAGTGACGGGGTTGACGTGGGGCTAGCTGGAATCGAACCAGCGACCTCACCCTTATCAGGGGTGCGCTCTAACCGACTGAGCTATAGCCCCGCGGACCGGAAACGGTATCGCCCGGCCCCGACCGCTGACTACCCGGTGGGCGGTCTGTCAGGTTGACCCCGTCCGAGGTCGTAGGCCGGTATCGCAGGCTCGTCGACCTCGTGGTCGCCGCGTCGGAGGTGTCGCTGTCGAACTGCCGTCTCCTCTTCGATCATCGTGAAGCGGACCCCGCCCACGAGATCGCTTATCAGGTTGAAGAGGACCACGAGTACGACGGTTGCGCCGGTACCACCGATTACCAGGACAAGGCCACCGAGAGTAAACACCCGCAGTATCTGACCGGAGTCGAACTCGAAGGTCTCAAGGGTGAACAGCTCCTCGACGAAGTGCTCGACCTTGGCGATTGTGCCGGCATCCTCTGCGGCCCCCCAGAGCATCCGGGTGGATATGGCAACGAGGCCCCATACGCAGAAGTAGAAGGCCAGCGAGACCTTGAGCACCGACCACGGTTCGATGTGCCTGAGAAGGCGGCGCACCCGGCGCACCCGGTAGCCGCCACGCCCCGTACCTGTGACCAGCGACCCTGCCATGATACGTGGCAACCGGTTCCTCGTTGGCTTTCGTACACCGGGCCCGACAGCTCGCCTCCCTGTCGGGGAGCGGCCGGCCCTGAGGCCTCCCCTGAACAACTGCCCGCCAGGCCTACCCGCAGGTTGAACGGCCGGGTCCGGAGTATCTGATTCTCTAGCAGAGGCAATCTGAGCCAGCAGGTCCGCTGACGACTGCGGAGGCGGCGTGTGCGGAGACAGGCCGGCTGGCTCACCCTCACTATCCACGTCATCAGTTCTCTGGTCGGCCACGACACGGAAGTCTACGGCTCGGTAAAGCGGCCACAGGGTTCGCCCGGGCTGCACAGCACGGCAACGGCCCTTGCTGTGGCTCGGGCACGACCCACACTGACCACTACCAGCACCTCACCTCCAGCGTGTTCCAAGGACTCGAGATGGACTCCGTTGGCAACAGCGAACTCCCTGGCGACGGTGCATCCATCGCCACGTTCGGTGGCCGCGGCCAGCGCCGCCGCATCCGCCGCAGATCTCGCCCTCGCACGGTCAACGGCGATCAACCCCAATTCAGCGACGAGCAGGGCCATTGCGGCACCAAAGGCCACCATCACCAGAACAAGCGGCAGGATCTGCCCGAAATCACCTGTGCGACCTCGACAGTGCACGGTTGTCCTCCTGTGAGATGACACACGTGCGTGCCGGAGCCTGCTGGCGCGACGCTCACGGTCTGAGTGCCGTCGGGAGAAGCCGTATCAGGGTGCCTGCCAATGACGCCAGGACGGGAATCGTCAGTCTGGGTTCTCGTCCTGGGAGGGAACCGGGGAAACAGCAGCCACCTCATTGCCCTCACCGGGGGACATGACGGCGACGCCGGTTGCACCGCGCCCCTGGACGGATATATCGGCGACCGGCATTCTGATGATCATGCCCCCGGTCGTGATGGCGAACACGTCGTCGGCCTCGTCGACCACGAGCGCACCGGCCACCTGACCGCGGTCATCGGTCGTCCGGATTCCCCTAACGCCCAGCCCACCACGGCCCTTGCGGGTGAACTCCCCGATGTCTGTGCGCTTGCCGAAACCCTTCGTGGTGAGGTGAAACACCGTTGCACCGGGCCTCACTACCGCACAGGACACCAACTCGTCGTCGCCGCGGAACCCCATGCCCTTGACTCCGGCTGCATCGCGGCCCATCGCCCGGACGTCGTCCTCTCCGACGCGCAACGTCTGGCCAGACCGAGACACCAACAAGAGGTCGTCTTCGCCGCTGGTCGGCACAACTGCGACCAGCTCATCGCCGTCGTTGAGCTTCACGGCTATCAGCCCGGCCTTGAGGGACGAGTCGTAGGCAGTGAACAGGGTCTTCTTGACACGCCCCGACCTTGTGGCGAAGAACAGGTAGCGGTGGGTTTCGTAGTCGCGGGTGTCGACAACCGCCTGAATCCGCTCGTCGGGCTGAAGGGGCAGCAGGTTCACGATGGAGGTACCCCTGGCGGTCCGCCCCGCCATTGGGATCTCATGAGTCTTGAGGCGGTACACCCTTCCCCGGGTCGAGAAGAACAGGAGATAGGCATGCGCGGTCGTGTGGATGAGGTGCGAGACGGCGTCCTCCTCCTTGAGGCGGGCCCCGGTGACGCCCTTGCCACCGCGGCCCTGGGTGCGGAACTCGGTGACCGACATCGTCTTGACGTAGCCCGAGGAACTCATGGCGAAAACCATCTCCTCGTCGTCGATCAGGTCCTCGATGTCAAGCTCACCGGGGTCGTGGGCAAGTTGGCTGCGACGTGGTTCGGCGTACCTGTCACGGACCTCGGTCAGCTCGTCCTTTACTACGCCGCGGAGACGACCTTCGTCGGCCAGCACCTCTTCAAGGTCAGCAACGACGACAGCCAGTTCGCGGAGCCGGTCCTCGAGGCTGGAGCGACCCAACCTGGTCAGACGGACCAGTTGCATGTCGAGGATGTGGTTGGCCTGTACCTCTGTGAACCCGAAGGCTTCACCCATCAGGCCCTCGCGTGCCGTAGAACGGTCAGCTGACCCGCGGATGAGGGCGATGACGACGTCGATCGACTCCAGGGCCTTGATGAGACCCTCGGTGATGTGGGCCTCAGCGCGGGCCTTGTCGAGCCGGTAGCGCGACCGGCGACGGACCACCTCGACCTGATGGTCTATGTAGGCCTGCAACATCTCGCACAGGTTCAGGGTCCGTGGTACGCCGTCGACGAGGGCAACCGAGTTGACCGAGAAGGTGGTCTGAAGGGGGGTTCGCTTGAAAAGGTTGTTGAGGGTAACGAGCGCTGCTGCATCACGCTTCAGCCTGATGACGATTCGTGTCTGACCCTGTGCCGACTCGTCGTTGATGTCGGCGATGCCGTCGATCTCACGTGCGTCGACCAGGTCGCGGATCTTGGACATGATCTGGTTGGGGCTGGCCTGGTAGGGCAGCTCGCTGATAACGATCTGGGTTGATCGGGGACCCTCTTCGATGTCGGTGCAGGCACGCATGCGAATGGTTCCGCGGCCGGTCCGGTAGGCCTCACGGGCGCCGCTGCGCCCAAGGATCAGGGCGCCTGTGGGAAAGTCGGGGGCCGGGAGGAACTCCATCAGGTCATCGGGGGTGGAATCGGGGTTGTCGATGAGACAGACCGTGGCGTCGATCACCTCGGCCAGGTTGTGGGATGGAATGTTGGTGGCCATGCCGACGGCAATTCCCTGGCTTCCGTTCACGAGGAGGTTGGGGAACCGGGCCGGCATCACGGTCGGCTCGGTGAACTCACCCGAGTAGTTCTCGGTGAAGTCGACTGTGTCCTCGTCGATTCCGTCAAGAATCGAGAGCGCTATGGGCTTCAGGCGGCACTCGGTGTAACGGGCGGCCGCCGGTGAGTCGTCGGGTGAGTACCCGAAGTTGCCCTTGGGGTGGACCAGGAGGTGGCGGACGCTGAAGTCCTGCCCCATCCGGACGAGGGCGTCGTAGATAGCCTGGTCGCCGTGAGGGTGGTACTTGCCCATCACCTCACCGGTGACCCGGGCGCACTTCATAGTGGGGCGATCGGGCCTGGCTCCGAGGTCGTACATTCCCCAGAGAATCCGTCGATGGACCGGCTTGAGGCCGTCCCGGGCATCGGGCAGTGCCCTCGCCACGATCACCGACATGGCGTAGTCCAGGAAGGATCTCTCCATCTCCTCCTGGATCTCGATTGGCTGGATCGACCCGACGATGGTGTCGCCCTGGGTGGAGGTGGTCGTCTCGTCGGCTGTTTCGGGGGTCGTGTCATCCATCAGATGTCCAGGAACCGCACGTCACGGGCATTCGTCTGAATGAACTTCTTGCGACTCTCGACGTCTTCGCCCATCAGGACCGAGAACACCTCATCGGCGATTGATCCCATCTCCACCGACACCTGGAGGAGGCTCCGACTGGAAATCTTCATTGTGGTCTCACGAAGTTCATCGAAGTCCATTTCGCCAAGCCCCTTCAGGCGTTGGAACTCGCGCTTGTGGCTTGGGTTGTCAGCCATGAACGCTGTCTTTGCGTGGTCGTCCTTGAGGTAGGTCTTCTCCCTGCCGACGACCGTCGAGAACAGCGGCGGCTGGGCGATGAAGACATGGCCTGCATCGACAAGGGGCCTCATCTGCCTGAAGAAGAACGTGAGGAGCAGGGTACGGATATGGCTTCCGTCGACGTCGGCGTCGCACAACAAGATGACCTTGTGGTACCGGATCTTCTTGAAGTCGAAGTCGTCTCCGAAGCCGGCTCCTATCGCCTGAATGAGCGTCTTGATCTCGGTGTTTCTTAGCATCCGGTCGGGACGGGCCCGCTCCACGTTGAGGATCTTTCCCCGGATGGGCAGGATCGCCATGGTGCGGGGATCGCGAGCCTGGACGGCAGAACCGCCGGCTGAGTCGCCCTCGACGATGAACAACTCGGACTCACGTGGATCACGCGACGAGCAGTCCTTGAGCTTGTCTGGCATGCCGGCACCGTCAAGGGCCGACTTGCGTCGCGCCGACTGCCGTGCCTCCTGAGCTGCGATTCTGGCACGCTGGGCACTGATGGCCTTCTGGGCGATTCGCCTCGCCTCGGAGGGGTTTTCCTCGAGCCAGTCGGTCAGCTTGTCGTTGGTGGCCTTCTGGACAAGGGAGCGGATCTCGACATTTCCCAACTTGGACTTTGTCTGGCCCTCGAACTGGGGATCAGGAAGGCGGACGCTGATAATTGCCGTCAGACCCTCGCGGATGTCCTCTCCCTTGAGGTTGTCGTCCTTCTCCCTCAAGAGGCCACGGTTTCTTGCGTAGCGGTTGAGGACCCCTGTGAGGGCACTGCGGAAGCCCTCTTCGTGCATACCACCCTCGATGGTGTTGATGCCGTTGGCGAACGAGTGGAGACCATCGGTGTTGAAACCGGTGTTCCACTGGAACGCCAACTCGACCTCGTTGCCGTCCTCGTGCTGATCGAGGTACCCGACCAGGGAGAACAGCGACTCCTTTGAGGCATTGAGGTGCTCAACGAAGTCCCGGATGCCGCCCTCGTAGCAGAAGGTGGTCGCCTCAGCCTGGGCACCTTCTGGGGATCGTTCGTCGTTGAGGGCTATCTCGAGGCCACTGTTCAGGAACGCCATCATCTGCAGGCGTTCGAGGAGGGTCTGGACCCTGAAGTTCACCTCGTCAAAGACCGCCGGGTCGGGCCAGAAGCGGACCGTGGTACCCGTGTGGCCCTCTGGTGCTGGGCCGGTGTCAGTCAGGCGGGTGGTGAGGCTTCCGCCGTTGGTGAAGTCCATGTAGTGGCGACGGCCGTCACGGTCGATGTCAACCTCGAGACGACTGGACAGTGCGTTCACTACCGAGATCCCCACACCGTGAAGACCACCTGAGACCTTGTAGCCATCGCCTCCGAACTTGCCCCCCGCGTGAAGGATCGTGAGAACGACCTCGGCGGCGGTGAGGTCGGGATACTGGTGGTGCTGGTCGATAGGAATACCGCGACCGTCATCGGCCACCTGGCAGCCGCCTTCGGGGAGAAGGGTCACTTCTATGCGCGAACAGTGACCTGCCATGGCCTCGTCGACGGCGTTGTCGACGACCTCCCAGACGAGGTGGTGCAGGCCCGTCGGTCCGGTGGAGCCGATGTACATCCCGGGGCGCTTGCGAACGGCCTCGAGGCCCTTGAGGACGGTAATGTCGGCAGCGCTGTAGGTGGCCTCTGTGCTTGTCATCGGGCACCTTCCGGGCGCGTGTCTGGAGGGGAGGAAAGCAGCACTTGTCTGCTCCTGCAGGAAACACAAAACTGCAGGTCAGATGGCCTTATCACGACCCGACCAGCCTATCACCCCGATGGCCCTGACCGGCGGCAAAACGGTTGATTGGCCGGGCACCCGGAAGGGGCCTTCAGAGCCCTGGTCGGCGTGCCACCGTGGCTTTGACGGACGTGACCCGACCTGGGCCCACAAGGCCATTGATCCGGTCCAGCAACTGCGCCTCCAACCATGCAATCTGGCTGGCCCAAGCCGGATCGTCGACCCGCACCAACAACTCTGAACCACGGACAGCGACGGCCACCACACCTTTGGCCAACTCCGGCCCAACGATCTCGGGCCAACGCTTCACGATTGTGGAGGTGGCATCGATCTCAGGTGCTCCGAGGCCTGCCATCAACTGCTCAAGGCTCCTCCGAATCGGCTCTGGACCCGAGTTAGGCGTCACGTCGTCGTCACCACCCCAGCCTCGATCCGGATCCGCCTGTCTGCGACCACTCCCTCGGGTAGGTCCCCGGCCGTGGTCACAACTGTCTGGGTCTGTGGCAGCAGTGAAATGAGGGCTGCTGCCCTATCCGGATCAAGTTCTGAAAAAACGTCGTCCAACAGGATTACGGGATCGCTGCCGGTACTGGAGGTGACGACCCTGTGCCCGGCCAGCCTGAGTGCAACCGCCAGCGACCGCTGCTCGCCCTGGGAGGCGTGGCTACGGGCCGGTAGGCGGTCAACCGACAGGCTTACCTCATCACGATGGGGGCCAACGGTGCTGGTACCCCGCCGTAGATCATCGGGCCGTGCCCTGGCGAGAGACTCTTCCAGGCCCGCCTCACCCCAGGCACACTCGTAGGCCATCTCCAGTTCAGATTTGTCGGAACTCAACGACTTCACCAACCCACCGGCCACGGGAGCAAGTTCCTTCAGCAACTCGACACGCCTTGCAGCCAGGTCACCGCCCACTTCACAGAGCTTTGAGTCCCATACATCAAGCGATGTCGAGATCTCGGGTGTGTCCCGACCACCTGCCTGGCGAAGGAGACTGTTTCTCTGGCGAAGGATCCGGTCGAAATCTGACCTGAGGCCATGGTTGGAAGGCGCAATGTCGACCAGCAGGTCGTCGAGGAACCTCCTCCTCTCTGCCGGCCCACCCTTCACGAGCACCAGGTCATCAGGTCCGAAGATCGTCGCACGCACGTGTCCGATGAAGTCACCCTGGCGCGGGACCCGATTGTGGTTCACCTGCAGGCGGTTGCGGCCGCCCACCACCAGTTCCGCCTCAAGAAGGGTGCTCCGCCCACCATCTTCCACCTCGGCCCGGATGACCGAGCGGTCAACGGTGGACCTGACCATGGAATCGACTGCGGCCCCACGAAACGAGGACCCCTGGGCCAACCAGGCGATCGCCTCTACCAGGTTGGTCTTACCCTGCCCGTTGGCCCCGACGACCGCCGTGATACCGCCCGACAGGTCCAGTTCGACCGACGTGTAGTTCCGGAAGTCCTTCAGCCAGAGCCTGCGGACCAGCATCGTTCAAGCCAGCCCAGGCCGTGTCAGGAGACGCGGACCGGCATCAGGAGGTAGAGGAAGCCCGCTTCGCCGATGCTGCGTATCACCGCCGGCTTGAGGGCATCGGTCGTCTCCAGCCTGACCTCGTTGCCGGGGCTGACCTCGAGGCCGTCGAGCAGGTATCCGGGGTTGAATGCCACGGTCAGGTCGTTGCCCTCATACGAGGAATCCAGTGTCTCGTGAGCCTGACCGACATCCTGGGTGATGGCTATCAACTCGAGACCGTCTCTGCTCATTGCCAATCTCACGGGAGTCGCGTCTCTTGCAAGTAGCCCGACACGACGCACCGCATCTATCAGCGCGACCCTATCCACGACAAGCACGTTCGGGTGATCGGATGGGATGAGCCCTCTGTAGTTGGGGAACTCCCCCTCAATCAGACGGGTCACGATGGTCACGTCGTCGACTACGAACGATGCTTCGCGATCTGCAAGCCTAATGGTGAGTTCCTCGGCATCGCCCAACAGACGCCCGGTCACCTCAAGGGCCCGGGACGGAACCAACACCGTCTGATCACGCCCCAGAACAGAGGTTCCAGGAAGGTCACGCACGGCCAGGCGATACGAATCGGTGGCCACGAAACGGAGACCATCATCTTCGGCAGCCAACAGAACACCGGTGAGAATCGGGCGCGAGTCGTCACTGCTTGCGGCCTTGACCACTTGTTCCAGTGCAGCTGAAACGCTTTCGGCATCGAGTGTGACAGCATCTCCACCAGGTTCCTCGAACCTGGGGAACTCGTCGGCCGACATGACCCGGAGGTTGAAGTCGGACCGGCCGGCCACAACACGAGCACCTTCGTCGTTGACGGTCACGGTTATCTGACCGCTGTCAAGTGACCTCACAATGTCAGCTACCAGTCTTGCGGGAAGAACAGCCTCGCCGTCCTGCTGGCCCCCAACCTTTGAATCAACCCTGATCGTCAGGTCAAGGTCACTTCCAACCACAGCCAGGTTGTTGCCCACCAGGTGGAGGTGAAGACCAGACATGACAGGTGGGGCACTTCCACGGTTGCTGATGGCACGACCAGCAATCGAAAATGCACGATCGAGGACATCACGTTCACAGCGGAATTTCACAGGCTTGTTACCTTTGACTCAATGATAATTTGATCAGGTAATTGGGGTAATAGGGGTTGTGTATTGTGGATGATTACCCATTCTTGCTGGTGGGAAGGGCAATAGTCATCCACCGATGATCCACCGTGATCCCCAGCCTGCAACACGATCCGTTCTGGTCTGTGGGTTAACGGCCCACGGTCCACAGGTGATCCGCAGATCACTCCACTCATGGTCACAGTCCTCAGTTGCCGGTCTTGATGGCTGACACCAGTGCTGTGACCTGGTCGTAGATCTCGCGTCGTTCCGACATGAGTTTGCCGATCTTGTCTACGGCATGGATGACAGTGGTGTGGTCCCTGCCGCCGAACTCCCTTGCAATTGCGGGGTAGCTGAGGTCAGTGAGTTCCCTGAACGTGTACATGGCCACCTGTCGGGCGGTCACGAGTGGGCGTCGTCGGCTTGCGCCGATGAGCTCATCGTGGCTGAAACCGTACATGGTCGATGTCTTGGAAAGGATCAGGTCGGGGGTGATGGGCAGGGGCAGGTTGTTGGTGATGAGGTCTCCAAGAACCGTCAGCGCCATGTCACGTGTACATGGAACGTCGTTGAGGCTGGAGAATGCTGCAACACGTGTCAGGGCTCCTTCTAGTTCGCGGATGTTGGTCGTGATGTTCTCTGCGATGAAGAGGAGCACCTCGTCTGGAACCTGGATGTTTCCAGCCGTAAACGTGGCCTTCTTGTGAAGGATGGCCAACCTTGTCTCAATATCGGGGGGTTGGATATGGGTGACGAGGCCCATTTTGAAACGGCTCCGGAGGCGGTCTTCGAGAGTTGGAATCGAGTCGGGCGAGCGGTCGCTCGTCAGAACGATCTGACCGCCTGCCTGCTGAATCGAGTTGAAGGTGTGGAAGAACTCCTCCTGAAGCCCCTCCTTGCCTTCCATGAATTGAATGTCGTCGACCAGGAGGACGTCGATGTTCCTGTAGTGCTGTTTGAACTCTGGAAGGGTCTTGTTGCGGATGGCCTCGACAAAGCGGTTCATGAACGTTTCGCTGGATACGTACCTGACCTGGTAGTTCGGGTAGTGGTCCTCCACGTATGTGGCCACAGCTTGAAGGAGGTGCGTCTTTCCGAGTCCGGCTCCGCCGTAGATGAACAGTGGGTTGTAGGAGCGTCCAGGAGTTTCGGAGACAGCCTGGGCAGCGGCGTGTGCAAAGCGGTTGGATGTTCCGATGACGAAGTCATCGAAGGTGTTGCGGTTCCGGCCCGGCGAGGCGGTTGTCGGAGTAGGCGTGCTGACAGCCGGCTGGGTGGGTGTGTCGAGTTGAATGCCTGCCGGATCGATTACATCGACGGAGTCAACGGATGGATCTGGAAAGGTGATCTCGTCGACGGTGTCCGGGAACGTCTCCTGGTGGCTGTTTTCCACCCGGATAAGGAGGTTCAGTCGATCGTCGCCGGCTTCGGACACCGCATCGTGGACGAGGCCGTTGTAGCGCCCTTCGATCCTCTGCTTCACCACGGTGCTCGGTACGACCACGATGAGGGTGTCGTCTTCGAGGGAGATCGGCCTGGCAGAACTAAAGGTGGTTTGCCAGACCACGTCGGAGACCTGGGCTCGAATGGCCTTGCCACACGATTCCCACAATTGCGTTGCGTTGCTCAAGGCAGTTCACACTCTTTCATCAAGGCAATGGCTCCTTGCGTGTTATCCACAAGTGTGGATTCTTCTGTGGATTCCGGGTCTGATCGGTGAATTCTGACCTGGTGGGCACCGATGCCCCTTCCAGTGGGCGGGGCAACGTAGCACCGGAGAGAGGTTCTCGCACAAGTGGCAAAAGCGTGAGTTGAATTACCTGCTCAGGTGCTGGTTTTGGAATGTAGTCGGTGGCTACCACCGCGTGCCAGATCCGCCACGACGCAGCAGTTCAGATGGACCATAGCCCTGTGGATAGTGTGGATAACTTCCCGATTGAGGTACTGAGGGGTCAGGTACTGAGACTGCTGGTTGGCGCGCGCCCGGGGTGCCCCCTAGCCTCATTGGAACGACGCTGCCACCGATCCTCAACCTGGGCGGTCAGTTGTCGCTACCGACGATACGTGTCGGTCCATATGAGATCTGTTTCCGTGTCCGACTTGTTCTGGGCATGGTCAGAGACCAAATCGACAGCACCTGGGCGCTCCCCTTCCTGATGACGCCCACCGTGCGACCAGGAGCCAGACGATGAAGCGTACATACCAGCCAAACGTCCGCAAGCGGGCCCGCAAGCACGGCTTTCGCAGGCGCATGCGCACCAGGGCGGGCCGGGCAATTGTGAAAGCCCGGCGCCAAAGGGGCCGATCCCGACTGTCGGCTTGATCCGTCGACTCCGCTACCGAGACGACTTTATGGCCCTTCGTCGTGATGGTCGAACAGTCCGCCGCGGACCCCTTGAGGTCAGGTTCAGGGCATTTGATCCCGATCCACCCAATTTCCATGACGGTGGGCCAAGGGTGGCCTATGCGATCAGCCGTGCCGTCGGGGGCGCCGTTGTGCGCAACCGAATTCGTCGTCGACTCCGCACTGTCATGACTGAACTGGACAGACAGGTCGACGGGCCTCCGGATGGAGACTTCCTCATCCGGGTTCTGCCGCCTGCGGCATCGTGCGACCATGCGACGCTCCGGCGTCACCTGGTTGCGGCGGTAGGCGAACTTTCGTCCGAGGAAATCCGATGACAGCAGTAGTTGAGGTTAAGAGCACTGGCCAAAGCTTTGTTTCGGGGTTTCTGTGTAGCCTTGTTCGTGCCTATCAGCGCCTGACGGATGGCCGGCCAACACCGTGCCGGTACCTGCCCACCTGTTCCAACTACGCCCTCGACGCCATTGAACACCAGGGTGCCGGACGAGGCCTGTGGCTCACCTTTCGCCGACTGTCACGATGCCATCCCTGGGGTGGACACGGCTGGGATCCGGTTCCTACTGCTGACGGCGTTGATTCAACAGATCGGGGGTCCTGGCGATGTTCGACCTGATTGCCATGGTCCTGGCCTGGTTCTACGACCTGGTTCCATCGCTGGGCCTTTCAATAGTTCTCCTGACACTCGTCGTGATGGTTGTCGTAACCCCGCTGACCCTCAAGGGCACGCGGTCCATGATCAAGATGCAGCATCTCCAACCTGAGATGAAGAAGATCCAGACCCGGCACAAGGGTGACCGGGAGAAGATGAACAAGGAGTTGATGGCCTTCTACCAGGCCAATGGCATCAATCCCATGGGCGGTTGCCTGCCGCTGTTTGTCCAGGCGCCGGTATTCATCGTCCTCTACAACGTGTTGCGTGGTCTGACGCGACGACTCTCCGAAATCGGTGAGAACGCCGGTTGGATTGCTGGCCGATTGGCTTCTGACCAGCCACTTTCAGGCGCACCGGCCGACCCACAGGTCTTCTATCCCGACTACGTGGCAGCCGATTCACAACTGTTCGTGGATCTCAGCCAGCAGACCGAGATGGTGTCGTGGGGTGTCGATCTCTCGAGGTCGGCCAGCGATGCCCTGTCGGCGGGAATCGTTCAGGCACTCCCCTACTTCTTCCTGATCCTCGTGGTCTTCGGCAGCTCCTGGATCCAGCAGCAGCAAATCAGGGGCCGGAACAAGGACTCCCCGGTGAACCCACAGCAGCAGATGATCATGAAGGTGATGCCGTTCTTCCTGCCGGTCATCTCCTACAGCCTGGACGCGGCGCTGGTTCTCTACTTCGTCATCTCGAACCTCTATCGGATCGGCCAGCAGTCCTACATCACCCGAAGCCTCTATGGACCTCACAGCCATGCGGCGGCAGTTGTCATTCCTGAGCCTGCGGAGGAGCCCTCCGAAAAGCCGAAGAAGAAGGGTGGCGACTCGGGGAGTGCCAAGTCCTCAGGCGGTGCAAAGAAGCCGGGTGGCAGTGCATCGGGCCCGGGCACCTCGTCGACGGCGCGGCGGGCCCGTACGAAGGCTGGAGAACACAAGAATAAGTCTCATTCGGTAACAGAAGATACCAATACCACCGGAAAAGGTGGCCTGTTTGGGCGTAGGAAGGCCAAGGAAGCACCTGTTGACAAGGGTAAGTCCGGCAGGACTGGAAAGAAGACGACAGATAGGACCAACAGGCCACAGGCTGATCGTTCCGGGGGTGGACGTACCACCCCGCCCGGGACACAGGGAGCCCGCAAGGCCAGGAAGAAGCGGAGGAAATAGACAGTGGAGTGGATAGAGACAACCGGCACCACGCTGGACGAGGCAAAGGAAAGGGCCCTCGATCGTCTGGGGGTCGCTGAGGACGAACTTGAATACGAGGTGCTTGAGGAAGCCACTAGCCGGATGCTGGGCCTCAAGCGAACCGATGCCCGGATGCGTGCCAGGGTGCGCCCGACCAGCCCCCGTTCGAAGACCGAACGTAGGGACCGAAACCGGCGGGGCGACAGGTCGCGAGGCAGGGGCAACCGGTCAGGGAAGGGAAAAGGCAGGTCAGAATCGAAAGAGGACACCTCGGACGGTAACGGCCGCAGCGAGGGCAACAAGGGCGGTAGGGCCGGCGATGACCGTGGCACAGGTGGATCAGGACGACACCGCGGCGAAAGATCTGACGGCCGTTCAACAGAAAAGAACACAACAGGTGGATCAGGCAGGGATAGGGGTGGCAAGATCCCGTCCAAGGAGAAGGCAACGGCCGACAACGGCCGCGGAAACCGTGAGGAGAAGGCAGACGTGGAAAAGATGGACCTGTCGACACAGGCCAAGATCACAGAGGGCTTCCTCCAGGGACTTCTCGACAAGATGGGCCTCGACGCCCGGGTTGCAAGCACAATTGACGAGGATCGCTTGACGGTTGAGGCCCACGGTCTGAATCTGGGGCTCGCCATCGGTCAGAGAGGCGAAACCGTCCGTGCGATCACCGAGCTATCCCGAACGATAATCCAGCGGAAATCCCAGGGATCTGCCGCCGGTTCACTCATCGTCGACATCGGTGGCTACCGGGAGCGCCGTAGGTCATTCCTTGAGGGCTTCGCCCGAACGCAGGCTGAGGCGGTGCTCGAAGACGGTCGGGAGCGTGCCCTCGAGCCCATGGCGGCATCTGACCGCAAGGTTGTCCACGACGTTGTGGGTGAGATCGAAGGTGTTTCGACGGCCTCAGAGGGCAGCGATACATCCCGTAGGGTGGTGATCCTGGTCGAAGGGGCCGGTTGATTCTTTGACCGGGAACGTCCGCGACGTTCTCGAGGCGGCGGCGGCTGAGGGCTTCGCAACCCCGGCTGCGGCAGATGCCGGGGTGGAACACAGCACGGGTTTCTTGCGCCGCGGGGTCGATCAGGCACCAATTCGCCTTGATGCTGGTGATCTTGGAGTCGACATCGGGTCCGGTGGTGGGCTCCCGGGCCTTGTTCTTGCGGGTTTGACTGACGGGAACTGGGTTCTGGTTGACCGTGCCGCAAGGCGCTGCACCTTCCTGCGTTGGGCTGTCAGTGAGTTGGACCTACTAGATCGGGTGGAGGTTGTCTGCGGAGACGTCGTCGACGTTGCCCGGGGATCCCTCCGGGGCGTGGCAAACCTTGTAACCGCACGGGGTTTCGGGCCTCCGGCCATGACCCTGGAGTGTGGCGCCCCCCTTCTTTCAGAGGGTGGCAGGCTGGTGGTGAGCGAGCCTCCCTCGGGTGATTCGAGGTGGTCCCAAGGGGTTCTCAGAGAGTTGGACCTGGTGGACGAGGGTTCCTGGCACTCTGGCTCGGCCAATTACAGGGCCTTCGCGTCAGGGGGCTCCTGTCCGGAGCGCTATCCGAGGCGAAACAGCCGCCAGGTCGTTGATCCGTTGTTCTGAGGGGCCAACCCATGGTTTCCGCGACGGTGTTTCACGTGGAACATGTCGGTTCACTGTTCCAGTGGCCTGTCCGGAATGGGCCACAGAGGCGTGCTTGCTGAGGGTCCTTGCAATCGGCGGGGTCCGGGAGCAGTATCCAGTCAATGGAATCTGAGAATCGTCCAGCGCGGGTGATGGCGGTCGCCAACCAGAAGGGTGGGGTCGGCAAGACAACGACAACCATCAACCTCGGGGCTGCCCTTGCAGAACAGGGGAGCAGGGTCCTGCTCGTTGACCTGGACCCGCAGTCAAATGCCACAACGGGCCTCGGTGTTTCCAGCCGCGATGTGGAAGCCTCTGTCTACGACGCCCTGTTGCACAATGTTCCGCTGGCTGACGTGGTACTGGAATTGGATGTACCCGGCCTCTCCCTCGTTCCCTCCAGCCTCGCCCTGGCTGGTGCCGAGATCGAGCTGGTAACGGCATTCAGTCGCGAGAACCGTCTGCAGCGGGCCCTCGAACCGCTCCTGTCGGACTACGACTGGATCCTGATGGACTGCCCTCCGGCGTTGGGGCTGCTGACGGTGAACGCACTCGTGGCCGCCGACGAGGTCCTGGTGCCGATTCAGTGTGAGTACTTCGCCCTCGAGGGACTTGGGCAGCTGGTCGGAAACGTGGACCTGGTGAGGGCCAACCTGAATTCAGACCTGAAGGTCTCGACGATTGTCCTGGTCATGTTTGACGCCCGAACCAACCTGTCCCAGCAGGTTGCCGTAGAGGTCCGCTCCTACTTCGGTGATCGGGTCTGTCGCCAGGTGATACCCAGATCCGTACGTCTCTCCGAGGCGCCGTCGTTCGGCCAGCCGATAACCGTCTTTGACCCGACATCCCGGGGAGCACTGGCATACAGGCAACTTGCACTGGAGGTAGCCGCATGAACCGTCCAACAGGACTGGGTAGGGGGCTGGCAGCCCTGATACCCGAACCAGCGGTAAATCCGTCCGAGTTGGTGGGGGAGGGTGATTTGGAGATAAATAGGAGTCATTCCCGATATATTGACATTCCGGTCGAAAGCCTTTCTCCAGGCAGGCTCCAGCCCAGGAATGACTTTGACGACGAGCGCATGGACGAGTTGGCCCGCTCGATCGGCGAGGTGGGCGTGTTGCAGCCGGTACTGGTCCGCCAGACCAGCGACGGTTTCGAGCTGGTGGCGGGAGAACGTCGCTGGCGTGCCGCCTGCCGGGTCGGCCTCACCACCATTCCCGCGATCGTCCGTACGACCGATGACAGGACGGCCCTTGAACACGCTTTGGTCGAGAACCTCCACCGTGACGACCTCAACCCGCTCGAGGAGGCCCAGGCGTACCACCGCCTGATGGACGAGTTCCAGATGACCCAGCAGGAGGTGGCCGAGAGGGTCGGGAGGAGCAGGCCTGCTGTCGCCAACTCCGTGCGACTGCTTCAACTACCGGATCGCATCCTCGGGATGCTGCGCGATGGCCAGATCTCGGCAGGCCACGGAAGGGCACTGGCAGGTCTCGACGACCGGCAGGTCCAGGAGACCGTTGCCGACCGCATCAGAGACGAAGGCCTTTCGGTCAGGCAGACCGAGGACCTCGCAAGGGACCTGATACAGCCGGTTCAGACCCCGGTGATTGCACCCATTCCGGGGTCGACAGCCGACGCTGCCCTACTTGAGGTCGAGCGGCTGCTCTCCGCTCGATTGGATACGACCGTCAAGGTGACGACCCGCGGGCGTCGGGGCAGGATCACGGTCGCTTTCGCAGACAGGGACGACCTGAGCCGAATATTCAACATCCTCAACCCCTGACCCCGTCGACAACCACGAGCACCACGGCCGGGTGACGGGGGTGTTGCCGGCTGTTCAGGATGGATCAGCGGCCGGATCGGCGACCCACGCAACCACGGCCCCTGCCAGGGCTTCAGCCACCTCGGCTGTGGCCTGGACAACGGATGCAGGTGGTGCCAGCGAGCACAGGACCGCAGGCATCCGGGTGCCACGCAGGATCGGGAGGCGCATGCCCTGTGCGGGGGCCACGTCCAGGCCGGCACCAGCCAGTGCAGCGGCACAACGATGTGCCAGCCGGAGGCCTCCCTCGCTGCGGAAACCCTCTGTTTCGAAATAGGCGATCCTGCACCCGGGGTGATTCTCGATCCTGAGGCCCAGGTACATCTCGGCATCGAACTGGTTGGCGGTATCGGCCTGGATCGAATCGTCGGGGTGGTCGAGGGCCACCACGTAGGCCCCCCGGTTGCGTAGTGATCTGGCCAGAGCAGTGGTCAGGACGGCCGAACTGCCGAAATGCCCTATAGCCATACGACGGTTGGCCAACTCGGGCCCACTGCGCCGCAACTTCTCCAGCTCGCGTACCTGCGCGACCGGTGTTGAATCGGCTGAACGGCCACCCAGGTTCCTGAGTCCCCTGACCGTCGACGGTCCGGCTATACCGTCAGGCACAAGGCCCGTGTTGCGCTGGAACTCGAGAAGCGCTCCTGTCGTGTCGGGACCGAATATGCCGTCGATCCTGCCTGCATCGAACCCGAGGCTTCCCAGACGGAGCTGGAGGTCGGCGATGTCGTCACCACGCAGCATGGGTGAGTGCAGGTACAGGTGACGATCGCCGAGGCGGTGGCCGGCCTCGACCAGAGCGGCTGACGTGGCTTCGTCGAGCAGCCCGTGTTGGTTCAGGCCCCTCTCTGCCTGGAACCCGATGAGGCTGGATGTTGTGCGCTCACCGAAGAAACCATCGGAGGCCTCG
Organism: uncultured Candidatus Nemicrothrix sp.; assembly: GCA_913055915.1. Classification (GTDB taxonomy): domain Bacteria; phylum Actinomycetota; class Acidimicrobiia; order Acidimicrobiales; family MedAcidi-G1; genus UBA3125. Next base: position 131,580 of record CAJXKL010000003.1, on the reverse strand, counting down.
GGCCCGGTGACCGGGAACGACACGGCGTCCAGACGTCTGTGCAGGTCACGGACTACATCGCCGCTCATGCCGGGGCCGGGAGGCGTCGGTTTAGCCATTGGTGCCCGGTTGGTCGGAAGGTGAAGCGGTGAACGGTGGCCTAGATGAAATCGGCCAGTTCCTCGAGCAGTTGGGGCTTGCCCTTGGCGCCGACGAGGTGTTTGGCCGGCTCACCACTGTCGAAGAGGATCAGGGTTGGAATGCTCATGACCCCGAAGCGCTGGGCCAGGCCGGGAGAGTCGTCGACGTTTACCTTTGCCACGCTGAGAGAACCCGCCTTCTCGTCGGCGATCTCTTCGAGAATCGGTGCGATCATCTTGCACGGCCCACACCATTCGGCCCAGAAATCGACCAGCACCGGTCCACTGGCCGAACCGATCTCCTCGTCGAACGTGCTGTCGGTCAGGTTGGTGATTGCGCCTGCCATTGTTGTGTCTCGTCTCTTCCGGGTCGATTCGCTGACTGTGTGTTCTATCCGATCAGAGCTCGGATGGGGTTGCAGTGTGACATCCGGCGATCTACCGGGGTCGGCACCGCTGTGGCGGCACCCTGGTCAGTGCAGGCTCTTGAGCCAACGTTCGGCATCGATGGCCGCCATGCACCCGGAGGCGGCAGCGGTGATGGCCTGCCTGTAGGTGTGGTCCTGTACGTCGCCGCAGGCAAAGACGCCGTCGATGTTTGTCGTTGACCTGTCGGGACCGGTGACCAGGTAGCCGTTGCCATCCATGTCTAGTTGGTCTGAAAATAGGCCCGAGTTGGGTTTGTGGCCGATGGCCACGAAGACGCCCGTAACCGGAAGCTCGCGAACTTCGTCAGTGGTGGTGTCGCGGAGGCGCAGGCCGGTGACCACGGACTCGCCCAGGATGTCGTCGACAACGCTGTTCCAGGCGAACTCGATCTTCGGGTTGTCAAAGGCCCGCTGCTGCATGATCTTGGAAGCCCTCAACTCATCGCGGCGATGGATGATCGTCACCCTGCTGGCGAACCTGGTTAGAAAAGTCGCCTCCTCGATCGCAGAGTCGCCGCCACCGACGACCGCGATTTCCTGGCCCCTAAAGAAGAAACCGTCGCAGGTGGCGCATGTGGACAGGCCGTGCCCGATGAGCCGCTGTTCGGCTTCGAGACCGAGCATCACCGACTGGGCCCCGGTGGAGACGATCAGTGAGTTGGCCAGGTGGGTGGGCGTGGATGAGTTGGGATCACCTATCCAGACCTTGAAGGGCCTCTCGGACAGGTCGACACGACTGACGCGCTGGCTGACCATCTCGGCGCCGAACCGGGATGCCTGGGCACGCATGTCGGCCATCAACTGTGGGCCGGTGACGCCCTCGGGAAAGCCCGGGAAGTTCTCGACCTCGGTGGTCAGCATCAACTGGCCTCCCGGCTGGTCGCTCGTCGACGAGGGCTCCCCCTCGATCACCAACGGCTCCAGATCGGCCCTGGCGGCGTAGATGGCGGCGGTCAGGCCGGCAGGTCCCGAGCCGATGATGACAACCTGACGTGATGCAACAGACATGTGATCTCCAGTTGGGCTCATGAACGGTTGGCCGGGTCAGCCACCCTGTCGGCTGGTGTGTCGCCGGGCCCACAGCAGGGAACCGACGAGGCACAGCGCTGTACCGAGTACAAGGTGTGCCGACCAGCTCTCACCTGGGAGAACCACGTCGAGTAGGCGGAATATTCCAAGGAAGAGGAAGACCACGAGGGCGATGAGGCAGATGCCCGCCAGCAGCCCGTAGACGATGCCACGGGTGGCCGTGAGGGCGGGTTGGGTGGTTGTGGACCTTATGCGGTCCACAACCTCGACGACCCGGTTCGTAGCGGCAACCGCCCAGTCGCGGCCTTCGTCTGACGGCCCGGGTTCCGGATCAGTGCCGGTCGGTTCGGGCATGGTTCGAGCCTACAGCGCACTCCGGTGCAGCCGATCGGAGACAGGGCCTTCAGGGTGTGGCGTTTAAGCTGTCGACCTTCACCTCATCTGGCACGTCTGGTGGTCGATCATCTCCGTAGAGGATTTTCGCCGCTGCCGAGGCGACTGCGATTGTGGCGACCAGGGCGGCGAGGGTAATGAGCCAGCGACCGGTGTGGCGGCCCGTTCTCGGCTCTCTCGGGGGTTGCAGGGCCAGCCTGATCTCCAGAAGGTCGGGAACCCGGGATGGGTCGGTTGGTTCCAGACGACCTATGAGGTCGATCAGGTGGGGTGGGATCGAGTCTCGTCGGCATCTCGAGAGCAGTGATGCCATGATGATCCCGAACCCGGCGATGTCGGGAGCCGTGGCCAGTGGTTCGGCTCCACCAGCCCGTTCCCGGAAGTCGGTGAGGTGGATCGTTCCGTCGTCTGAGACAAGGACGTTGGATGGCTTCACCGAACCATGGGGAACTCCGAGTGCATGGGCATCTGCCAGAATTCGGGCCATCCCGCCCAGAATCTCGACAACGTCGGCGGGTCGCAGGGTGATCTGTCTCTCCAGTATCCGGTCCAGCGGCCAGGCCTCGACCCACTCTGACACCACCACGCCAAGGCCCTCATGGCTGAGCGTGTCGTAGACGGCCACAGCGCCCGTAACCGCCAGCCGGCCCGCTCCGGTGGGCACGTCACCGGACCGGACGAGCTTGATTGTCACAGGTCGCTGGAGCACCTCGTCACAACCACGCCAGACCTCGGTCCTGACGGTGTCAGATACCTGGTTTTCGAGTCGGTAACGGCGACCGATGATGGTGCCGGATGAAGTCAACTTTCCAGCGTGAAGCACATTCCGACAACGCCGGGGCCACCGTGGCTGGCCACCACGGGACCGATCACACCGACCCTTGTGTCGGCCGGGTCAACCAGCGGGGCCAGCATCTCCAGAAGCACGTCGATGTCTTCAGCCTGCGCGTGCATTACCGACAGGTTCGAGATGTCGCTGCCGTGTCCTGCGACCTTGTCCCTGAGCCAGCCAAGGGACTTCCTGCGGGTGCGCTGTCTGCCTGCCTCTTCAACTACCCCCGTGCTGATGTTGATCAGGGGCTTGATCGAGAGGACGCTTCCGAGCAGGGCCTGGGCGTTGCCGATTCGGCCGCCCTTCTTGAGGTTCTCGAGGGTGTCGATGGCTCCGTAGACATGTGTGCGTGCCCGAAGGTCCTCTACCAGCGCCACGATCTCGTCGGCCGGGGCCCCGTCGTTGGCGGCCCGGGCCGCTGCCAGCACCATGGTGCCGAGGCCACCCGTGATGGACTTGCTGTCGACCAGACGGATGTCGGCGTCGAGATCGCGTGCACCGGTCTCGGCAGATTGCAGGGTCGCTGAGAGCCCCGCCGAGAGGTTGATGCACACGATGGACTCGGCACCCTCTTCGAGTCGTCTGCGGAACACGGCCTCAAATGCACCAGGTGCCGGGGCAGCGGTCTGTGGCAGGTCGTCGCTGGTCGCCATGCGGGAGTAGAAGTCCTCGACGCTCAACTCGTCGCGGTCGAGGAACTGCTGCTCGCCAAATCGGATGCTCAGAGGAACCACGTCGATTCCGAGCGACGAGACCTCTTCGTCGCTGAGGTCGCAGGCGCTGTCGGTGACAATTCTGACGGTCATGTCGTCTCCTCGTTATTGGCGGAGCGTAGCCGCGGGGGCGAAGCCTCAAGGCAGAGCACCGCGAGCCCACCAGGGCGTTCCACGAAGTCGAACTGATCGTAGAGGGACAAGGCTGCTTCGTTCTCAGGCTGGGTGTTGACGAGGACGCTTCGCGCGCCCCTGGCCTGCAGCCAGGCCAACCCGTCTGCGAGGAGGGAGCTCCCGACCCCGGTTCTCCTGTTGGCGGGGTCGACGGCGAGCCTCTGAATGAAGCCGGTTCGGTTGGCGTGACCGGTCACGGCGTAGCCGAGGACCACCTGACCGGAACGGACAACCCGGCGGCGACTGGTGGGTGTGGCCGAGAGAGCCTCGCCGAGGGCATCTGCGTCGAACTGCCAGAAACTGGTGAACGAAGCGGTATCGATTGCGAGGCTTGCAGCAACGTCACGGCGTCGCATACGCCTGGTGGGTCTGGTCGACCGGTCGATCGTGTCGGGATCCAGGTTCAGTTCGAGTAGGCGGAGGGGTTCGTGTATCCGGTATCCGAACTCCAGGAAGGGTTTCTGTTCGCCTGGTCCGAGTGCAGCCGTCAGGATCTTGTGGAATCCGAGGCCCAGCACGAGACTTGAAATCTCCTCGGTTGCCTCGCGGTCAACGGCGCCTCCACCGATGGGAACGACCTGGGCGATCGTGGCTGATCCGCGCCACGGGCCGTGCCGGAAGCGTGCACCGCCATGTGTGGTGGCCACAGTCCGCGGCGGCGTGCCCGATGACGTCTCTGGTGGCCTGCCTGCGATGATCTCACCCTACGGTTCTGGGGCCCGATCAGCCGCCCTTTCGGTCACGGCGGGAGATCCACTCCGCTGGTCCCTGGCGGACGGTTACGCTCGGCGCGTGACCGTGCTGATGGTGACAGACGAACGGTTCCTCGATCATCGCAGGGAGCGGAGCCACCCAGAGAGGCCGGCACGCCTCGAGGCTGTCTGGTCGGGAATCGAGGCTGCGGGTGTGGCCGAGGCGATTGTCGGATGTGAGCCCATCCTGGCCACCTATGCCGACCTCTTGCGCTGTCATTCCACTACGCAACTCAAACACCTCGAGGACCTTCACGCATCCGGCGGTGGACAGGTCGACATCGACACCTACATGGGTATCCGATCCTGGGAGGCTGCGCGGCTGGCGGCGGGGGCCGGGCTCGTGGCAGTTGAGGCACTCAGGGAGGGCGTCGCAGACGTGGCCTTCTGCGCTGTGAGACCACCCGGCCACCACGCCACCGATACGACGTCAATGGGGTTCTGTCTCGTGAACAACGTGGCGGTGACAGCGGCCTCGTTGGCCGCAGCCGGCGAGCGGGTGGCGGTAGTTGACATCGACGCCCACCACGGCAACGGGACACAGGACATCTTCTACTCCGACGGCCGTGTCCTGTTCGTCTCCCTCCACCAGTGGCCCCTGTACCCGGGAACCGGCAGGATTGACGAGACCGGTGAGGGTGATGGGGCGGGCACGACGCTCAACATGCCGCTACCGGTCGGCTCCGCCGGCGACACCTACCGCTACGGCCTTGATGCTGCCGTCATTCCCGTTCTCGAGGGGTTCGATCCGGACTGGTTGCTGGTGTCAGCCGGCTTTGACGGGCACCGGCTGGATCCCCTTTCGGAACTGGGCTTGACCTCTGGCGACTTTGCCGACCTGGTTGCCCGAATAGTGGGCCTGGTGCCGGTCAGCCGTTGTGTCCTCTTCCTCGAGGGGGGCTATGACCTCGGTGCCCTCGCCGATTCGGCTGGTGCGGTCCTAGCCGCAGTCGTCGGGGTCGACCACAGGCCCGAGCCGTCGAGCGGTGAGGGTCCCGGCCGTGATGTGGTCGACCAGGTGGTGGAACTTCACGGAGTTGGTACATGAACGGATCGTTCGACGAGCAACGGAGGGTGGTTGCACCTCTCTCCGACCGATTCGACCGGGCGGGTCACCGCCTCTACTTGGTGGGAGGGATCGTACGAGACGAGTTGCTGGGCCGACAGGTCGATACTCCAGACCTGGACCTGACCACCGACGCCACACCCGACCAAATGAAGGTTCTGGTGGACGGCGTCGTCGACGCCGTGTGGCTGCAGGGTGAGAGGTTCGGCACAATCGGGGTAAGGCTGGAGGGCCGCACGATCGAGATCACGACCCACCGTGCCGAGGCCTACACCTCCGATTCCCGCAAGCCGGATGTGTCCTACTCGATGGACCTGGCCGAGGACCTGTCAAGGCGTGACTTCACCGTGAACGCCATGGCGGTCGACGTCGCCGACGGGGTCCTCCACGACCCGCACGGCGGTCGCTCCGACCTCGAGGCCGGGCTGTTGCGGACTCCGCTGGATCCGGAGATTTCGTTCGCCGACGATCCGCTCCGGATGATAAGGGCTGCCCGCTTTGTGGCTGGTTACGGCTTCACCCCTGTGCCTGGCCTGGTGGACGCAGCCACGAACCTCGCCGATCGGATGGAAATCGTGTCTGCCGAGAGAAAGTGCGTCGAGTTGTTCCGGTTGCTTTCTCTTCTGGACCCGGGACCCGGACTGGCGCTGCTGATCGATGCCGGGCTCGTCGGTCACGTTCTTCCCGGGGTTGCCGATCTGGATTCCAGGTCCCTGTCTGGGGTCCTTGACCAGATGGCTGGGGCGCCACCTGAACCTCTGCTCCGGCTGGCGGTCCTTGGCTCCGTGGTCGGTGCTGCCGCACTGCGCGACATGGCGGTGGGCCTGCGGATGTCAGGACGTGACACGTCCGACCTGATGCGCCTTGTGAGCACGATTGACGACGTTGCCGGGGCCCGTGGCCCACGGTGGTCAGACGAGGCCGTGCGCCGCCTAGCGGCGAACGCAGGCGACATGCTGCACCCTGCCCTGCGCCTGGCTGTGGTCCTCGAACTGGATGACCGAGACCTTGGTGCCGCCGTGAACCGACTCGCCGCCGCCGGGGAACTGGATGACATGGGTCCTGCACTGGACGGTGCCGCTGTCATGGACCTGTTGGGCCTCGAGCCCGGAACCCAGGTTGGAGAGGCCCTTGCATGGCTCACGGACCTCCGTTTCAGCGAGGGCCGCCTGGATCACGACGAGGTGGTCAGACGTCTGTCGGCCTGGTGGGCCGACCGCACCTGACTCGTTCGTCCCGTCGGCGAATACGACTCTTACGGACCGCCGCTCGGGCTTGCCCTACAGTGGCCAGATGGCACGAGGCCAGACAGGTCAGCTGGGTCAGGCACGACAGGGGTTGGTCCCTGCCCGGCGGCCCGCAGACGTCGACTACCGCCTGGCTCGACAGACCACCGTCAACGCCTGGCGTACCGGGAACCTTGCAACGGATCTTGTCTGTGACGCCCAGCCGATGCTGTGCCGCAACGCCGTCGAGTGCGGCACACCAACCACCGAGACGTGTCCGATCTGCGAGGAACACGAGGTGGCCCATGTCACCTACGTATTCGGGCCCAGGTTGCCATCCCATGGGCGCTGCATCTCCACCCCCGGAGAACTGGTGAGGCTTGATGAGCGCCGTGCCGACCTGTCTGCCTATGTGGTCGAGGTATGTGCGGACTGTGGCTGGAACCATCTCGTGCGGATCACCTCGATGGGCCGGGGCCAGTCTTAGGCAGCTCACGCTGTTAGCCTTTCCACACTGCCGGCAGCCGAATGGCGCCGGACGGCAAGGAGGCCGACCGTGGCTCAGAGGTTGACGGTTCCCGCTGTTCGTGAGCGTAAGGTCGCCGATGGCGCGGAACCCCTCGTGATGGTCACCGCCTATGACGCGCCAGGTGCACGGATGGTCGACGAAGCCGGTGCCGACCTGATCCTGGTCGGCGACTCGGTGGCAATGGTCGTCCTCGGACATGAGAACACGCTCCAGGTGACCGTGGACGACATAGCGCACCACACGGCAGCGGTCGCACGAGCCCGGCCATTGTCTCTGGTGGTCGCTGACATGCCCTGGATGAGCTTTCACGTCTCGACCGGGGACACTCTCGCCAATGCGGCCACCCTCATACGTGCCGGAGCCGGGGCGGTGAAGCTGGAAGGTGGTCGGCGACGGTTGCCGATGGTCGAGGCACTGGTCGCAGCTGAGATTCCCGTGATGGGACATATCGGCCTCACCCCCCAGTCGGTGAATGCAATGGGTGGTTTCAGGGTCCAGGGCAGAAACGCTGTGGCGGCGCTTGGCTTGGTGGCAGCGGCCAAGGCCCTGGCCCACGCGGGCTGCTTCGCAATCGTTCTTGAAGGGGTGCCGGATCAGGTTGCGGCGATGGTCACGGGTTCGGTTGACGTTCCCACGATTGGAATCGGTGCCGGACCCGACTGTGATGGTCAGGTGCTGGTGTTCCACGACGTGCTCGGGATCGAGCAGGACATGCGTCCCCGATTCGTTCGACGCTACGCGGACCTGCATTCTGAAGGGGTTGATGCCCTGACCCGGTTCGCCTGCGATGTGCGGTCCGGTTCATTTCCCTCTGCTGAGGAGAGCTACCGCTTGAGCGACGAGGACGCCGAATCCCTTGGTCTCTACGACGGAGCCTGAGCGGTAGGGCTTCACCACCTTCCTTGTCCAGGTGCCATGTTGCACGTGAGAGGACTGTCACACCCCCCTAGCAGGATGGCTGCGTGGATCCAACACCGCTGCCGGTAGCCTTTGATCGCTTCTCCCCGAGAAGTCCGACAACATGTCCCCCTGCCCCTTACGGGGCCCCGGGCCGACCAAGGCCCCTGTCCACAGGAGGTGAGTACCTGCAATGCGGGTCTACGAACTGATGATCATCTACAACGGCGACCTCGACGAGGAGGCCGTTGCGGCCTGGCAGACCCAGGTCACCACCAACATCGAAGCCGAGGGTGGCCGCATCCCGACAGTGTTCGACACCGAGCCATGGGGTCGCCGCCGTTTTGCCTACCAGATCGACCACAAATGGGAGGGCTTCTACGTCGTCCTCGAGGTCGTTACAGAGGCCAACGATCTGGACTCCACCGATCGGATTCTCCGACTTGCGGACCGCAGTGACGTTGTCCGCCACAAGATCATGCGCCTCCCCGATGACGAGGCCACCAGGCGTGGCCTCATCGGCGAGGCCGAGCCGGCAGACGTCGGCTGAGAAAGGAACAGTCACATGGCATTTGACAACACCGTCACCCTGGTCGGAAACATCACCCGTGACCCCGAGCTGCGGTTTACCCCCGCCGGGATCGCAGTGGCCAGTTTCGGCCTTGCATGGAACCGTAAGAATCGAGATGGTGAGGAGTCAGTATCATTTTTTGACGTCACCTGCTGGCGCGACCTTGCCGAGAACGTCGCCGAGTCACTGAGCAAGGGAAACCGCGTGGTGGTCTACGGCCGCCTCGACCAGCAGTCCTGGGAGAACGACAACGGTGAGCGCCGCTCAAAGGTTGAGGTCATCGCAGACGAGGTCGCTCCGAGCCTCCGCTGGGCAACAGCCGAGGTGACCCGAACCGAGTTCAGGGGCGAAGCTGGTAGCTCAGTTGTGTCCGGAGGGGGCCAGGCACCCAGCCAGGCACCTACCCATTCGACCGATGAGGAGCCCTTCTGATGGCACGAAAGTCAAACTCCCGACGCGCCAAACCCAAGAAGGTCATGCGCCGCGGCAAGAAGAAAATCAGTGCCCTCACCATCGCCAAGGTCGAGTATGTCGATTACAAGGACACCGACATGCTGCGCAAGTTCGTTTCAGAGCGGGCCAAGATCAAGGCGCGGCGCCTCAGCGGAAATGACGCCGGCCAGCAGCGAAGCGTTGCGCGGGCCGTCAAGAACGCCCGCGAGATGGCGCTCATTCCCTACACCAACCGCGTCACAACCCAGCGCCGTGAGCACAGGGGCGATGACCGTGCTCTAAGGGCCGACGGCCCACCGCCGCGTCCCACGGCTCCACCACCCGGATCCGCGGGTGACACCGACTTCGAGACGGTCGACGAGATGGCAGCCAACGAGGTTGTCGACTCCATTGCAGACGACAACGGTTCCAACGAGGTGCCCGAGCCTGTCCCAGCCGGAGGTGACCAGTGAAGGTCCTTCTCAGAAGCGACGTCGACGGCCTCGGCCGTACCGGCGACATCGTCGAGGTGGCACGCGGTTACGCACGGAACTACCTCGTGCCCCACGGCCTGGCCGTCGCTGCCAACGCCGGTATCGCAGCCCAGGCCCAGACGATGCAGCGCAAGCGCGAGATGAAGTCTGTTGCAGAACGGGCCGACGCCGAGATCGTGGCTGGTCGCATTGCCGGCCTGGTCCTGCACATTTCGGCCAAGGCATCCGACGAGGGCCGACTGTTCGGTTCAGTCGGGGCAGCCGAGGTGGCAGATGCCCTGGCTGCGCAGGCCGGGCTCGAGACCGATCGCACCCATGTACTGGGTGAAACGGTTAAGGACGTGGGTCTCCACCAGTTCACCGTTCAGATCCACCCCGAGGTGGCGGTTCCGGTCGGTGTCGAGGTAGAGGCCGCCGACTGAACCCGTGTGCGATGGTCGTTTGTCCCCAGATGATGACCGTGGTCCACAGAACGATCCCCCGGGAGACTTCGGGTTTTCCACGGGTATGCAGTGGTTTTCCCCTAGCAACCCACAGGGTCGTCCGGGCACACTTGGTGACGATGTGTGCTGAACAGACGGGGACCTCATGGTGAGCGCTCACGACGACGAGATCGACAGTTCGACAGACCCGCTCACAGGGCCATCTCCCGCGTCCGGCAACAATGCTCCTCCGTTGGCCGATGAACCGCCAGACGACCTCGACAGCTACGACAGGGCTGAGGCCGGTAGCGGACCACCCGCCGCGTCAAGAGGTCGGGTCGGTGGCCGTAGGTCCACGCTTCGTGTTCCACCTCAGAACATAGAGGCCGAGGCCTCCCTGCTGGGGGCGATGCTCCTGTCGCGTGACGCCATCGCCGATGCCCTCGAGGTCGTATCGGTCGAGCACTTCTACAAGCCTTCCCATGCCCACGTGTTCGATGCCATCTGTGGGCTCTACGCGGCCGGTGAGCCCGTTGATCCGGTAACCGTTGCCGAGGCACTCAGCCGGGCCGACCTGTTGGCGAGCCTCGGTGGCCCCGGGCTGCTGCTTGAACTCCAGGCCTCCACACCCGCCACCTCGAGCGCACCCAAGTACGCCCGAATCATCCACGAGCATGCAACCCTCAGGGGACTCATCGGTGCTGCCAACGAGATCGCCGAGATCGGCTACGGCAGGCCCGACGATGTAATCAAGGCTGTCGACGAGGCCGAGAACCTCGTCTTCCAGGTCGGTCAGGGCCGGGTCACGGACTCCATGGCGGTCATCCGTGAACTTCTCGACACAAACCTGGACCGCCTTGAAACCCTCTTTGAACAGGGCGCCGGAATCACTGGAACCGAAACCGGCTACAAGGACCTCGACAACCTTATCTCAGGTCTCCAGGACAACTCCCTCATCATCGTGGGCGGTCGGCCGTCAATGGGCAAGACCTCATTTGCCCTAGGCCTGGCGGCACACATCGGGGTCGAGTCCGACCTGCCAGTCCTGCTCTTCTCGCTCGAGATGAGCCAACTTGAGTTGAGCCAGCGGATCCTCTGCGCCGAGGCACGGGTCGACTCCAAGCACATCCGGAATGCCGAGTTGACCCCAGACGACTGGTCACGGATTAACCACGGAATCGGGAAGCTCGCTGAGGCGCCCATCTGGATAGACGACAACCCCAACATCTCGGTAATGGAGATCAGGGCCAAGGCCCGGCGCCTCAAGAGCCGGATCGGCAAGTTGGGGGTCATCGTCGTTGACTACCTGCAGCTCATGACCGGCAGGTCGACCGCCGAGAGCCGCCAGGTGGAGGTATCCGAGATCAGCCGGGGCCTCAAGATCCTGGCGAGGGAACTGGAGACCCCCGTGGTGGGCTTGTCACAGCTCTCGCGTGGGCTCGAGACCAGGCAGGACAAGCGACCGCTGCTCGCCGACCTGAGGGAGTCAGGCTCAATCGAGCAGGACGCCGACGTCGTCATATTCATCTACCGCGACGAGGTCTACAACACGGAAAGCCCCGATATGGGCACGGCGGAGATAATTGTTAGCAAGAACCGCAACGGGCCCACCGGCACTGTCCGTCTGGCCTTCCTGCCCCACTACACGCGCTTCGCCAACATGCCCCGACTGGGCTGAGCAGGCCGGTGTTCCTGGGCGAGGATCTCCTGGCATGGCTGCTGTTGGCCCTGGGCGGTGCAATGGCCGTCGGTAACATGGCTGCTCTGATCAGACCGCCCACCGGTAGCGGCCAGAGTGGAGAGGCCTCCGGTGGCCTCGAGAGGCCACCACTCTGGCGGAGCCTCATCTACATCATCCTGGGTTCGGCCGTATCGATCTGGGCGCTTGTGACCCTGGTGGCCTGAACCAGTTCCCAGGGGTTCCTGACCGAGGCTTCCAGCGGGTAGGGATGAGCCGTTGACCGGTTGGTGGACTACCGTCCCGGACTGGAGGTGACGGTGATGGCAATTGAACTACTGGCTCAGGCTGCTGGACCAGGCCTGACCGATGCCTGCGGTGACAGCCCCGGGTTGATCTGTGAGGCGGTCTGGGACGCTACGGGCAACGAGGCAGTGTCTGAGATAGCGGGATGGCTCGTGGAGCGCCCCCTCAAGATCGCCATCATCCTGGTCGGTGCGATAATCGTGAACCGTCTGGTCAAGCAGACAATCGACCGGATGGTCGATCGCCTTATCGCATCTCGCACCAAACAGGAGGACGAGGTCGAATCCGATGCCATGGTGGCCCGCCTGGGCAGGCGGGCGCGCGGCAAGTTGCAGAGAATCCACGAGCAGGCGGAGAGGTCGCGTCAGCGGGCCCTGACGCTGGGCGCCGTGCTGCGAAGCATCGCGGGAGCGGTGGTGTACCTGATGGCGATGATGCTCGCACTCGGGGAGATTGGCTTTGACCTGGCACCGCTCATTGCCGGTGCCGGAATTGTCGGCCTGGCGGTCGGCTTCGGGGCACAGTCGCTTGTGGCCGACTTCATCGCGGGGATCTTCATCGTCGTCGAGGACCAGTACGGGGTGGGCGACTACGTGGACGTGGGAGCCGCATCCGGCACGGTTGAGCGCGTGAGCCTGCGTACGACTGTCCTGCGTGATGTCGAGGGCGTGGTATGGGTGATCCCCAACGGTGAGATTCGACGCGTCGGCAACTCGTCGCAACTCTGGGCCCGAACGGTTCTCGACGTCGATGTGGCCTACGACACCGACATCGACCTGGCGGCCAGCGTCATTAAGGACGTAGCCGACGAGGTCTGGCGCGAGAAGCGTGAGTCGACCACGATCCTCGAGGAGCCCGAGATATGGGGCGTTCAGGGCTTTGGAGCCGACGCCATCTCAATTCGGCTGGCCGTCAAGACCGAACCGGGTGAGCAGTGGGCCACCGGCCGCCTGCTGCGGGCCCGCCTCAAGAGGGCCTTTGACGAGAACGGCATCGAGATTCCATTTCCGCAGCGGACCGTGTGGATCAGACAGGATCAAGGTGATGGAACCACCAGCGGTCCGACGGTCGACGTTCGCTCGGACCTGCTCGGTGGTCGCCCGGGTAGTGACGGCGGCGAATAGCAGCACAGGCCCGGTGACATCTACCCAGCCCCCCGGAGGAATGGGCCGTTGAGGCCGTCCTTTCGGCGGGAGGAATCGGTTGAGCGCCTGGGATCCCAGCGGTTCGACGTCCTGGTCGTTGGTGGCGGCATCACCGGTGCCGGTGTGGCGCTGGATGCAGCGTCGCGGGGGTTGTCGGTAGCCCTCATCGACAAGGGCGACCTTGCTGTTGGCACGTCGTCCCGGTCGTCCAAGATGGTCCACGGCGGCCTCAGGTACCTGCAGCACGGGGAGTTCGGCCTGGTCTACCAGGCCTTGGCTGAGCGTCAGCGCCTGTTCCGCAACGCGTCACACCTGGTGTCGGTCCTGCCGTTCGTCATCCCGATTCTGAAGAAGGGTGGGGTTGTCGACCGGCGCATCGCCTTCGGCCTCGGCCTGGCCATGTGGCAGTACGACCTGACCGGTGGGCTGCGGATCGGGCGTAGGCACCGGCGCCTCAGGGCAGAGGAGGTGATCGGGCACCTACCGGGGATCAGGAGCGACATTGTCGCCTCGGGGTACCTCTACTTCGACGCATGGGCTGATGACGCCAGGCTGACCCTGGCCATCGCCCGAACCGCCGCCCTCGACCACGGTGCAGTGGTCGCCACCTACACGGCCCTGACCGGGGTGACCCGAAAGGGTGGCCAGGTCGTTGGCGCGACCGTCGAGGCCGATGGTCGCGAGGTCCAGGTGGCATGCGGGGCGGTAGTGAACGCCTGTGGGGTCTGGGCAGATGGTGTCCAGGCAATCACCGGAGTTGACAGCGACCTGAAGATACGTCCAGCCAAGGGCGTGCACGTGACCGTGCCACGCGACCGCCTGGAGGTGGACCTGGCCGTCCTCCTGCCTGTCAGGGGAGACAAGCGGAGCGTGTTCGTGCTTCCTTGGAGGGATGACCACACCTACATTGGAACGACGGACACCGACCATGACGGCGACCTTGATGAGCCCCTGTGCCGGTCAGAGGACGTCGCCTACCTGCTGAATGCCGTGAACGCCATGACCGATGCCGACCTGACGGTCGACGACGTGGTTGGAACCTGGGCCGGGTTGCGCCCGCTTGTGACACCCACCGATACGGGTCGCACCGCCGATCTGTCGAGGCACCACGTGGTGGAGGGCGATGGAACAGGAGTGGTGACGGTGACCGGTGGAAAGCTCACCACCTACCGTCGCATGGCGGCTGAAGCCGTGGATGCGGTACTGGCACACAGAGGCGAATCCCGGCGTTGCAGGACGCGCCGACTGCGCCTACGTGGCGCAGGTTCACGAGCTGATGCCGGAGTACAGGGGCGACCCGGACCGCATCTGGCGGGCCGCTACGGATCGGAGGCCGGAGAGGTGAGTGCCCTTGTCAACGAGGATGCGACCTTGGCGGAGCCGCTGGTGCACGGCCTGGCGTACTGTCGTGCAGAGGCCGCCTACGCGGTCAGGTACGAGATGGCACAGACGCTCGACGACGTCCTGTCCCGTAGGACCCGGGCCCGCCTCGAGGACAGTGCTGCGACGCTCGAAGCGGTCGGGTTGGTCGCCGACCTGGTTGGCCGGGAGGCCGGGTGGAGCAGCCAGCGCAGGCAGGCTGAGATCGATGCGTTTGAGGCGCTCGTGGCGGCTGAGGATGAAGCCCGACAGGGTTTGTGAACGGAGGAGTAGATGGATATCGAGGCTGTCGGCCCAACGCCCCCGATCGACTGGAGCGTTGATCCGACCGACCTGGAGGTGAGGCTCCTCGCATCCCAGGTGGAGGTCCCAGCCGAACTGCTCAGCCACCTGGAGGCCCAGGGAGTTGAGGTCCTCTGTTCCCTGGGTGACCGTGTCGAGGCCAGCCGTGACTGGTGGCCGCTTGCACAGATCTGGGCGCTGGAGGGCCTGGCTCCCGCCATCGCCGGAGCGGCCGCCAGGCCGAAGACGACCGCAGAGGTGGCAGCCGTGGTGGCGGCCTGTAGTAGCCACGGCGTGCCCGTAACGGCAGCTGGAGGCCGCTCGGGGGTTCTGGGATCCAGTGTGCCTGTGCACGGCGGGATCCTCCTGGACCTGACTGGCATGGCGGGGATATCGGTGGTTGACAGTGACTCGATGGTGGTTGAGGTGGCTGCGGGGACCTTCGGCGACGTGCTGGAGGGGGAACTGGCCGAGATTGGGCTCACGGTCGGCCACTGGCCACAGTCGATCTCGCTCTCGACCGTCGGTGGTTGGCTGGCCTGTCGCGGAGCCGGACAACTCTCGAACCGGTACGGCAAGATCGAGGACCTCGTAGTCGGGATCGAGGTCGTCATGGCCGACGGCAGCGTCGTGATCACCGGTGGGCACGCCCGTGCTGCCGCGGGGCCGGACCTGACCCAGGTCTTCGTCGGCTCCGAGGGAACCCTCGGCATCATCACCAGGGCCTGGCTGCGCCTCCACCACCAACCGCAGGTCAGGTCGACTTCGGCCTTCGGGTTCGAGAGCTTCGGAGCGGCCAACGATGCATGCAGGCGGATCATGCAGCGGGGGGCCACTCCCGCAGCGCTACGTGTCTACGACTCCACCGAGGCGGCACCGCGCTTCGACACAGGTGATGCGCACGTCCTCCTGGTTCTGGATGAGGGCGACGCCCACCTGGTCGAGGCCGACATGTCGGTGGTCGCTGAGGAGTGTTCCACCGCCGATCCACTGGACTCCGGGCTGGTGGAGCAGTGGTGGGCGGACCGAAACGATGTCGCCGGTCTGGCTGCCATCACGAAGAAGGGGTTTGTGTTCGACACGATGGAGGTCACGGTTTCGTGGAGCAACCTCGATTCCTGCTACGGGTCGGTACTTGATGCCGTCGGGGCCATGGACGGCGTGAGGGTCGTGTCAGCCCACCAGTCCCACGCCTATAGCGACGGTGCCTGCCTCTACTTCACGTTTGCCGCTCGGCCCGAGGACCCCACGATCCGTGAGGCCTGGTACGTGGCTGCGTGGGACGTCGCCACACGGGCCGCGCTTTCAGTCGGCGCCTCGCTCAGCCACCACCATGGGGTTGGCCTCAACCGGGCCAGGTTCATGGCTGAGGCGCTCGGTTCCGGGTTCGAGGTGATGGTCGCCCTGAAGGAGGCCCTGGATCCGCAGGGGATACTCAATCCAGGAAAGATGGGCCTGCCCGACAGGTTTGGGGAGGTCTCCTGGCCGTGACCGTTCTGGCCGTCGATGCGGGCACGACCACCGTCCGCTGCGTAGCCGTCGATGGCGATGGTCGACCTGTCGGAGAGGAGAGGCTGAGCCTGCCGCCCGCCAACCCGGCGCCCGGCCTGGTCGAGTTCGATGCCCTGGTGTTGGCTGAGGCGGTGATGGGCATGGCCACCGAGGTGCTCGAACGCCACGGTCCGGTGGATGGCGTTGGCATTGCCAGCCAGCGGGCGTCGGCGGTTGCATGGGACCGTTCCACCGGGCAACCGGTCGGACCGGGCATCGGTTGGCAGGACCTGCGCACAGTGGCCCGGTGCGGTGAACTCCGGGCCGAGGGTGTTCCCGTGGCGCCAAACCAGTCGGCGACGAAGTTCGAGTGGCTGATGGGGGAGAGTCGGGCCACAGGCAGGGCTGATCTCTGTCTCGGCACCGTCGACTCCTGGCTGGCATGGGTGCTGACATGCGGGAAGGCACACGTCACGGACCTGACTAACGCCGCGGCAACAGGCCTTCTGGCTCTCGACGGTTCATGGGATGTGGCCCTGTTGGATTGCCTGTCTATCCCGGCCTCTTCCCTGCCGGAGGTCGTCGGGTCGGCGGGTGTCGTGACGGCCGCATCCGTGCTGCCCGGTGCTCCACCAATTTCCGCACTGGCCGGTGACCAGCAGGCGTCGCTCATCGGCCTGGGTTGTGTCAGTGTCGGCCAGACGAAGCTGACTGCCGGCACCGGTGCAATGGTTGATATGTGCACTGGTGACGTTGCCGGCACCGGTGCAGACGGGTGTTACCCCATGCCGGCCTGGGCAACCCCGGATGGTGTCGCCTGGATGCTCGAGGGTGCTGTGCTCAGTGCCGGTTCTGCGGTGGCGTGGCTGGTCGACCTGGGCGTCGTCCCCGACGTGGCGTCGTCCCATGCCCTGGCGTCGGGCTGTGAGGATTCCGGAGGCGTGGTCTTCGTTCCGGCACTCTCAGGCCTGGGGACCCCCACCTGGGACGATGGAGCACGGGGAACGCTGCTGGGCGTCACCCGGGGCACCGGACGGGCTGAGATCTGCCGGGCGGTACTCGAGGGTGTGGCGCACTGCTGTGCCGACGTGATCGAGGTGCTTGCCCGGACATCGGGCACGAAACCCACCTCCGTTCGCATGGATGGTGGGATGAGCGCCAACCCGACCTTTGTACAGTCTCTTGCCGATGCCTCCGGGATTGTGGTGGAGCGCTCCTCCGAACTGGAGGCGACGGCCCTGGGCGCAGCGGCCCTGGTGAGGGTCGCCACAGGTGATGCAACCGATCCGACTGATGCCATGAAGGGCTGGCAGCCTGCTGAACTCGTCGGACCCCGTGGGCCGGTCGACCGTGATCGCTGGGCGGAGGCGGTCAGCCGGGCACGACCCTGACCTCGACTGGGCGATCAGCCCAGTGGATCCGCATCGTCAACCTGCTCGAAGACCCGTTTCACCTTTCCCGCCTCGGTTCGGGGCATTGAACCGGGGGGTACCAACTCGACCGGAGTTCTGACCCGGAGGCGGTCCATGAGCACCTTCTGGAGTCTGCTGGTCACCTCCGGGGTGTCGGCTGTGGAGTCGCCGAGTTCAGCCTTCACCCGCAGTTCGACCATCGGGCCCCGGCGGTCAACGACGATCGCGTAGTTGGCTCCGACATCAGGGTCGTCCATCAGGACCGTCTCGATCTCTCGCGGGTACACGTTGATGCCGCGGACCACAAGCATGTCGTCAGAGCGCCCTGTGAGTCTGGCGATTCGGGTCCAGTGCCGGCCTGGTGGCCCCGGGTCCGGGAGAATCCTCGTGATGTCGCCGGTGCGGTACCGGAGAACGGGCATGGCCTGCTTGGTGAGCGTTGTCAGGACCAACTCACCCCATTCACCGTTCGGCACCGCCTCTCCGGATTCGGGGTCCACCACCTCGGGGAGGAAGTGGTCGTCGAAGACGTTTAGTGCTCCCAGATCGTCGGGGGCCTCCATTGCAACTCCGGGGCCGATCACCTCGGAGAGGCCGTACAAGTCGAGGGCCCGAAAACCCCCACCCCATGCGTCCTGGATGCGTGTGCGCATTCCCTCGGACCATGGTTCGGCTCCCAGAATCCCGATTTCGACGCTGAGGTCGTCGAGGATTCCCTGCTCTCGGGCCCGTTCCGCCAGGATCAGGCAGAACGATGGCGTAGCCGACAGGACCCGGCTTCCAAGGTCGTTGAGGAGTTGAAGCTGGAGTGCCGTGTTGCCGCCCGAGACGGGCACAACCGTGCATCCCAGGCGTTCTCCTCCGTAGTGGAGGCCCAGGCCGCCGGTGAACAGCCCGTACCCGTACCCGTTGTGGAGGATGTCATAAGGCCGTGCTCCTGCGAGGGCCAGCGAGCGGGCATTGACCTCGGCCCAGGTGGCGAGGTCGCCGGGTGTGTACACGACGATCGTCGGCTTGCCACTGGTGCCAGAGCTGGCGTGGAGCCGCGTGGTGTCGGCCAGGGGGGTGGTGAGCATTCCCAGGGGGTAGGTGTCGCGGAGGTCCTTCTTGACGGTGAACGGCAGCGACCGTATGTCCTGGATCGAGGTAACCGAGTCGGGGTCGACACCTGACAGGCGTTCTGACCAGAATGCATTGTCACAGGTGGTCAGGCGCCGGACGAGGGCCCTGAGGCGCTCGACTTGAAGGGCGGCCTTTGGCTCGGCTGGGAGGCCGACCGTGTCGGGCATCTGACCTGAGGTCACGTTGGCCGAGGATGGGTGGTGGGTGGTTGCATGGTCACAGCGTCAGCGCAACTGGAAACCGAGGCCGATCGGGTCATCGGGGTCAAGGTTGAAGCTGCTCGTGGCGTGCATGTGGGCGGACCCCTCGATCGTGGTGACCACGCCGGCGTTCGGGGTTGCCGTGATCCGGCCTTCGAACACGCCGCCTGCTATTCCTTCGTTCAGGAAGAGGTCGTCCTTTTCCACGAGGCCGGCCTGGTGCAAAAGGGCCAGGCGCGCTGACGTGCCCGAACCACACGGTGACCGGTCCACCTGGCCGTCGGCGAAGATCGTGATGTTCCTCTGGTGGAGGGGGGTCTCACCGACGGTCTCGTGGAAGATCGTGCCGTACAGGCCCGAGAGACGGTCATCTGGAGTGTGCACAACAGTCGGAGAGCCTTTGAGGGCGGCCCGTATCTGGCGCCCCGCTGAGATCAGGTCGTCAAGGCCCCCACGGTCGGCTGAGAGGCCGGTCCCATCGAGGGCCACCGACGCGTAGAAGGCACCTCCGAATGAGATGTCGACAGACACCATCCCGAAGGTGGTGGACATCTCCATTCCCGTTGCACTGACGTATGCGGGGATGTTCTGGAACCGCACGCTGGCAACCCTGCCCCCGTCAAGCCTGGCGACCGTCGGCAGACGGCCGGAGGGAACGTCCACGACCACGTCCGCAACTCCGCCATCGGCAGGGATCAGCCCCGTGTCGATCGCCCAGGTGACGATGGCGATGGTGCCGTGGCCGCATGCTGTGCTGAAGCCGTCCTTGTGGAAGAAGACGATCCCCAGGTCACCGTCGGGGTCGTCGGGCGGCACGACGAAACCGCCGTACATGTCGGCATGCCCGCGTGGCTCGTTCACGAGGAAGCGACGTAGGTCGTCCAGGTTCTGCATCGCCCACTCACGGCGGTCGCCGACAGTGCGACCCTCCATGGGGCCGACATCCAGGATTCGGAAGGGCTCGCCGGCACAGTGGTAGTCGGTTGTCTCCAGAGACTCGTCGGGTCCGGGGATCATGGCGGCACCGTAGCGCCGCAGCGGGCTTCGCCTACCAGATAGCGGTGGGGTCGATGCTCCTGACCTCGTTCATCCGGGCCATCAGCGCAGCGAAGTCTTCGTGCCTCCGTGCCCGGCCCGCGGAGGCAGGTGCTGCGATGGCACCGATGTCGATGTCGGGAAACCGGGCCCGGACCCTGTCGGTCCATTCAGGCAGCAGCGTGTCGAACGGTGCCGACGTGACACCTGCTTCAACAGCCTCTGCCTCACCTGCAACCGGGTCAAAGAGGCCTGTGGCGAGGGGCAGGACGTCGTTGACGGCACCAGCCAGCCGGCCTGCGCTGTCCGGCGTGCGGACCAGGACGTCGATCAGGCCGTCGGCATGGCGAACGTGGAACCTCTCCTCGCGGGCCGCACGGGCAGCGGTGTCTCTGAGCGGCTCGAGTTCCGACCTGGCGACGAGTGACCACCGGAGTTCTTCTGCGGTGTCGTAGAGCCAGTGGCGGACAAGGGCGTGGGCCCAGCCTGTGCAGGCAACCTCCACGATCTGAGCGGATCGGTAATCGTCGGCGTTGCGGTCAAATGCCAGGCGGTCGATCGCCCGGTCGTCGGGCGGGCCACCCTGTCCCTTGTCGGTGACGATGGCGTAGAGGAGGGCGGCGTGGCTCAGTTCGTCCTGGGCGATGCTGGCAAATGCCATGTCCTCTTCGAGGAACGGTGCGATGCCGATCCACTCGGTGTGCTGTTGTCCCATGAGGTGCTCGTCGTCGGCGAAGGCGAGCAGGAACTCAGCTGTTCCCGGGGTCATTGGTGTCACATTCCCCCCCTCTGACTCTTGCGGTGGGCTGCCACGAGGAGCCCGTCGTTGTCCCTGTGCGGCTTGTCCGAGTTGGGTGCCACGAAGTCCCGGTCACCAACCAGCAGGTGTGCACGGTCGACCATCCACAGGAGGTCGGCCTCGGCGCGGCGAAGGTAGTTCTCGCGGGCCAACAGGAGCGCCAGTTCGTCGTTGGGGGCGTTGATGCTCCCGGCGTGCCGGTACTCCTCCTGTCCGTCTCTTTTCAGGAATACCTCGTATGTGTGCATGTTTGCTCCTCTACCGGTCCCGCATGACTTCGATTACCTCAAGGCAGGAATCACATCGGTGCACGGCCCGGCAGCGGCTGGGGCCGAACTCCGACTTCTCCACGGTCGGTGAGTCGCAGCGTGGGCATGGTGTCGGGCCGCTGTCGGCCCTGACCGCCAGGGTGAGGTTGGTGGCCATGGTCCTACGGGCGTCGTCGGTCACGCGCTCGATCGTCCACACCGGAGACCTCAGCCATTCGACGGTGACCTCGCCTACCTCTGGAAGCAGCGTCACGGCTGCCTCCACGTCGGCTGCGATCATGGCGAGTGCGGGGCAGCCGGAAAAGGTCGGGATGAGGCCGATGGCGACCGTGCCATCTGCGGTGGTGGTGACAGTCTCGAGCAGTCCCAGGTCGACGATGGAAACGCCCGGAATCTCGGGGTCGTCGACGGTTGCCACGGCGGCGACGGCCCTGTCGCGCAGCGTGTTGTCAACGGTCATGGTGCTCATGTGACCGCTCCGGCGGGGGCGGCATCGAGGGCGTCACGAACCCACCTGGTGGTCTCCCATGCCGCGGACGCCTCAGCAATCCGTCGTGCGGTATCCGGCCCGTCCATCGCCATGGTCTTCTTGAGGGGTCCCCAGTCAATCGGCCCGCACGTCCAGACATCGGTTTCGGGGTCATGGGTGAGACCGGGGTCTGGCACGGTGAACCCGTAGCTGTGCAGCATCGGAACGAACTTCTGGACCCAGCCGGCCCTCATCACCTCGTTCTTCTCGGACTTGAGGCGCCAGCGGGCAAGCCTGTCGTCGGGTTTCGAGTCGGGCCCGAAGAGGCGCAGGGCCGGCCACCACCAGTCGTCGATGGACTGTTGGAACATGGCACGTTGGGTGTCGGTTCCCTGGGCGATCCTGAGGGCTCGTTCCTCGCCCAGGCGGAGGTGGAAGCCCTCCTCGGCGATTATCCGCTTGAGGATCCGCTTGTAGGGGCCATAGGAGCAGTCCTTGTAGACGGACTTCTGGCTGGGAACCGCTGCTCCGTCGACCAGCAGGCAGATGGCGACCTGGTCTCCCCATGTCCTGGCTGGGTAGTGGAACACGTTGTGGAACCGGGAGTGTCCGGCGAACAGGTCCTCGAGCATCTCCTGCCGGGTCTTGACACCGAGGTCGGCAGCGACCATGTAGAGCAGGTGGCCGTGGCCGATCTCGTCCTGGGTCTTGGCAAGTACGGCCATCTTGTGTCGCAGGCCCGGGGTCCTTGGTATCCAGTCGCGCTCTGTCAGGCCGCCCATCAGTTCGCTGTTGGCGTGCAGTTCAATGAAGCGGAACACGGCTGCCCGGTACTCGTCGGGCATGTCGTCGTCGACCTCGACCATTCCCCCGCCGTGGAGGAATACCTCGAAGTCGTGCATCGAGGACCAGGTGCGTCCCATCAGGTGTTGCCTCCATTGTCGGTCTGTTCGAGTGGTGCTCCGTTCACACCGGGTCGGTTGGCGACCATCGTGAGTACGTCGTAGGCGGCCACCACCTCGTCGGCCTGGTTGTTGACCTGGGCGTCCCAGGCCACCTCGCCGTATCCCGCTCCGGCCCGCAGCGTCTTTCGCTTGCAGGTCAGTAGGACGGTGAGGGTGTCGCCCGGGTAGGTCGGCTTGGCGAAGCGGCAGCGGTCGACCCCGTAGTTGGCAAGGACAGGCCCCGGGTCTGGCCAGACGAACAGCCCTGCCGCAAGTGCGAGGACCAGGTAGCCGTGTGCGACGCGTCCGCCGAAGATTGGGCTCGCCGCAGCGGCCTCCTCGTCCATGTGTGCATAGAAGTGGTCGCCGGTGCTCTCGGCGAAGGATTCGATGTCGTCGAGGGTCACGGTGCGTGAGTTGGTGCGGATAGCCGTTCCGATGCTGAGGTCATCGAAGTTCAGCTTGAACGGATGGCCGCGGTCGAACAACCGGGTGGAGCCCGGCATCCACTCTCCGGTTATGGCCGTGAGCATGTCGGGTGAGCCCTGCACGGCGGTCGTCTGGAGGTGGTGGCGGACGCCGCGGAGGCCTCCCATCTCTTCGCCACCTCCGGCCCGGCCAGGGCCACCGTGGACGAGGTTGGGAAGGGGTGAGCCGTGGCCGGTGCTGGTATCGGCGACCGAGGCGTCAACCATGTGGATGCGGCCATGGTGTGCCGCTATGCCGGTGGCCAACTCACGCGCCTCGACCGGGTCGGCTGTGTAGATGGAGGCGACGAGGCTCCCGCTACCGAGGGCCGTGAGCGAGATGGCGTCGGCCGGGTTCGTGTATCCCATGATCGTGCTGACCGGTCCGAAGGCCTCGGTGGTGTGCACCCCCGGGTTGGTCGGGTTGTCTGTGCGCAGCAGGGTGGGTGCCAGGAACGCCCCTCTTGCAGGGTCCACACCGTGGAACTCACAGGAGTCGGTTACCACGGTGGTAGATCCGACGAGGGTCGAGATGGCGTCGAGCACCTCTCTCCTCTGCACCGTGCTGACGAGGGCACCCATGCGGGTCTCGGGGTCAGCCGGGTCGCCAACCCTTACCTCGCCGAGTGCTGTCGCCACGGCGTCGGTTGCCGCATCCAGGTGCTGGTGGGGCACCAGCGCCCTGCGTATGGCCGTGCACTTCTGTCCGGCCTTGACGGTCATCTCTGTCACGACCTCGGATACGAACAGGTCGAATTCGGTTGAGCCGGGCCCTGACTCGCGGCCGAGGATGGCCGCGTTGAGGGAATCGGCCTCGGCGTTGAAGCGAGCCGAGCGTTCCACCACGGCCGGATGGGCCCTCAGGAACGCCGCAGTGGAGGCTGAGCCGGTAAAGCCGATGAGGTCCTGTCCGCCCAGGTGGTCGAACAGGTCGCCGACCCCGCCACACACCAGTTGCAGTGCTCCGTCGGGGAGGATCCCTGACTGGACCATCAGGCGGACCATGGCCTCGGTCAGGAACGCTGTCTGGGTGGCTGGCTTGATGATCGTTGGTACGCCGGCCAACAGGGCTGGGGCGAACTTCTCGAGGGCACCCCAGCAGGGGAAGTTGAATGCGTTGACCTGGACGGCCACCCCGTTCAGGGAGGTTGCCATGTGGGTGGCGATGAACGAGCCGTCCCGGGCCAGGATCTCGGGATCGCCATCGAGGAGGACCGTGGAGTTGGGTAGTTCCCTCCGTCCCTTTGAGGCATAGCTGAGGAGCACGCCTGCGCCGCCCTCGATATCGATCCAGGAGTCGGCACGGGTGGCGCCGGTGGCGGTGGACAGGTCGTAGAGCCCTTCTTTTTCAGCGAACAGGTGCTGGCCCAGTGTCTTGAGGAGGGAAGCCCGCTCGTGGAAGGTCATGGACCGTAGGGTGGGGCCGCCGACCTCCCTCGCGTATGTGGTGGTTCCTGCAAAGTCGATCCCGCTGCTCGAGACGGATGCGACGGGTTCGCCGGTCACGGCGTGGCTGGTGGTCACCCCTTCGCTGTCGGGGGCGTGCCACGCGCCATTCACGAAACTCTCAAGTGTGCGCACGTGTCTCCCGGCCCCCGAATTCTACTGACAGACGATCATATAACCTTTGATCAGTTTGTCAAGGTGTTGAGGCACCCCGGTCAGGCAGGGGTCGCCGTGCATACGGGCTGGTTGGAGCGGGTGAGGAGAATCGAACTCCCGTCATCAGCTTGGGAAGCTGGGGTTCTACCATTGAACTACACCCGCGAATTCCCGTGTAGGCGGGAATACGTGCCACGGCACCTCCGGGAATCTACCCGTGGTGCCGGGTTCTCCAGACCCGCGGCGGTCGGGCGGCACTGCTGATGGTCGACGAGGTCACCGGCCAGAACGGGCCGCCGGAGGTGTGATCCGTAGGCCCGCCTCAGGCCCCGGCCAGGCGGAGGGCTCGTTCCCTGACCTCGGCAACGGCCCGCTCCGTGTCGACTGTCAGCACCTCGCCGTCGGCGACCACCTTCTCACCGGCGACCCAGACATCGGTCACCTTCCGGCTGGATCCGGACCATGCCAGGTGGGCGAGCAGTTCGTCGATGTCGGTGACCGGTACGAAGGTGCTCTGGTCAAGGTCGATGCGGATCATGTCGAGGGCGTTGCCGGGTATCAGGCAACCTGTGTCGTCGAGGCCTACCGCCGCGGCCGAGTAGCGGGTTGCCATGGAGAGTGTCTCGACTGCAGTGATCAAGGTCGAGTCGAGTGAGTGGGCCCGGGCGAGGAGTGCGCCCATCTTCACCTCCTCCCAGAGGTCGAGCGAGTCGTTGGAAGCCGGACCGTCGGTTCCGTATGCGACCGTGACCCCCGCATCTCTCATGGCGGCCAGCGGGGCGATTCCAGACCCGAGTTTCATGTTGCTGATCGGGCAGTGGGCCACGGCGACACCGTTCGCAGCCAACAGGTTGATATCAGTGGTGTCGACCCAGACGCAGTGGGCGGCTAGCACCCGACCCTCGAACACACCCTGGTCGTAGAGGATCCGGGTGACTGAGCAGCCGAAAGAGGCTTCCAGCTCGGCACTCTCCTCACGGGTCTCGGCGAGGTGCAGATGGAGCACGGTGTTGAGAGACCGTGCCAGGTCGGCCAGGTTGACCACGGCGTCGACGCCGAGGTCGTAGGCGGAGTGGGGGGCGACGCCCACGGTCACGCGCCCCGCCGGGTCATGGTGTCTGGAGAAGAATTCGGCGATCTCACCGCTCCGGTCACTACCGCTGGGATGGAGTGCCGCCACGACACCGGGCGTCATCGCCAGTCGCGCACCCGATGCTCTAGCGGCGTCGACGACTGCGTCTTCGAACAGGTACATCTCGCAACTCGTTGTCACCCCGGCGAGCAGCATCTCGGCGGACCCCAGGGTCATGCCCCACCACGCATCGGCGGGCGTCATCCGGCCCTCCCGCGGCCACATGGCCTCGGTCAGCCAGCGGTGAAGGGGAAGGCCGTCACCAGATCCGCGCACGAGGGTCATCGGCGTATGGCAGTGGGCGTTGACCAGTCCGGGCATGATCAGTCCACCGACGTTGTCCACGGTGACGGTGTCGGAGATTTCGGGTGCATCGTCCGGCGAACCCACCCAGGCGACCCTGCCATCCACCGCATCAACCACACCCGGGGCGTACACGGAGTTGTCCGTGTCGCAGGTGACCACGACATCAGCGGTGAAACGCACCTGAGCCATCAGCGTCTAGACGACCCGCTCATTTCCGCCGTCGATCGGGATGTGTGCACCCGTCGTGGCGGAGAACGTGTCGGTACACAATTCGACGGCGACCCTTGCCACCCCGGCTGAGGTGACCTCAGTTCGCAGAAGGTTTCGCGTCTTGTACTCGTCGACGGTCAGGCCGTAGTTGTCGGCTCTCTCCCTGAGCAGCTCGTCGTTCCAGAGGCCCGTGTCGAACACGGCGTCAGGGTGGACTGTGTTGACGCGGATTGCATCATCGGCCCATTCAAGGGTGGCCACACGGGCAACCTGGCTGAGGGCAGCCTTGGAGGTCGAGTAGGAGAGAGCCCCCTTTCCGGGTGCTGCCACGTTCTTGGAGCCGATGATCGAGACGCGGCCTCCGACCGGGGACCTGGCGAGGAATGGGTGGGTCGTGTGCAGGAGGTTGACAACGGCGTCGACGTTCACAGCCTGGACAATTCGGTAGTTCTCGGCGTCGAGGCCGCTGATGGGTGTGCTCTTTCCGAAGATGCCCGCGGCTACGAGGACGATGTCCAGTCCACCGAACCGTTCGACGATGTCGGCGATGGCTGCTGCCTGGGCTTCCGGGTCGGAGACGTCCGCGGCGAGGCCCAGCCATGCGGGGCTGTCGAAGGTGGATGCGACTCCGGGGTCGATGTCGATGCCGCCCACGGCACACCCACGTGCCAGCAGTTCGGCCGCGCACGCACGACCGATTCCGGAGGCGGCTCCGGTGACCACTGCGACCATTCCGGCCAATTCCGCCGGCGGGCCGGCGAGGCGGAGTTTGGCCTGCTCAAGGTCCCAGTACTCGACGTCGAAGATGTGGCCGGCGTCGAGGGCCTCGTAGCGGTCAAGATTGTCTTCGACACGCTCGAGGGCCGGCATCGTGTGCTCGTAGATGTCAAAGGCGATGTCTGCGGCGGCGATGGTCCTGCCAGCGGTCAGTACCCCGAACTCGGGGTCGACCACGACGCGTGGAGCCGGATCAAGCATCGTCAGTTCGGTTCGCCCCCTGTGTTCGTGTTCCCTGAAGTAGTCCTCGTAGGAAGTCGTGTAGGCGGCGACATCCCTGCCCACCAGCGGAATGCGTTTGGTGCGAATCACGTGGTCGGGTGTGAGGGGCCCCCTCGTAGCCAGGCTCTCCAGGTCCTTGCGTTGGACGAAGCGGGTGGAGACCTGGTCGCAGTGACGACACAGGAGCATCGGCTGGCCAGCGGCCTCAGAGACGTCTCGCCGGAGTCCGGCCAGGGCGATTGTGTCCAGGTCCGGAAGACCTGCAGCAGTGGAGGCCGGGAGGGGGGCGTTCTCAGCCAGCCAGCGTTCGGCTTTCGAGATCAACTCATGGTGTCTGACATAGGCCTCGTGTGTGGTTTCACCGAAGGTGAAGAGGCCGTGGTTGAGCAGCACCATTCCGATTGTGCCGGCGTTGGTCTGGTCGGGCCACGAGGTGGCTACGGTCTTGGCTAGGTCGAAACCAGGCATGACGTAGGGAATGACCACCACTGAATCACCGAAGATCTCGTGGACATACCCTCCGGAATCGCCAACGTTGGTGAGGGACACGATCGCATCGGCGTGACTGTGGAGAATCGCCGGGTGGGGGATGAAGGCATGTAGCAGGCTTTCGACCGACGGTGCCGGTGCCGCAGGGTCGAAGCTGGAGGACATGAGCTCGCGCATCATGTCGGGATCGGAGAGGGATTCAAGTGCCAGGAGATCCTGTAGGCGTGGCAATGTAAGCGGGGCGAATCCCTGAGGTTCGATTGTCGCTAGGTCCCAGCCTGAGCCCTTCACGAACAGCGTCTCGGTGGTGGTTCCGGTGATGTCGGCGTACGGGGCCTTCACCGACGTGTTGCCACCACCGTGGAGCACGAGGGCTGGGTCTGAGCCGATTAGACGTGACCCGTACACGCACTCGTCGAGAGGGGTCTTGAGGTTCTTGGAGATTGACAGGTCCCAGCGATATTCCACGGGTTACTTCCTAGTTGGTCTTCTTGTCACCACGTGGGCCGGGTGAGTACCCCGCCGTCGACGACAAGGTCAATTCCTGTAATCCAGCGGGACAGGTCCGAGCAGAGGAACACACAGGCGTCGCCCACATCATCTGGTGTTCCGAGCCTTGTTAGCGGGGCTGCTTCCTTCCACCGCTCAACCCCGTCCGGCCAGTCCTCGTCCAGGCCGGGTCGTGTGATTAGCCCGGGCGAGACCGTGTTGACGCGGATGCCGCTTCTGCCGTATGAAAGTGCCGCGGCTCTCGCCAGCATGACCAGTGCAGCCTTGGAGGTGGCGTAGTGACCGTGCACCTCTGTCGGGTGGTGGGCCTCGATCGAGGCGATGTGGACAATCGATCCACCGGATCCACGTGAGCGCATGGCGGTTGACGCCAGGTGTGTCAGGCGGTGAACCGCCGTGAGGTTGATGTCCATCGTCTGGGACCAGATCTCATCGGTGATCTCGTTGAACGGCACGACCGACTGGGTTCCTGCATTGTTGACGAGCCCGTCCAGACGACCGAACTTCTCGAGTGTCGAGTCGACTACATAGGCGGGACCGTCAGGCGACGTCAGGTCGGCACGGAGACTCGACACCGGGTTTCCGTCAAGGTCGAACAGGTGGTCCGTCGACGATGACCGGGTGTGGGCGACGACCTTTGCTCCGGTGGCAACGAGCCGGTTGACGATTCCGGAGCCGATGCCTCCGCCGGCACCGGTTACCACCAAGACGCGGCCGGAGAGGTCCAGGAGGTCCCGGGGTGATGCAGGCACGGTCACGGCTGGTCGTCCCTTGTGAGGTCGGTGATGCGGGCTGCAGCTTCAGGGAACCCTTCGATGAGCTGCTCAGCTGTTCCCAACTCGAAGCCCTCGGGGTCGTACGGCGGAGCCAGCGTGGTTCCAACGAGCGACCAGTCCCCCATTGTGGATGCGCCCATCCAGACACCGGTGGGAATAGCGAGGAACGGGCGTTCACCGGCTGTCAGGTCACTTCCCAGAACCGGGGTTCCGACAGATCCGTCCGGGTCGAGGAGCAGGAACTCAACGGGTGCACCGCTGTAGTGGTGCCATAACTCGGTCCGGTTGAGCCGGTGCATCGCTGAGAAATCGTCTGGTTGCATCAGGAAGTAGATCGCCGACCCGTGTTCGTCGAGCCAGGTCTGTGCCCACATTCCACCCTCTTCAGGCAGGGGCTCGAGTCCGAGAATGGCTGAGATCTGGTCGGCGTTCATGTGGTCGTCGGCATCCTCAGGGTTGTTCAGGGAGCCGCGGGACGATACTAGTAACCCGACGACAACCCGGAGACTGGATCATGGGCGAGCTTGGTGGAAGGACCCTGGACTGGGTTGATGGCACCATATTGATGGTCGACCAGACGAAGTTGCCGACATCGGTCGAGATGCTGCAAATCACGACGGTGCCCGACCTGGTCGATGCCATCCGCCGGTTGTCGGTTCGTGGGGCACCGGCAATCGGCGTTGCCGGTGCGTTCGGGGTGGCACTCTCAGCTCGAACGAACGGTGTGCGGACACCAGAGTTCCAGGCCGACGTTGAGTCGATTCGGTCGGCTCGTCCAACGGCTGTGAACCTGGCGAAGATGGTTGACAGGGTGGTGTCCGTCTCCGACGGTGGACCCGAAGACATCCTGGCCGAAGCCATTGCCGTCAGGAATGAAGAGCTGATTGCGTCCGTGAACATGGGCGACCGTGGCGCCGACCTGGTAGCCGAGATCACCGGTAGGTCCAACTCGCTCCGGGCCCTCACCATCTGCAACACCGGTGGCCTCGCAAGCGTTGAGCGGGGGACCGCTCTGGCTGTCATCCAGACGCTCCACGAGCTGGGTTGCCTCGAGGAGGCCATTGCACTTGAGACACGACCTCTCCTACAGGGCGCGCGCCTGACTGCCTGGGAACTCCAGCAGATGGGTGCCCCGTTCCGCCTGATCGTCGACTCGGCGGGGCCTCACCTCATTTCCAGGGGATTTGTCGACGTAGTCCTGGCCGGTGCCGACCGGATCGCCGCCAACGGTGACACGGCCAACAAGATTGGCACCTTCTCACTGGCACTGGCTGCCAGACACTCCGGAGTCCCGTTCGTGGTAGTAGCCCCCGAGTCCACGATCGACATGGCCACCGCCTGCGGTGGTGACATCCAGATTGAGAACCGGGGTGATGACGAGGTCGTCAGTTTTGGGGGCGTGCCGACGGCCCCTGCGGGCACGCGGACCATCAACCCTGCATTCGATGTCACCCCGTACGACCTGATCACGGCGGTGGTCACCGACACTCGGGTCATCCGACTCGATCAGGGCGAGACACTTGACACGGTTTCGCGGTGATCGGATCACGGTCCTCCAGCGAGGAGTCACAGGTCCCACACGCAACCCCACCTAGTCTGCAGCGGTGACAACCGGCCCCTGCGTCGTCTGGCGCGCAGCGCCATGAGGTGGCTGAAACCCGCAGCGGTTCCCCTCATTGCAGTAGGCCTGGCCCTCGGCATAGGCGCAATAGTCCTGGCAGTCTCGGGTGCCAACCCCATTGAGGCATACGGGGCACTGATCGACGGATCGCTCTCGAGCCAGAAGACAATCGGACGCACCCTCGAGAAGGCCACCCCGCTCATCATGGGTGGTCTGGCGGTGGCATTCGCATTCCGGGCCGGGCTCTTCAACATCGGCGGCCAGGGGCAGCTCGTGGTCGGAGGCATCTTCGCTGCCGCCGTGGGCTTCGGCTTTGAGGGGCTGCCCTGGATCATCCATGCACCCCTTGCACTCCTCGTTGGTGCCGTAGCCGGTGCAGCCTGGGGTTCGATCGCCGGGCTCCTCAAGGCAACCAGTGGAGCCCACGAGGTGATTACTACGATCATGCTCAACTTCGTGGCCCTCAACCTGACGGACTGGTTGGCATCCAATTCGTGGAAGGACGAAGGGATCCTGTCGCGTACCCCGGCAGTCGAGGAGAGTGCCGTCATTCCGCTGTGGGGGTCGTTCCCGACGGGTTTTCTGGTGGCTGTCGCAGCTAGCTTCGGATGCTGGTACCTGCTGGAGAGGACCACCCTCGGCTTTGAGATCCGCTCTGTCGGGCTGAACGGAGACGCTGCCAGGTACGCCGGAATATCGGTGCAACGGATAATCGTTGCCACAATGGCCATAAGTGGGCTACTCGCCGGTGCCGGCGGTGCCATTGAGACCCAGGGGGTGATCGGTAGGTACGAACCGGGCTTCAATGCCGGGCTGGGCTTCAACGGCATAACCATTGCCCTGTTGGCCCGGAACCACCCCCTCGGCGTCATACCGGCGGCCCTGCTAATCGGGGCCATGGAGGCCGGAGGCTCGATGATGCAGTTCAACGCCGATGTGGCACCAGAGATCACCGACATCATCGAGGCACTGATGCTGCTGTTCGTGGCAACACCGATTGTGGTCCGGTGGTTCTTCTCCCACCAGGAGATCGCAGAGGTTTCTGTCACCTCCGGCTGGGGTTCATCATGAACGCCCTGCTCATTCGTTCCCGCTGGGTGATCCTGACGGTCGTGGTGTTCGTTGTGATCACCCTGTTCACCGCTGAGTTCCAGCAGGACCAGACAACGGCGGTTCTGGCCAGCGCACTCCGTCAGTCCACGCCACTGGTTTTTGGTGCGCTGTGCGGGGTCCTCTGTGAGCGCTCAGGGGTGGTGAACATCGGTATTGAGGGCCAGATGCTGCTGTCGGCATTCGTGGGGTTCATGGTCGCCTCCTCAACCGGGAGCCTTCTCGCCGGAATCCTCGCCGGCATGCTCACCGGTGCTCTGATGGGGGCCGGTCTGGCGGGACTGTCGGTGACCCTGCAAGGCGACCAGATAATCGCCGGAGCCGTCCTCAATATCGCAGCCTTCGGAATCAGCAGCTATTTCTTCCAGCAGGGCCTCACCCTGCCGTCAGGCAAGACCCCTCAGGTGTCGTTCGGCCCGCTAGCGGACCTGCCGGTCGTCGGCAGGGTGTTCTTCATCAACCGCCCCCTCACCTACCTCTCCCTCATCCTCATCTGGGTGGTCTGGTTCGTGTTGTTCCGAACCAGGTGGGGGCTCTGGACCAGATCCGTAGGCGAGGTTCCCAGCGCCGCCGAGACGGTCGGCATCTCGGTAGCACGGGTTCGGTACACCAACCTCATAGCGGGTGGATGCCTTGCTGGTCTGGGTGGCGCCTACCTCAGCCTCGAAGCGGTCGGATCCTTCGAGCGTATGATGACCAACGGAAGGGGCTTCGTGGCCCTGGCGGTGATGATCTTCGGGCGCTGGAACCCGATAGGGATCTGGGGGGCTGCACTCCTGTTCGGCTATGCCAGCGCCGTCCAGACACAACTCCAGTTCCGCGGTTGGCTGGCCGACGACCCGCAGTTCATCGGGATGATCCCGTACGTCGTTTGCATCGTCGTCCTGGCCGGATTCGTCGGTCGTGCCCGACCACCTGCTGCCGTTGGGCAGCCCTACAGCCGTGAGTGACCAGGTGGGCGTGGCCGCATCCCCGGCCCTGGAGGTGCAAGGCGTAACGAAACACTTCGGCGACGTGGTGGCAAACGAGGACGTCAACTTCCGCATTGAACGTGGTCGCGTCCACGCCCTCCTCGGTGAGAACGGTGCTGGCAAGAGCACCCTTGTCAACATCATCTTCGGCCTCTACCAGGCTGACACGGGGGAGGTTCGGCGCAACGGGGAGGTAATGAACCTCACCGGCCCTCGAGATGCCATTGCCAATCAGATCGGGATGGTCCACCAGCACTTCCAACTGGTTCCGGTCCTCTCCGTTGCCGAAAACGTGGTCCTGGGAGACGAGCCGACTAGACACGGTGTGGTCGACCTTGACGAGGCCGCTGCCGTGGTCAGGAGGCTCTCGGAGCGCTTCGGGCTCGAAATCGATCCGCAGGCCCTCGTCGAGGACCTCCCGATCGGCATTCAGCAGAGGGTCGAGATCCTGCGTGCCCTCTACCGCGAGGTCGACATCTTGATCCTGGATGAGCCGACCGCTGTGCTCACACCTCAGGAGACCAGCCACTTGCTCGAGGTTCTGCGAGGCCTCGCCGACACCGGGGTTGCCGTGGTGTTCATAACGCACAAGCTCCGTGAGGTGATTGCCGTCGCCGACGAGATCACCGTGATGCGTCGTGGACGGGTTGTGGGCCACACGACCCCGGCTGACACGGACGAGTCCGATCTGGCGTCGATGATGGTTGGTCGTGCCGTCGAACTACGGCTGAAGCGAACCCCCGCCTCCCCGGGTGATCAGGTGCTCACCGTTGTGGATCTGGTCGTCAACGATGATCGGCGGACCCGGGCGCTGAACGGAATCAACCTCGATGTCCGTGCAGGAGAGGTTGTCGGGGTTGCCGGGGTCGAGGGTAACGGTCAACGCGAGCTGGTCGAGGCCATTACGGGTCTGCGCGGTGTCGTTTCCGGCTCGATCATCCTCGACGGTGAGGAGATTGCGGGCAGGTCCCCACGTCAGATCAGCACCATGGGCGTGGCACACATCCCCGAGGACAGGGAAAAGTTCGGCCTGATCGGTGCACACACCGTGGCCGACAACATGGTTTTGAACCGCTACCACCACCATCCCTACTCAAGCCACGGCATCAGGCGCCCCGGAGCCGTTGACGACGAGGCGGCAAGGTTGGTCGAGGAGTTCGATGTGCGCCCACCGAACATCGCAGCAATGGTTGCCACCTTGTCTGGAGGCAACAAGCAGAAGGTCGTGGCCGCACGCGAGTTCTCCCATGAGTCAAAGGTGATGGTTGCGGCGCAGCCGACGCGTGGAATCGATATTGGAAACATCGAGTTCATCCACCGTCGGCTCATCGAGTACCGCGATGCCGGTATGGCCATCCTCCTCGTCTCAGCCGAACTCGACGAGGTGTTGGGAGTTTCCGACCGGGTTGCTGTCATCTACGGCGGGCTAATTGTGTCGTGTGAGCCTGCTGAGGGAATCGACCGCGACCGCGTGGGTCACCTGATGCTCTCGGGGGCCGACGGCTGACCGGTGGTTGATACCGTTTCAGCATGCTCGGCCTGATTACAGGAAGCGGCTTCTATGACCTCCCCGGCATTGAGGACGCCGTCGATTGCCAGGTTGAAACCCCCTACGGCACGGTCAGCCTGGTGCAGGGGTCATGGAGGGGCTGCCCGGTGGCATTCCTTCCCAGGCACGGCGCCGACCACAGTGTGCCGCCACAGAACATCCCCTACAGGGCGAACCTGTGGGCACTTCACGAAGCCGGGGCACGGGCCGTGTTCGCCACGGCGGTAAGTGGCGGAATCAATTTGGGATACCGCAACGGAGAGCTGGTCCTGATTGACCAGTTCATCAACCTCACGCACGGCCGGGAGGACACCTTCTTTGACAAGGAGGTACGTCACACCGACATGACCGAACCCTATGACGGTGATCTTCGTCAGGCTCTCTCCGAGGTGGCGGTGTCAGAGGGAATAGACCTTGTAGATGGAGGCACGTACGTGTGCGCCAACGGGCCCAGGTTCGAGACCCCGGCCGAGATCTCGATGTACGCAGGATTTGGTGGTGACCTTGTCGGCATGACCGGCTACCCCGAGGTGGCCCTTGCCCGCGAACTGGATCTGCCGTATGCGGCAGTTGGCGTGGTGTCAAATCCCGCAGCGGGACTGGGTGCTGAGGAGCTCAGCCTCGACGCCATCTGGGCTGTGCTGAACGACGTGGCTGAGCCACTGTTGCGTCTTCTGGGCGGTGCAGCCGAGCGGCTGGCACGCCGCTGGGCATGAAACCACCCGGGGAGCAGTGCTGACGGATAGGCGGGTCAGTCGAAGAGGCGGGAGGCGTCCTCAAAGTCGACTAGCCACGTCCTGCCCCCGCCATCTGAGTGGTACGAACCCCAACCCAGGAGTTGACGTGCCCGTTCCGGCAGGGCTGAGGCACGTTCCCGGTTAACCACGAGCGGGCTTGCCTCCTCGGGACGGAGCCAACCCGCCACGAAGCTGACGTGCATGCCGTAGCGCCATGAATCGGTCGTGTTCTGCCCGGCTCCGTGGACCACCCGCCCGCTGTAGATCATCCCGCTACCGGCTGGCATGGATGCGTACGCCGTTGCCTCGTTGTCGTAGTCGGCTCCACGGATCACCTGGGCCGGAAGCTCCTGGGTTCCCGGGATGACGACTGTTGCGCCGTTGGCCCGGGTGAAGTCGCTGAGGGCGAACATGCAACTGACCGTAATCTCCCGACCGTCGGCGATCGCCTCGGGCCAGTTGGTCTCGTCGCGGTGCAGATACTGGGCCGGCTCGCCCGGTCCGACCGCCATGACCTGGCCGGTGTTCAGCCAGTAGTCGTTGGCGTTTTCCAACAGGTAGTGGTCAGCGACCGCCAGGAGGGTCGGGTTCAACAGGGCGTGGTCGACGAAGGCGTCGCTACGGGCGGCAAGGCCGCAAAAACGCCTGGTGTTGGCACCGTGGAAGCCCTCCCAGTGCTCCATGCCGCTCTTCGAACCGGGCACCGTCCGGTCAAACGTTGTTGCGAGGTCCTCAATGAGTTGGAACCTCGCTGCCCCGGGCAACAGGTCTGTGACGATTACCCCACCGTCGGCATCCATCGCCGCAACGATGTCGGTGAGGGCGGCATCGTGTCCGAGGGTCGTCAGATCGGCCATCGTCGCACCCTATGGCCCTGTCCGTAGCGATGACCACGCGTGCCGGAAGCCCCAGGTTTCCGGAGGGCTGCGATCAGTCGCGACAGGGGGAGGACCACCATGGCCGACGCACACAGACCGCTCCGAACCGACGTGATCCCCGAGATCGTCCTTGATGGTGCCTGTTTCGCCCTTGCCTTCTACGTCGGGGCAACGCTCATTCGCGGCCCTGAGGACATGTTCTGGGGCGACAGGTACGTATGTCTCTTGGATCCGTTCGGGCACCAGTGGCCCCTCGCCACCCCGGGGGCGGGGCCCGACGCGGCTGCCACCGAGGAGGCCGTTGCCGAGTTCGAAGACACAAATAGCCAGGGCACTGACGCCCCCCTGTCACGGCGTAGCATCGGCTGCTAATGATCCTCTCCGACCGTTCCATTCGTGAAGCAGTGGCCGACGGCCGGATCGTGATTGAGCCATATGACGACTCGTGTGTCCAGCCCTCATCGGTGGACCTTCACCTGGACCACCGGTTCCTCGTGTTCCGCAACCACACCAGGGGCCTCATCGACGTGCGTCAGGACCTCTCCGACCTGACTGAGATGGTCGAGGGTTCCGAGGACGACCCGTTCATCCTGCACCCGGGTGAGTTTGTCCTGGGTTCCACCTCTGAGAGGGTTGGCGTTCCCGACGACCTGGTTGCCCGTCTCGAGGGCAAGTCCAGCCTCGGTCGCCTCGGGCTGTTGATCCACTCAACGGCGGGCTATGTGGATGCTGGCTGGGATGGCCAACTCACGCTGGAGTTGTCGAACGTGGCGAGCCTTCCGATCACCCTCTACCCGGGCATGAAGATCGGCCAGATCTCCTTCATGCACATGACGACAGCTGCCGACAACCCCTACGGAGCCAGCCAGCTGGGTTCCAAGTACAGGGGCCAGGAAGGGCCGCGACCCAGTCGCTATTGGGAGAACTTCGAGAGGTAGCCCTCACGGAGAACGGGACCTTCGTCTGGTCCGGGGTACAACGCCCTGCAGGTCATGGCAGAGGGCCTGGGTCTTAAGCGGTGGTGGCAGGAGATCTGAGGTTGGTGGATGTGTTCCCCGTTGTACTGGTTGGCGGTGGTGACGCCTCGGGGATGGCGAGGATGCTCGCTGACCTGTTGAGGGAGAACCCGGCGGAGTTCCCGGGGCGTGCCCGTGTAGCTCGCAGGATTCGCGGCGACGTGGTGTTCGCTGCTGCGGACAGGGGTGTCTCGGTAACCCTGTCACTTGGTCCAGAACGGATCGAGTTCCGGAACCGAGTTGTTCCGGAGGCGCCGATGGTGAGTGCGCCATGGCTGGTGACGGCGCGGCTCTGCGGTGGCCAGGTCTCGCTGTTGAGTGCCCTGATGGGCGGTGAGCTGAGGTTGGCGCCGGGTCGCCATTTCCTGACGACTGCCGCCGGCTTCGTGTTGTCTGTGCCAGCCTCACACTACGGAGAGGCCCGACGGGTGGGAATCAGTCTGGTCGTGGCCGTCACAGTCGTGCTGGCTGTCGCCCTGCTGGTGTTCGTGTAGGGGCGGGAAGGCTCAGGAGTTCCCGGCTTGTGTCGGCTCGTCGGCTTCCGGCTCTCCGGCTTCGATTGCCTCGAGAACGTGCAGGGCGATGTCGCCGACCTTCACCTCTGACTCCTCGACTCCTTCGCCCTTGACCCCGTCGTCGATCATCACGAAGCAGAACGGGCAGGCAGTTGCGATCCGGGTGGCTCCGGTTGCCAGGAGTTCCTGGGAGCGTTCGACGTTGATGTTCTTGCCGGTCTGCTCCTCCATCCACATTCGGCCACCGCCCGCACCACAGCACATGCCCTTGGTGCCTTGGCGCTCAGCCTCGACGACCTCGACACCTCCGAGGTTGCCGATGACCCGGCGGGGCGCCTGGTAGACGTCGTTGTGGCGGCCCAGGTAGCAGGAGTCGTGGTAGACGATCCGTTCGTCAAGGCGGGCACCGGTCACGTCGAGGCGGCCCTCGTCGATGAGCCATTCCAGAAGCTGGCTGTGGTGGACGACCTCATAGTGGCCACCCAGTTCCGGGTACTCGTTGGCCAGCGTGTTGAAGCAGTGCGGGCACTGCGTGATGATCTTTCGGACACCCATTTCGTTGAGCATCTCCACGTTCTGCATGGCCATCATCTGGAAGATGTACTCGTTGCCGGTTCGCCTGGCGGGGTCGCCGGTACACATCTCCGATGGGCCGAGGATGGTGAATGAGACGTCTGCCCGCCGTAGCAGTTGGGCCATAGCCCGTGAGACCTTCTTGTTCTTGTCGTCGAAGGAGCCTGCACATCCGACCCAGTAGAGGTACTCGGCCTCGATCGGGTCACCACCGTCAATTACATCGACACCGTCGAGGTCCCCGACCCAGTCGACCCTTTCGCTCTGGGAGAGGCCCCACGGGTTGCCGGAGTTCTCCATCGACCGGTAGGCGGCACCCAACTCGCTCGGGAAGTCGGATTCCATCAGCGACAGGTAGCGCCGCATGTCGAGGATCTTGTCGAGGATCTCGATGTTGACCGGGCAGATCTCGTCGCAGGCACGACAGCTTGTGCAGGCCCAGAGCTCCTCTCCGGTGACCCGTTCGAACACTAAGTTGGTTGATACGGTTATCTCCGGGTCGACACCGATCGGCGGTGATACGACGGTTGAGCCGGTCGCCGCCATCACCTCACCGGTCTTGAGCACGATCTCGCGTGGGTCGAGCGGCTTTCCGGTTGCGTGGGCGGGGCACACGCTCGTGCAGCGACCACACATGGTGCAGGAGTCGGTGTCGAGGAGTTGCTTCCAGGTGAATTCCTCGATGGTGGACACCCCGAAGCTCTCCAACTCGGTTTCCATGAGGTTGGGGATTGGCCGCATCGCGCCCTTGGGACGGTCACGGTCCCGGAGGTACATGTTCAGCGGAGAGGTGAACATGTGGCGCAGCATGGTGATCGGCAGGAGTGCCAGGAACGCCATGAAGGACACAACGTGGGCTATCCACCAGGCCTGGTGCCAGCCCGAAGCACGCGCGGCGAGGCCGCTGTCCGTAATCGCCTGCGCCAGCGGGTAGCCGATTATCGACCAGGTCTCGGCCTCGACGGCGTGGCCGTCGGTGCCGGCCTGAGCGGCGATCCTGAAGGCCTCTGCCCCGAAGCCGGTTACTCCGATCGTAAGGAACACGAACAGTGCGGCCGCGTGTTCGGGCCTGGTCTTGATCCGGATGCGGTAGGGGCGGTAGCGGCTGGGTCCGTATCGTCGGAGGATTGCCCAGACGATCCCTGTCAGGAAGAGCACCCCAGCGATGTCCCCGACCAGCGTGTAGGCCCTGTAGACGTCACCGTGGAGGAACTTGAGGGCCGGTGGGGCCTGGTGGTTGACCTCGAGCACGGTGGTCACGGCCAGAAGGATCAGGAACGGGAAGTAGATGAGGGAGTGCATCACCCCGGCAGCTGGTTCCCGCAGGAGGGTCTTCATGTAGACACCCGACCTGAAGTCGCCGAAACGGCGCTTTGCGTTCTCCCGGGTGGTTGCCCGGTTGTCGGGGGCGCCACGCTGCCAGTTCTGGACCCTGTAGGAGAACAGGACCGCTCCCCAGATGATGAGTAGCGGGATGGTCGAGTAGAAGGCCAGCTTCAGTGGACCGGGAATGTTCCCGAACACCTCACGGGTGATCGCCGAGTCATCGTGGAATCCGTTGACGAGGGAGGCGACCCCGGAGGCGACCATGAAGAGGGCCACCACGATCCCGAGGCTGATTACGAGATGGTTGGGTTGAATGCGCCTGTCACTCATGTCGGCGAGACACTACCCGTAGGGCTGACATGAGAGAGGCGCGTTATGTGGCGCGTTACTGCCGATAACAGTCATCCTCGCTGTGAAGGTTACCGGTGAGGCTGGTTTGGCCCTTTGGGAGTGGGTCGTGGTGGGGATATGGCCGTGTCGGGGCGCGTGTAGCAACCGTCGGAACTGTGGAGGAGCTGATAGACCCGGTGCTAGTAGGCCAGGAAGTCGGTGTGCTCCTTGGTGGCGAGTTGATCGCGAGGTCGGCCTAGCTCATGTCGATCGACCGGATCTAGCGCGTTCCTAGGGCCACCGGAGCATCCCCGAGAACCCCTTCGTTGTAGGGGTGTGGGGGTTTCGCGCCACCCTCGGCTGACATCGCAAAGGCTTGAGGCTCCTGTTGACCGTCGGTTCATTGTCACGAAACAGATTCGAAATAGTCCGCACCTATCGTCGGTGGTGTTCGAGTCAGGAACCATCGAAAGGCCCCGCCGTGTCAGATCCGTTGTTTTCATCAGGTTCCCTGAGGAGGGCGCTTTCGGGGGCGTGGACATCCCGTTCGTCACGGAGCCGGTCTCGGAAGGTGGCCCTTGGGCTGGCCGGTGTGGTTGGAGCCGTCCTCGTCACTGCTGCACCGGCTGCAGCACAGGAGCTATCGCCGGCCGAGTACAACACTGCCCTGCTGGCGAGCCTCTGGCTGATCGTGGCCGGCTGCCTGGTGTTCCTGATGCAGGCCGGTTTCGCCCTTGTCGAGGCGGGTCTCACCAGGGCGAAGAACGTCGGGAACATCATGGCCAAGAACCTGGCTGACATGGCGATCGGTGCCCTTGCGTTCTGGGCTGTCGGCTTTGGCTTTGCGTTCGGGTCCGACGGCGGGAGCCTCATCGGGACCGATGCGTTCTTCCTGTCGGGGATGACCGAGTCATTTGACAGCGGCGATGTCCTGGCGACACCGTCGTTCTTCTTCTTCCAGGTTGTCTTCGCGGCCACGGCCGTGACGATCGCGTCGGGTGCGATGGCTGAGCGCACGAAGTTCTCCGCGTACCTCATCTTTAGCGCGGTGATGACAGGTTTCATCTACCCGGTGGTCGTGCACTCCTTCTGGCATGGAGACGGCCTGCTATCGGACCTGAACATCGGTGCTGCCCGCTTCAGCGACTTCGCCGGCTCGAGCATCGTGCACAGCGCTGGTGGCTGGGCTGCTCTGATGGGAGCCATCTTCCTCGGGCCCCGTCTCGGCAAGTACGCCCCCGACGGCACTCCCCGGGCGATTCCCGGCCACAACGTCGGCTATGCGGTTATCGGCGTGTTCATCCTGTGGTTCGGCTGGTTCGGGTTCAACGCCGGTTCTGAGCTGGCGTTTGACGCCTGGGTCGCCCACGCCATCATGACGACGCTCCTGGCGGCATCGGCCGGGGTCCTGGCTGCGGGTGCGGTCATCTGGAGGAAGACG
Organism: uncultured Candidatus Nemicrothrix sp.; assembly: GCA_913055915.1. Lineage (GTDB taxonomy): Bacteria > Actinomycetota > Acidimicrobiia > Acidimicrobiales > MedAcidi-G1 > UBA3125. Next base: position 90,413 of record CAJXKL010000003.1, on the reverse strand, counting down.
GGTGCAATGGACGTTGGTATGGCGGGCAATGGGGCGCTTGCCGGCCTGGTGAGCATTACCGCCGGGACGGGGACCATGAACTTTCTTGGGGCTGTCGTTACCGGTGCGATCGGTGGGGTCGTCGTGGTCTACTCGATCCTGTTCATCGAGAGGAAGGGTGTCGATGATCCGGTAGGCGCCGTCTCGGTGCACGGCGTGTGCGGCGTGTGGGGAACCCTGGCGGTGGGCCTGTTCGCACGCTACGACGATGCTTTCCTGGGTCGTGACAACGCCGGCCTGTTCTACGGCGGTGGCTTTGACCAGTTGCTGGTTCAAGCCATCGGTGTTGTCCTGATCGCAACCTGGGTGCTTGGGACCTCAGCCATTCTGTTCAAGGTGATCGCGTCGACGGTGGGCCTGCGGGTTTCGCCAGAGGAGGAGCGTGCGGGCCTCGATGTGGCCGAGCACGGTTCTCCGGGCTACGGGCCCGAACCGGTGCAGGTCGCCTGAGGCTCGGATCTGCTCTGGTCAGCTGGCCTGGCGAGCGACGGCCTCGGCTGCTTTGCGGGCTGCGACAGGGTCCAGCGAACGTTCCAGGACGGGTATGTCGTCGAGGGGCCGCATCTTCGGGTCGAGGTCGTAGACGAGCGGGTCGCCTGTCGGGATGTTCAGGTCCACGATGTCGTCGTCGCTGATGGCGTCGAGGTGCTTGCAGAGTGCCCGGAGGCTGTTGCCGTGGGCGGCTACCAGCACCACCTTCCCGGCTTCGAGGTCGGGGACGATCGCCGATTCCCAGTAGGGGACGAGGCGGCTCACCACGTCGGCGAGGCACTCGGTCAGGGGTGGATCGGCGAGGTCCGCGTACCGGGGGTCAGTGTTGGGATTGAAGGCGTTGTCTGGCGTGATGGGTGGGGGTGGGGTGGAGTAGCCGCGGCGCCAGGCCTGTAGTTGCTCGGCGCCGAAGCGCGCGCGGGTTTCGGCCTTGTTGAGGCCGGTGAGGTCCCCGTAGTGCCGTTCGTTCAGCCGCCAGTCGCGTCTTACCGGTATCCATGCCCGGTCCAGGACATCGAGGGCCAGGTTTGCGGTTCGGATGGCCCTCTTCTGGAGGGAGGTGTGGACCACGTCGGGCAGGATCCCGGCGGCACCGAGAAGCCCTGCCCCGGTTCGAGCCTCCTGTTCACCGGTGCTGGTCAGGTCGCAGTCGTACCAACCGGTGAACCGGTTCGATGCATTCCAGACGCTCTGGCCGTGGCGCAGCAGGATCAGGGAGGGCATGTACCAGTCCACCAGATAATGCGAGAAAACCCACCTTCAGAAGTTGATATATAGTGACTCAACTCTCTATAGTGGTATAGATATAGAAATAGTCCAAGTACTCGTAACAACATGTATCCTGACCCGTCGGCACACGGTTTCCCCCCGCTGTAGTGCCGGCGGGTCCCTCCACAACGGAGGAACCGGGGTCCGGTCCGGCTGAGACCCGGACCACACCCGACACGTACTCAAAATCAGAAGCAGACAGGAGAAACAACATGAGCAAGGCCGTAGGCATAGACCTCGGAACCACCAACTCAGTGGTCAGCGTGCTCGAAGGTGGCGATCCCGTTGTGATCGCCAACGCCGAGGGATCACGCACCACCCCATCGATCGTGGCGTTCGCCAAGGACAGCGAGGTACTCGTCGGCGAGGTGGCCAAGCGCCAGGCAATCACCAACCCGGGCCGCACGATCCGGTCGGTGAAGCGACAGATGGGATCAGGCTGGTCCGAGACCATTGACGGCAAGGACTACACGGCTCAGGAGATCTCGGCCCGCATCCTCCAGAAGCTGAAGAGGGACGCCGAGGCGTATCTCGGGACCGCTGTCGACAAGGCCGTAATCACCGTTCCGGCCTACTTCGACGACGCCCAGCGCACTGCGACAAAGGAGGCGGGACAGATCGCCGGCCTTGAGGTTCTCCGAATTATCAACGAGCCCACTGCAGCTGCACTTGCCTACGGTCTCGACAAGGACGATAAGGACCAGACAATCCTGGTCTTCGACCTCGGGGGCGGCACCTTCGACGTGTCGGTGCTCGAGATCGGCGACGGGGTCTTCGAGGTCAAGTCCACCCACGGCGACACCAGCCTTGGTGGCGATGACTGGGACCAGGCCGTAATCGACTGGCTGGTCACCTCATTCAACAACGACCACGGTGTCGACCTGAGCAAGGACCCGATGGCCGCACAGCGGCTCAAGGAGGCCGCAGAGAAGGCCAAGATCGAACTGTCGCAGGTGCAGCAGACCCAGATCAACCTGCCGTTCATGACGGCGACCGATGCCGGTCCCCTGCACCTCGACTACTCCCTCAGCCGGTCGAAGTTCCAGGAACTGACAGCGGGCCTGCTCAAGCGCTGCCGTGCGCCGTTCGAACAGGCCATCGCCGACGCGAGCCTCAGCAAGGGCGAGGTCGACCAGGTCCTCCTGGTCGGTGGATCCACCCGGATGCCCGCCGTCGTGGAGTTGGCCCAGGAGATCGCCGGGCGGGAGCCCAGCAAGAACGTCAACCCCGACGAGGTCGTCGCAATCGGCGCCGTCGTCCAGGCTGGTGTTCTTGTGGGTGAGGTCAAGGACGTCCTGCTCCTCGACGTGACCCCGCTGTCGCTCGGCATCGAAACCAAGGGTGGCGTCATGACCAGGTTGATCGAGCGCAATACCACCATCCCCATCCAGCGGTCAGAGGTGTTCTCAACCGCCGAGGACGGCCAGCCGTCTGTCGAGATCCACGTGCTCCAGGGTGAGCGTGAGATGTCGCAGTTCAACAAGACGCTCGGCAAGTTCCAGCTTGTCGACCTGCCACCGGCACCACGCGGCATCCCACAGATCGAGGTCACCTTCGATATCGATGCCAACGGCATCGTGCACGTTTCCGCCAAGGACCGTGCCACCGACAACGAGCAGTCAATGACGATCACGGGCCAGTCGGCACTTGACAAGGACGTGATTGACCAGATGGTCCGCGACGCCGAGATGCACGCCGACGAGGACCACAAGCGACGTGAGCAGGCCGAGGTGCGCAACAACGCAGACAACCTGCTCTACCAGACCCGCAAGTTGGTCACCGACCAGGGAGATGAACTGACCGACGACGAGAAGTCCAACGTCGAGGGAAAGCTTGCTGCGCTCGAGGCATCCCTCGAAGGCGACGACTCCGATGCCATCAAGACCGCTACCGAGGACCTGATGGAAGCCAGTCAGGAGTTCGGTCAGCGGCTCTACGAGGCCGCACAGCAGGATGCCACGGCCAACGAGCCTGGTGCTGCAGGCGACGACGACGTGGTCGATGCAGAGATCGTTGACGAGCAGTGAACGAGCCTGCAGGAGGGATTCCCACCGTCGGTGACGGTGGGCCCTCCGGTGGACCCACCGCCGAGGACGTCGAGGAACTGATTGGCGAGATCCTCGAGGCCGACGAGGCTGCCGCAGGTTCCAGCGAGGTCGCCGACCCGATTGCAGAGCGAGACGCCTTCCTGGCTGACCTGCAACGTGTCAGCGCCGAGTTCGCTAACTTCAAGAAGCAGACCGAGCGTCGCAACTCAGAGGTGGCATCGCGTTCCAGGTCCGATCTGGTTCAGGTGCTGTTGCCCGTATTCGATGCCTGCGACATGGCTATCGACCAGGGGTCCGACGAGGTCGAGCCGATCCGTGCAGCGCTCTCAATGGCCCTCATCCCACTCGGTTTTGAGATCATCGATCCGGTAGGTGAAGCATTCGATCCAAACCGGCATGAGGCGGTCATCCACGAGGCCGATTCCGACGGCGGAGACGAGGATCTCCGAGTCGTCGAGGTCCTGCGCCGCGGATACGGGTGGGCCGGCCGGGTCATGCGGCCGGCGATGGTGCGAGTGCAGGGCTGAGGCCCTCGTCGCCCGGTATCAGATGTGACTGCCCAGAGGGAGTGGTTCGACAAGGACTACTACCGGACGCTTGGCGTCGACAAGGGGTCCTCGGCCCAGGACATCACCAAGGCCTACCGGAAGCTGGCCCGCAAGCTCCATCCCGATGCCAACCCCGGTGACGACGCTGCCGAACAGCGCTTCAAGGAGATAACGGCCGCCTATGACGTACTCGGCAACGAGACCAAGCGGGAGGAGTACGACCAGGTCAGGGCCATGGGGCCGATGGCAGGAATGGGCGGAGCCTCTGGTGGCGGGTTCGGAGGCCACGGAGGTGTCCCCTTCGACCTTGGTGATGTCTTCGGTGGCCTGTTCGGCCAGGGCGGGCGCGGTCACCGCGGCGGCACCCGTGGATTCGACCTGGAGACGCGGTTGGGTTTGTCATTCCTCGACGCCGTCAGCGGCGTGACCACCTCGGTCAACCTGACCAGCGATACCGCCTGTTCGATGTGTGGTGGCAGCGGAGCCCGTCCCGGCACCAGGCCCCACCGGTGCGGGGCTTGTGGGGGTACCGGAGCAACGGCCGACAACCAGGGCCCGTTCTCCTTCAGCCGGCCCTGTGGCTCCTGCGGAGGAAGTGGCAGTCAGGTTGATGATCCCTGTGGCAACTGCCGGGGTACCGGGGTCGAACGTAGGCCCCGCGAGGTCAAGGTCCGGATTCCGCCCGGCATCGAGGACGAGCAGAAGATCCGCCTGAAGGGGCGGGGAGCCCCTGGTAGCGGAGGACCCGACGGCGACCTGTACGTGGTCGTGGCGGTCGAGCCGCATCCCCTCTTCGGGCGGGCGGGTCGCAACCTGACCCTCACGGTTCCCATCACCTTCCCCGAGGCCGTGTTTGGTGCCGAGGTGGAGGTACCCACCCTTCAGGACGGCCCGGTCACGTTGCGCCTTCCATCCGGCACCAGGAGTGGAAAGACCTTTCGGGTCAAGGGCCGTGGTGTCGGAACCCGTCGTGGCAGGGGTGACCTGCTGGTGACGGTGGAGGTGGTTGTTCCACAGGAGCCCAACGAGGATGAAAAGGCCGCCATCGAGGCCCTGTCAGAGGCTGGTGATGACAACCCCCGCGAGGGTCTGGCAGGATGACCATTGAGATGATGAACCGATTGGTGCTGGTGTCCTGCTCCGGAGGCACGACGCGATGGTGACGATCCGATCCGATCAGGCCGTCTACGTCATCTCGGTGGCCGCCGAGTTGTCAGGGATGCATCCACAGACCCTGCGCATCTACGAGCGAAGGGGCCTTGTCGATCCGGCCAGGACCACCGGCGGCAACCGCCGGTACAGCGAGGCCGACATTGCACTGCTCCAGCGGATAGCCGACCTGACCTCTGAGGGGATGAACCTGGCGGGTGTGAAGCGTGTACTGGAACTTGAGGCCAGGGTGGCCAGTCTCGAACAGGACCTAGCCGAGACCCGTGAGGCGGGCTCTGAGGCTGTGGCCGAGGTGCACCGGCAGTACCGTCGCGATCTGGTTCCGGTTCGCCAGAGTGTCACCGTCTACGGGGGCCCTAAGAGACGCTGACCTGCGATTCTTGTATTTTCTTGGATGGGGCTGCAGAGCCTGTCTTGTGTGTTACAACCGGGTTTCGTTCCACAGCGTGAGCCCTTTCTGCATAGGGAAAACCGAGTTTGTCCACAGAGGCTGTGGAAAGCTCTGATCTTGAGTGCTTATGACTCAAGATCAGAGCTTTGGGGCTGCCCCGCAACCATGCTCTCAAAGGCCCACCGACCTGCACCGGAAACCGTTGAGCACCAGGCCACGAGGGCGGTAGGATCGCCCCGTAAGGGACCCGATCAGGAATCAGGAGGGTTGCCGTGCCCGCGACCGTTGTAGTCGGGACGCAGTGGGGTGACGAGGGCAAGGGCAAGTTCACCGACCTTCTGGCCGGTGACATGACCATGGTCGTCCGTTACCAAGGTGGCCACAACGCCGGCCACACTCTTGTGGTCGCCGGAGAGTCCTTCGCCCTTCAGCTCGTCCCGAGTGGCGTCCTCTACGAACACGTGATACCCGTTATCGGCAACGGGGTCGTCGTGGACCCGAGGGTGCTCATCTCCGAAATGGACATGCTCGAGAGCCGAGGTGTGTCGACCGAACGCCTCAGACTGAGCGGCAACGCACACCTCATCCTCCCCTACCACCAGGAACTCGATGCCCTCTACGAGCGTCACCTCGGCAAGAACAAGCTGGGCACCACGAAGAGGGGCATCGGACCCGCCTACGCCGACCGGTCAATGCGGGTCGGCCTGCGGGCCCAGGACCTGCTCGACCCAAGGATCTTCCGCAAGAAGCTGGGCGCTGTCCTCGAACACACCAACAAGGTTCTGACGAGGGTGTTCAACCGCCTGCCTGTCGACGCCGACGAGATCGCCGCCGAATACCTCGACGTCTGTGCACCGCGCCTCACCCCGCACATCACCGACACTGTCGCACTCGTCCACGACGAACTGGACGCCGGCCACAACATCCTCATGGAGGGTGCCCAGGCAACCTTCCTCGACCTGGACCACGGGACCTACCCGTTTGTCACCTCCTCGAACCCCGTAGCCGGAGGAGCATGCACCGGCGCCGGCATCGGCCCCAGAGACATAACCCGGGTGATCGGAATAGCCAAGGCATATGTCACGAGGGTCGGCAGTGGCCCATTCCCGACAGAGTTGTTCGACGAGGTGGGTGACCACCTGGTCGAGGTGGGCCAGGAGTACGGAACCAACACCGGGCGCCGCCGCCGCCCCGGCTGGCTCGATGCCGTGATGCTGCGCTACGCCGCCAGAGTCAACTCCCTCTCAGAGTTGGCCATCACCAAACTCGACATCCTCGACGGTCTTGAGACCGTCAAGGTCTGCGTCGCCTATGAAGCCGAAGGCGAGCGCCATGACCAGCTGCCCTACCACCAGTCGGTGCTGCACAGGTCCATACCTGTCTACGAGGAGCTACCCGGCTGGCAGGCCGACCTCTCAGAGGTAACCGAGCGGTCACAACTACCAGCCGAGGCCGAGGCCTACCTGCAGTTCGTCGAGGACCAGGCCGGTGTGCCGGTGGGCATGGTCGGAGTAGGCCCCGGCCGTCGCCAGGTGCTCAACTTCAATGCCTGAGGACCTGGTGCCGGCCTGATGCGCGTCTGCGTCGTCGGCTCGGGGGGTCGCGAGCACGCCCTCGCACATGTCCTCTCCCGAAGCGCCGAGGTGGTCGTCACACCCGGCAACCCCGGAATACCCGGCTCGGTTGCCACCCCTCCCGAGGAGCTCGATGCGGACCTCTTCGTCATCGGACCCGAACAGCCCCTTGTCGACGGCCTTGCCGACCGGTTACGCCAACAAGGTGACCTGGTGTTCGGGCCCGGTGCAGACGGTGCACGCCTCGAGGGCTCAAAGGCCTGGATGAAGGAACTGCTTGCCGAGGCAGGTGTGCCCTCCGCCGGCCACGGTGTATTCACCGACAGGGCGTCGGCACTGGCCTACTTGGACCAGATGGAAGACCTGTTCGTCATTAAGACCGATGGCCTGGCAGCCGGTAAGGGGGTGCTCGTAACCGACGACCGCTCCCAGGCGGTCGAAGCCGTGGGGAGGTACCTCTCAGGTGCAGCATTTGGCGACGCCGGTCGGCGGGTCGTGATCGAAGAGGGCCTTAGCGGCCCGGAACTATCCGTGCTGGCGGTATGCGATGGCACAACGGCGGTGCCACTCGCACCAGCTCAGGACTTCAAGCGCCTGGGTGACGGAGACCTGGGCCCCAACACCGGAGGGATGGGGGCGTTCTCACCGGTACCCGTCGCCACCGCCGACGTGGTCGACTCGCTCATGGAAGATGCCGTACTACCGACCCTGGCGGTCCTACGTTCCCGTGGTATCGACTACAGGGGCGTTCTCTACTGCGGCCTCATGTTCACACCCGACGGACCCAGGGTGCTCGAGTACAACGTTCGCTTCGGCGACCCTGAGACACAGGTGGTAGTACCCAGGTTCACGAGTGACCTTGCCGACCTGTTGGCATCGGCCGCCGCAGGGACAATCAGCGAAGCCCCCACCTTCGACGATGGCGCCGCTGTCGGTGTGGTCTGCGCTTCCCCGAATTATCCCGGGTCACCGCACACCGGTGACCCGGTCGAGGGCATTTCCGCCGCTTCGGCGGTCGATGGTGTAACCGTGTTCTGCGCCGGAGTGAGCGAGGCTCAGGGTCGCCTCGTCACTGCCGGCGGCCGGGTTCTGACTGTCACCGCAACGGGCCCCACGGTTCCTGAAGCACGAGATAGTGCCTACAGGGCGGTAGCCGAAATCTCATGGCCGGGCATGCAGTATCGGACCGATATAGCCGGTGTCGCGCTCGGTGCCGTCATCACCGGCTAGACAGCAACAGACGAGGAGGACGACATGACAACCAGGGTGGCGATCCTTATGGGATCACCCAACGACCACGACAAGATGGCACCCGCGGCGCAGACGCTGGAGCGCTACGGCATCGAGGCCGACGTGAGGATCATGTCGGCACACCGCAGTCCGGCGGCAGTCGCTGAGTTCGCCTCAACCGCCCGGGACGAAGGCTTTGCAGCCATCATCTGCGGTGCCGGCATGGCAGCCCACCTGGCGGGAGCGGTTGCGGCCCAGACCACCCTTCCTGTGATAGGCGTGCCCCTCTCTGGAGGTGCCATCAACGGATGGGACTCCCTGTTGGCCACGGTCCAGATGCCCAGAGGAATACCGGTTGCCACGGTCGCAGTCGACGGCGCCATGAACGCCGCGCTGTTGGCAGTCCAGATGCTCGCCATCGACAACCCGGACCTGGTCACTGCCCTCGAAGCCCACCGCCGAGAGATGACACCCCGGTAGCCGAACCCGGCTCCCGTAGGGCTCAAACCCCATGCAGAACGTCCTCGCCTCCCGCTACGCCAGCCCACAGATGGTCGACATGTGGTCGGCCGAGGGTCGGGTCGTCATGGAGAGGGAGTTCTGGATTGCCCTGTTGGAGGCCCAGCAGAACCTGGGGATCGACATCCCCGACGGGGTGGTTGACGACTACAGGGCAGTGACCGACCGGGTGGACCTGACATCTATTCGAGAGCGCGAGAAGGTCATCCGCCACGACGTGAAGGCTCGCATCGAGGAGTTCTGCGTCCTGGCTGGCCACGAGCACATCCACAAGGGTATGACCTCTCGCGACCTCACCGAGAACGTCGAACAACTCCAGATCCGGCGAAGCCTCGATCTGGTACAGGACCGAATGGTGGCTGCCCTCGCCAGGCTCGGACGCCTCGCCGCTGAACATTCCAACTTGGTCATGGTGGGCCGCAGCCACAACGTGGCAGCCCAGGCAACGACCCTCGGTAAGCGGTTCGCGTCAACAGCCGAGGAACTCCTCGTGGCCCACCACCGTATTGTGGACCTGCTGGCTTCCTACCCGCTGCGCGGCCTCAAGGGCCCGGTCGGTACCCAGCAGGACCAAATGGACCTGTTCGGCGGTGACACAACCAGGGTCGATGAGCTGGAACGCCATGTCGCAGGACATCTGGGCTTCGAGGTGGTGCTGGACTCGGTTGGCCAGGTCTACCCGCGGTCGCTCGACTTTGATGTTGTCTCCGCCCTCGTCCAGGCGTCTGGCGGTCCCGCCAACCTGGCTCGCACGATCAGGCTGATGGCCGGCCAGGAACTCGCCACCGAGGGGTTCCAGCCGGGCCAGGTCGGTTCATCGGCAATGCCCCACAAGATGAACGCCAGGTCATGCGAACGGGTCAACGGGTTGGCCCTGGTGCTGCGGGGCCACCTGGCAATGGTCGCAGGCCTCGTCGGTGACCAGTGGAACGAAGGTGACGTGAGCTGTTCTGTGGTCCGCCGGGTGGCGCTACCCGACTCATTTCTCGCCGTCGACGGCCTGTTCCAGACTTTCCTCACGGTGCTTGACGAGTTCGGTGTCTACCCGAAGGTGGTCGAATCCGAGATTGCCCGGTACCTACCCTTCCTGGCGACCACGAGGGTGCTCGTGGCAGCGGTTCAGGCAGGCATGGGGCGCGAGGCCGCACACGAGGTCATCGGCGAACATGCCGTTGCCGTTGCACTTGCCCGACGCGAAGAGGGCGTCACAGAGGCCGACCTGCTCGGGCGACTGGCCAACGATCCCCGCCTGCCCCTGGACCGGCCCGCTCTCGACGACCTGCTGGCTGATCCATCCACGTTTGTGGGCAACGCCGAGAACCAGGTGGGAGCGGTGATCCAGAAGATCGCCGATGTGGTCGCTGCACGCCCGGTTGCGGCCACATACGATCCCGAACCAATCCTCTGACCCGTTCCGGAGTCGCCGTGACCAACGCCATGGACCTACCCCCCGTTCACTCCGGCAAGGTCCGCGACATCTACGAGGTCAACGAAGACCTGTTGTTGATGGTCACCTCCGACCGGATCTCGGCATTCGACGTGGTCATGGCCGAGCCGATCCCCGACAAGGGTCGTGTCCTCACCGCTATGTCCGCGTTCTGGTTCGACCTGCTGTCAGACGTTGTCCCCGGACACCTGGTAGCCACTACTCCAGAAGACGTCGACTCGCACCTGCTCGGGCACAGCGCCGGGTTGCCCTCCGACTGGGTCGGCCGCACCATGCTCTGCCGGAGGGCCGAGATGCTCCCTATCGAGTGCATAGTGCGCGGGTACATCACCGGCTCGGCCTGGAAGGAGTACACCGCCTCGGGGACGATGCACGGCATCACGCTCCCCATGGACCTGCTCGAGGCGTCGCAACTTGCAGAGCCCGTGTTCACACCTTCCACGAAGGCCGATGAGGGACACGACATCAACATCTCGTTCGAACAGGCGGTGGACCTGATTGGCCGTGATCTGGCGGAACGGTCACGTGAGGTGGCCCTCGAGTGCTATCTGCGGGGCGCTCGCTGGGCGGCCGAGCGCGGGATCATCATCGCCGACACCAAGTTCGAGATGGGCTTGATCGACGGTGAGCTGGTGCTGGCCGATGAGGTCCTCACCCCGGATTCCTCACGTTTTTGGCCTGCTGACACCTGGGCCCCGGGTGCCACCCCGCCTTCGTTCGACAAACAACCGGTCCGCGACTACCTCGACGGCCTTGACTGGGGCAAGCGACCGCCACCTCCTCCACTTCCCGACGACGTGGTCACCGCCACCTCGTCACGCTACGTGGAGGCCTACGAACGCATCACCGGTCTGTCCTTTGGCAACTGGCCCGGAGTAGCCGGGAGTGGGGCGACAACCTGATGGATCCAACTCTTCCCGAGAGGGCAACATGAAGTTCACCGTTCTGGTGGACGTGAGGCTGAGGTCCGGTATCGCCGACCCTGCCGGAACCACGATCGAAAGGGCGTTGCCCGCCCTTGGTTTCGAAGGTGTCAGCGGGGTGCATGTCGGAAAGACCATCCGCTTCACGATCGAGGCGGCCGACGAGGAACAGGCTGTCACCCACTCCGAGGACCTCTGTGCCTCGTTCCTCACCAACCCGGTCATCGAAGACGCCGTCGTAACGGTTTCACCCGGAGGCGACGACCTGTGAGCGGCGTAGTGGGCGTTGTCGTGTTCCCGGGCAGCAACTGCGAAATGGACTGCGTCGAGTCCGTCAGCCATCTGGGGGGCGAGGGACGCCTACTCTGGCACGGTGACGAGGACCTCGGTGGCGTCGACGCGGTGATTGTTCCCGGAGGGTTCGCACACGGTGACTACCTCCGGCCCGGTGCCATAGCCAGGTTCTCGCCGGTGATGACCGCCGTGTCACGTTTCGCCGCCGACGGTGGTCCCGTGGTCGGTATCTGCAACGGCTTCCAGGTTCTTACCGAGGCAGGCCTGTTACCCGGGGCACTACAGAAGAACAGAGGCCTGAAGTTTCTCTGTCAACCATCGATGGTCAGAGTTGAAACAAGCGACTCTTCGCTCACTTCCCGCGCATCAACCGGTGACAAGTTGTCTATTCCAATCAACCACTTCGAAGGTAACTATACCTGTGATGAGGAGACCCTTGCGAGGTTGAAGGGCGAAGACCGGGTGGTGCTCAGGTACGTTGACAATCCGAACGGATCGGTCGACGACATCGCAGGGGTCTGCAACGAGGGTCGCAACGTGGTCGGTCTGATGCCGCATCCGGAGCGGGCCTGCAACGACCTGTTGGGCAGCTCGGACGGTTCGGTCTTGCTGGGTTCCCTACTCGACCTGGTTGCCTGACCACCCACCTTCCAACGGGCGTTCCACCACAGTTCACGAGGGCAGAACAGCAGGTCAGGTACTACGTCTGATTCCGGCTGCCTTAAGGGTCGCTGCCGAGACTCCTACCTCACGCCAGGCCGCGTAGGAGATGCCCCTACGGCCACCGTAGGCAGCGGCCGCGTTGACGAACGATGCCTCCAGGCTCGTCATGTCGACAGAGCCTGCCGCGGCGAGGGCCTCAATCTCAGCTTGGAGGTCCAGGCGTTCCTGTACCAGGGTGAGCCTCTTGGTGGCTGACGCATCTGAAAGTGATGCCTCTATTGCAGTGACCCTGTCGCCGATGCTCTTGACTGTCCTCTTGCGTCCACGCGTAGGCCTATTAGCATCAAGGGCATCCAGATAGTCGCGAACCGACTTGTTCTCAGCCTTCTCCTTCTCTGACAATTTATTTCTTGGCATTTGTTCACCTCAACAGTAATTAGTGGAATGTCTGGAGTATATAACCAACTGATTAGGGAATAGATTCTGGTCCCTCCAGCACCGATTCAACGAGGCGCCACGGGTAGGTCTTCTACCGCTACGGTTCGGGTCCGTGAGCCAACCCCTCCACCGAGCCCTCGGTCTCACCGACGACGAAGCTGGACGGATTGACGAGATATTGGATCGTGCGGCGAACCCGCTCGAACTCGCCATGTACTCGGTGATGTGGTCCGAGCACTGTTCCTACAAGAGCAGTCGAATCCATCTAAGGCGCCTTCCGACCGAGGCGCCCTGGGTTCTCGTCGGGCCCGGTGAGAACGCCGGGGTTGTGGATGTGGGTGACGGAATCGCTGCAGCAATCCGGATCGAATCGCATAACCATCCTTCTGCCATTGAGCCCTATCAGGGAGCAGCGACTGGGGTGGGCGGAATACTCAGGGACATCTTCACCATGGGGGCCAGGCCCATAGCCCTGATGGACCCGCTCCGGTTCGGACCGCTGGACGACCCACGAAGTCGCTGGATTGCCGAAGGGGTGGTTTCCGGCGTGTCGGGTTATGGCAACGCCGTCGGGGTACCCACCGTCGGCGGCGAGGTCGTATTCGACGAGACCTACACGGGCAACCCGTTGGTCAACGTGTTGTGTCTGGGCGTGCTACCGACGGAGAGGTTGGTACTGGGTCAGGCGTCAGGAGTCGGGAACCTGGCCGTCCTGCTGGGCTCCAGCACCGGTCGTGACGGCATCGGAGGTGTGAGCGTGCTGGCCTCGGCCGGCTTCTCCGAGGCAGACGACAGCGACAAGAGGCCGAGCGTTCAAGTTGGCGATCCGTTCGAGGAGAAGCGCCTGATCGAGGCATGCCTCCAACTGCTGGACGAGGGCCTGGTTGTCGGCATCCAGGACCTGGGTGGTGCCGGTCTCACGTGCGCCACCAGCGAGACCGCATCGCGCGGCGGTGTCGGCATGGACGTCGACGTGTCGGCGGTTCCCCGGCGTGAGCCGGGTATGGAACCCCACGAGGTCATGACCAGTGAGTCACAGGAGCGGATGCTCGCAATCGTCGAGCCCGACGGCCTTGAACGCGTGCTGGCCATCTGCGACAGATGGGAGGTGCGCGCTGCTGTAATCGGCCGAGTAACCGAGGGCGGCTTCCTCCGGATCATGGATGGTTTCGATGGCGAGGTCCTGGCTGATATCCCGGCAGCCTCACTCGATGACGAGGCACCCCTCTATGACCGCCCACGTGAAGCTCCCCGACACCCACTCGGACCGTCTGCCGACGACCTGGATTCCCCGACAGATTCCGGTGTCGACCTGCTGGACCTGCTCGCCGACCCCTCATGGGTCTACAGCCAGTACGACCACCAGTTGTTCCTGAACACGGTCGTCGGCCCGGGCGACGACGCAACGGTTCTGCGGCTCAAGCATCCCACCACCGGCTTCGACACCGGTAGGGGCCTAGCCCTCACGACCGATGGCAACCACCGATGGTGCGCTGTCGACCCCCGACAGGGAACGGGCCTGGTGGTCTCTGAGGCGGTGATGAACCTGGCGTGTGTGGGTGCCCGCCCGCTGGCCGTAGTGAACTGCCTCAACTTCGGAAACCCCGAACACCCAGAAGTCATGTGGCAACTGTCCGAGGCCGTCGACGGCATGAGCGAGGCGTGCGAGGCATTCGGGGTGCCGGTGATCGGTGGCAATGTGAGCCTCTACAACGAGTCGGCCGGAACCGACATCGCCCCGACCCCGGTCATCGGCCTGCTCGGCCTGGTCGACCGTCTCGATGCCCGGCCACCCGGCGCCAGCCTCGTCGAGGGGAACCACCTGGTCCTGTTGGGCCCCGAAGAGGTCGGCCTGGGCGGATCGCTCTGGGGTGCTTCGCAAGGAGCGCCCGGAGGCGAGATGCCCTCTGTTGACACGGCCATGCACATGAGGGTCGCCGACCTGGTCAGAAGCCTGGTGTTCGACGACCTCCTAGAAGGGGTCCACGACCTCTCGGCGGGAGGCCTCGGAGTCGCCCTGGCTGAGATGGCGGCACGGTCCGGGGTTGGAGTGCACGTCGCACGTGTCGGCGACCACCGGGCACTGTTCGGCGAGGGTCCCAGCCGGGTGGTGCTCTCAGTGGACCCCGAGTGTCTGACCGGGGTCCTGCGCCGTGCGGAAGACGGTGAGGTCCACGCATCGCGCATCGGTCTCGCCACCGGCGACCGTGTCATCGTGAAGGGTCTGGTTGACCTGCCGCTTGCAGCGCTTACCTCTGCGTTCACCGGTCGTCTCCCCGAGGCCCTCGGCTCAGGCACGACCAACCGCCAATCGGACGGTCGGTAGAATGTCGCGGGTGTCTACCAGCCCGGGGGCCCCTAAATCACACGATACGGACCCCGTTGCACACCCTTCGGCCGACGACGACACACCCAGAGAGGCATGTGGGATCTTCGGCGTTTTCGCTCCAGGCCAGCCCGTAGCCCACCTCACCTACCTGGGCCTCTACGCCCTCCAGCACAGGGGCCAGGAGTCTGCCGGCATGGCTGTGAGCGACGGCGAGACCCTCACCGTCGTCAAGGACATGGGCCTCGTCTCGAATACCTTTGACGACCGCACACTCGCTGCGCTGACCGGAGGTCTGGCAATCGGCCAGACCCGCTACTCCACATCTGGTTCGAGCACCTGGCGCAACGCACAGCCCGTCTACCGTGGCGTGGACCACTTCGAGTTCGCTCTCGGTCACAACGGCAACCTCGTCAACACCGAGGCGCTCGCCGCCGCTGCCGGGATGCTGCCCGGAACCGTGACCTCCGACAGCGACCTGGTTGCCGAAATGCTCGCAGCGGAGTTGCGGGCTACACCGGAGCTTGAAGCCGGAGAGGCCTTCGATGCAGCGCTGCTCACCGTGCTGCTGATGCTCAGGGGAGCATTCTCGCTGGTCCTGGCTGATCGCGACCGCATCATCGGCGTACGTGATCCCAACGGTTTTCGCCCGCTGTGCCTCGGGCGCCTCGATGGCGGCTGGGTCCTGGCCTCGGAGACCCCGGCCCTCGACGTGATCGGCGCCCACATGGTCCGCGAACTGGATCCGGGCGAGGTGGTGGTTATCGACGGCTCCGGATGCCGGTCGTTCCATCCGTTCACCTCAGATGCCATCGACCCGACCCTCTGTCTGTTCGAGTTCATCTACTTCGCCCGGCCCGATGCCGTGCTGTATGGACAGAGCGTCCACCATGCCCGGGTACGGATGGGGGAAGCCCTCGCAGAACAGGCTCCGGTCGAAGCCGACCTGGTCATGGGCGTTCCCGAGTCCGGAATGCCGGCCGCCGAGGGCTTTGCAAGGGCCTCGGGCATTCCCTACGGCCAGGGCCTGGTCAAGAACAGGTACATAGGACGCACGTTCATAGCCCCCAACCAGGCTTTACGGGCTGCAGCCGTCCGTATGAAGCTGAACCCCCTCCGCGACAGCATCGAGGGCAAGCGCCTGATTGTCGTCGATGACTCAATCGTGAGGGGCACCACCACCCGGGCAATGGTCAGGATGCTGCGAGATGCCGGGGCCAGCGAGGTGCACATGCGCATCTCGTCACCGCCGTACCGCTGGCCATGCTTCTACGGAATGGACACAGGCTCCCGGGGTGAACTCCTCGCAGCAAGCCTCACCGTCGATGAGATCCGTGAGTACCTCAATGTCGACAGCCTCGCCTACCTGACCATCGACCGTCTCATGGCATCGACCGGTGCGGTGGGGGCCGGGTTCTGTGATGCCTGTCTCACCGGGGAGTACCCGGTCGAGATCCCTTCGAACCTGTCAGAGAGCCTGCTGGAGCCGGCTGACCTGAAGGACGGAAGCGAGAAGGCAGTCCAGACCCTGGGCGACGATCCCCACAGTGGCCTTCCGACCGATGACGCAGCCAAGCTGTTCGGTCGGACCTGATGGCTTCCGACTACCGGGATGCCGGGGTTGACCTTGCCGCCGGCGACGAGGCGGTCCAACTTATCAAGCCACTGGTGCGGTCCACGTACAGGCCCGAGGTGGTGGGCGACATCGGTGGCTTTGGCGGGCTCTTCGACATCGGGCGTACGGGCTTTGTTGATCCGCTCCTGGTCTCCGCGACCGATGGCGTGGGCACCAAGGCCGAAATCGCAAGGCAGACGGGCCGCCTTGAGTCGATCGGGCGGGATCTGGTCGCCATGTGTGTCGATGATCTCGTGTGTGTCGGAGCCGAGCCCCTCTTCTTCCTCGACTACCTGGCCGTCGGGCATCTGGATCCTGCATCCGTCGCGCAGCTGGTGGGTGGTATCGCCGCTGGCTGTGTCGAGGCGGGCTGTGCCCTCATCGGAGGCGAGATGGCCGAGCACCCGGGGGTCATGGCCGACGACCAGTTCGACCTGGTCGGCTTCGTCGTGGGGGCAGTGGAGCGCACAGCGCTCCTGGACGGTTCGGCAGTCGTTGCCGGAGACGTGCTCGTGGGCCTGGAGTCACCGAACCTGAGGTCCAACGGCTTTTCCCTGGCGAGGCGCCTGGTCTTTGACACTGCCGGTCGGGGCCTTGACGACCCGGCATGGGATGGCGCCGAGACCAGCCTGGCCGACGAGTTGCTCGCCCCGAGCGTCATCTACGCGCCGGCTGTGCTGGCAGTAATGGCCGAACACGAGGTGCATGCGGTGGCACACATCACCGGCGGCGGGTTGCCGGGGAACCTCCAGCGGGTTCTGGGCGACGCGGTTGACGCCGTTGTCGACACAACAGCATGGGAAGCGCCACGGATCTTCAGGGAACTCCAGGCCATCGGCGATGTTTCCGACGATGAGATGGGCAGGGTCTTCAACATGGGAATGGGAATGGTCATCGCCGTGTCCGCTGCAGAGGCGCACGAGGTGGTCACCATGCTTGCCGCCCACGACCGCCCTGCCAGCGTCATCGGAGAACTGGTCGACGGCACCGGTGTGGCCCACCTCCGTCGATAGGGTCGGCGACATGGGAGAAGGACGGTCAGCCCTTGTCGAGCACCTGCTCGAGCACTCGATCCGCACGGGTGACTTCACCCTCAAGTCGGGTCGCCGGAGCACCTGGTTCTGCGACGCCAAGCAGTCGGCATGTCGACCCGAGGGGATCCTGCTCATCGCCGAGGCAGCGCTTGAGGTCATTTCCCCGGATGTGACCGCTATCGGCGGCCTGACCGCCGGTGCTGACCCGGTTGCATTTGGAATCGCAGCTGTTGCCGCGACACGGGGACGCAGCCTCCGCTCCTTCAGCATCCGCAAGGAGTCCAAGGACCACGGCGTCGAGGGCCGTCTAGCCGGGGCACTCAGGCCCGGTGACCGGGTGGTGATCTGTGAGGACACCGTCACCCGGGGAACCTCACCGCTCGAGGCGGCCAGGGTGGTTCGTGAACTCGGTGCCGAGCCGGTGCTGGTCCTCTCGGTCGTCGACAGGGGAGGAACCTGTGGCGCCGCCGCCGAAGTCGCCGGAATTCCCTTCACCCCACTCGTCACGGCACCCGATCTGGGCTTCCCGTACGAGGGGCCGTGACCACGGCCACCGGAGCGTCGACCACACCTGCCCCGTAGGCTCACCGCCCATGGCGTACCTCTCCACAGCGGCGTACTCGATGAACATGAAGGTGGCGATGGACAACGTGCCCAACACCCTTGGGCGCCTCGCCACTGCCATCGGCGAGGCCGGCGCCAACATCATGTCGATGGGCGGTTTCGACATCAAGGGTGACCTCCTCGTCGATGACATCGTCGTCAACTGCCGTGAGGAGTCACACGCACAGGCGGTCCTCGATGCCGTCAACGCGCTCGAAGGTATTCGTGTCATCTCGTGGTTCGACCGGACGTTCGACATGCACGAGGGAGGCAAGATCGAGGTGCTCCCGTTGGTTTCGGTGGGAGACGCCCACGACCTGTCCATGGCCTATACGCCAGGCGTTGCCCGCGTCTGTATGGCAATCCACGACGACCCAACCCGGGTGCACGAGCTGACCATCAAGAAGAACACCGTCGCAATCGTCACCGACGGAACCGCCGTCCTGGGGCTCGGTGACATCGGCCCTGAGGCGGCGCTCCCGGTCATGGAGGGCAAGGCCCTCCTGTTCAAGGAGTTCGGAGGGGTCGACGCCTTCCCGATCTGTCTCGACGTGGACGATCCCGAACAGATCGTCGAGGCGGTCATACGCCTGGCGCCCGTATTCGGCGGAATCAATTTGGAGGACATCGCTGCACCGGCTGCCTTCGAGGTCGAGGACGCCCTCAAGGAGGCACTCGACATTCCCGTGTTCCATGACGACCAGCACGGAACAGCCGTGGTTGTTCTGGCAGCCCTGTGGAACTCTCTCAAGCTCACGGGTCGTGAAATCGGGGACCTCTCCGTCGTGATAGCGGGTATGGGTGCGGCCGGTGTGGCCGTCGGGAAGATCCTCCGCAATGCGGGTGTGGGCGAGCTGGTCGGCGTGGACCGGGCCGGCGCCGTCTACTCGGGGCGCGACGGGCTCAACTTCGCCAAGGAATGGTTCGCTGAACACACCAACCCGGACCGCAGGGTGGGCAGCCTCCAGGATGTGCTCCGGGGTGCCGACGTGTTCGTCGGTGTCAGCGGTCCGGGCCTCATCGATGCCGCCGACCTGCGCACGATGGCACCTGATCCGATCGTGTTCGCCATGGCCAACCCTGAGCCTGAGATACGCCCAGAGGAAGCCGACGGCCTTGCAGCGGTAATGGCTACGGGCCGCAGCGACTATCCGAACCAGATCAACAACGTTTTGGCATTCCCGGGAATATTCCGCGGTGCGTTTGATGCCGGCGCCACCGACATCACCGAGAACATGAAGATCGCCGCCGCCCGGGCAATAGCCGACTCGGTGTCCGACGAGGACCTGGAGCCGGGCTTTGTGGTTCCCTCCGTTTTCGACAAGTTGGTTCCCTACGCGGTGGCCGAAGCCGTGGCTGCCGCTGCCGTGTCCGACGGAGTGTGTCGAGCCTGATACCAGACCCCGCTGGGAACGGGAACCCGCACGGCCGGTAGGTTCAGACCGGAGGTGACCGGATGCCCGACCAGGATGTGTTGTTGAGAGTTGTCGACGGGGTCGCCTCGATCGTGTTGAACCGGCCCGAGAGGCGTAATGCCATCACGGGCCCGCTGGTCGAAGGCCTGGCCTCAGCGCTCACCTCGATTGCAGCACGAGACGATGTGGGCGTGGTCTTCTTCCATGGAGCCGAGGGTGCGTTCTGTTCGGGCCTGGACCTCAAGGAGTTCAATGCCGACCCGCACCCACCCTGGTTGTCGACATTCGGCGAGTCGAATACGAAAGCCCATCGGGCACTCTTCGACTGCCCGTTCCCGGTTGTGGTGGCACTCGAGAAGTACGCCATCAACGGTGGTGCCGCATATGCCCTGGGTGGAGACCTGATCGTCGCGGGGAGCGGCGCCTTCCTGCAGGTGGGCGAGGTACGCCTGGGGATGCCTGCTCCCAACAACCTTGCCTGGCTGCTAGCCCGACACCCACCGGCGGTCGCCGAGCAGTTGGTGCTGAGCGGTCGCCGGTTCCACGGGCCAGACCTCCACCGCCTCGGGGTGGCATTTGATGTAGTCGATGATGCGGACGTGTTGGCGACCGCGGCTGCACTCGCACACGAGGTTGCCGGGTTCCCGAACGGTGCTGCTCGCAGGATGAAGGCGGCTCTCCGCGGGCTCTCACCCTCCGCTGACGTGGGTGACGGCGCTGCCTGGTTTGAGAGGACTGCGGGTCACACCTGGACCGCCATCGTTCCCAGTCCACCCGGAGGTCCGGCGAGCTGACGGCGTTTGCAGGTCAGTTCCGACGAACCTCGCTGAAGGGGATGTCGCGGTCGACAGCTGGCTCACGAGGCAGGCCCAGCACCCGCTCACCCAGGGTGTTCCTCTGGATCTCATCGGTGCCACCGCCCAGCGAGTGGGCCGGGCTGTCGAGGACTCCATAGGCCCAGCCCTCACCTTCGGCTCCTTCATCCCATGCGGCTCCCCCAGGGAACGCCAGACGGCAGGCGATGCTCGAAGCCAGGCGTCCCTGGCGGGAGCGCCAGAGCTTGGTGACCGAGGGGTGGATGCCGGACCGCTGGTTTAGCCATCCCACGATCAAGGCCTGGCTGTGGAGGCGTGCCAGGTCCTGGCGAACAACCGGATCCATGTTGACGGACCTCTCCCGTGCCAGGTCGATGAGGCGACCTGTGCTGATTGGCTGTCTGCCACCGCCAGCTCCGAGGGATGAGCGCTCGTAGGCGAGGAGGGTGACTGCCAGCCGCCACCCGTCACCCTCGGTCCCGACAACCCAGCTGGTTGGGATCCGGGCATCTTCGATGAAGACCTCGTTGAAGTGGGAAACGCCGGTCATCTGCCTGAGTGGCCTCACCTCCACCCCGGGCTGGTCCATGGGCAGGACAAGCATCGAGATTCCCCGGTGTTTCGGGACCGACGAGTCGGTGCGTGCCAGCAGAATCCCCATGTCGGCTTCGGCTGCCCCCGAGGTCCATACCTTCTGGCCGTTGATAATCCACTCGTCGCCGTCGCGGGCCGCTCGCGTGGCCAGGCCCGCCAGGTCCGATCCGGCGCCGGGCTCGGAGTAGAGCTGGCACCAGATCTCGTCGCCTCTCAGGCCGGGGCGGAGGAAGCGCTCCTTGAGTTCGTTGCTGCCGTGGTCGCGGATGGTGGGGAGGCACATGGAGATGCCGATGCCGAAGCCGGCCTCGGCGGGGGCCCTTCCGGAGGATTCCTGACGGTAGGCCATGACGAGGTCCCGAGGTAGGTCCCGACCGCCGTGTTCGGTCGGGTAGTCGAGTGCGCCGAGGCCGGCATCGAAGCGGGCGCCGAGGTAGAGGCGAGCCCGTTTAAGTGGATCGTCGGTGCCTGCCAGAAGTGCGGGCAGGGACTCGAGAAACTGTCGTACCTCGTGCCTGAACTCTGCTTCGGTGGACAAACAGGCCTCCGGCCGGTAGGGGTGTCAGGCCCCGAACGTGACGGGAAGGATCCTGGGGCCCCTGACCTGGCCGCCGGCCCACGCGACCTCATCGGGAGCCGAAAGTGTGAACTCGGGAATGCGTTCGAACCAGGTCCTCAGCGCCACGTCCATCTCCATTCGGGCCAGGTTGGAGCCGGCGCACCGGTGGATGCCGGCACCGAAGGCGATGTGGCGGTTGCGCTGGCGGTCCAGGATGACGGTGTCGGGATCCTCGAAGACCTCGGGGTCGTGGTTCGCACCGGGGAAGTTCATGAGGACCTTGTCACCGGGCTGCAGGCTGGCTCCGCTGATCTCGACGGGTTCCATCACGGTGCGTGCCATCGTGACAGGCGAGTAGGCCCGGAGCAGTTCCTCGACTGCGGTTCCCCACAGGTCATCGTCGGCACCGGCCATGCGGCGGCGGTCGTCGTCGTGGCCGGCGAAGTGCCAGAGGGCCGATCCGATTGAGGACCACGTGGTGTCGATCCCGGCCACCAGTTGAAGGTTGCACATGCCGACTATCACCGGGTCTGGCAGGAGGTGGCCGTCGACCTCCGTGTTGCAGAGATCCGTGATGAGGTCATCGCGGGGGTTCTCCCGACGGTCCTTGACCTCGGCCTTGAAGAAGTCGTGGATGGTGTCTGAGTACTTGAGCCTCGTGGCCGGGTCGGTGAGGCCCAACTCGAGGACACCCCTGACCCACTCAATGAACTCGTCGACCCGCGAGCCGTCAACGCCGAGCTTGTGGGCGATGACACGTGGGGGGATCTGCTGGGCGTAGTCAACCGCTGCGTCGCAGCCTCCATCATCGATGAATCCGTTGATCAGTTCGTGGCAGAGCTTCTTGGTGAACTCGTGCTGTGGGGCTATGGCCTTCGGGGTGAAGTGGGGCAACAGGGCCTTGCGGGTCCAGGTCTGTTCCGGTGGGTCGGCACTGATCGGTGCTGCGCCGTTGTAGCCCTCGCGCTCTGGACGGCGGAACTCCTCGGGGATGTTCACGACGATCGGTCCGGGGTTGGCGCTCGATAGTTCCGGGACCATCTTGGCCAGGGCCTGCACGTCGTCGTACCTGGTTGGTAGCCACGAGCCGCCCCACCGGTCGGTGTGGGCAATCGGGCAGCTTTCCCTGATCTCGGACCAGGCCGGTACGGGGTCGTGGACATAGTCGGGGTCGAAGATGTCGTAGTCGGTGGCAATGTCAGAGACGGGGCAGTGTTCGGTGTCAGTCACGGGTCAGCCCTCCACGATCTCGATGGCGAACTCGGGGCAGTTGTCGACGATCAGCTGGGCGCGGTCCTCAAGGTCTGCCCACACCTCGCCGTCGTTCAACTCGAAGGCGTTGCCCAGGTCGTCGACGTCGACCAGGTCTGGTGCCAGCGAATAGCAGCGGCTGTGGCCCTCACACTTGTCACGGCTGACCTTGATCTTCACGACGGTGCCCCCAATTCTGTTCTGGTCGTGCCATCGGCTTCAAGCCTCTGACCCGACGTCTTTATGTGAGGTGAAGGTAGTTCGTGTTCGACGTCCAGCAAACTCGGGCGATGGGGGTCAGTCCAGCGGCAGGTTGATCTGCTTGGCCTCGAGGAACTCCTCCAGCCCGAAGCGTCCCAACTCGCGTCCGTTGCCTGACTTCTTGTAGCCACCGAACGGTGCGTCGGTGTTGAGGAAGGCCCCGTTCATGTCGACCTCACCGGTGCGGAGGCGCTTTGCCACGGCCAGGGCGCGGTTCCTGTCGGTTCCCCACACGCCGCCGGAGAGGCCGTATTCGGTGTCGTTGGCGATGGCAACGGCGTCGTCTTCGTTGTCGTAGCCGATGATCGAGAGCACAGGCCCGAAGATCTCCTCCTGGGCGATGGTCATGGAGTTGTCGACGTTGGCGAAGACGGTCGGCTTGACGTAGAAGCCGGTTTCGAGGCCCTCGGGCTTACCGGTGCCGCCGGTTACGAGCGTTGCACCCTCGTCTATTCCCTTCTGGATGTAGCCCTGGACGCGATCCCACTGGGCCTGGGAGACGAGTGGGCCCAGGCGACTGCCAGGGTCGTCAGCGGGCCCCACCGTGAAGCCGGCGGCCGCCTGTGCTGCCAGTTCGGAGATTTCGTCCATCTTCTCCTTCGGAACGAGCATGCGGGTGTGGGCACTGCAGGTCTGGCCTGAGTTGAGGTAGCAGGCGCCGACGGAGCCGGGTACGGCGGCTGCCAGGTCGGCATCGTCGAGGACGATGTTGGCTGACTTGCCGCCCAGTTCCTGGTGGACCCTTGTCACGTTGACCGCTGCCACCTCGGCGACACGGGTACCGGCCCGGGTGGAGCCCGTGAACGACACCATGTCAACGTCGGGGTGGGCGGCTATGGCCTCACCGACGACCGGACCGACGCCGCAGACGAGGTTGAACACACCGGGTGGGAAGCCCAGGCCGTCGATGATCTCGGTCAGGAGGAAGGCGTTGAGGGGTGCCACCTCGCTGGGCTTGAGGACGACCGTGCAGCCGACGGCCATGGCAGGGGCGATCTTGGCCATGATCTGGTGAAGGGGGTAGTTCCACGGGGTGATGCAGCCGACCACACCGACCGCTTCACGCGTGACTATTGAGCGACCCATGTCCTCTTCGAAGTCGAACGCTCGTGCGGTGACGGGGACGCTTGCAGTGGTAGCTGCCGGCATGCCGGCCTGGATCATCGTGGACATGCCAGCCGGCATACCCACTTCCTGGGAGATGAGCGTGCCGATCTCCGGGGAGCGTTCAGCCAACTGTGCTGCGAGTGCCTCGATGTGGCCGAGGCGGTCCTCGAGGGGGAGGGCCGACCATGCAGGGAAGGCTGACCGGGCTGCCGCCACTGCAGCGTCGACGTCGGTAGCAGTGCCTTCCGGCACGCTCCCTATGACCTCCTCGTTCGAGGGGTTGACGACGTCGATGGTGGCATCACCGTCGGACGGCACCCACTGGCCGTTGATGTAGATCTGGTCGTGGTTCGTCATTGCCTCACCTCGTGGTTGTGGTCCGGTCAGATCATGCGACAACGCGCTCTGCAGTGCCAACGGCGCCGTCGGTTTTCACGGATCCTGTTCAGGTCAGGAGTTTCTCGGTGAAGGCTCCGAACCGGTCATCGTCAATGCTGAGCCCGTCGCGGCGGAACGCGTCCCATGTACCCCAGGTGTCGGTCACGGCCTGGAAGGACGCCTCCAGGAAGGGGGCCTGACACCAAAGTAGGGACCGGAGTGCGGTCAGCTGGTCGTCGTTGACCTCTGAGGAACCGACACCCAGCCTTTTGGCGATGACCAGGCGGTGCTGCTCCTCACGCTCAACGATCCAGTGACGCCGAACCTCGTTGCTCAGGAGGTAGTCGGCCATTGCAGTGTCGGCGTCGACCCCCAACAACCTGAGGAGGATTCCGGCTACGAAACCCGTTCGGTCCTTTCCGGCTGTGCAGTTGAACAGGAGAGGAAGGCGATCGGGGTCGGTTGCCAGGTGGAACACTGGCCGGTATGCGTCGAGTCGGTCGGTGAGGTTTCGGCGGAAGTAGTCCTCGACCATGCCGGGGCCGTCCACCTGGTGGGCCGTATCGCCTAGAAGATTCGCGACGACGGCGAACTCGTTGTCGTCGCTCGACACCTGGCAGTGGAGCACATCGGTGACGCCCAGTTCGGGGTGTGGACGGGATTCGATCTCAGATGGTCGTCGGAGGTCGACGACGGTACGAAGGCCCAGACCTGCCACGGTGGAGGCATCGGTCTCGTTCAGGTCACTCAGGTGTCCGGCCCTGAACAGGAGGCCGGTCCGTACCCGGCGGCCATCAGCGATCCGGATACCCCCCAGGTCACGAAGGTTCGCGGCTGCGAGAATCACCCTTGTGTCGTGGGTCGGCATGGATGGCGACCGTAGCCGTGGTGGGGAGACTTCCAAATGGCGGAGCCCGCCTCTTGAGGCGGGCTCCATCAGGTGTGGTCGGGCCCGGCGTCGATCCGGGGACCTTCCGCTTTTCAGGCGGACGCTCTGCCAACTGAGCTACCCGACCGTACGCCGACCGCCTGGTGGTGGCGGCCGACGATGGCGGTCCTGACGGGATTTGAACCCGCGACCTCCGGCTTGACAGGCCGGCGTGCACTCCAAACTGCACCACAGGACCAGGAGCAACCAGCCGAAACTGGTCGTTTCCTTCGTACCCCCAACGGGATTCGAACCCGTGTTACCGGCGTGAAAGGCCGGCGTCCTAGGCCGCTGGACGATGGGGGCTCAGACCACGTGAGGGCGGGGACACGCTATCAGGGCCCGTTGTGGTAGTGACACGGTTACAAGGTCATTGGATGGGTGTGGGGTGGGAGGAAGGTGGTGGCAGCCAGCACCGACTCCTCGAGCAGCAGGCCCAGCCATGTGAGTAGCGCCCTTGTTGGCGCGTCGGGCGCGTCGGGGTCGAACCCGTCCTCCTCGGAGATGTCGAGGCGCGTACCGAGCAGCAGGCGGAGACCGTTCAGCAGGGCCATCCATGCTGTCAACTCGTCGGGGTCGATTGAATCGGCCTGTACCGTCGCCTCGACCGTATCGACCGCGTTGAGGCGTGACCGCAGCAGGTCTTCGTGGACAAGTGAGGCGTACTCGGAGTCCTTGTCCGCATCGTCGGGGTAGGCGGTGGGGTAGAGCCGGCGCAGGTTGGGGCTGGTGTCCTCGGCGAGAACAGACCGGAACTGTCCTGCAAGGTTCGCTATCAACTCCCGTTCCTCTTCACCGAGAAGGATCGTGATGTGGCCGCCGCTGCGCTCGAAGGCAACAGATTTCTCGCTGCCTGCCATCGTCAGGTGTCTTTCTGCATGGTCGCCCACAGGCCGTGCTCGTGGAGGCGGAAGACATCCAACTCGGCCTTCTCACGGTTTCCGTTGGAGACCACCGCTCGGCCCTTGTGGTGGACGTCGAGCATCAACTCGTCGGCCTTCACGGTGCTGTAGCCGAACAGTTTCTGGAATACGAACGAGACGTAGGACATGAGGTTGATCGGGTCGTTCCAGACGAGAACGATCCACGGTCGTTCCGCATCGGTTTCCTCGTCGTGGCCCAGGTCGGGCTTGTCGATCTCGACGGGTGTAGGTCCTGGGTTCATGACGACAGGGGTGGGCTGGGAACCTGCACACCCACGAGGCTACGAGCCCGGTCAGGCAGGCACGACCGTGGCTTCCTAGGATCTCAGGATGGATATCAGAGGCAAGGTTGCGGTAGTTACCGGCGGTGCGAGCGGAATCGGCCAGGCCTTGGTTGAACGCTTTCATGCTGCGGGTGCGAGGGCGCTCGTCGTGGCCGACCTGGATGTCGACGGCGCGATGGCGGTTGCAGCCGGCGTGGGTGGTACCGGTGTCGGCTGCGACGTGGCCGACGAGGCGGCGGTCAGGTCGCTGATCGACGACACCGTCGCTGCCCATGGCGGCGTCGACCTCGTTGTCTCAAATGCCGGCTACGTGACTGTTGGCGGACTCGAGGCTTCCGACGAGGACATGCGGAAGATGTTTGACGTGCACGTGATGGCGCACGTGTTTGCGGCCCGCCATGCCATACCGCACATGGTCGATGCCGGCGGTGGGTACCTGTTGAACACGGCGTCGGCTGCTGGTCTTCTCACCCAGATCGGCTCAATGCACTATTCGGTCACCAAGCACGCTGCAGTTGCCCTGGCCGAGTTCATCTCGGTTACCTACGGTCACATGGGCATAGCCGTGTCCGTTCTGTGCCCCCAGGCGGTCGAGACGAACATCTTGGCGAATAGCCCGTCACGTGACCAGATGCCGGGTGGCGGGGCCGGAAATGCCGCTTCAGTCGACGGTGTCCTGACCTCTGGAGAACTGGCCGAGATGGTCATGGAGGGCCTGGCCGACGAGCGGTTCCACATTCTGCCCCACCCCGATGTGGCCGAGTACCTACGCCGCAAGACCGACGACGTCGACCGCTGGTTGGGTGGGATGAGGCGATTCCAGCAGCGGTTGTTCCCGGACGGGCCAACTCCGGCCGACTGGCTTGTCGGCTGACGGCCTGCCTGCCGGTCGCTCCCGACTCCGGCGGTCGTAGCCTGTTGCCGATGCCGGCGTCACCTTCCTTCACCCCTCGCGCACGCCTCGTCGGTTACGTGGCGTTGACCAAGCCGCGAATCGTCGAACTGCTGCTCGTGACGACCGTGCCCACGATGTTCGTTGCTGAGGGCGGGGTTCCGTCGGTATGGCTGATGATCGCCACGGTTTTGGGCGGGGCCCTTGCCGCCGGTGGAGCCAACGCAGTGAACATGGTCGTCGACCGCGACATCGACAGCCTCATGGAACGGACCAGCCAGCGACCGCTCGTACGCGGCGTCATGACCCCGCGGGCAGCCATGGTCTTCGCAGTTGTCGTCGAGGTGGCCGCCTTCGCCTGGCTTGTGGCGACCGTCAACCTGCTGAGCGCTGTGCTGGCGGTGTCGGCAACCCTGTTCTACGTGTTTGTCTACAGCCTCTGGTTGAAGAGGTCGACGACGAGAAACATCGTCATTGGTGGCGCCGCCGGCGCCGCCCCGGTACTCATCGGCTGGTCGGCGATCACCAACTCGCTGGCCTGGGCACCGGTCGTGTTGTTCCTCGTGATCTTCTACTGGACGCCACCCCACTTCTGGGCCCTGGCTATCAGGTACCGCGAGGACTACTCGGCCGCAGGGGTTCCGATGCTTCCATCGGTTGTCAGCCTCAGGGCCACCTCAAACCGGATCCTCTCCTACGCGGCTGTGATGGTGGCGCTGACGGTCGTGTTCTGGTCGGTGGCGGGAATGGGTGTGCTCTACCTCGTGTCGGCCCTGATGCTCGGGACCGCGTTCGCAGTGTTCGCCGTGGCTGTCAGGCGGAACCCGAACGAGCGGACCGCAATGCGCCTTTTTTCGTTTTCGATCACCTATGTGACACTGCTTTTTGGGGCGATCGCCCTCGATGTGGTGTTGTGAAGCCGGCTTCCTTGAACCCGATGCGCCATGCCCTCGGCGGGCGACTTGGTTTTGTTGGCCAGATGTGTCCGTTTGGTTCGAAGTCGGCCCCCTCCGGCGGCTACGGTGCAACGGTCTTGCAGGTGTCGGATTCGACGGCGAGACACCTAGCATCGTGTGGTCCGACACCGCTCGGATCACCACATGAGAGCGGGTACAGGGGTTACAGGGCGAAAAAATTTCGATGACAGATGACTGAGACTGCAGCGGACACGACCCGGACCGGCGACGATGTCCCGACCGCTCTTGAGGCGGCTGTGACGACAACCGACCACCTGCGCATCGGTCGAGCCTGGATTGCCTCTGGCGTCCTGTTCCTCGTGGCATCCCTGGTTGCCGGACTTCTGGTGAGCCTCGAGCGGATGGATCTCAGCGGCATGGCCGTGTTCGGTGACGCTGACTCGCTGTTCCGCTTCTGGAGCGCCTACCGCGTCGGCATCGTCCTGCTGGCGGTCGTTCCCGTCGTCATTGGCCTCGCCACGGCTGTTGCTCCCCTGCAGGTGGGTGCGTCGTCGGTTGTGTTCCCGAGGGCTGCGGCCTTCGGGTTCTGGGTGTGGGCATTGGGTGCGGCCATCACCGTCGCAGGTTTCCTGATCGACGGTGGCCTCGGAACGCCGGGTGGTACCAGCCGCACCGATGCCGTGGCCCTGACCCTGCTGGGACTGCTGATGGTTATCGGCGGAATCTGCTGTGCCACGGTGTGCATTCTCACCACGATCGTGGTGGGCCGAACCGCTGGAATGACCCTGTCGAGGGTGCCCCTGTTCGTCTGGAGCGTTCTCGTGGCCGGATCAATCTGGCTGGTTACGTTGCCGGTACTTGCGGCAAATGCGGTACTTATCTACGTAGACTTGGCTAGCCGGTCGGCGGTCGCCTTCGGCGCTGAGGACACTATCTGGGAGCAACTTTCCTGGGCATTCAGCCATCCACAGGTCTACGCCTTCGCCCTGCCGTTGGTAGGCATTGCCGGCGACATCGTCCCTGTTGCGGCCAGAAGGCGCCACGGCAGCCATCAGGCCCTTCTGGTCCTGACGGCCCTCCTCGGTGTGCTCTCGTTCGGTGCCTATGCCCAGGCAGCCTTTGACGTTGGAACTCCCATCAGGGAACAAGCCATCTTCGTTGTCGAGGCATTCCTGGTCGTGCCACTGGTCCTGTTGGTCCTTTTCGGCCTGGTTGACACGTTGTGGCGGGGTGCCGGTAGCCGCAGGACCAGGATGCCGGCACCGCTCTACCTGTCTGTCCTCTCGGTTCTGTTCCTCCTGGCCGGGACTGTTCTGGGCGCCCTGCGGGCGGTGGCCCCGTTGGACCTGCTCGAGCGCTCGACCACAGGAGCGCAGTTCACCTTTACCATCGGTGCCGCCCTTCTGGCGGCCATGGCGGGAACCCTCTGGTGGGGTGATCTCATCGTCGGTCGTGTGGCACCCCAGGGGTTCGGCCTGGCGAGTGCCCTGGCTGTTGCGGTTGGCGTCGAGCTAGTAGCCGTTTCCGACATGATCAGTGGGTTCATGGGCCTTGCGGACTTCACCGGTGGAGACCTGTCAGGTGCCGGTTATCCCGGTTCGGGCGTCAATGTCCTGAACACGGTGGCGTTTGTTGGGTCGGTACACCTGCTGATCGGAGCCCTCGGGTGGCTCGTGACCGGTGTGGTCAGGTTCAAGGGAGCCCGCTCTCTGGGTGACACGTGGGGTGGCCACACGCTCGAATGGACGACGGAGACCGTGGAAGTGACCTCTGAGAGTCCCCTTCTGGATGCAGCAGTCGAGGTGGGTGCCTGATGTCGTCTTTGACCTTCGCACCGGCGGTACCCAACAGGCCGCGAACCCTCGTGATCGGGTCGGCGCTGGCCACGTCAGGCGTGTTGATGTTCTTCGGTGGCCTGTTCGCCCTCTACTTTGCCCGTCGGGCCGACGCCATGGCCTGGGGTATGGAGTGGTTCCCAGAGGGAGCCATCCGCTTGCCACCGGGTGGAATGAACATGGCAACTATGGCCCTCTCGGCGATAACGATGATGTGGGCCGTGTACTCGGTCATCAACGACGACCGGATCCACGCCTACCTTGCAATGACCATCACCGCCGTGATGGGCGTGGCGATGCTCAACCAGACGGTCTTCTACTTCAACGACATCGCCCTGCCGATCGACCACAGTGAGGCCACCACCTTCCTGTACGTCATCGTCGGAGCCCACATGGCAATGGTCCTGGTCGGTGTGCTCTGGCTTGGCCTCCTGCTGTTGCGGGCATTGGGCGGGCAGGACACAAGCCGGAACCGTGATCTGGTATCCGCGGCAGCCCTCTACTGGTATGCAGCTGTAGCGGTCTACATGGTCATCTGGCTCGGCATCTACATCACCAAGTAGGACTGGCTGACGGGAACGACATGCTCACCACGGGATTCAAGCTCTGGTTCGGCTTCTTCGTTGCAGCGTTTTCAGCTGCGGTGTTCGCCGGGTACACGTCGGGTGCGACCGAAACCGGGCCGATCAGCCTCGGATGGAAGGGTGGCGTGGGAAACCACGTCACCTATGTCCTGTTCGTGGTTGCAGCAGCAGTGTTCGGCCTGCTGGGGATTGTCGCCGTTGCCTTCCGCGATGCCGACTCAGAGTCAGTGGCCGAGGTGCTCGGCGTGGACACGCCGCCACCCGCCCAGACACAGGTAGGCAGTTCCATCTGGCCGGTACTGGGCGCCCTCGGAGTAGCCACCCTCGTGGTCGGCCTCGTTGTCAGTTCAGCGCTGTTCGTGGTCGGCCTGCTCATACTGGTTGCGGTCAGCCTGGAGTGGACCATGACCAACTGGTCTGAACGGGCTACCGGTGACCCTGAGGTGAACAGCGAACTGCGTGAACGCCTGCTCCGCCCGGTCGAAATCCCGATTCTGGCGCTTGCCGGTATTGGCGTACTGGTCCTGGCGATGTCGAGGGTTCTGCTCGCTTCATCGGTGAACGGGGCGGTGCTGGTCGCCGGGGCTGTCGGTGTCTGTGTGTTCGGAGCGGCCTTCGTTTTCAGCCGCCGGCCGAACATCTCGCGGCGTCTCGTGAGCACGACCCTCATCTTGAGCTGTGTTGCCGTGCTCGTGGCGGGAATCGTGGCAGCAGCAACCGGAGAGCGGGAGTTCCACCAGCAGGGTGGGGGTTCTGGTGGTGGCCACGTGGAGGTGGACGGGTGATCCGGAAGTACCTCCGCACCCGGGGTCCTACAGCAGTAGGTCTCGGAGTCCTGACATTCCTGACCGGTTGTGCAGCCGACGCTGAGTTGGACACCCTCAACCCGCAGGGCCCCAGCGCCCGAAGCATCGACAACCTGTTTGACCCGGTGTTCTACGTCGCTGTTGTCGTCTTCATCTTCGTGTTTGCGGGCACCTTCATCATCTGGTGGAGGTTCCGCGACGACCACGACGACGAGGAGTTCCCGCACCAGTTCCACGGCGACACCCGCCTGGAGTTGGCCTGGACCATCGTCCCGACTCTGATCCTCGTGGTTATCTCGGTGTTCACGCTCATCACCCTGAGGGGCCTGAACGAGACCGAGGCAAACGCGGTAACCATCGAGGTCGGCGGAACCGCCACCCAGTGGGAACCAGAGGTCGTAGTTGTGGGCCAGCAGTGGTGGTGGGAGTTCCGTTACTACCTGAACGGCCTTGACGGCGTCGACCTGACCGATGCAAGGCACCTGCCGCCGGCCGACATTGTCACCGCCAACCAGATGGTGATTCCCGCCGGCGAGGAGATCGAGTTGTCGGTTACCAGCCGCGACGTGATCCACAGTTTCTGGATTCCGGCGTTGAACGGCAAGAAGGACGCTGCACCCGGTCGGGTTCACCCATGGAAACTCGAAGCCGACGAGCCGGGTGTCTACTTCGGCCAGTGCACTGAATTCTGCGGTCTGTCGCATTCGCGGATGCGTATGCAGGTCGTGGCTGTCACCCTCGACGACTTCGCAGCGTGGGTTGCAGAACAATTACAACCTGCTGCTGAGCCCCAGGCGGCCGCCGCCCAGCGGGGTATGGAGATATACCAGTCGCAGTGCGCCCGTTGCCATGTGATCGATGGCTTCAACGACAACGATGGTGCCGACCTGGTTGCCAATGCTGCTCCCAACCTGACCCACCTGATGAGCCGCACCACCTATGCGGGCGGGATCTTCAACATGTACGAGCCAGACGGAAGCCTGGACCGGACCCAACTCGAGGCGTGGCTGCGCAATTCGCCGGCTGAGAAGCCCGCCTACGCCGAGGGTCGCCGGGGCATGCCGGCCATGGGCCTCGACGAAGGTCAGATCGACGACGTGGTGGCATACCTGACCACCCTCGGTCGGGCACCGTCGCTTGACGTAATCGCCGCTACGGAGGTCGAGTGATGACCGCAACGACCACCGTCGAAGACGTGGTGGGCCAGCCGCTGGGCGTCTACACGCGCCCCAGGGGCGGCAACGGCTGGCGCGACTGGATCACCACCGTCGACCACAAGAAGATCGGCATCCTCTACGGGGTCGCCGCCCTCTTCTTCTTCGTCGTCGGAGGTATCGAGGCACTCCTGATCCGCCTGCAGTTGGCCACGCCCAACGGCACGGTTCTCGGTGCCGACATGTACAACCAGGTCTTCACGATGCACGGCGTGACCATGATCTTCCTGGCTGCAATGCCGCTGTCTGCAGCGTTCGCCAACTACCTGATACCACTGCAGATCGGTGCCAGAGACGTGGCCCTTCCGCGTCTTAATGCCCTCAGCTTCTGGGTATTTCTCGCTGGCGGCATCGTCTTGAACCTGTCGTGGGTGCTGGGTGGTGCGCCCGACGGCGGATGGTTCGGCTACGCCCCCAACACGGGCATCGTGTTCTCGCCGAGTCCCGGAATGGACTTCTACGCCCTTGGCCTCCAGATGACAGGCATCGCCTCGTTGGTGTCGTCGATCAACCTGACGGTGACGATCCTCAACATGCGTGCACCGGGAATGACCCTGTTCCGCATGCCCGTGTTCACCTGGATGATACTTGTGACCCAGTTGCTGCTGGTGTTCGCCATGCCCGTCATAGCCGTCGCCCTGTTTCTGCTGGCGTTCAGCCGCCTGTTCGGTGCCAGGTTCTTTGACCCGTCCGTGGGTGGTGACGCCCTGCTCTGGCAGCACCTGTTCTGGATCTTCGGCCACCCCGAGGTCTACATCCTCATCCTGCCTTCGTTCGGGATCATCTCAGAGGTGATCCCGACGTTCTCCCGCAAACCCATCTTCGGATACCCGTTCATGGTGTTCTCGGGAATCGCCATCGGCTTCATGGGCTGGGGCGTGTGGGCTCACCACATGTTCGTGTCCGGTATCGGTCCGATCTCGGTGGCTGCGTTCTCGCTCTCGACGATGTTTATCGCCGTACCGACCGGCGTGAAGATCCTGAACTGGATGGCCACCATGTGGGGCGGTCGTATCAAGTTCTCGGCACCGATGCTGTTCGCCGTGGGTGTCGTCTCCATGTTCACCATCGGTGGTCTCTCGGGCGTCACGCACGCTATCTCGCCGGCTGACACCCAGCAGACCGACACCTACTACATCGTCGCCCACTTCCACTACGTCATCTTCGGTGGAATCATCTTCGGCCTCTTCGCCGGCCTCTACTTCTGGTGGCCGAAGGTGTTCGGCCACCAGCTCAGTGACCTCATCGGCAAGGTGAACTTCTGGGTGATGCTGGTCGGGTTCAACCTGACCTTCGGGCCGATGCACGTGTTGGGCCTGCAGGGCATGGCCCGGCGCATCGACAGCTACAGCCCCGGCTTCGGCTTCGAGTTCTGGAACATGGTTTCGACCATCGGTTCATTCCTGATCGCCCTAAGCATTGCCATTTTCGTGGTCAACGTGATCAGGTCCGCCATGAAGGCAAAGGGCCAGCCTCCCTGTGGGCCAGATCCGTGGGATGCCCGCAGCCTCGAGTGGCTGACACCAAACCCGACCCCTGTCCACGACTTCGACGAGATACCGGTGGTCGAGAGCCTCGACGAGTTCTGGCACCGCAAGTACGGCACCGACGAGAACGGCCGTGTCGTGCGTGTCGCCTCGGCCGAGGAGGTCTGTCAGGACGGTTCAGCCGTGGGTGTGCACCTTCCTTCCCCCTCCTTCTGGCCGATCGTGTTCGCTGCCGGCCTGCCGTTCATAGCGCTTGGTCTCATCTTCAACCTGTGGCTGACCGTGCCCGGTGGCCTGCTGGTGGTGATGGCCATCTATGCCTGGGTCTTTGAGCCGGTGGACGACCCTGACGCCGCCCATGGCGACGTTTCCGAGGTAGCCGACACGACAGAGGAGGCCCCCGTTGTCTGAGGCTGCCGCGACCGACCACGCAACCACCACCGGCATGTCCCACAACAAGCTGGCGATGTGGGTGTTCCTCGGTTCCGAGTGCCTGCTCTTTGGTGCGCTGATATCGACCTACCTCGTGTACCGGGGTCGGTTTGCAACCGGTCCGGCACCGGGCGACATCTTCGACATCCCGTTCACCTCGGTGAGTTCCTTCGTGCTGCTCATGAGTTCGCTCACGATGGTCCTGGCCCTGTCGGCCATCAAGCGTGGCGACCTCCGCAACAACCGCATCTGGTTGCTGACGACCGCCCTGCTCGGCTCGTTGTTCATCGGTGGCCAGGTCTACGAGTTCACCACCTTCTTCCGTGAGGGCCTCGGCTACACGACCAGCCCATTTTCGTCGGCGTTCTTCACCCTTACCGGCTTCCACGGTGTGCACGTCAGCATCGGCATCCTGATGCTGATGTCCATGTTCATCTCGTCGCTTCGCGGTTCGCTCCGAAAGGAGCACTCCGAGACAGTGGAGATCATCGGCCTGTACTGGCACTTCGTGGACATCGTGTGGATCTTCATCTTTTCTGTCATCTACCTGGTGCCCTCACCCACCAGCTGATCGGGGAGCGACCAGATGAGCACCGATACCGTACCGACCGACGTGGCCGTGGACGACTCCAACGTCGACGATCACGACCACCCGTCGGACTCGAAGTACTTCCAGATCGCCCTCATCCTCGGGGTCCTGACTGCTCTGGAGGTGGCGACCTACTACGTGGACATCGGCCCCGCCCTGATACCAACCCTCATGGTCATGATGGTTGCCAAGTTCTTCATTGTCGCTGCCTGGTTCATGCATCTGCGGTTCGACAACAGCCTCTTCACGAAGTTTTTCGTCGGAGGTCTGATTCTGGCTGTTGCCGTATATGTCATTGCCCTCAGTGCCTTCGAGTTCTGGTCCAAGGGCTGACGTGACCCTGGGCCCGGCCCGGTACGGGGCACGGGTCATCACCACCTCTCCCACATCCGGTAGGACCCAGCGGTGATCGTCGCCGTAGTCGGACCGTGGGACTGGCAGGCCCATCCCGAGGTCTGGTTCCTGGTGGTGGCTGTGGTTGTCCTGGGCTGGTGGGCGGCCCGGGTTATCGGCCCGAAGGTGGTGCCGGTCGGCATGCCGGTGACGACACCGTTCCAGCGTCGGGCCTTTGTCGCCGCAACCATCCTGCTGCTGGTCTCGGCCGACTGGCCCGTGCACGACATTGCCGAGGACCACCTCTATTCGGTCCATATGTTCCAGCACCTGGCGATCACGTTCATCGTGCCGCCCCTGTTCCTGTTGGCGATGCCGGGCTGGTTGGCCAGGTTGCTGATCCTGGAAGACGGGTTTGGAGCCCGGATACTGCGAAGGTTGACCCATCCTGTTGTGGCCGGCCTCATCTTCAACGGACTGGTCGCCCTGACCCACTGGAGCAGTGTCGTGAACTGGTCTGCCGAGTTCGGGGCCTTCCACTACGGAGTTCACGTCGTGCTGTTCGCCTCTGCGCTGGCCATGTGGATGCCGGTGGTGGCACCGCTACCGGAACTGCGGCTGTCGCCGCCCGGACAGATGCTGTACCTGTTCCTGATGTCGATCATTCCAACCGTTCCGGCTGCATGGTTGACCTTTGCCGACGGTGTCGTGTACCCGACCTATGACGACGGCTTCGAACTGTGGGGGGTCAGCGTGCGTTCCGACCAGCAGACAGCCGGTCTGATCATGAAGTTGCTTGGTGGTTTCTACATCTGGGGAATCATCGTCGTGAAGTTCTTCTCCTTTACCCGGGAGCAGAACCGTCAAGATCAACGCCTGCGGCCGGCGGTCGGTCGTCTGGCCGACGGCCGCCCCGCGTCTGTCGATCCACCTCAGGTGCCAGAATCGGTCGAGTAGCCACCATGTGGCCCCGCTAGGTTCTGGTCCGTGATCGACGTAAGGCTCCTCCGCAGTGATCCAGATTCGGTGAGGGCCGCCATTGGCCGACGCGGTGAGGACACCGGACCCCTCGACCGGGTGCTGGCCCTCGACGTTCAACAGCGTCAGCTGGGCGAGGAACGCGACACCTTCCGCAACGAGGTAGGGACCATCTCTCAGGAGGTCGGCGACCTGCACAAGCAGGGTAGGGGAGATGAGGCAGCGTCACTTCAGGATCGCAGCCGCCAGTTGGGCGAGAAGGCCGATGCCCTGTCTGACGAGGCCGATGCCCTAGCCGGTGAGATCCGCGACCTGCTGTTGCGGATACCTAACATCCCGGCCGACGAATGTCCCGACGGTGCCAACGAACACGACAACGTGATCACCCGGGTCGAGGGATTCGACGAAGCCACCTGGGCTGGGCACCAGCGGGTCCCCCACTGGGAGATCGGCGAACAACTCGGCATCCTCGACGTTGAGCGTGGAACGAAGTTGTCGGGCTCCATGTTTGTCA
Organism: uncultured Candidatus Nemicrothrix sp.; assembly: GCA_913055915.1. GTDB lineage: Bacteria > Actinomycetota > Acidimicrobiia > Acidimicrobiales > MedAcidi-G1 > UBA3125. Next base: position 53,195 of record CAJXKL010000003.1, on the reverse strand, counting down.
TGTACAGCGGCCTCGGTGCGACGTTGTGCCGGGCGCTCGTGCAGTACGGCCTGGACAGGAACGTCGATGCCTACCGTGAGATGAGGCCGCCGACGCTGGTGTCCACATCCACGATGACCTCAACAGGTCATCTTCCCAAGTTCGAGGACGACGCCTACCACCTTGAGCGCGACGACCTGTGGGCCATTCCTACAGCTGAGGTGCCCCTCACCTCGTTGGCACGCGACGAGGTCCTGGACGAGGCGGACCTGCCCATGAAGTTGATGGCCCACACCTCGTGCTTCAGGCGCGAGGCCGGGTCGGCGGGCCGCGATACCCGTGGTCTCTTGCGTATCCACGAGTTCGACAAGGTGGAGCTGTTGGCCTACGCCACCCCCGACCAGGCTGCGGAGGTTCACGCCGACATCCTTGCCAGGGCCGAGTCGGCTATGGCCGACCTGGGCCTCGTCTACCGCATCCTTGACCTGTGCACCGGCGATCTGGGGGCTTCGTCGGCCCGCACATTCGATATCGAGGTCTACGCACCGGGTGCTGACCAGTGGCTTGAGGTCTCGTCGGTCTCATGGTTCAGCGACTACCAGGCACGTCGGGCCAACGTCCGATACAGGCCCGAGGGCCAGAAGGGCACGGTGGTGGTGCACACCCTCAACGGTTCAGGTCTGGCGGTCCCCCGGGTGTGGGCTGCGGTGGTCGAGACCCACAGGCAGGCTGATGGAACCATCGCGGTTCCTGAACCCCTGCTGCCCTACTTCCGTGGTGACACGGTCATTTCCTGATACCTCATCCGGCCAGGGCGATGCCGGCTAGTGCTGCCAGCGTTCCCCCGACAAGGGTCAGCGACACGTAGGCGGCGCTGGACCTGACACCCCGTTCGTCAGCAACGGCTGAGGTGTCGGCTACGAATGCCGAGAACGTGGTCAGGGCACCCAGGCCGCCGGCGCCGATGATCGTCACGGCCGGTCCTGTGAGCCCCGCCATCAGGCCGAGGGCGAACGAACCCGCCACGTTCACGAGCAGGGTGCCGCGTTCTGCACCCGGCCAGATGTGGACGGCAACAATCCGGAGCGCTGTAGCGGCGGCGGCGACCAGGGCGAAGAGGACGACGTTGCTCACGTGGGTGCCTCGGCGGTCAGGGCCCGGGCCCGGTCGAAGCAGACGAGACCACCGACAACGGATGCGGCCAGATAGGCGGCGGCTATCCCCAGGTGGTCGGTCCGCATGAGCTGTGCAGCCTCGACGGTGAACGTGGAAAAGGTCGTCAGGCCTCCGCAGAAGCCCGTGCCGATGAGGAGTCGGGCGTTGTGGTGTACTCCCCGCCCGACAAGCACCCCGAGAATGGCGCAGCCGGCCAGGTTCACGAGGAGCACCGACCAGGGAAACGTCGTCGACGGCCCGAGGGTGAGGGCAGCCCACCTTGTGCTGGCTCCAGCGGCTCCACCCATGGCGATGAGGCCGGTGACTGCCGGGGAGACCCGCGGGATGTGTCGGGGCATCGCCGGATCCTACGGGTGTCGACGCCCGGTGGATCCCTGCAGTGCTGCCCGGGCCCAGGTGAGGAGAATGGCCAGAGTTGTGGCTGTTACCAGCACCTCAAGTGGAACTGCCCACCGAACCGGGTCGGACAACCAGTGTGAGATCCGTGCAGGCCAGGTGCTGGCGACGCGGGCCACGGGGAAGAGGACCAGTTCGCCGCGGTATATGATGCCCTCCAGTACGGCCCAGGCCACGGCCGTTGCTATCAGGAGGTCTCGCCGTTTCCGGACGGCCACTGCAGGTGTGACTCCCCAGATGGCGGTGGTCCAGATGAGGAGCCACAGTGCCAGGCCCACCCGGGTGCCGCCCACGTCGGCGGTCCAGTTGGTGAGGTGTACCTGCAGCGTCGTGACAGCGTCGACAATGGGGTTCGAGCCGGTGTTGACGTCGGCGAGAATGCGAATTTCGTAGACGCCGTAGATGATCAGGTAGGTGCCGCCCAGTAACAGGGCGAACGCTCCGATCCGGTCGATGTGGGGGAGCAGTCGCCGGAGGTGTCGGACGGCGCCTCCACGGGCGATCGCCAGAGAAAGGGTCAGGGCTGTCAGCACTGCCGCCATGCCCGCAGCGAAGGCCAGGTAAACGACGAGGCCCTCGATGATTCCGTTGCGCCGGAAGCTGCCCGCTACGTGTAATAGAAACAGCGGTGCGGCACAACCGATCGATACCACCGCGTAGGACACCCCGAACCCGAACACCGACCAGAGTTCCCGTGAGCGAGGGCCCTTTCGGGGAAGCAGGAACGAGAGGTTGGGTTTGCGGCCGGCCAGGATTGCTATGCCGTAGGGGATCAGCATGGCACCGATTGCAACGGTCACCCATGGGGTACGTCGTGCCACGGCGTCCTCGCTGACCAGGTAGGTGACAGCTAGGCCGAGTGCGCCGAACACCATGACGAAGGCGCCTGCCAGGGTGAGGCTGACCACCAGGCCCCGCATCACCTGTTCGGGGCGGGCCCTGGTGTCGTCGGTGTCTCGTCCGATGAAGTACCCGAGCCAGGTGGGCAGCATGGCGAAGCCGCAGGGGTTGACGGCTGTCACGATTCCGAGGGTGAACGGCAGGGCGATGCCGATGTCGATCATCGGCAGTGACCGTCGGCTGCGGTCGTCATGACAGGTACTCGTCGATGGCTGCCTGGAGGCCGTCGTAGTCGAGTTGCCCCTGGTGGACGCGGACGAGCTTGCCTGACCTGTTGATGAAAGCTGTTGCCGGAAGGCCGACGGTACCCACGGTGGCGACGAAGCCTCCGTCGGGATCCTGGCCCAGCAGGTAGGTGATGCCGATCTCCTCTATCCGTTGGGCGGCCCTTGTGGGCGAGTCGCTGATGTTGAGGCCCACGAACCGGATTTCGTCGCTGCGGTCCCGGTGAACGGCCTCGAGGTCAGGCATCTCCTCGAGGCACGGTGCACACCACGTGGCCCACAGGTTGACCACGATTGGTCGCCCGTCCTCCCTGTTGAGTTCAGCCAGGGTCGTTGTGCCGCCGTCGACCAGTTCGAAGGGCCTGTCCAGTGCTCCGTCCCTCGTGAGAGATGCATCGGGCTCAGTTCCACACGAGGTGGAAGCCAACGCCGTGAGCAGCAGGGCGATGGAGAGCCGGTACACGTGTCTGACGGTAGTCGGGGCCCCGCATGGTTGGTGCGCCCCGGACCGGGGATCGCCAGAGGCGTCACCCCGGCCCGGGTTTGGGCGGCTTGTGCTCCCCGTGGGCCGACCGGATGGTCGACCACGGGAGTCGGGAGGGGGTTTCCGACGGTTCAGGCCGACCTCAGTTCGACCTGGAGGTGGGCCGGGATCGGCACCACGGGGAGCTGGTCTTCGGGACGTGGCACCTTGGGCGGCCGGCCCCGGCGTCGTTTGGTGGCGAGCATCCTGCCGTTCATGAACAGTTGGCCGCCCCACACGCCCCACGGTTCACGGCGGGCGCTTGCGCCCTCAAGGCAGGACGCCAGGGCTGGACACTCGGCACAGATGCGCTTGGCGGCTGCAATGTCGCCGAGGTCCTCTGAGAAGAAGACGTCCAGTGGAACGCCGAGGCGCGAGCATGCTGCTTCGTCGCGCCATACCTCCGGTTCGTACTGGAGTGCCTGCATTGTTCTTCTTTCCTTTCTGAAACTGCTATTTCGTCGAACTCTTGTGGTGGGTGGTCGGGCGGTGGTGGAAAAATCGGAAAGGCCGCCGGATTTCTCCGGCGGCCTCGGGGGTTTGGTGTGCGTTTCAGCTGATCAGCTGTGTGCTTCCCGGGGCCGCTGGTGGATGGTCCAGAACACGTTCTTGCCCAGATGGGTGGACGTGGTCCATGTGGCAGTGAAGGTGGCCGTATAGGCCGGCTTTACGACGCGAGGCGAGAACGCGGGCGCGCCGGCCGGCTGGCCGTGACGGTGCTGTTTCATCGACTGCATAGTGTTGTCTGTCTGCCGTTTCGTGGGTTGTCTGTTGCAATTTCGTCTGTCGGAGGACACGTTGCCTCCCGGCCAGGCACCCAAGGGTATGGGTAACCATGACGGGTAACTACTCAACACCAATGCGTGGTGGCCGTCAAGTGAATTAGCGGTGGCATCCGAGATACTGTAAAACCGCAGGTCAGGAGGGTTGGAACAGGCCTGTCCGGTAATGGCGGAGTTCTTCGAGGGATTCCCTGATGTCGTCTATCGCACGGTGCCCGCCGGCCTTTGGTGGCGCTGAGGCGAGCAGTTCGGGCTTCCAGCGCCTAGCCAGCTCCTTGACCGTTGACACGTCGATCGACCTGTAGTGGAGGAAGGACTCGATCTCGGGCATCCATCTGGCCAGGAAGCGACGGTCGGTACCGATCGAGTTTCCGCAAAGGGGAACGGTGGCCGGTTCTGTGATGTGTTCTTTCAGGAATGCCAGCGTTGTCGCCGCAGCCTCGTCGTGGCTGGTCGTGGATGCTTGGACTGCCTCCAGCAGCCCGCTTCGGGTGTGCATCTTCCTCACGTAGTCGCCCATCGGGACCATGGCCTCCGCCGGTTGGTGGATGACGATGTCGGGGCCCTCGGCGACCAGTTCAAGGTCGTTGTCGGTGATGAGGGTGGCTATCTCGACGATCACGTCGGTAGCGGTGTCAAGTCCTGTCATCTCCAGGTCGATCCATGCGAGCACGGCGACGAGCCTATGGCGGCCGCTCGCGGCAGGTGTGCCCACGGCCTGTTTCGGGTCTCTGCGGGGTCGGGGTGGGTGTCAGGTGGCGCGGGCTAGGGTCGCCGCCGTGCTGGAGATACCCATCGTTCGCCTTGTTGAGCATGCGGCTATTCCGGTGTACGCGAGGGTGGGTGATGCCGGGGCGGACCTGGTGGCCGCCGAGGCCACCACACTCGCCCCGGGTGGCGGCAGGGCCCTGATCCCGACGGGCGTCGCCATCGCCATACCTGAGGGCTATGCCGGGTTTGTCCAGCCCAGGAGTGGTCTGGCGCTGAGGCACGGCGTGACCTGCCTGAATACCCCCGGCCTCATCGATTCCGGTTACCGCGGCGAGTTGAAGGTTCTTCTCGTGAACACAGATCCATCTGATCCGTTCGAGGTTGTTGTCGGCGAGCGCATCGCCCAGCTGGTGGTCCAGCGTGTCGAGGACTGCCGGTTCTGTGAGGTTGATGGACTTCTCGACTCCGATCGCGGCCAGGGCGGATTCGGTTCGACCGGGCGGTGACCTGCAGGGTGGGTTCAGCCTCGTGGAGCAGTCAGGTCCACTGTGTTGCCGCCGCCCTCGAGCCTGACGAGGACCGCGTCGGCCGTGACACGGAAGTTGATTTCGACGCTGTGGCCGGCTCCCGTGATGTTCCCCGCGGCCTGCTGGATGGACACACCGAGCTCACCGACATCGCCGGGGTCGATCCGGTGGATGCGAAGCAGCGAGGCGAGGGTCACACGGGGAATCTCAGCGAACTCGGGATCGGGTGGGAGCCTGAGGGTTACCGCGTCGTTCCTTTCTGTGTGGTCCATGGTCTCAGTGTGCCACCCGGTATCGCACCAGCGGCGACCATTGCTTGTACTGCCGAGGCAACCCCGGCTGGAACGAGAAGCCTCTGGTCGGCCAGCATGAAGTCGTGACTATTCTGGTGGATGAGGCCATTTGGCCTTGGAGGGGTGGCCGGTGGGCACACCTGGTCAGCGACCAGACCATCGCGGAACTCCACGACTTTGCCGTGCGGCTCGGCCTTCGGCGCATGTCGTTCCAGGGAGACCACTACGACGTGACCGCAGCGGCCCGCAGCGAGGCGATAGCCATGGGTGCCGAGGCGGTCGGGGGAAGAGATCTGGTGCGGCGCCTCAGAACAGCCGGCCTCCGCCTGGCAGCGACCGAGAGGCCCGGGCACTGGGAGAAGACGGGCCTGTGGCCTCCGGTGGGGGTGGCTCCGGACCTCGGCGGCGTGGTGCCGGACCGCCTGGTCGAGGCGCTTGATGGCTGTGTCTTTGCCGATTGGCACTCGGCCAGCGTGGCCGCATACAGCCGATCGTCGGAGGTTGTCGTGGTGGTGGAGAGTGCTGGTGGGCTGGCCGTCGAGGGCCCGTTGCCGGTCGGTGTGGAGGTCTGGTGCAATCATGGTCGGGTGCTCGAGTTGTTCGTCCCCGTGGAGGGCTGATGCAGGTCGTTCGGGGAATCGTCGTGATCGCCACGTTGATGCTTGCCATCTCGTGTAGTGGTGGGGTTGAACCGGCCGAGAATGCCGAGACATCTGCGACCACGGCCGTTCCTCGGGATGTGACGATCCCTACGAATGGTTGGATCCAGGTGGGAGTTGAGGTCTTCGACCTGGCCTTCACCTGCTATGCAGCCGGAGCGGGTGATGTCGTTGCCATCGGTGTTGGTGTTGATTCCGAATCGGGGGAACGGGTGGAGGCCCTGGTGCAGGGATTCCTGGGACAGCCGTACCTGGGTGTGACTGTCGGCAGTTCGACCCGGTATGAGGCGTCGCTCGAGGATCCCCTGGAGGTCTACGTCCACGACGACACCATCAGCGCCGGAGCTGTCCGTTGGAAGCGTGATCTGGACCTGGAGTCGGGAGGGGGCGAGGTCGTCGGATTCGGGGCCGTGTTCGTGGAGTGTCCCAGCTACGAGGGCCGCCTGCCCGAGGGCTACTGAGCCGAGCAGCCGCCCAGTTCCTCAGCCCACGGCAGCCGGCCCGACCAGAATCTGACAATCCGCTCTCCGTCGCTCTGGAACATGACCCTGAAGATCTTGTCGCTCTGGTCCCTGGGGACGTAGGCGAGGAGGTTCCCTGAGCCGTCGGGCAGGGGCGAGGTCTGGATGCGTTCGCCGAACATGTCGATGATGCGGCCCTCGGTGTTGCCGATGCCTGCACCTGAACGCGTTGTTATCTCGTTGGTGTCGATGTCGACGCGTTCGACGGTTCCGGCGACCACCCAGAACGTGATGCCGGCCGGTGCGTCGTCGGGGGTAGCGAGGTAGCACTCACCAACCGGTGTGATGGGGGTGAACCTGGTCCCGGCGGCGCGCTGTGCGGCGTTGGCGGTCATGCCGAAGATCACGGTGTCAAGGCCGATCGTGCTGACAGTGGACTGGTAGTCGAGGGTCGGTGAGCCGAGGTCTCCGATCGGAGCCAGGGTTCCGACAGAGGCCGGGTCGAAGGTCGTCGGGGCAGTCGGTGCCGCAGTCGTCGTCGCCGGGGCAGTCGTGGCAGCCGGTTGTGTTGTCGTGGCCACAACAGCGGTGGTGGCTGGGTAGGTGTCGACTACCTGGCTGGTGGGGTTGCAGGTTCCGAGGAGCAGCACGAAGGCTACGAAGAGGACCCCGATAAGGGCGACCAGCCAGGCGCGCATGGTGTTCAGGCTACGACAGCAGGAGGGCCAGGTCCGGGCGGCCCACTGTTGCCGTCACGGTGTGGTGCACTGGCGCGGTGAGAAGGGCGTGGACAGCGGTCGTGTTGGCAGCCGTTTCGTGCGGCAGCGGGACAGCGGTGGTGTCGCCCACGACGCTGACCCTGCCCTCACCTACGACAACCACAATCCTCCCTACGACCACGCTGACCCTGCCTCCGCCCACGACCACCACGTCGACCCTGCCTCCGTCTACGACGACTTCCCCTCCTGCTTCCACGACAACGACGACAACGACCACGACGACGGCTTCGCCACCGACCGGGGCGGACTGCATCGCCGCCATGCCGGTGGCGAAGCGGGTCGGTCAGGTTCTGATGCCCGTGGTCGACCAGGGCGGCCTGATGGCCGTTGCCGACTTGGCCGGGCGCGGCCTCATTGCAGGCGCCGTCGTGGTCGAACCGGTTGACCATGGCCTCGGCGACGCGATCGCGTCTGTGCAGGCTGTGTCGGCAACCGGGCCCCTAGTGATGGCGGTGGACGAGGAGGGTGGCACGGTGCAGCGCCTGGATGTCCTGCTGGGCGACATGCCCTCGGCCCGGCACATGGCCGGACACCCGATTGACGACGTGCGCGTCGCTGCTCGTGAGCGGGCCGAGGCCATGGCAGGCCTCGGCTTCACGATGAATCTGGCTCCCGTGGTCGATGTGGGGGCTGGGCTGGGAATCGGGTCCCGTTCCTTCTCAGACGACCCCCTGCTGGTGGCGGCATTCGGTTCTGCGGTGGCCCACGGCGTGTTGGATGCCGGGTTGACGCCTGTCGCAAAGCACTTCCCCGGGCACGGTCGCGCATCGGCTGATAGCCACAGGCAACTTCCGGTAACGCCGCCACTTGAGGACCTGGTGGAAGTTGACCTTGTGCCGTGGAGGTACCTGCCTCCCGGTGCCGCCGTAATGGTCGGCCACCTCTCTGTGCCCGGCCTGACCGACGGCGTGTCGACGTCGCTCTCCCCTGAGGCCGTAGACGGGTTGTTGCGCCGCGACCTGGGCTTTGACGGGCTGGTGATCTCTGATGACCTGGCCATGGGTGCCATCGCTGGAGGGATGGACATTCCACAGGCAGCGGTTCTCTCCCTGAGGGCGGGCGTCGACCTCCTGGTCGTCGGTTCGGCTGATGGTGTGGTAGCGGTCGCCTGGGAGTTGGTGACAGCTCTGGAGGACGGGCGCTTGTCGCCGGGTCGCCTGAACGAGGCGGTCGGGCGGGTGCTGGAGGTGAGGGGGGTGGACCCGTGCGGCTTCGAATGGGAGTGAGGTCCCAATGGGCCAGACTCTGACATGGCCGACCTGACAGGACCGTTCCTCCCGTCTACCGCGGAGCGAGAGTTGAACCAGCTTCTGCGAGCGCAGCACATGGAGTTCCTCCTTGGGCAGCCTGACTGGGCACCATCGGGTCTGGAGAGGTGGCCAGATGCCGTGGTGAGGTTCCACAACCGCCTGGTGCCCCGCCTTCCCATGACGGGCCCGCTGGGCTGGCTGGACGGGACCACCCGAGCTGATGAGTTGGAGCGGGAGCGCGTAGATGCCCTACCCGCGGATGAGCAGGCCGAGGCGAGGCTGCTGCACGCGAGGGCAGTTCACTTCCGGTGCATTCGAACGACGCGGGTTCCGGTGGGGGAACAGGCTGATTGATTGTGGGTCGCCCGGGGCTCGAACCCGGCGCCTGAGGATTAAAAGTCCCCTGCTCTACCCGATGAGCTAGCGACCCGGCGGCGGTGCGAAACCCGGCGCGAAACCCGGTCGACCACCGACGGTCAGGGTACAGGTGGGTGCCCGTCAGTCCGGTTTGGGCGGAAACGGGTTGGCTGAATCTAACCAGAGGGGTGCCCTGACGAGGTCCCGGAGCGGGGAACCGGTCGGTTCACCCATCGTGAGCGAGGAAGCAGACGCCCAGCGGGGGCACGGTGATGGCGAGCGACGTCTCGTGGCCGTGAGACGGCTCGTCATCGGTCTCGACCGTCGTGTTCACCACGCCGTCGCCCCCGTACTCCTCCCGGTCGCTGTTGGCGATCTCGACCCATCTGCCGGCGCCGGGAACTCCGATCCGGTAGCCGCTGTGCAGTTCGGGCCTGAAGTTGCAGACGACCAGCACCGACCGCTCGTCCGGAGCGTGCCGCAAGAAGGCGACCACCGAGTTCTCGTCGTCGTCCCCGACAACGAAGGAGAACCCGTCGGCCGAGTCGTCGACGCAGTGGAGCGCGGGCTCACGCCTGTACAGGTCGTTCAGCTCGGCCACCCACGCCAGCACCGCTGAGGTTCCCGGGTCGTCGAGCAGCCCCCACGGCAACTCCTGTTCGTGGTCCCATTCCCCGACGGGTCCCAGTTCCGACCCCATGAACAGCAGCTTCTTGCCCGGAAGTCCGAACTGGTAGCCGAACAGCAGCCGGAGGCCGGCGCGTTGCTGCCGGATGTCACCGGGTTGACGGCTCAGGAGCGAACCCTTGCCGTGCACCACCTCGTCATGGGAGAGCGCCAGGACGAAGTTCTCGTCGAAGGCGTAGACCGACCGGAACGTGAGCTCTTCGTGGTGCCACCGCCGATGTTCGAAGTCCCGGCCGAGGTAGCGCAGGGTGTCGTTCATCCAGCCCATGTCCCACTTGGCGCTGAAGCCCAACCCGTCGGAGTCGGTGGATCGGGTGACGCCCGGCCAGAAGGTCGACTCCTCGGCGATGGTCATGACGTCGGGGTGGTCCCGGGAGATGCGGCTGTTCAACTCCTGGAGGAAGCCGACAGCACCGAGGTTCTCGAAGCCCCCGAACTCGTTGGGAACCCACTGGCCGTCCGGCCTCGAATAGTTGCGGTAGAGCATCGAGGTCACGCCGTCCACGCGGAGCCCGTCGGCGTGGTACCGGTCCAGCCAGAGCAGGGCACTCGAGAGTAGGAAGCTCCGGACCTCGGGACGGTCGTAGTTGAAGATGGCGGTCTTCCAGTCCGGGTGGAACCCGAGCCGGGGGTCGGCGTGCTCGTACAGGCACGTGCCGTCGAACCGGGCCAGCCCGTGGGCGTCGACGGGGAAGTGCGCCGGCACCCAGTCCAGCAGTACCCCGAAACCGCGTTGGTGGAGGTAGTCGACCAGGTACATCAGGCCCTGAGGTGGGCCGTACCGGGCCGTCGGCGCGAAGTAGCCCGTCGTCTGGTAGCCCCACGACCCGTAGAAGGGGTGTTCCATGACGGGGAGCAGTTCTAGGTGGGTGAACCCGGTCCTGTCGAGATGGTCGGCCAACTGCGGGGCGAGCCCCCGGTAGCCGTCGGGTTCGTAGCACCAGGACCCCAGATGGACCTCGTAGATCGAAATCGGGGCGTGTCGGCTGTTGCGTGCCTCCCGGTCCGCCATCCACTCGCCGTCCTGCCAGTCGTGGTCGAGCGACGCGATCACCGAGGAGGTACGTGGTGGTTCCTCGGCGGCGAAGGCCATCGGATCGGCCTTGAAGAGCCCCGACCCGTCCGCCGTCGTGACGAAGTACTTGTACCGCTCGCCAATGCACGCCCCGGCGACCCGGCCGCTCCAGATCCCCGCATCGGACGGTGCCAACCCGTCCACCCCGGCGGTCCAGTCGTTGAAGTCCCCGATGACCGACACCGCCCCGGCGGAGGGAGCCCAGACGCCGAACGAGCAGCCTTCCCCGTCGACATGGGCTCCCAGAAGCCGTGTCACGTCGTCGTGGGCCCTCACAGGACTGCTCGAGTTCGCCCGCCGCAGGCTGCGCGGCTGGCGTCTTCTGCAGGTCCCTCTTCCATCCGGTCACCATATGAGACAATCTTGGGTACATGTCAAAGGTTGCGGTACAGCCCCGGGTCCTCAGCGTCGTATTGGCCGGCGGTGAGGGGAAGCGGCTGTTGCCGCTCACGCTCGACCGGGCCAAGCCGGCGGTTCCCTTCGGCGGGCACTACCGGCTCATCGACTTCCCGTTGTCCAACCTGGCCAACGGCGGCTACCGCAAGATCGTGGTGCTCACCCAGTACAAGAGCCACAGCCTCGACGTCCACATCTCACGGACTTGGCGGCTCAGCACGCTCCTCGGCAACTACGTCACGTCGGTTCCCGCCCAGATGCGCCGGGGGCCACGTTGGTTCCTGGGTTCGGCCGACGCCCTGTTCCAGAACCTGAACCTGTTCGACGACGAACGACCCGACTTCGTCTTCGTGTTCGGAGCCGACCACATATACCGAATCGACCCCCGCCAGATGCTCGACGAGCACATCGACTCCGGGGCGGGTGTCACCATCGCCGGCATCCGGGTGAAGCGCAGCGAGTCGCACCAGTTCGGCATCATCACCCCGGGGGAAGGGTCCAGGATCGATACCTTCCTCGAGAAGCCGGCACCCGAGGACGTGGTGGGCCTCCCCGACAACCCCGAAGAGGTCCTGGCGTCGATGGGCAACTACCTCTTCAACGCCGACACGCTCCGGGAACTCCTCTTCGAGAACGCCGCGGTGGAAGACACCCGGCACGACATCGGTGGAGACCTGATCCCGATGATGGTGCAGAAGGGCGACGCCCACGCGTACGACTTCACCAAGAACAGGATCCCCGGCCAGGATGAGGGACTCCACTACTGGCGGGACGTCGGCACCCTCGACCAGTACTTCGACTCCCACATGGACCTCGTCGACGACCTCCCGGTGTTCAACCTGTACAACGACGCCTGGCCCATCTACACGCGGAGCCGAACCCTGCCACCGACGAAGGTGGTTGGTGACGGCACCCAAGGTTCATCGTCGGTGCGGCGGTCGTTGTTGAGCAACGGGGTGGTGGTCTCGGATTCGAAGGTCCGTGACTCCGTTCTCTCGCCGGGAGTCCGGATTCTCGGCGGTGCGGTCGTCGAGAACTCGATCCTGCTCGACGACGTGGTGGTCGGCGACGGGGCCGAGGTACGCAACGCCGTCCTCGACAAGAATGTCGTGGTGCCTCCGGGTGTCCGGATCGGATTCGACGCCGAGCACGACGCCGAGCACTACACGGTGTCGGAGGCAGGGGTGGTGGTGCTGGCGAAGGGCCAGACGGTTGTCAGTTCCGGATAGCGCCGGGCCGACGCAGGAGGACCATCGCCCAGGGCGCGGCATCCCACTGCCTGATTGCCGCAGCTTCGACACCATGGTCCCTGCCGCCCGACGTGTCGAGTTCGACCGACCACCCGGGGCCCTCCGGGAGCATGAAGGTGGTGGGCTCCGCCCGGGCGTTGAACAGCATGAGGAAGCTGTCGTCCACGACAACCTCGCCGTCCGGCCCCTGTGACGGGTTCGCCTCCCCGTCGAGGAGCACGGCCAACGACCTGGAGTCACCGGACGCCCAGCCTGCGTCGGTCATCTCGCTGCCGTCCGGTGAGTACCAGCAGATGTCGTGGGCATACCGGCCGGGGATGTGCAGGCCCTCGGGCCGTTGGCGGCGGAAGACCGGGTACTCGGACCGGATCCGGGCGAGGCGCTGGACGAAGGCCAGCAGTCCATGGTCCACGTTGCCCCAGTCGAACCATGACACCTCGTTGTCCTGGGCGTAGCCGTTGTTGTTGCCGCCCTGGGTCCGGCCGATCTCGTCGCCGCCGAGCAGCATCGGTACGCCCCGCGAGAGCAGGAGGGTGGCCAGCATCGACCGACGACGGGTGGAGCGGATCTCGAGGACGTCTGCGTCGGTGGTAGGACCCTCGGCGCCCGAGTTCCATGACCGGTTGTGGTCGTCGCCGTCGACATTGTACTCACCGTTCGCCTCGTTGTGCTTGTGGTCGTACGAGACCAGGTCGGCCAGGGTGAAACCGTCATGGGCGGTGATGAAGTTGACGCCGGCCGAGGCGTCGCGCCCGGACGACGAGTAGAGGTCCGGGCTACCGGTCAGCCGCGAGGCGAGGGCGGCCGGCGTCCCGTCGGCACCGCCGCGCCAGTAGTCGCGGACATCGTCCCGGAATCGCCCGTTCCATTCCGACCACCCGGGTGGGAAGTTGCCGACCTGGTAGCCGCCCTCGCCCAGGTCCCAGGGTTCGGCGATCAACTTCACCCGGCTGACCACGGGATCCCTCCGGATCGTCTCGAAGAACGACGACCGGGGATCGAACCCGTCAGGCCCCCGGCCCAGTGCCGCTGCCAGGTCGAACCGGAACCCGTCGACGTGCATCTCCAGGATCCAGTAGCGGAGGCTGTCCATCACCAGTTGAAGCGACCGGGGATGGGCCATGTTCACGCTGTTGCCGGTACCCGTGACGTCCACGTAGCGCCGGAGGTCCTCGGGATCCAGACGGTAGTAGGCCCCGTTGTCGAAGCCCTTCAGCGACAGCAGCGGGCCCAGATGGTTGCCCTCGGCGGTGTGGTTGTAGACCACATCCAGGATCACCTCGATGCCGGCCCCGTGGAATGCCCTGACCATCGACTTGAACTCGTCCACCTGTGCACCGGTGTCGCCCAGCGACGAGTAGGCACCGTGGGGGGCGAGGTAGGCGAGCGGGCTGTAGCCCCAGTAGTTGGTGAGGCCACGCTCCACCACCGGATGCTCGGACACGAACTGGTGGACCGGTAGCAGTTCGACGGCGGAGACGCCCAGGGAGACGAGGTGTTCCAGCACGGGAGGGCACACCATCCCGGCGAAGGTGCCGCGAAGGTGGTCGGGGACGTCTGGATGGCTGATGGTCATCCCCCTGACGTGCGTCTCGTATATGACCGTCTCGTGAAGTGCATGGTCGGGCGGTCTGTCGTCCCCCCAGTCGAACGTCGGGTCGATCACCACAGCCCTCGGCACGTGGCGCGCGTTGTCCCGGGGGTCCGGCGCCCCGGAATCGTCGGGCAGGTGCCCGCACAATTCAGGACCCCACCTGACCGGACCGGTCACCGCCCTGGCGTACGGGTCGATCAGCAGCTTGGCCGGGTTGCACAGGACCCCCGCCGCCGGATCCCACGCCCCGTGCACCCGGAACCCGTACTCCTGTCCCGGCTCGAGCCCGTGAACGTAGCCGTGGTGCACGAGGGAGGTGACCTCTGGCAGGGTCTCACGCGTCTCGCCGCCGTCGGGGTGGAAGAGGCACAGTTCGATCCGGTCGGCCGGCCCGGAATGGACGGCGAAGTTGACACCACCGCCGTCGAAGGTGGCGCCCAGGGGTGTCGACCTTCCGGTAGCAACCGTCACAGACGGTTCCCGTCCTCGATCGCCGGGTTGTAGAGCCGGTCGGAATAGTCCGAGACCATGCGGCCGGCGGTGACCCGGGGCCCCAGGGTGCGCCAGCCGTGGCGGATGCGGTCGATCCATGCCGCCGACCACGGACCACCGTCGGCGAAGAACTCCGGGACGATGTCATGGGCGAGCAGGTCCAGTGTGGCCGCCGATTCGGTGTGATCCCGGGCGAGGACCACAGCCTCATCGTCGCCGTCGGCCCCGTCGGTTGCGGGAATGGTCCACCCGTTGCGCCCATCGGCCATCTCGTCCCACCACCCGTCGCTGACCGAACAGTTCAGCCCGCCGTTGAGGGCGGACTTCTCCCCGCTGGTGCCCGAGGCCTCGCGGGACCGCACCGGTGTGTTCAACCAGACGTCGCAGCCGGCGTACATGGCCCGGGCCACGGCCATGTCGTAACCGGGCACGAAGAGGAACCGGCCGTTGCCCGCGGCGGCGCCGAAGGCGACGATGTCCGTGATGAGCGCCTTTCCAACGGAGTCGGCCGGGTGGGCCTTCCCGGCGAACACGAACTGCATGGGACGGTCATCGTCGGCCAACAGGCTGGCGAGCCGTTCGGGATGCTTCAGCAGGAGCGTCGCCCGCTTGTAGGCCGTGAAACGGCGGGCGAAGCCGATGATGAGGGCATCGGGGTCGATGTCGGCGCCTGTCCGATCCGCCACCATGGCCTGCAGTTCGCAGGCGCCGGACCGCCGGACCGCCCGGACGGTTCGGTCGTCGATCTGATCGACCCGCTGCCAGGAATCGGCGTCGCCGTCGGCCCACCCTGTTCCGAGGTTCCCGTCGAGGACCTCCTGGAGGCGGGGAGTGACCCAGGTGCGGGCGTGCACCCCGTTGGTCACAGACGTGATCTCCGTGCCACCGGGCACGTCGGCGAAGAGCGTGCGGCTCACCTCGCCGTGCAGCTTCGACACCCCGTTGGCCCGACCGGCAGCCCGCAGGCAGAAGTACGTCAGGTTGAACGACGACCGGTCATCGCGTTTGGTACCGAGTTCGAGGAGGTCGCCGACATCGAGCCCCCACCGCTGGGAGAACGGGGTCAGGTGCTCGGCCGCCAACTCGACGTCGAATCGCTCGATGCCCGCCGGTACCGGGGTGTGGGTGGTGAAGACCAGGCCGGGCCGGATGGCGTCGAGTGCCGATGCCAGGCTGTGGCCCTCCCGGATCCGGTCGTCGAGCAACTCCAGGATCAGGGAGCCCGCATGGCCCTCGTTGAGGTGGTGGACGGCCGGAGCCCAGCCGAGGCGCCGGATCGCCCGGACCCCGCCGACGCCCAGGACTATCTCCTGTTGGAGCCGGTGGCGACGATCGTCACTGTAGAGACGGTCGGTGATCGCCCGGTCACCGCTGTCGTTCCCGGGGAGGTCGGTGTCGAGGAGCAGCAGTTGGACGCGCCCGACATCCAGTCGCCACACCCGCGCCGCCACCTCGTGGTCGGCGATCGGGATCGTGACCTCGACGCCGGTGTCGACGCATCCGAGGTCGCGTGCGTCGTAGGTCTCGAAGTGTTCGGTCTGCGCCCCCCTGTCGACCTCCTGGCGGAAGAAGCCGTGGTGGTAGAAAAGGCCGACGGCGCCCAGCGACAGCCGAAGGTCGCTCGCCGCCTTCAGGTGGTCGCCCGCCAGCACTCCCAGACCGCCTGAGTACTGCGGGACGAGATCGCTGATACCGAACTCGGGGGAGAAGTATGCGATGTCCGGGGTCGGCGCCTGGTCGGCCAGCAGCTCGGACAACTCGGCGACGTGGCGGCACACACGGTCGATGAACGCCCCGTCCGCGCAGAGTGCGTCCAGTTGCGGTTCGTCGAGTGACGAGACGACCTGTGCCGGGTGTCGCTGCGGTGATGAACCGGGGAGCGTGTCGAAGACCTCCCTGACGGGTGCCGCCCAGGCCCAGTGGTGGTTGCGCGCCAGTGCCATCAGCGACTCGCGCAGACTGTTGCTGTCCAATGTGTGCCTCCTACCCGGCGGCGGATCCCTACCGGCGCACTCGTTGCATGGCGGGTCGAGCGGTCGACCCTTCGTTCAGTCCGGCAGTATCTCGTCCAGGAACTGCGGCAGCATCTTGCGCCAGACCGGCCAGTCGTGGTCCCACCCCTCACCCCACTCGTCCTGGCTCCTGGGAAAGACCGGCTCGACGAAGAGCACGTGCATGTCAGGAGGCCACCATCTGTCGGTAGAGGTCGACGTAGCTCGCCGACTGGCGTTCCCACGAGAAGTCGCGGGCCATCCCGTTCTGCATCAGGGTCGCCCACGATCGGCGATCGTCCCAGACCTCGAGGGCACGGTCGATGGTCGCCCCCAGGGCATCCGCCGTGAAGTCGTGGAAGACGAAACCGGTTCCCGAAGAAGTGTCCACATCCCATGGTTCCACGGTGTCGGCCAGTCCGCCGGTGTGTCGCACCAGCGGCACGGTCCCGTACCTGAGGCTCAGCATCTGGTTCAGCCCGCATGGTTCGAAGCGGGACGGCATAAGGAACAGGTCGACACCTGCCTCGATCCAGTGGGCCAGCTCTTCGTGGAACCCCAGGTAGACCCCGACGCTGCCCGGGTAGGAATCGCGGAGAGACTGGAAGTAGCGCTCGTAGCGTTCCTCGCCACTTCCGAGTACGACAAGGCGTATCCGCCCCTGCTCCAGGTACGCCGGGAGGATGTCGGGGAGGAGCTCGAAGCCCTTCTGGGCGGTCAGTCGCGAAACGATGCCGACCACCATCGGGTCTGTCGATCCCGGTCCGGGTTCCTGGGCGATTCCGAACCTGTCGAGTAGCGCCTTCCTGCAGTCGGCCTTGCCGGTGAGATCGGCGGCGCTGAACCGATGGGGGATCAGGGCGTCCCGGTCGGGACTCCACTCGTCGACGTCCACCCCGTTGGCTATCCCGACAAGTTGGTCCGAACGGGCCTTCAGGAGCGGCTCGAGGCCCATCCCGAATTCCGCTTCCTGGATCTCGGTCGCATAGGTCTCGCTCACCGTGGCCAGCCACGAGGCGTAGAGGATCCCGGTCTCCAGAAAGCCCACCCTGCCCTGGGCGAGGTGCCCCTGGTGGAACATTCCCCGCACATCGGTGAGGCCCAGTTCGTCGATGATGTCGGCGCCGAAGGTTCCCTGGAAGCTCATGTTGTGGATCGACAGGAGCGTCCGGGTCTCAGCCAGCGGCTCGACGTCGCGGTGGGTGGTCCGCAGGTAGAACGGGATGAGCCCGGTGTGGTAGTCGTTGCAGTGCACCACGTCGGCCGACCAGCCGGACCTGCCCAGCACGTCGAGCGTGCCGCGGCAGAGGGTGGACCAACGCAGGTGTTCATCGGGGTCCGACGTGTAATAGCCGCCGCGGTCGAAGAGTTCGGGGCAGTCGATGAACTCGACATCGAGCACCGTCCCGTCCTCGCGATCCGAGTTCGGCAGCGCCGCCTTCGACACGCAACAGGTGAAGGACCGGTCGGGATAGTCGATCCGGATGTCCCGGAGTTCCTCCACCGGAGTGAGGTCGTGGCCGTCGCTGCGCAGGCTTTCGTAGAGAGGCAGGAACACCCGCACCTCGTGGCCCTGACGGTGCAGGGCCCGTGCGAGGGAGGCCACGACGTCGGCGAGGCCACCTGTCTTCGCGAAGGGGGCGGTCTCGGATGCGACCAGGGCGATCTTCAGGGCGGCGATAGGCGCGAACCCTAGCGAACTGCGACTGGGGAGTTCCGATCCTCCGCGCGGAAACGAAATGGCCATTTCGCGAAATTCGGCCCTTTGACCCATGTCGCCTGACCTGCGGTGATGGAGTTTCGATCCGCCGCCTAGCGACCCAAAGCCCGAGGTTACTGGGCAGTCGAGGTCGCACCGGCCTGCTAACCGGTTGCGGATTGCACAAGATTGCACAACCGGCCCGGTTTCAACCGGACGGTTCGGACAACAGCGATTATCGGGCTCCAGTCCCTCTGGGGGGCATGTCATCCAAGCACGCCAGTGCATTCTGGGCCATCTGTCGTACCACTTCGGCTGCTGGCACTACTTCCTTGACAAGGCCGACAATGTTGCCGGCGCCGTTCATGGAGATCCCTTCCTTGCCACCGCTGTCAGTCGCCCAGGAACCGAGAGTCAACTCGGTGAGGACCGGTTGTAATGGCATGGGAAGTGGGTCCAGGTCAGCAGCTTCCCAGGCCTCAGTCCACTGGTTCGGGAGGAGTCGGAACCGCTTTCCCGTGTAGGCGCGACTGATGACAGGTGACTGGTCAGCGGCGTTGACCAGTCCAGCCTTTTGCCAACCAGCGATACCTGCTTCTTCGGTGGCTAGGAATCGAGTTCCAATCCACACGGCTTCACAACCCATGACAAGGGCAGCCGCAAGGCCGCGACCGTCACCAATCCCACCAGCGGCAACAACTGGAACCTCAACGGCATCGAGTACCTGGGGTAGAAGGGCGAGAGTCCCGACGTGTCCAGTGTGGCCGCCACCTTCTGTGCCTTGTGCGATGACAACATCGGCGCCGTCCCTTGCGACGCTCACAGCCTGTTTCGTGTTGCCAACTACGGACATCACTACCGCACCGGCTTCGTGGAAGCGGTCCACCACGAAACCAGGCGAGCCGAGGGCACCGACGAATACCGGGACCCCTTCCTCTAGGACGACTTGGATTTGAGCCTCGGCATCAGTCCCTAGAGCGTTTCTATCGGGTTCATGGTTTGTGCTTCGCTCCGATCGGTTAACTCCTAGATCGGTGGCAATACGTGCCGCTGCTTCGCGGTGGGCAGAAGGAATCTGTGTAGCGACGTCTGTGATCGTCGCACCACCTTGGTCAATACGGGCAGGCAAGATGAGGTCGACTCCGAATGGTCGATCGGTCAACTCGCGGGTACTTCGGATGACGGTCCGCACCTGTTCCGGGGACATCGTGGTGCAACCAAGCACCCCGAGGCCTCCTGCGTTGGATACAGCTGCTACGAGTTCAGGCCCAGCAATTGGTCCCATGCCGGCTGAGAAGATCGGGAGGTCTATCTCCAACCGTTCGCACAACGGAGTCTTTATTGATCTACCCATGTTCCCTCTTCAAGGACTTCGGTCGGGCCGCCAGGCATGTTCGAACTTCTCCAACGATACATCGAAGTAATGCGTGGCTTCCTCACGCGAGGTGGCACGATGCTGGACACTTCAAGGGTGCATCTCTGGTTGACCGAAGACGGGGCCAAGCGGGCCCGGGCAACGCTGGCCGAGGGACGGCGGTGCGAAACCCGGCGCGAAACCCGGTCGACCACCGACGGTCAGGGTACAGCGGGCTGCCTGTGAGGGCGGATAGTTCCAGCCGAGGCGGTGGAGTGCATCGGGCTCCCCGGGTTCGGCCCGTGGTCTTAGGTCCTGCGGGCCACCACCCTGATACCCCCCAACTTTCCGCTGGAGAAGAGGCGCACCATCGTGTCGTAGAAGGCACACATGGTGTCAAACACCTCTTCACCGTGGACCCGCAGATGCCGCTCTCTCTGGTCAAGGTATGAGTTCAGTCGATCATGGGTGAACGCGGCCCAATCCTCCGACATGTCCTCGAAGACGACCAGTTCGAAACCGGCGTCAACCAGGTCCATTCGGTACTGGTTCCGGTTCGGCAGGTAGTTGGCGAAGAGCTCTGATGCCAGCTCCGCCTTCTCTAGGTCGTCGAAGGGACCGCGTTCGTAGAGGTCCTCGGCGTGGATGAAGCCATCGTCCTCGAGCAGCGATCGGCACCGTTGCAACAGGACGTTCCTCTGGGGAATGTGGTACAGCGCCAGCCAACTGACGATGACCTGGAACCTTGCGCCATGCCATGGGTGGGTCAGGAAGTCACCACACAGGTGCTCCACCCTGTCATCGAGGCCGCATCGCTCCGTGAGGCTCGATGCCATGAGATGGTGATCCTCCTGAAGCTCCAGAGCGGTCACATCAGCCCCGGCTGACAAGGCCAGGTACCTGGCAGGTCCCCCCAGCCCGGAACCGATTTCCAGAACAGGAGTCCCCTCATCGATGCCCGTTGCTCTGATCGCGTAGTCCACTGCCCCGGTTCCGTGGTAGTGGAGTTGATCGAAGGAGGTCAGTTCCCTGACCTGCAGTCTCCCGGTGTCGTCCTTGCCGAGTTCACGAAGTTCGTTCATCACCCGGTCGATGTGGTGATACAACTTCATGCTCTTGATGTCGGTGCTGCGATCGTTCATCTCGGGACTTCACCTGCTGATGATGGCTTCCAGTGCTGGTGGTTCCCCCGGCAGTACTCCAACCCGTGACCGGTGGCCTGTGGGGTCGTCTGCTCCACCCGATGAACAGCGACCCGACGGCGGAAGGAACCCCGGTTCAAGACCCGGTCGACCACCGCGCTCAGGGTACAGGGGGATGTCTGTGGGGGTGGGCTTGACGTATCTGACCCCGCGTGGGTCACACTGGTGGTGCTACCGGCCGACAAGGGGGAGAAACCGCCGTGGACTACGAGAACCTCCGGTGCGAGCGGGAGGGCGAGATCATCACCATCACCCTGAGCCGGCCTGATCGCCGCAACTGCCTGTCGACCCAGGTGCTGAGGGAGTTGGAACACGCATTTCGCATGACCGGTGAGCAGGATGACGTGGCGGGAATCGTCCTGGCCTCAACCGGCCCGGTCTTCTCCTCTGGCCACGACCTGGCCGAGATGGCGGTGATGACCGAGGACGAGCTGAGGAACCTGTTCGATGTGTGTACCGCCGCCATGAAGTCCCTTGCCGAGGTCCCCCAGGTGGTCATTGCCCAGGTGCAGGGCCTCGCCACAGCGGCGGGAGCCCAGCTGGCAGCCAGCGCCGACCTCGTCGTCGTCAGCGAAGAAGCCAGGTTCTCCACACCGGGTGGCAAGGGGGGCCTGTTCTGCCACACGCCGATGGTGGCGGTTGCCCGTCAGGTCGGTCGCAAGCGGGCGGCCGAGATGGCCTTCACGGGGGGCGCAATCGACGCGGCCACGGCCCTCCAGTGGGGCCTCGTCAACCGGGTGGTGCCGGCAGCAGACCTGGAACAGGCGACACGTGACTTCATGGGATACGCAACCCGTGGCAGCCGCTACGCCAAGGGCCTCGGCAAGGCGACCATGTACGCCCAGATGGACCTGACCTTCGAAGATGCCTACGAACTGGCCGCCGACGTGATGTCGGGCGCAGCTGCCGACGGCGACGGCAGGGAGTGGCCCACGGCCTTCGTGGAAAAGCGCCGCCCGAAGTGGTCCCACAGGGGCTGACCAGCACCCCGACCGGGCACCATCTGCGTAGTATCCCGCCAATTCACACAGATGGAACAGGGGAGGGCACAATGGCCGATCAACAGGACCCGAATGCGGAGTTCGACGCCGTCATCATCGGTGCCGGTGTCCTCGGCGGTGCGATCGCCGTCGAACTGGCACGAAGGGGCATGCGAACCCTGAGCGTCGACAAGGCGTCAGCGGCCGGAGCCGGCTCAACAATCAACTCCTGTGCCATCGTGCGATTCACCTACTCGACGCTTCCTGGGGTGACCATGGCCTGGGAGGCAATGCACTACTGGACCGACTGGCCCGCCTACATCGGGGCCGACGACGAGCTCGGTCTGATCGAGTTCCACCAGTGCGGCATGTTCAACCTGCTCCTCGGAGAGGGGGGTCATTCATCAAAGGTCAGGGCGCTCTGGCAGGAGCTGGACATTCCGTTCGAGGACTGGACCCTCGACGACCTGACAGAACGCCTGCCGCTTCTCGACCACGGCCGGTACGGGCCACCCAAGCGACCCGACGATCCCCACTTCTGGGACGACCCCACCGGCACCATCTCCGGGGCAATATTCGCCCCTGACGCGGGCTATGTCAGCGATCCGCAGTTGTCGTGCCACAACCTGCAGCGGGCCGCTGAGGCCAGCGGTGCCGAGTTCTGGTTCAACGCCGAGGTCGTCTCCATCGACCGGACCGACGGTCGCGTGGGCGGCGTGACCCTGGCCGACGGTCGACGGGTCACGGCGCCGGTCGTTGTCAACGTGGCCGGCCCCCACAGTACCGTCATCAACAAGATGGCCGGCGTGTACGACTCGATGAACATCAAGACCCGGGCACTGCGCCACGAGGTTCACCACGTGCCGGCACCCCAGGGCTACGACTTCATGGCCGACGGCCTGGTCGGTGCCGACGACGACACCGGCTTCTACTTCAGGCCCGAGACAGGCAACAACGTGCTGATCGGCAGCGTCGACCCAGATTGTGACCCCCGTGAGTTCGTTGACCCAGACGACTACGACACCACGCTCTCCCAGGAGCAGTGGGAGGCCCAGGTACTGCGGGCCAACCGCCGTATCCCCACTCTGGGAGTTCCCCACGAGAAGAAGGGGGTTGTCGACCTCTACGACGTCTCAGACGACTGGCTGCCCATCTACGACCGCAGCGACCTGGACGGCTTCTACCTGGCAATCGGCTCCAGCGGCAACCAGTACAAGAACGCAGGGGCCGTGGGCCAGGTAATGGCCGAGTTGATCGAGGCGGTCGAGTCCGGCCACGACCACGACACAACGCCGGTGGTCGTGACCGGCAGGTACACCGGACGGGAGATAGACGTCGGGTTCTACAGCAGGAACCGTGAGGTCAACCCCGACTCGTCCATGTCGGTCCACGGCTGACGGTCAGCGGCCGCAGCCTTCTTGAGGGAGCCACCACATGGCAGACCGCTCCAATCCGCTGCAACACGCCGCATACGGCGGGCCCGGCTGGCAGCCCCGCCTACGTTCCCTGCGTGACGAGGCCGACGGCATCTGGGGTACATTCGGCATCGACTCCGAGTACGGCACGCTTCGCAGCGTGCTGCTCCACCGACCCGGGCCCGAGATCGTCGCCGACGACCCCAATGGCGTCCAGATGCTGGACCGGGTCGATGCGGAGAGGGCCGGCCGGCAGCACGACGCCATTGTCGAGGCCTACACGGCAAACGACGTAGCAGTCCAACTGGTTGATCCACCACCGACACCTCAGCCCAACCAGATGTTCATGGCCGACCTGTTCGCAATGACACCGGAGGGGGCGGTTCTGGCCAGGCCGGCATCTGAGGTGCGCGCTGGCGAGGAACGCGTGGCTGCCCGTGGCCTGGCAGATGCAGGAGTTCCCATACTTCGAAGCATCTCGGGAACCGGCACCTTCGAGGGTGCAGACCTGATGTGGTTGTCCTCGGCGCACGTGCTGGTTGGTCGGGGCCTGCGAACCAACAGCGAGGCGATCGATCAGATCACCGTCGTCTTGGAGGCGATGGGGGTCACGACAACCCGGGTGGACCTTCCCGTCGGCACCATGCACCTGATGGGCATGCTGCGCATCCTGGACCGTGACCTGGCGGTCGCATGGCCGACGCGCCTGGCCGTGGCGGCAGTCGAGGCCCTCGAGGACGAGGGCTACGAGGTCCACTACCTGCCGGACCACGACGAGGCGGTGGGTGGATTCGCCCTGAACGGCGTCACGCTCGGGCTCCGCCGGTTCCTGATGGCTGAGGGAAACCCGGTCACGCAGGCGTTCTACGAGGCGCTCGGCGTCACCTGTTCCACCGTCGAGGTCGACGAGCTGGCAAAGGCGTCAGGCGCCGTCGGCTGCCTGACGGGCATCGTGGCCCGTGACCTCGTGTGATGGGTCTTCGGGCGGTGGTTCTGAGAACTCGACGGTTTGTCGTCCTTCTCGTTGCCGTCCTTTTCTCGACAATGTCATGTAGCGCCGGGTTGGACCAGCCCGAGAGCCCTCTGGCCGCTCCGACCGTGACCTGGCCCACCTACCCGGACTGGTTGGTCGGTGTGCAGTGGTCGGTGGTGAGCCTCGAGGTTGATGGCGAGACACTCCTTCCTCCCGACGGAGCCGATGTCCACGTCACCTTCGAGACGGCCGGTCGGCTGTCGGGGAACCTCGGCTGCAACAGGTTCGAAACGGCGTGGACAGGCGAGGACGACGATCCCGACGAGATCGGGACTGCGTGGACCGAGATGGGCTGCGTCGACGTCGACGACTGGTTCGAGGTCGCCTACCTGCTGAACAGCACCTATCAGAATGGCTGGTATCTGGTGGTGAGAGACGACGTGGGCGACACGGTCGAACTGGAGACCCCTGCCGGGGTGATTGTGCTAGCCGAGGCCGGGGGCTCCGGCGTAGGCGGATAGGGCCGGCTGGCCACCCAGGTGTGCATAGAGAACCTTTGAACCCGTCGGGATCACACCGGTACCAACCAGGTCGATCAGGCCTGCCATTGACTTCCCCTCGTAGACGGGGTCAGTCAGCATCCCCTCTGTTCGGGCCACCAGGTGAATGGCGTCGATTGTCTGCTCGTCGGGAACCCCGTAGGCGGGGCCCTCGTATCCGGCCAGCACCGTGATCTCGTCGTCGCCCAGGTCGCGCCCGACACCGATCCGCCCGGCTGTGTTGTGGGCAATCCGGGTGACCTGGTCGGTGGTCTGGTCAAGCGTGCCCGATGCGTCGATGCCCAGGACCCGACGGTTGCCATGACCCTCGAGGGCGAACCCCGCGATCATGCCGGCGTGTGTTGAACCGGTAACCGTGCAGACGATTACGTGGTCGAAGAACACATCGTGCTCAGCTTCCTGGACTGCGACCTCCCGGGCCCAGTTGGCAAACCCCATGCCACCAAGGGGATGGTCCGATGCCCCGGCCGGGATCGCATACGGCTTTCCCCCGGCCGTCTCCACCGACTCCAGCGCGGCCTTCCAACTGTCCCGGATGCCTATGTCAAACCCCGCCGGATCCATTCGGATGTCACCGCCGAGTATGCGGGTGAGTTGGATGTTGCCGACCTTGTTGTAGGCCGGCTCGGGCCAGTCGACCCAGCCCTCCTGGACGGTCACCGCGCCGAGGCCCAGGTGGCGTGCCACCCCGGTGACCTGCCTCGTGTGGTTGGACTGGATCCCGCCGATCGAAACCAGCGTGTCGCAGCCCTGCTCCAGAGCATCGGCGACCAGGTACTCCAGCTTTCGGACCTTGTTGCCTCCGAACGCGATGCCCGAGTTGCAGTCCTCCCGCTTTGCCCAGACCTCGACACCGCCGCCGAGGGCCTCGCTGAGCCGGGGCAGGGGATGAATCGGAGAGGGTCCGAACAACAGGGGCGTGCGGGGGAAGTTGTCAAGGCTCACGTGGTCTCCGATCGTGGGTTTCATCGAGTTTCCACCATCGCCTGCCGGGGCTGCGAATCCGGGGGCTGGTTGTTGTAAGCGTTTTCATATATGGTTCGCCTACTTCACAACTGGAGCGACTCGACCGGCAGGAACCAATGACGCAGCAGTCAGTTGATAGCGGCACCGCTGTTGGCAGTGGCGTCGACGCCGGGCCCTGGTGGCAAGACAGCGTCGGATACGAGATCTACGTCAGGTCCTTTGCCGACTCCGATGGAGACGGCATCGGCGACCTGGCCGGCATCGCCGACAAGTTGGGCTACCTGTCAGACCTGGGAATCGACTTCATCTGGGTCACGCCCTTCTATCCGTCGCCGATGGCCGACTGGGGCTATGACGTAGCTGACTTCTGTGGTGTGGATCCGGCCTTCGGGTCCCTCGCCGATCTGGATCGCCTCCTTGACCAGGCACACGAACGGTCCATGCGGGTCGTGATCGATGTGGTTCCGAACCACACCAGCCACCAGCACGCTTGGTTCCGGTCGGCTCAGGCCGACCCGAACGGGCCGTACCGGGACTACTACATCTGGAGAGATCCGGCGCCCGACGGAGGGCCGCCAAACAACTGGGTCGGTTACTTCGGCGGTTCGGCATGGACCCTCGATGAGGCCTCGGGCCAGTACTACCTGCACCTGTTCCTCCCGGAGCAACCTGACCTGAACTGGCGCAACCCGGCGGTCCACGAGGAGTTCGACGGAATCATCCGGTTCTGGCTGGACCGCGGTGTCGACGGTTTCAGGATCGACGTGGCCGGAGGCCTTGTAAAGGACGTCGACCTCCGCTCAAACCCCGAGATCGGCGTCTGGGATCCAGCGGGAACCCGGTGGGAACAGTGGGAATCCTTCGACCACCTCTACGACGTGTTCCAGCCGGAGAGTCTCGACATCTTCCGGAGGTGGCGTTCTATAGTCGACGAGTACGGCGCCTGGCTTATGGGCGAGACCTACACACTCGAACCGGAGGGACTGGCGAGGCTGGTTCCCGGTGACGGACTCCACAGCGGGTTCTGGTTCGAGCCCATGCACATCGACTGGGACGTCGACCAGATCCGGAAGGCGCTTGTCCCACCCGCCGACCTGCTGGGCGACCGACTGCTCTGGGCAGCCAGCAGCCACGACATGCCCAGGTCGCCGACACACTTCGGTGGTGGTGATCAGGGTCGCTCAAGGACCCTCGCCCTGAACGTGTTGTTCTCGTGCCTTCCGGGTGTACCTGTCTTCTACCAGGGTGAAGAGTTGGGCCTGGTCGACGGCATTGTCCCCCCGTCGGCCAAGTTGGATCCGGTCGGCTCTGAGGGCGATGTAGCCGCAGGCCGCGACGGTTGCCGCACCCCGATGCCCTGGCGCCCCGGTGGGCAGAACGGGTTCACCGAAGGCACTCCCTGGCTGTCCAGTAGCCAGCGGGATGAGGATGAGACCGCTGAGGCCCAGGCGGTGGAGGCCGGTTCCTGGTACCACCAGTACCGGTCTCTTCTGGCCGCAAGACGTGGTATCGGCCCTCTGACCGGTGAAGACGTCCACTGGGAGGACGACGGTGTGGGTCCTGTAGTTCGCTACAGGCGAGGACCTGTGAGCGTCGCTGCCAACGTTTCTGATGAACCCGTGACCGTTCCCGTGAGCGGCTCGGTTGGTCTTGTGTTTAGCATGGCTGGCGTAGTCCACGTTGACGGGTGTGTCGAGTTGCCGGCTCACGGTGCCGCCATTTGGACATAGCCGTATGCACCGCGAGGGACCGATTCATGGCCTGCCTGTCGTCGTCTCCGTGCGCGACACCGGTCTCAAGGTGTCAGACCCAACGAGGTGAGCAGCATGCCTGTCGACGAATCAGGGCCTGAGCCAACTCTCCGGGCCCGGGCCGGCATAGAAGACGTAGCCCTGGTGGCCGGTGTCTCGGTTGCCACGGTCAGCCGGGCTATCCGTGGCCTGCCGAACGTGGCAGCGGCGACGCGGGAGCGTGTTCTGGCAGTGGCAGCCGAGCTCAGGTATCAGGCCGATCCCGCAGCGTCGCGGCTGGCAGCAGGGTCGACCAGGACGGTTGCCGTGGGTGTTCCAGATCCCGCCACATGGTTCTTCTCAAAGATCGTGGGTGGAATTGAGCGCAAGCTCCAGGCGGCGGGTTACGACCTCCTGCTCTCGGGCATACCCGACGCGGAACACCGGAGCCGGTTCCTCTACATGAACGCCCCGGGTGGACGACGCTGTGACGCCTCCATCCTCGTCGACGTGGCCCTCCTCCCCGAGGAGGTCGGCGAGGCCATTTCCGACGGCCATCGACTCGTGTCGGTCGGCTTCCGGTATGAGGGGTTCTCATCGGTGACGACCGACAACGTCACAGCAGCCAGCCGTGCCGTGGACCACCTTGTCTCGCTCGGACACAGGCGTATCGGCCTGATGGGGATGCCGATGGACAACGTTATGAACTCCGTCGTTCCCCCGATACGTCGTCAGGGTTACCTCAAGGCACATGAGGCCGCTGGACTGGATGTAGACCCGGGCCTCGAGATGGTCGCCGCCAGCACGTCTGATGCTGCCCGTGTTGCGTGCAGGCCCATTCTGGATAACTCGAAGAGGCCTACGGCAGTTTTCGCGATGTCTGACGAGCAGGCCTTCGGGGTGATGCTGGCAGCTCAGGACCTCGGACTGCGGGTACCCGGTGACCTCTCGGTTGTCGGTGTCGACGACCACGACCAGAGCGAGCTGGTAGGCCTCACGACCGTCCGCCAGGGCGTGGTTGAGTTGGGTTCCCTGGCTGGCGAACTGCTCCTGGAGTCTCTCAACGGCGGGCCGGTGATACATATCGAGGTTCCGACAGAGTTGATCCTGCGGTCATCATCGGCGCCCCCTGGAACCTGAGCAGGTCAGGTTCCTTCGGTGGTGCGACTTGATGCACCGGTGTCGGCCGGTACCGACAAGTTGGAGAGGTGTAGCCTCCGTCGCGTGGTGGAGTTCGGGCCAGGTGTGGGGCAACTCCGGAAAGGATTCGGGAGCGACGGCTTCGTGTCCCCGGTGCGAATCATTTCCGAGGTCGAGGCAGGCCGGCACCGGTTGGCACTCGAGAATGCGGAGGCTGAAGTAGGTCCACTCCATTACCAGTACAAGATGCACACTGTGCTTACTTCGCCACTGGAGTTGGCAACGCATCCCACAATGCTGGACACAGTCGAGGAACTCCTCGGGCCCGACATTCTCCTCTACAACGTGTGCTACATAGTCAAGGAACCCGGTACGTCCGCCCACGTGGCCTGGCATCAGGACCTCACCTACTGGGGATTCGACTCGGACGGGCAGGTCTCAGCTTGGTTGGCGCTCTCGCCGGCCACCGCCGAGAGCGGAGCCATGATGATGCTCCCCGGTAGTCACACGAACGGGCGGCTTGACCACAGAGTCGGCACCGACGGGTCAAATGTGCTCGACAACGACCAGTACGTGGCTGGCGTCGACGAGACCGATGCCGTTCTGTGCCCGCTGAGGCCCGGCGAGGCCTCGTTTCACCACGGCTGGACCCTGCACGCCTCACGTCCCAACGCGAGTGGCGACAGGCGGATAGGTCTCAACATTCAGTATCTGCACCCGAGCGTGCGCCAGACCCTCCACGACATGGACACCGCGATGTTGGTGCGCGGCGAGGACGCCTACGGCAACTTCGGCACCGACGTCCCGGCCATGGGCAACCTGGAGCCATGGGCGATGGAACAGCGTGCCAAGCGGGAAACCCTCGTTAAGGGCACCTACGTGTCGGCACTGGAGGCAACCTGACCTCCCGGTGGTCGGAAAGGTCGAAACCGGGCACACGGGGCTGTCAATGACCAGATACCAGCATGGGTACCTGCCGGTACGATTTGGGTAGCCGGGTGGGAACGTCATGACAGACCGGAGGAGCACGTGGCAACCGCAGAGAACCAGGGCAGGGAACTGCTGGCCACCGCTGGTGTAACCGTGGGTGGCGGCGAGCCACACGACCTGCAGGTGAACGACGACCGGTTCTGGGCACGTGTGCTCAAGGACAGGGAACTGGGCCTGGGCGAGGCCTACCAGGACGGCTGGTGGGATGCCGAACGGATGGACGAGTTCCTCGTGAAGGTGTTTACGGCCGACCTGCGCTCAGCGGTGAGACCCGGCCCGGCGCTCTTGTGGAACATGGCCCGCGCCAGGTTCTCCAACCGGCAGACAACCGGCCGGGCCGCGCAGAATGCAAGCGCCCACTACGACATCGGTAACGACCTCTACATTCGGATGCTCGGCGAGGAGATGATCTACAGCTGCGCTGTCTGGGACGGCGCAGCCGACCTAGCTGCCGCCCAGGAGGCCAAATTGGACCTGATCTGTCGCAAGCTGCACCTTGAGCCCGGTATGCGGGTGCTCGACATCGGATGTGGGTGGGGCGGTTTTGCCCGACACGCTGCCAGCCGGTACGGGGCGCACGTCGTTGGCATCAGCCCGGCGGGCGAGCAGGTCAGCGAAGCTCGTCAGCGGGCCGGTGACCTGTCTGTCGAGTTTTACCAACAGGACTACCGCGATGTGACAGGAACCTACGACCGGATCGTCAGCATCGGGATGTTCGAACACGTCGGCCCCCGCAACTACCCGAGATTCTTCGACCGGTGCGGCGAACTCCTTACTGCCAACGGCCTGATGTTGCACCACACAATCGGCTCCAACGAATCCAAGGAGTTCACCGATGCCTGGTTCGACCGATACATCTTCCCCGGGGGTGTGGTTCCGTCGCTCCACCAGATAGCCGGTGCGGCCCAATCCAGGTGGACCATCGAGGACGTCCACAACCTGGGTCCCGACTACGACCGCACGCTCATGACCTGGTTCGACCGGATCGAGTCCCGCTGGGACGAGATCCCCTCCTACGACGAGCGGTTCCGGCGCACCTGGCGCTACTACCTGCTCTCCTCGGCGGCCTCGTTTAGGGTGCGCAACCTCCAACTCTTCCAGGTGGTGTTCAGCCGCACCGGGCAGGTCTCACCCACCTACAGGGCTACCCGCTGACGGGGGTCGATACACGACCCGGCGAACCCTAGATTGGCATCGTGGACGGCGTTAGAAGCTCCGCTTCTGTGATTGCGGTCGAGTGGCAGACGGTCGCCGTGGCGGCTGGCGTCTACGGCGGATGGCTGGCGATCGTGCTCTCGCACGAGGCCATTCCCTGGCCCGTGGGTGTCGCCCTGCTCTTGGCTGTCGTGATTGCCCGACACGGTTCGTTGCAGCACGAGGTGCTCCACAGCCATCCGTTCCCGAAGGCGTGGGCCAACGAGGTGGTCGGGTCGATACCGATCAGCCTGGTCTGCCGTTCCGTGTCTACCGACGTTCACACCTCAGCCACCATGAGTGCAAGAACCCCACAGACCCTGCAACCGACACCGAAAGCTTCTTCGTGACAGCAGCCACGTGGGAGAGGCTGTCGGCCCTGGGTCGCTGGTTTTTCATCGCCCACCACACCCTCCTGGGGCGAATGTTGCTCGGCCCCCTTGTCGAGAACGCCTCCATGGTGAGGCGAGACGTGTCATCCATCAGGTCCGGTGACCGGCCGCTGCTGCGCTGGTGGTCTGTCCACCTGGCAACGGCGACCCTCCTGTTCTGGCTTGTCGTCCGGGTGGCGGGCATGCCCTGGTGGACCTACCTGCTGGGCGTCTACCTGGGGAACGGTCTGGGCCTGGTCCGTTCCTACTGCGAGCACCAGTGGGCCGATGGCGGCGCCACCCGCTCAATCGTCGTCCGGGCCGGTTGGTTCTTCAGACTGTTGTTTCTCAACAACAACCTCCACCACACCCACCACGCAGAGGCCGGTGTGGCGTAGTACCGGCTACTCGAACTGGCCGACCGGATCGGATCAGACGACCTTGCCGCAGTCGGTGCCGGCCTCTACACGGGGTATGGACAGATCTTCCACCGCTATCTTGTCCACCCGTTCGACCATCCGGTCGATCCAGGGGAGCGCCGTACTGCCTGAGGTAGTTACTACTCGACCTCGGCCCTGGTGGTGACCTCGTCGAAGCGGTCCACATCACGTAGGGCCGGGAAGAACACAGCCCACAACCCGACCACTACAAGGGTGCCGACGCCGCCGAACACGATTGCCCCGGTCAAGCCCAGCAGCGCAGCGGTCACCCCGGACTCAAACGCACCCAACTCGTTGGAGGCCCCGATGAACACGTTCTCCAGTGCCAACACACGGCCCCGCAGGTTCTCGGGTGTCGCCAGCGGAACGATCGTGAACCGGATGAACATGGAAACCGCGTCGGCCCCGGCCAGAACCATGATGGCGATGAATGCCACCACGTAGTTGCGGCTCAGGCCCAGGACGATCGTGCCTACCCCGAAGATGGCCACCACGGTCAGCAGCGTCCGACCGATGTGGCGCTGGATCGGCCGGATTGAGAGTGCCACCGCCACGATTCCGGCCCCGATACCCACTGCTGCTCGCAGCCAGCCGAGCCCGACCGCCCCGACACCCAGACGGTCCTCGGCAATCGCTGGTAACAGCGCCACGGCACCACCGAACAGCACGGCGAACAGGTCCAGGCTGATCGCACCGAACAGGACCGGGGTGCTGCGAATGAAGCGTATTCCCAGGAAGGCGTCGACTACGGCCTGGCGGACTCCTACGGTTTCCAGCCGCTTCACCGGGGCACTCGGAATGACCAGGAGGATGAGTACGGCTGTGGCCAGTCCTAGCGAGGCCACCAGGTAGGGGATGGGTTCACCCACAACGAAAAGGAACCCGAATGCGACCGGTCCGGTGATCAGCCCGGCCTGGAATGCCACGTGTTCCAGCGCCACGACGCGCTGATACAGGTGCCGCGGTGACATGTCGATGGGGAGAGCCCGACCCGCCGGGGCGGTGAAGCCCTGGCAGACACCGAAGAGGAACACCAGCCAGAAGATTGGAAGCACCGATGTTGGATCGGTCGATGCGTACCAGAACAGGAGTGCCGACACGGTTGCCTCGCCCGTAATCGCTAGAACGAACATCCTGCGCCTGTCAACCCTGTCTGCGATGGCACCGGCCAGGGGGGCGACAAGCATCGCCGGCAGGAACTCGGCGAGGCCGATGAGGCCCAGGTCCAGTTCCCGGCCGGTCATGTCGTAGACCTGCTTGCCGATGATCGTGATCTGGCCGATCTTGGCGAACGCCGACAGGAAGAAGGCGATGAGGAGGCCCTGGATCCGGAGAGGGATCCGGCCCAGGATCGGCTGCGCCATCAGCGCACGCTAACTGCGTTGGGCCACGACGTTGGTGACAGGGTCGGCATGGGGTGCGAACCGCCAGTGCAGTAGAGAGAGAGTTGTGTCCGGCAACCGGAGGCCTTTATGTTCCACCACAGTGTTCGTCTGGCGGTTCTGGCTGTCACCCTGACGATGCTGGTCATCGGCCTGATCGGTGGGGTGATCATTGGACTGCACCCAGCCGTCACAATTCTGTTGGTGGGGCTCATCGCTTCCCTGAGCGTCGTCCTGCTGGCACGAGACGAGCGCCGAGATGGACGAACTGGTCCACAGGGCACCTTCAGCATCGTCGTCAGGTTCGGACTGGTTGCCATCGCCACGTTCGCGGTAATTCAACTGGTGCCGTACAGGCGTGACCACTCCAACTCTGTGATCACCAGTGAGCCTGCCTGGGCTACTCCTGAGACAAGAGAACTGATGGTTCGAGCCTGTTTCGGCTGTCACAGCAACGAGGTGAAGTGGCCAGGGTGGTACTCGAGCGTCGCCCCCATCTCCTGGGCGGTAACCAGGCATGTCGTCGAAGGTCGAGACGAGGTCAACTACTCGGAGTTCGGTCTCGACGGATGGCTCGACGACGACACCATCGAGGTAATCCTGGAAGGAGAGATGCCTCCTTTTTCCTACACGGTCTTCGGCCTTCACCCCGAGGCCAACCTGGCCGATACTGAGGTCGACCATTTCGTTGCCGGCCTCCGCAACACCTCGGGCTTTACCGAAGACGAAGACGAAGATTGATTAACAGTCCGCGCAGTGCGCTGGTCCTTGAGGCATTTGGCGACGTCACCGAGTTCGTTGGACCAGTCGGGCGGAGGCATGGGGTGTCACCGAAGGCCTCCGTTGGCTACGCGGCTTTCGCTGCTACCCGACCTTCTCAGATCTGCCGAATGGAAACCGGTATTCGGTCACGCCTTGGCGGGTCGGTGGAATTTGACCGCGAACACGGCATCGTCGGATGGGCTCAGGAGGTGTGAGCATCCCGGGGCGGGTCTGGGCCCCGCCATAGTCAGATCGTTAGCCGAGGCCCACGGGGGGCTGGTTCTCCTCTTCGACGTTGAGGGTGGTGGGCTGAAGGTAGAGGTAACGTTCCCGCCCGTGGTATGACTCGCCCGGTTCCACTGCCGTCGGGCAGAATGTTCCGATGGAACACCCGACGACGACAGAACTCGAAGCCGGCCTCGATGAGGTCAGGAACTCGCCGGCGGACAACGGCACCCTCGACCTGATCGTCCGGCGACCCGACGTCGACGAGCGCGAAGTACTACAGGTGGGCGAACTCTCCATCGAGGAGGGCCTCGTCGGTGACAACTGGATCAGGAAGCTCAGCGGCAGGACCGACGACGGCAGCCCCCACCCCAGAATGCAACTCACCATCATGAACAGCCGCGTGCTGGCCCTCGTCTGCCCTGATCCGGACCGCCGGTCACTTGCGGGCGACCAACTCGTGGTCGACATGGACCTGACCGAGGCCAACCTGCCTGCCTGGACCTGCCTTGCCATCGGCTCAGCTGTCATCGAGGTGACCGATCAGCCCCACACCGGTTGCCGCAAGTTCAGCCAGCGGTTCGGAGGCGACGCACTCCGGCTCATCAACTCCGACGTGGGTGGTGAGCTGAACCTGCGTGGTATCAACGCCAGGGTTGTCCAGCCCGGCACCATCACCGGGGGGGATCTGGTCCGAAAGGTCTGAGCCGGCAACCGACCATCGCGGGCACCGTCGCCGCGTAGCTGCTTTCTTCTAACCTCGGCGTCATGCGCACGGCCATAGTCACCGGGAGTTCCAGTGGCGTCGGGCTTGCCGTTGCCGTCGAGTTGGCCTCCAGGGGCTGGCAGGTCATCGGCCTTGACCTCGGTGACGGAGCCGGCCTCCGGGGGGCAGCGAAGTTCGCCGGGGTTGGCGAGACCGTTGGGCACCTCGAGACCGACATCACCGACAGGACCCAGGTGTCGCTGTCCATGGCCCGGATCACCGCCTCGTTCGGAGATCGGCTGTGTGCACTCGTCAACTGCGCGGAGGTGTCGGCCAGCGGCCCGTTCGACGAGATGTCAGACAGAGGACTTCGACAGCAGTTTGACCTGAACCTGACCGGTGCGATGAACGTGACCCGTGCCGCCCTGCCGTCCCTGCGGAGCACCGCCGGCTCACGCATCGTGAACCTCTCCTCGTCGGCAGGCCTGTCAGGGGTTCCGGGTATGGCAGGTTTCAGCGGTTCCAAGTGGGGGCTTGAGGGCTGGACCGAGGCCATCGCACACGAACTGCACCCCCTGGGCGTCGGTGTGGCTCTGGTCGAGCCGCCGGTGGTTTCGTCCGGACCGGGTGGAACCGCAGGTGGTGAAATGGACCAGATAGCAGTCGCCGATGCCGTCGTGTCAGCCGTCGAGGGGCGACGGCGACTCCGCCAACCTGTGGGGCTCTCCGCACGTGCTCGCTGTGCCGCCAGGGGTGTTGTCCCAGCCGGCATCCAGCGTTCCATCGTGGCGCGCTCCGCCGGGCTCGAGGCCGCCAGGCCACCTGTTCGCCACGACGACGGGGTGGTGCTCGTAACCGGTGCCTCGACAGGATTCGGCCTGGAGATCGTCGTTGAACTGGCGAGGCGGGGCCGCCGGGTCGCAGCGACAATGCGTGACACCTCACGCAGGGACAAGCTCGACCAGGCCCTCACCGCAGACGGCCTGTCGGAGCGGGTAGAGATCCTCCATATGGATGTCACCGATCCCGGATCGATATACGACGTGTTCACCGTCGTCGAAAGGTGGGAGGAGATGGCAGGTGAAAAGGGACGCCTTGTCGGGGTGGTCAACAACGCTGGCGTACGGGCCGTGGGGGCGTTTGAGGAGATCCCCCCGGTAGCCGTTGAGCACATGATGGAGGTCAACCTGTTCGGGAGCATCGCCGTCACCCGGGCCGCGCTGTCACGCATGCGACCACATGGAGGACGGATCGTCTTCGTGTCGAGTTCATCGGCCCTTGTCGGTGAGCCGACCTGGGCCGCGTATGCCGCCAGCAAGTGGGCAGTCGAGGGGTGGGCGGAATCGCTCGCCTTCGAAACGGCACCGCACGGTATCGGCCTGGTTCTCGTGGAGCCCGGGGCCTACAGCACAGA
The DNA here is from genome assembly GCA_913055915.1 of uncultured Candidatus Nemicrothrix sp. Lineage (GTDB taxonomy): Bacteria > Actinomycetota > Acidimicrobiia > Acidimicrobiales > MedAcidi-G1 > UBA3125. The sequence continues at coordinate 17,190 of CAJXKL010000003.1, read as the reverse complement.
GCTGAACCGGCCCGGGACCTCCTTTGGTTCAGAGGATGGCCCCTACCACCTGATGAACGAGGCCATGGCCGAGGCCGACCGGCGTCAACTGGAACGTGGTGGAGACCCGGTCGATGTTGCCCGTGTGGTGGCCATTGCCTTTGATTCCCGCCGATTGCCCACCCGCCGGCCGGTCGGACGCGACGCCCAACTGAGATGGTTCACCCGTGGCTTGGTCCCCCTGGGAGTCCAGCGATGGGTACGCGACAGGACGTTGGGGCTCCAGTGAAGGCGGGCGACCTCGCTACACCGGCCCTGCTCGCAGACGCGGGTGTCCTGGAATGCAACGTGGCGACCATGGCCGCCGGTCGGCCAGGCCCGGCTCTGCGGCCACACGTCAAGGCGTTCAAGTGTACGCCGATGGCAGCAGTACTCAAAGGAGCGGGCCACTCGGCGTTCTGCTGCGCCACCACACGCGAGGTCGACGGCATGGTTGAAGCCGGCCTCGGCGACGACCTACTTCTCGCCAACGAGGTGGTGGACATCACCCGCCTGGCGGCACTCGCAGCCCACATCGCTGCCGGGCGGGCCCGGATCACGGTAGCTGTCGACTCAAACGAGACGATCACCGCCGCCTCGGCAGCCGGAATCACCGAGGTGCTCGTCGACGTCGACGTCGGAATGCCGCGGTGCGGATGTCACCCCGATGAGGCGGGCTCCATTGCTGACACTGCCAGACAGGCAGGCCTCCACGTCCGCGGGGTGATGGGCTATGAAGGCCACATGATGCACGAGGCCGACAGGGACACCCGTGAAGCGGGCGTAGGCAGATCCATGGCGATCCTGGAATCGGCCCACGACCAGGTTGGAGGCGAAGTGGTCTCAGGCGGAGGCACCGGTTCGTTCGACTGCAACGATACGGTCACCGAGCTGCAGGCCGGCTCATACGTGCTGATGGACGGCGCCTACGCTCGCCTCGGCCTGCCGTTCGAAGAGGGTCTCGTCGTGTCCGGCACCGTTGTCTCCGTGGGAGCCGGGGGTCACGCTGTGCTCGACGCAGGGCTGAAGGCACTGGCCATGGACAGTGGACCACCCGGACTACAGGGGAGCGGAAAGGTCCTCTTCTGCGCCGATGAACACACCACCGTCGTGGGCGGCAACTGGACCGTGGGCGACAGGGTCGGCCTACGCCCCGCCCACATCGACCCCACCATCTCGAAGCACCAACACATCCACCTGGTTGACGACATCACGTCGGGCGGTGACGCTGAGGTCGTCGAGACATGGCCGGTGGATTTGAGGGGATGGTGAACCCGTGAGCGGCATCACCTCCGACGGATCATGGAGCAACTGGGCCGGCAACCAGCGTTCCACCCCGGCCAGGGTTGAACGCCCCCGCAACGAGGTCGATGTCGTCGCACTGGTGAAGGCCGCCGCAGCTGACGGTCGCCGGGTCAAGGTGGTCGGTGCCGGCCATTCCTTTACAGCCATTGCCCGGACCGACGACGTGCTCGTCACGCTCGACGACATGGGAGCCGTGGTCGGGATCGACCACGACACGGGCCAGGTGAGGGTTGAGGCTGGAGCCAGGTTGTTTAACCTGAACCCCCAACTCCACGCAGCAGGACTCGCCATGCCGAACCTGGGCGACATCGCCTACCAGTCGGTTGCCGGCGCCGCCTCCACATCAACCCACGGCACCGGGCTTGGGTTCGCGAGCATCGCCGCAGGTGTAGTCGGCATGCGGCTCGTGGCAGGTGACGGAACCGTAGTCGTGCTAGGCCCGCACGACGACCCTGACCTCCTCGAGGTGGCCCGGGTAGGGCTGGGCGCCCTCGGCATCGTCACAGAGGTGACCCTCCAGTGCGTGCCTGCCTTCAACCTGCATGCCGTCGAAGAGGTCCTGCCCGCAGACGACGTGCTCGACTCGTTCGACGAGATGGCGGCGACCACCGACCACATCGAGTTCTTCTGGATGCCCCACACCGACCTTGCAATGCGCAAGCGCAATATCCGCACGACCGACGCACCACCTCCTCCGAGGAACCGCAGGCACGCACTGCGCCGCCGGTGGAAGCGCTTTAAGAACAAGGAACTCATGGAGAACGCCGCCTTCGGTGCCTTCAACCACATCGGCCGGGTGGCACCGTCGCTGATCCCCCGCCTGAACGGCCTCGTGGCATCCGAAGGTGACCGGGCCGAGTACCTGACCACCAGCTACGAGGTCTTCGCCAGTCCCCGCCGGGTGCGCTTCTACGAAATGGAATACGGGGTGCCCGCCGAGCACGGTATCGAGGCGCTCCACCGGGTCATGAACCTCGTCCAGAACCTGGGCCGTCCGATCAGCTTCCCAGTCGAGTACCGGATCCTCGGCCCTGACCAGATTCCACTTAGCACCTCATTCGATCGTGCCACCGCCTACATCGCCGTTCACGTGTTCAGGCGCACCCCCTACGAGGACTACTTCAGGGGAGTCGAGGAGATCATGGATGACTACGGCGGCCGACCCCACTGGGGCAAACTGCACTTTCAGACATCAGACACCCTGGGTGGCCGCTACCCGCAGTGGTACAGGTTCCAGGCGGCCCGCAGGCGCCTGGACCCAACCGGTCGGTTCGCCAACGATTATCTGGACCGGGTGCTCGGCACCTGAGTGCGAGGGTCTGCCACACCTACGCCGGGTGACGGTACCCTCGCCGCCGTGACAGACCCGATCATCATCGACGAACCTGTTTCCGACCCGGAGCCCGACGTGTCACCGGGCGAGGTTTCCGAAGAAGAGGTCGAGTTGAGCCGACTCGAGGCAGACACAGCCGCTATCGAAGAGGCGATGGACCAGGTCGACTCCGGCAACCTCGACGTCGCCGATGAGATGATCGCCGGACTCGGGGATACCGAGGCCTGAAGACACCCTCAGAGTAGGTCCGGAACCGGTGCATCGGCCACCAGTTCGACCCGTGGACCCAGCGTCACCTGACCGTCGCTGAACTCCAGCCAGCGCCCCCCCAGGTTCGACAGCCGTGCCCACGGTTTGCCACAGGCAGCCTCCAGGGCGTAGATCACACCGGCGTGGGTGACTACCAGAACCGTGCCGCCAATGGCCCGGGCCTCTAGTCGGGTGAGGGAGGCGGTGACCCGGGTCAACAGGGCGTCGTCGTGTTCGTATCCGTCGGGCCGGCGGCCAGAGTCGAGCATCCCCGGCCACCCCGCCTCGATCTCATTCCGGGTCAGCCCCTGCCAGGGCCCGGCGTCACGTTCCATCAGGTCAGCGTCACTGAGCACGGGCCCCACGCCGATCGCATCGGCCAGGGTCACCGCAGTGTCGAGTGCCCGTTCCAGGGGCGACGAGACCACTGCGTCAAACGAACCGAGGTGTTTCGAGCGTCCGGCCAGGACAGCGTTGCTTCGGCCGAGGTTGGTGAGCGGTGGGTCGGCCCGACCCTGCCAGCGACCGACCGCATTCCATTCAGACTGGCCGTGGCGGACCAGGAGGAGGCTTGTCACGGGGGTTGACGGTACCCGTCCGACCGCCCGACTTCAGGGCCTCGGCTACCACCTCCCTACACTTACCGGATGGCAGTACTGCGCTTGTTCGCCTCGGCCCGCGTGGCCGCGGGTACCGGTCGGACCGAGATGTCGGGCTCGACGGTCGGCGAGGTCGTCGACGCTGCACGCAGCCTCTACGGGTCCACGTTCGCCAATCTGCTGGAAACATGCGGAATCTGGTTGAACGGCGAACCTGCTGCAGCGGCTGACCCTGTCACCGAATCCGACGAGGTGGCCATTCTGCCTCCCGTGTCGGGGGGCTGATCCATGCGTCGAATAGCGGTCCTCTCACTTCACACGTCTCCGCTCGTGCAACCCGGTTCAGGCGATGGAGGCGGCATGAACGTCTATGTACGCGAGCTCGTGTCAGCTCTCGCCCAGGCGGGTGGCGAGGCGACGGTGTTCGTACGCAGGTCTGATCCGACCCCACCTGAGACGGTCGAGGTGGAACCCGGCGTGACGGTGGTCCACATCCAGGCGGGTCGCTTCGACCTTGCCAAGGAGGACCTGCCCGGCGTCGTCGACGAGTTCGCCGACCAGGTTGCCGAGCGGCTTATCGCAGCCGACCTGGAGGGCAACGGCTACGACGGCCTGCTCGCCAACTATTGGCTCAGCGGCGTTGCCGGGCACCGGCTCAAGCATGAGCTGGAACTTCCGCTGACGACGGTGTTCCACACCCTCGCTCGCGTTAAAGCCGAGACCGGTGATCCAGAACCACAGCGACGCCTCGACGCCGAGGCCGAGGTGATCGCATGCTCCGACGTGATCCTGGCAAACAGCGAGGAAGAGGCCCACCAACTGGTCGACCTGTACGGTGCCGATCCCTCCCGAATCGAGGTCGTGCCTCCGGGAGTGGACCATGCCTTCTTCAGCCCCGGATTCCAGGGCGGTGCTCGTGACGCCGTTGACCTGGGTCCCGGACCGGTCCTGTTGTTTGTTGGGCGCATCCAACCTCTCAAGGGTGTTGACGTGGCTGTCCGCACGCTCGCCGAACTGGACCACAGCGATGCCTGCCTGGTCGTGGTGGGTGGCGCAAGTGGCCGTGAGGGTCCCGCCGAGGAGCGCAGGATCAGGTGCCTCGTCAGCGACCTCGGTCTTGCCGACCGCGTGCACTTCGTGCCACCACAGCCCCACCACAGCCTCTCCACCTGGTACAGGGCGGCCGATGTCCTGGTCATGCCGAGCCGCTCAGAGTCGTTCGGCCTCGTCGCCCTTGAAGCAGCGGCCTGCGGGATCCCGGTGGTGGCAGCGGCCGTGGGCGGCCTACGGACGCTTGTCGACCACGGATGCACCGGTTACCTGGTTGAGGGTCGCGAACCCGCTGACTACGCGGACCACGTGGCAGAGCTCCTTGACGACCCGGCTTCGGCAACCGAGATGGCCGCTGCTGCGGCCGAGCGGTCGTGGTCCTACACCTGGTCGGCTACAGCGTCGCGGCTGCACCGGATCTGCGATGACCTCGCCTACCGCTCCCTCGTGGACTGCACCTGATCGTGAAATAGGTGTTTGTTGTTGAATTTCATGTAGTTTCGATCTATCCTGATGACAGGCCCAGCGGCCGACCACCGGGGTTCGATCGGGGAAGTGAGTTCACCGGTGAAGAGGCCGTCGGGCTCACGCCTGCAGCGGAGATGTGTGCCAGGTGCCCGGCTGCAGGGTTGGGGGCTGTCGTTCGGGCAGGCATAGGTTGGGTGGGTGAGCCACATGCGGCCCTCGAGGCTTCTCATCTTTGCCATCACGGCAAGCGGACTCCTCAGCAACTCGGTACTCGTCAGCTCGACACCCGAGATCCTGAGGGATCTGGGCCATCCAGTCAGTCGGGCAGGACTGGTTGTCGCCGCAGGGACCATACCGGGGATCGTTGTGGCACCCGCAGTCGGCTTCCTCGCCGACCGGTTTGGCCGGCGTCGGATTCTCCTGCCCTGCCTGGTCATCTTCGGTGTGTTCGGCCTGGCGGCAGGCTTCAGTCCGACCCTTGAATGGCTGCTGGCGGCGCGGATAGCGCAGGGTGTTGGGGCGGCCGGCCTCATCAACCTGGCTGTGGTGCTGATTGTCGACAACTGGGACGGCCTCGACCGGGCTGCACTCATCGGCCAGAACTCGGCGGTGATAACGGTCGCGGTGGCCGTCTACCCGGTACTCGGCGGAGCGGTAACGGACCTGTTCGGCTGGCGCTGGATGTTTGTCACGTACGCGATACCACTCGTGGTGGCCGGCCTTGTGGGACTCCACCTCGTGGTCGACCAACCGGTTCCCACGGGGAAGGTGGGCGACCAGGTCAGGGCGGCCCTTGTGGAAATCCGCCGCCCGGTCACAGCCACGGTAATCGTGCTGGGCGCCATCGTGTTCCTCCTCATCTTCGGCCTTTTCCTCTCTCTCATGCCCATCCACATGGACCAGGAGTTCGGCCTGGGCCCGACCCAGCGGGGTCTCGTCGCTGCAGTCCCGGCGCTCTCCTCGACCGTGTCCTCGTTGCTGGTCGCCAGGGCCCGCTCCAGGGTCCACGGTGGTTGGCTGGTCTACGCGGGGATGTTCGTGTTCGCAGCAACCTTCGTGATCATGGGCGTGGCCTCGCTCTGGGTGCTCGTGGCTGCAGCGGCTCTATACGGCCTCGCCGAGGGACTCACCATCCCGACGATGCAGGACCTTGTTGCCGACGAGGCGCCAGAGCACCTCAGGGCAGTGGTCCTGGCAGCATGGGTGGGCGCCGTCCGCGTCGGTCAGACAGTTGGACCCATCGGTGTGACCATGGCCCTCGGCTACTGGTCAACCGGGAGCGTTCTCGTGTTCTCGGGCCTGGCACTCTTCGTCGTCAGCGTTGTCGCCACGCTGACCCATACCCTCGTTCCCCGAAACGGCGGCAGGCAGCCGGCACTCAGCGGTTAGATTCGACCCCGTGACGATGCGCCTGCAGGTGATAGGTGGTGGCCAGATGGGTGAGGCCCTGGTGGGGGGTCTCGTGGCATCGGGATGGGCCGCAGCCGGCGAGATCCACGTCGTTGAACCCGACGGCGACCGTCGAATCGAACTGGAGTCGTCCGTCCCCGGGCTGACCTGTGGTGCCGAGCCACTGAGCGGTACCGATGCCCTGATCGCCGTCAAGCCCCACATCGTGGCGTCGGTGTGTGCCGCTCTCAATGCGGTTGGCGTGGGCAGGGTCCTCTCGATCGCGGCGGGCGTCCGTCTCGACACCCTCGAAGAGGGCCTCGGTACCGGGGCGGCCGTGGTGCGTGCAATGCCCAACACCCCGTCGCTGGTGGGCGAGGGTGCTGCAGCAATCGCTGCTGGCACAAGCGTCGGCGACGAGGACCTCCGTTGGGCATCAGAGATACTGTCGGCCGTCGGAACGGTCGTTGTCGTGGACGAGCCGATGCTGGATGCCGTCACCGGGCTCTCCGGGTCGGGCCCCGCCTACCTGTTCCTGTTGGCTGAAGCCCTCATTGATGCCGGTGTCGCCCAGGGCCTTCCCCATGGGACAGCAACGGCGCTCACCGAACAGATGCTGATCGGTGCCGCAACCCTGCTGCGAAAGTCTGATGCAGTGCCGTCGGTGCTGCGACGGAACGTCACGTCCAAGGGCGGGACAACCGCTGCGGGCATCGCCGTGTTCGAGGCGGCTGACTTCTCCGGGTTGGTCGCAGCGGTGGTATCGGCCGCCAGCGAACGGTCCCGGGAACTGGGAGGAACCTGAGGGTGGGTCGCTGCTACGACACCCTCTCGTTTCTTTCCGACTACGGGACCGACGACGAGTTCGTCGGCGTGGTCCACTCCGTGGTCCGCAGCATCGCACCACACCTGGCGATCGTTGACGTCACGCACGGCATCCCTGCACACGACGTGCGCGCTGGTGGTCTCACGCTGGCCCGCAGTGCCCAGTACCTGTGCCCGGGCGTCGTCCTCGCCGTTGTCGATCCGGGTGTAGCAACCTCCCGGCGCGCCGTTGCCATCGAGGTTGGTGACGGCGAGTCCGTACTGGTCGGACCTGACAACGGTCTCCTGGCGCCGGCTGTGGCCCTGGTCGGCGGAGCTACAAGGGCAGTTTCGCTGACCGGTACCGAATACCATCTGCCCGCTCCCGGCCCCACCTTTGCCGGCCGTGACCTGTTCGCACCGGTTGCAGCACACCTCGCCAACGGTGTGGACCTTGGCGAGTTCGGTGAGGCCGCCGACCCGTCGACCCTCCTTCCAGGTGTCATGCCCGTATCTGCAGCCGAGGACGACGGCCTCCATGCAGAGGTTCTCTGGGTGGACCGGTTCGGCAACATTCAGCTGAACGTGGGTCCCGACGAACTCGGCGACGTTGTGGGCCAGGTAGGTGGCCGGTGCCAGGTCAGGAGTTCCGGATCGGCAAGGCCGGTCGTGAGGGTTGTCGCCTTCGATGAGGTACCCGCTGGGGGCCTCGGGCTACTCGTGGATTCCTACGGGTTGGCGACGCTCGTGGTCGACCGGGCGTCGGCAGCGGTCGACCTGGGCGTGTCGGCCGGCGATGCTCTGGTGCTGACACCGACCGCTGACGACCCGGGGTCCGTCACCAGCGTCGAGTTCGGAAGGAACGAACCCGTCTGATGCGGTTCGGGACGACAATTGTCACGTCGATCCTGCTGGCCGCCATCCTGGGTGCCGCAGTCGTCCAGTTCGTACTGCTGCTCGACTAGTTGTCGGCCCGCACGTTGCCGGCGCTTGTCGCCGTGAGGGCACCGGCGAAGATGAGGGCAATGCCGATCACCATCGAAATGGAAAAGCCGGTCATCTCGTCAACCACCGAGTTGAGGAGCCCACCGAGGCTGAGCGTGACGGCACCCAGTGCAATCAGCACGTTTCCGCTGCCACCTCTGACAGCAGATGCGCCACCGGCTCGGAAGAGGCGGATCGCAGACCAGACCGAACCTCCGATTACGACCAGTGCGCCGACCGATGACGCCAGGGCCGCTGCGATTCTCGGCCCGGCTCCGAACACCTCGCTGCCCTGTGGCAGTTCGCCGGCGATGAAGGCACCTGTGGTTGGCGCTATCAACACGATCCCGGCGCCAAAGGCACATGCTACGACGGTGACAAGGGCAATCCGATCGGCCCTGGGCCGCGGCACCATCAGGTAGACGGTTCCCAGTGCCAGGATCGGAACGTTGAGGACGGCCCCGAAGATGTAGAAGGCCCGGAACGGCCCGGCCGACCAGCCCACGGATGCACCCAGCCACATGGAACCGGCACCCAGGCTGAACAGCAGGAGTGCCACGGCCCATGCCATGTCCTGGGGCCTGTGCCTGTCCAGCCAGCGTTCCAGGACGGTGGCTGTGAAACCAAGCGAGATGAGCGTGGCTGCGGAGGCGAGGGCGATCTGGATGCTCACGCAGGCGCACGGTACGGCCCGCGGCAGCAATCCGCCATCCCGTGTCGGGGATGGTGGGCCAGAGTCATCAGGACGTGACCTGTGAAGGAGTGCACAAGCGCCTAGCGTTGGGCCATGGCAGGCGGCGGCAGGACATCCGACGGAGACCTCCCCGTGCCGGGGATGGGCATTGTCCGACCAGACGGGTCCTCCTCGCCCATCCCCGAAGCGACCCTTGCACGCCTGCCCGTCTACATGCGGGGCCTGGTCGAGGTGGCCGACGAGGGAATCACCACAGTTTCGTCCCGCCAACTCGCCGACCTGGCAGGAGTGAATGCCGCAAAGGTACGCAAGGACCTCTCCCACCTGGGGGCCCATGGCAAGCGTGGGGTCGGCTACGACGTCGATCGCCTGCTTGCCGAGATAGGTGGGGCACTCGGTGGCTCGGTGAAACCAGTGGTGATCGTCGGGGCCGGGAACCTTGGCAGGGCACTCAGCAGATACGACGGCTTCATTGCCGGGGGGTTCCCGGTGGTCGCCATCGTCGACTCCGACCGCTCCCTTGAGGGTCAAGAAATCTCGGGAGTGTCAGTTACACACGTCGACCGCATGGACGAGGTGGTGGTAGCCACGGGCTGTCGACTGGGCATCGTCGCCACCCCGGTCCACGCAGCCCAGGAGGTCGTTGACCGCCTCGTGGCAGCAGGTCTGCGATCGATACTCAACTTCGCACCGGTCGTGGTCTCGGTTCCTCCCGAGGTCCAGTTGCGCAAGGTCGACCTGGCAACCGAGTTGCAGATTCTGGGCTACTACGAGCACGTTCGAACCTCGAGCGAGGCCTCCGAGCAGGCTGCCGGATGAGAGTCATCCGAGGGGATGGCCCCAGGGGGTTGGCACCAGGGGGTCTGTTCGGGAATGCTGGGTGCCGTCATCCCCGATTCGATAGGCAGTCGAGAAACAGGAGCACCTCTTCGTGTCGGTTGTAGTCGTTGGGCTGAACCACCGCACCGTGCCACTCGACCTGCTCGAGCGGATGACGGTTCCATCTTCACTGCTCCCAAAGGCGCTTGCAGATCTGGTTTCCCGTGAGCACGTCACCGAGGCCGTGCTGCTCTCCACGTGCAACCGTATCGAGGTCTACGCCTTCGCAGAGAAGTTCCACGGCGGCTACCAGGACATCCGCAACTTCTTTGCCGAGGCCTCACACATGGCCCCCGAGGACTTTTCCGACCACCTCACCGGCCTTTACGACGCCGACGCAGTCCGACACCTCTTCGCTGTCGCCTCCGGGCTGGACTCGGCGGTGCTCGGTGAACACGAGATTCTGGGCCAGGTCCGTACGTCATGGGAGGTGGCTGCCGACGAGGGTGCCGTCGGCCCGGTGCTGAACCCCATGTTCAGGCATGCCCTCGAGGTCGGCAAGCGGGTACGTACCGAGACAGCCATCTCCCGGAACATCACATCGGTCTCGCAGGCAGCCGTGGCGATGGCCGGCGAACGGCTCGGAGGCCTCACCGGCCGGAGGGTTCTGGTTGTCGGCGCCGGCGAAATGGGCGAAGGCCTGGCAAGGGCTCTGCACGGTGGCGGCGTATCCGAGATTCTCGTTGCCAACCGCACATGGGAGCGGGCCGTCGAGGTTGCCACCAGGCTGGGTGGAACGGCAGTGCGGCTCGACGAACTGCCGCAGCACATCGCCGAGGTCGACGTACTACTCACCTCAACAGGTGCGTCATCGGTGATCCTCGAACACGGTGACATCGACGGGATCGTCGGCAGCCGTGACGGTCGCGAGCTCCTGATCGTCGACATTGCGGTTCCCCGCGACGTCGACCCGGCGGCCGGTGACTTTGATGGCGTGACCCTCCTCGATATGGACGACCTGCGCGCCTTCGCCGATATGGGAATCAGGGAACGTCGGCGCGAAATCACAGCCGTCGAGGCGATTGTCGACGTCGAGTTGAACCGGTACGTAGATGAGTCCACCGCCCGGTTGGTGGCTCCGCTCATCGCCCAGTTGCATGGTCGGGCCGACCAGGTTCGTACGGGCGAACTGGAGAGGCTGACCAACCGGCTCGGCGAACTGGACGACCGCCAGCGGGCCGCCGTTGAAGCACTGGCGGTCGGCATAGTCGGAAAGCTGCTGCACGAGCCGACGGTCCGCATGAAGGATGCCGCCGGCACCGCACGTGGTGAGCGCCTGGCCGAGGCGATGCGCGACCTCTTCGACCTCTAGGCGGAGGCGACCGGCCGTGCGCATCCGGGTGGCTACCCGGGGCAGTGCCCTGGCCCTTTGCCAGGCCGACCGCGTCTCCTCGCTCCTGGTCCGGACCCTTCCAGGGGTAGAGGTCGAGGTCGTCATCGTTGAAACCACGGGGGACCGTGATAAGACGACACCCCTGGAGCAGATGGGGGGGCTCGGGGTGTTCGTTAAGGAGGTCCAGTTGGCGGTCCTCGACCACCGCGCTGATCTGGCCGTCCACTCTGCCAAGGACCTTCCCGGCGGCCGGACAGATGGGCTGAGCTTGGCAGCCGTACCCGAGCGTGCAGACCCACGCGATGTCCTGGTGGGCTGTCGCCTGACCGACCTCCCCGAGGGTGCCACCATCGCCACGGGGTCCATCCGTCGACGGGCCCACCTCGCCAACCACCGGCCCGACTTACGGTTCACGGGCCTACGGGGAAACATCGGAACCCGTCTCGAGAAGGCCCGAGAGGTCGACGCTGCCGTCATGGCCAAGGCTGCCCTTGACCGTCTGGGTCTGTGCCCAGAGGTCGTGGACCCCCTGGACCCGGCGATCCTCCTTCCCCAGGTGGGCCAGGGAGCATTGGCGGTCGAATGCAGGGCCGACTACGAACTGCTCGAGGCACTTGAAGGCATGGATGACCCGGTCGCCCGGCGAGCCGTCGAAGCAGAGAGGGCCTTCCTCGTGGAACTGGGCACCGGTTGCGACCTGCCGATAGCTGCACACGCCCGCCCGGCCAGCGACGATCACCTCGGACCGGAACTCACGGTGACCGGCGCAATCGCATCGCCCGACGGAGCGATCCTCGTAAGGGAGGAACGTACCGGCACCGATGGCCCGGCCATCGGGCATGCAATAGCCAGGCACCTGCTCGATGAGCGTGGTGGCGCCGAGTTGATGGCACAGTCGTGAACGGGCCACTTTCAGGTACCACGCTCGTAGTAACCAGGGCGGCCGACCAGGCCGCCACCCTTTCGGCAGCGCTGGCCGAAAAGGGTGCTGCCGTCGTCGAGTTGCCGGTGATCGCCATTACCGATCCGGTAGACGGAGGAGAAGCACTTGAGGCGGCGGTGAGGGGTCTCAGCACCTATGACTGGGTCGTGGTGACCTCGCCCAACGGCTCACACCGTCTCGTTGAGGTGATCTCCTCCCAGAGCCCGACCTCTGAAGGCAGAGGGCGCCCGCGGTTTGCCGCAATCGGGCCCAGAACGGCGGCGCCGCTTCTCGAGGCCGGCCTGGCCGTCGAGCTTGTTCCCGACCGGGCGGTCGCCGAGGCCCTCCTAGGTGTGTTTCCGGCACCCCCTCCGGGAGGTCGTGTGCTGGTGCCACGGGCAGAGGTCGCCAGGCCGGTTCTGCCCGATGGCCTGCGTGCTGCTGGCTGGAAGGTCGACGTGGTCACCGCCTACCGCAACGTGGCACCACACGTCGACCCCGACATCTTGGAACGGGCCCGTCGAGCAGACGTCGCCACGTTCACCTCGGAGTCAACCGTGCGTCGCTACGTCGACATTGCGGGTGGACCGGTACCGCCCGATGCCGTCTGCATCGGTCCGATCAGCGCCACCGCCGCACGGGACCTGGGCTTTCGGGTCATCGAGGCGGACCCCCACTCGGTTGCCGGAATGGTCGAAGCCGCATGCACGCTGGCCGGGTCCTGAGCAGACCTTCGTAGGCTCCTACGGTGACCTTTCCCGAACAGAGGCCCCGTCGCCTTCGCCGTACCGCTGCCATGAGGCGGATGGTCGCCGAGACCCGCCTGTGTGTAGATGACCTGGTGGCACCGCTGTTCGTCCGGGAGGGCATAGCTGACCCTGCGCCCATCTCGTCCCTACCCGGGGTAGTGCAGCACTCCCGGTCAAGCCTCCGCGACGAGGTGGCCGAGCTGAGAGGCATGGGGATCCCCGCCGTGATCCTGTTCGGGATTCCTGAGAGCAGGGACCCGGTCGGGTCAGAGGCCTGGAACCCCGACGGTGTCGTCCAGGTCGCACTTCGCGACCTCCGCGACGACCTGGGCGACGACATGGTCCTCCTCGCCGATCTCTGCGTCGACGAGTACACCGACCACGGCCACTGCGGTGTCGTCGCAGACGACGGAACCGTCGACAACGATGCGACCCTTGAGCTTTACCAGAGGGTCGCGGTCGCCCAGGCCGAGGCCGGTGCAGACGTGTGTGCCCCCTCGGGGATGATGGACGGCCAGGTGGCGGCCATCCGCTCCGCACTCGATTCCTCCGGCCACGACCAGGTCTCGATACTGGCCTATGCGGCCAAGTACGCCTCCGCCCTGTACGGACCGTTCCGCGACGCAGTTGACGTCGAGATAGCCGACGGCGGTGACCGGCGCGGGTACCAACAGGACCCACCCAACGCCCGCGAAGCCCTGTCTGAGATACGTGCCGACCTGGCCGAGGGTGCCGACATGGTCATGGTCAAGCCGGCGCTGGCGTACCTGGACGTTGTCGCCCGGGTGAGAGACGAGGTGGACGTACCCCTTGCCGTCTACCACGTCAGCGGCGAGTACGCGATGGTCGAGGCAGCCGCTGCCAACGGCTGGCTCGACGGTGACGCCGTTGCAATGGAGCACCTGTTGGCGATCAAGCGGGCCGGTGCCGATTTCATCCTCACCTATCTGGCACGTAGGGCAGCACAGCTGATCGGGTCATGACCGGTTCAAACGCATCGCTCTTCCGGCGTGCGCAGAGGGTCACCCCCGGTGGTGTCAACTCACCGGTTCGGGCCTTCGGCTCGGTCGGCGGCACCCCGTACTTCGTGGAGCGGGGCGAAGGGCCCTACGTGTGGGACTCCGAGGGCCGCCGCTACATCGACTACGTGCAGTCATACGGCCCCGGCATCCTGGGCCACGCCCACCCGACCGTTGTAGAGGCCGTTGCCGTTGCCGCCGGCGACGGAACCAGCTTCGGTGCACCGACCGAGGCCGAGGTCATTTTGGCCGAGATGGTCGTTGACCGCATCGCCGGGCTTGAGTCAGTCCGGTTCGTTTCGAGCGGCACCGAGGCCACAATGTCAGCGATCAGGCTGGCACGCGGGGCCACGGGCCGACCCCGGATCGTGAAGTTCGCCGGCTGCTACCACGGCCACTCCGATGCCCTGCTTGCAGCAGGAGGAAGCGGGGTGGCGAACCAGGGTCTCACGGGGTGTGACGGCGTGACTGTCGGAGCGGTGGCCGACACGGTGGTCGCTCCCTACAACGTCGTTCCTGAACTGGACGACACCGTGGCAGCGGTAATCGTCGAACCGGTGGCGGCGAACATGGGGCTCGTGGCCCCGGCTCCCGGATTCCTCGAGGGACTTCGGTCGGCGTGCGACGCCACCGGTGCCCTGTTCATCTTCGACGAGGTGATCACCGGCTTCAGGCTGGCCCGCGGCGGCGCCGCCGACCACCTAGGCGTCACCCCGGACCTCTGGTGCTTCGGCAAGGTCATCGGTGGCGGCCTACCAGTCGGAGCCTTCGGCGGCTCCACCGACCTCATGTCGAACCTTGCACCCCTGGGTGGCGTCTACCAGGCGGGCACGCTTTCAGGCAACCCCCTTGCAATGGCAGCCGGCCGTGCCACCCTCGACCTCCTCGACCAGGGTGCATACGACCGTCTGACCAGCACCTCGCGCAGGCTCGCCGGGGGCTTCGCAGCGGCGTTCACCGACGTTGGACTGGCCTGCGTCATGCCACGCATAGGGTCGCTTCTGGGTGTGTTCTTCGGTGATGTGGAACCCACTGACTTCGACGAGGTATCCCGCCTGGCCGACAACGGCGTCTACCCCAAGGTCTTCCACGCCCTCCTGGAGAGAGGGGTTGCGTGGGCACCGGGTGCCTACGAGGCCCTGTTCCCGAGCCTCGCCCACACTGATGCCGTGGTCGACGAGACGATATTGATCGCAGCTGAGGCGGCTGTGGCAGTGGCATCGGATCTCACCTGAGCGTCGAGAGCCAGGGGCCGGTCAGGCGGAGCGGCCCCGCAGTTTCAGGTAGCGCCTGATCAGCGAGTTGGTCGAGGAGTCATGTGTCAGACGTCCCTCGTCGCCGTCAAGTTCAGCGGCAATGCGTACCGACAGGGACTTGCCCAACTCGACACCCCACTGGTCGAACGGGTTGATCCCCCAGATGGCGCCAGCGACCACCGTGCGGTGCTCATAGAGGGCAACCAACTGCCCCAGGACCGACGGTGTCAACTCTGGTGCCAGGATCGTGGTGCTGGGCCGGTCACCGGGGAAGGTGCGGTGGGCCACCAGGTCAGGCGGTACTCCGGTGGCTGCGGCCTCGTCGGCTGTCAAGCCAAAGGCCAGGGCCTCGGTCTGAGCGAAGAGGTTCGCCATCAGGGCGTCGTGGTGGGCGAGACGCGGGTCAGCGACCGGTTGGGCAAAGCCGATCAGGTCACACGGAACCACATCGGTGCCCTGGTGGAGCATCTGGAAGAAGGCGTGTTGGCCGTCTGTACCGGCGGCACCCCAGACCACTGGACCTGTCTGCCCGGCAACGAGGCTGCCGTCGGCGCCGGTCCGCTTTCCGAGGCTCTCCATCGAGACCTGCTGGAGCCATGGGGGAAACCCGCCGAGTTGGCTGCTGTAGGGCACCACCGCCAGCGACGATGCCCCTAGGAAGGACCTGTGCCAGACGTCGAGCAGCCCCAGCAGCATCGGCCCGTTCGAGTCCGGGGTCGACGAGGCAACGTGGTCGTCGACCATCCCCATCCCGGCGAGCATCTCGGTAAAGGCATCCGGGCCAACAGATGCCATCACGCTCAGGCCGATTGCTGACGGCAGCGAAAAACGGCCCCCCACCCAGTCAGGGACCTGAAATGTGAGTTCGGGGCTGATCCCAAAACCAGTGGCGAGATCCGTTGCGGCGGTGGCAGCGGCCATGTGGGTCGACACGTCGTCGCCAACCCCGTCAACCAGCCAAGCCCGGGCAGTCTCAGCCGCGACCATCGTCTCGGCGGTGGTGAAGGTCTTGGAGCAGACGAGGATCAGCGTCGTGGCCGGGTCCAGGCCATCGAGGGCTCTCTCAATCTCGGCACCGTCCAGGTTCGACGCGAAGCGAATGTCAAGCTCCGGGTGGGCAAGGTGTGCCAGTGCAGCCGTCGCCATAGCTGGGCCCAGGTGCGAACCACCGATGCCAAGACTCACCAGGGCGCTGATCGGCCTACCGGTGGCACCTTGCAGTCGACCACTACGCAGGCGTTTGGCGACATCGGCCATCCGACCGAGGGTCTCTCGGACGACGGGTGCCACATCGGTTCCATCGACCATGACGGCCGTGCCGGCCGGTGCCCTGAGAGCGGTGTGGAGGGCCGGCCTGTCCTCAGTCGTGTTGACCCTCTCACCCGACAGCATCCGTCCGATGAAGCCGGGTACGTCCCGCTGCGCAGCGAGGTCGATAAGCAGGGAGATGGTCTCGTCGGTGACCGGCTGTTTTGAGTAGTCGACCCACAGGTCGCCCACGCCGACCGCCAGCCTCTCGCCGCGTTCCGGGTCGGCTGCGAACAGGTCGCGGAGTGATCTGTCGACCAGTTGGTCGCGGTGTTGTTCAAGGTCCGACCAGGCGACTCCGCCGTCGGCTTCAGATCCGGTCACGAGGGACATTCTCCCCGCTCAGCTGCCAGACCGTGCGGCATTACCCGATCCGGACCTCAGGTGGCGAGAAATCAGACGCGGTCGAGGGAGCCTGCGGTGGTATCCGGGCGTACCTGTCCGGCACCATCCGAACGGCTGCAGCCAGTGCCCTGTAGGCGGTCTCGGAATAGCCGATCTCGCCATCGCGGAGGAGGTTGGCCATGACCCGTAGCGCCCATTCCATCAGCGGCCGGGAGTGCATGCCGACCCTTGTCAGTTCCCGAATCAGAGCAGGGCTGCCGATCACCCTGGCAAAGATGCAGGCCATCTTGAAGTAGGCCCCGTACTCGTCATCGAGCATCCCCGGGTAGCGGGCTAGTACCGAATCGCCCCGTGCGGCAGCCTCGCCAATCAGCCCGGCGGCGAGTCGACCCGTCTCGAAGGCGTAGTCGATTCCCTCGCCGTTGAAGGGGTTGACCGAGCCTGCGGCATCACCTACCAGCAGCCAGTTGGGGCCGGCCTTCGGGC
>CAJXKL010000002.1 GCA_913055915.1 uncultured Candidatus Nemicrothrix sp. | reverse complement strand
CAATCTGGCCGTAATCCTCAACAGCCATCCTGATGCCGTTCTCATTGGGAATACCCAAGAAAGCCACATCACCACTGATCGCGTTCAAAGAACGAATCTGGATCGCCTCACCAGGACCAACCTCAACAGTCCCCAAAGACCCATCACCCAGATGCTCACCAACCGTGGCCACCTCAACAGGAGCCGCAGGCGGAGCCGGAGCCGCGGTAGTAGGTGTCGCTGAAGGAGCCGCAGTCGTGGCAGCAGCAGCCGGAGCCGCAGTCGTGGCAGCCGGAGCCGGAGCCGGAGCCGCCTCCTCAGCCGCATCGGAGCCACAGGCCCCGACTACCAACGTAAACGACAAGCCAAGTGCAAGCAGAACACGTCCATCTCGACGCATGGTCAATTTCCCCTCTGTTTGGAAACCATATGAACGGTGTGATGACGATTACATCGCCATGAGGTGGCGATTCTCTTCCCTCGGAGCCCTTATTGCAAGTCGAAGATCGAGAACTGGCTCGGATGCCTACGACATCAGCGGTACCACCGGATCCTCCCCCAGGGACAGCTCCACCGTGGAACCCACCGGAATCGGCTCGACCGACGGGGCGACGAGTTCCATGTCACCCACGGCAAGACGCAGGTGAAACCGGTCTCCACGAAAGGACGACCCGGTGACGGTGGCCTCCGGACCACCACCGGCCCCCGAGAGGAGCAACTGTCCCGACCGTAGGAGCACGGTTCCGGGCCCGTCCCCCAGCCTGCCCAGGGCGCACCCGCCCGACCGATCCAACTCGATCAGGTTCTCATGGCCCAGGCACCGCGCCACGTACACGCTCTCCGGCTCGCTCCACACCTCGGCCACGGTTCCGATCCTCTGGATGCGGCCCTGGCCGAGGACAGCTATCCGGTCTGCCAGTGCGAACGCCTCGTCATGATCGTGGGTTACGTAGACCGATGCCTGGTGAAGACCGCGCAGCAACTCACCCAGCTCGGCCACCAGCCTGTCCCTCCTTGCACGGTCCAGGGACCCCAGCGGCTCGTCCAGCATCAGCAGGCGGGGCCAGGGGGCTAGGGATCGGGCGAGGGCCACCCGCTGGGCCTCACCGCCCGACAGGGTGTCGACCGACCTCTGGCCGAAGTCCGCAAGCCCGACAAGGTCGAGCATCCCTGCCACCCGGCTACGGCACTCGTCGACCGGTACGCCCGCAACGCGCAGCCCGAAGGCCACGTTGGATGTCACGTCCATGTGGGGGAACAGGGCGTGGTCCTGGAACACCAGGCCGAAATCACGTTCGTGCGGCGCTGTCGAGGTCAGGTCACAGCCGTCCCATGTCACGGTCCCCGCTGAGGGCGACTCGAGACCGGCGATTGCCCTTAGCAGGGTGCTCTTGCCGCATCCGCTGGGCCCGAGGAGCACGAGAATCTCACCCTCGCCCACATTCAGGTCGATGCCGTCCAGCACGGCTGAGTCGCCGAAGGAAACGCACAGTCCTCTCACGCCCAGCCCACTCTTGCCCGGCATGTCAGAGGTCACTCCCTGCGGGTCCGCTGTGCCCCTCAATCAGGAGAACGGACAGGGCGGTCAGGGCCATGAGCGTAACCGCTAGGGCCATTGCCTGGCCGCGTAGCGCCTGGCCCGGAGTCGCGAGCAGGCGGAACAGGGCCAGCGGTGCCGTGAGGCGGTCAGGTTGGCGCGGCAGGAACGAGGTTGCGCCGAACTCACCCAGCGATACGGCGAATGCGAAGCCCGCACCCACGGTCAGGGCCCGTCCCGCAATCGGAAGATCGACCCACCTGCGAACCAGCCCTGGCGGGGCCCCGAGCACCGCTGCAGCCTCCCGCAGCCTGCTGTCGATGCTGCGCAGGGTCGGCACGAGGGTGCGCATCACGAACGGAATCCCGATCAGGGCGTGCGCCACCGGAACCAGCCACCGGGACGAACGGAGGTCGAGGGGTGGCTGGCCCAGTGCAACGAGCATCCCGAAGCCGATGGTCACCGCCGAAACACCCAGCGGCAGCATCAGGCCCAGGTCGAAGACCCGCGAGATGCCACGCGGTCCATGAACGACAACTAGTGAGGCGAGGCCACCGACCGTGACAGCCAGGGCGACTGCAACAACTGCGAACAGGAGCGAGTTGCCAAGAGCCCCGAGAGCGGTAACCGGCAGGAGGTCGACCCTCTCCGCCAATGCCCGGTAGTTGGCGAGGGAGTAGCCGCCACCCGAGCGGAACGAACGCTCGACAAGAACAACAGCGGGCAACCCGAGCACTGCACTCAACAGGCCGAGGTTGGCGACCAGTTCCAGCCTGCCGGCAGCGGGCTGCCGGCACCGGACAGTTCGCTGGTCCACGGCCCGACGACGCTGCAGCCTGTTGCCCACTACCACCACAGCGATGACGGCCACCAACTGCACGACCGCCAGGGCCGTCGCCGCCCGGAAGTCGCCCCGCCACACTGCGTGCCGCCAGATCTCGGTCTCCAGGGTGGCGATTCCGGGGCCACCCAGCAGCAGGATCACCCCGAAGGAGGTGAGACAGAACAGGAACACGATCGAGGCTGCAGACGCGATGGCGGGCCAGAGGCGTGGGAGGGTCACCATCACGAAGGCCCGCAGCGGTGAGGCACCGAGCATCCGCGCCTGTTCCTCGACACCCGGATCCATGCCCTCCCAGAATGATCCGACGGTTCGGATTACCACCGCAACGTTGAAGAACACATGGGCGACGAGGACCGCCCAGACGGTGTGGGTCAGGGTGACCGGCCCGCTGTCGAGCCCGAGTCTGTCGAACAGCGCCAGGAACGCACCACCCACGACGACCGTCGGCAGGACGAAGGGCACCGTCGTCAGCGCACGTACGAGGCGTCGGCCTCTGAATCTGCGGCGGGAGGCCAGGTGGGCTGCCGGCAGGGCCACGACGACGGTCAGGACCGTCGAGACGGCCGCCTGCCAGAGCGTGAACCATGCGATGCCCCTGAACGTGTCGCTAGCGGGCAGTCCTGTCAGGTGCTCGAGGCCTCCGCCGGAGAGGCCCAGGCGCAGAATCGACACCACCGGGAACACGAAGAACACGCCCAGGAATGCTGCTGGCAGGCCGACGCAGAAGATGCGTGCCAGGTGGCCCCTCATCGGAGCACGAGGCTGGTCCACCTCTCGGTCCAGTCGTTCCGGTTGGCCTCTATGACGGCCGGATCCAGGGCATGGGGGTCGTCGACCAGTTCCACGAAGTCGATGAACTCGTCAGGCAGGGTCGCCGCCTCGAGTGCCGGGAAGACGAACATGTTGAGCGGGATGTCCTCCTGGAAGGTCGCCGAGAGCAGGAAGTCCAACAGCGCCTCGGCGGCAGCATTGTTGTCGCTTCCGGCCAAGATCCCCGCGAACTCGACCTGCCTGAAGCAGGTGTCGGTGAGCACGGCAGTCGGAGGTGAGTCGACGGGTGGGTCGGCGTAGATCACCTCGGCGGGAGGGCTGGAGGCGTAGGAGACCACGATCGGTCGGTCCCCTCCTCCTGCGATGAACTCTCCGTAGTAGGCGTCCTCCCAGCCGGTGGTCACGGAGACATCGTTGCGGCGCAGCGCTGACCAGTACTCCTCCCAACCCTCGCCGTATTCGGCGATGGTTGCCAGCAGGAAGGCCATACCCGGCGACGAGGTCTCGGGGTTCTGCACAGCGAGCATCCCGGAGTAGGCGGGATCGACAAGGTCCGCAAGGCCGGAGGGTGCCGGCAGGTCGTCGTCGAAGGCGTCGATCCAGTAGTTGACACACACGTCTCCGAAGTCGATCGGCGTGACCCTGTGCCCGGGATCCAGGATGAGCGGAGCCGCAACGCCCGCCAGGGCGGGTGATTCGTAGGGTATGAAGAGATCGGCGTCGAGGGCCCGCTGCAGGAAGGTGTTGTCGACACCGTAGAGCACGTCGCCGAGCGGGTCCCCGGATGTGAGGATCGCCGATGCAACGAGCTGCCCCGTGTCGCCCAGCCTCTGGATCTCGACCTCCACGCCGGTCTCGGTGGTAAACGCCTCCAACGTTCCCTCGGACACCCAGAAGGAGTCGTGGGTCACGAGCGTGACCGTCCGCCCACTGGCAGGTTCTGGTCCGGTGGTGGCGCTGATCGGCACCGTGGAGGAACCGTCACCGGCAGCGCATGCGCCGACGAGTAGGACCGTCAACAGGAGCAGCACCGCAGGGGTGGTGGTCTGGTTCAGGGATCTCACCGGATCTCCCTTCGCTGGCATTACCCAGAGCAGGTTCGGTTCGGGTCGACAGCACCCCCGCCTCTGGCGGTCGCTGCCCTCTCAGCCCGGCACAAAGGCCCAAGCTCCCCGGCTGATTGTCGCAGTTGAGGCTACCCGCTGCCGCCCCTCAGGTACACGGGAACAACCTTCCTGATGTCACGCGACGACGCACCCAGGCAGATCTCGTAGTCACCGGGGTCCGCGTACCAGCCCGGCTCCGGACGGTGGCCGGGGCCGGCCCCGCCGCCCCCGGCCGCCACAGGCAGGCGCGCCGAACGGTCAGCCCAGGTAGGGTCGCCCGGGTCGTAGTAGGCGAACGCCCTTTGGCCCAGCCGGATCTCGGCCACAGAGGTCTCTCCGGGTTCCATCTCGACCTTGGCGAAACCCCTCAGCTCTCGTGGCGGCCGGGCCAGCGCCGGGTCCGACTCGGATACGTAGCACTGGACCACCTCTGTGGTCACTCGATCGCCGGTGTTGACCAACTCGACCGAGACAATGATCTCGGAACCACCGGCCAACTCGGCGACCGTGGGCTCACCTGACAGCGTTGTCTCACCCCACTCGACCGTGCCGTAGCCCAGACCGTGACCGAACGGGAAACGCGGTTCCAGGGCCCTTGCGTCGTACCAGCGGTAGCCGACGAACACACCCTCGCCGTACCTGACCTCGCCGTTCTCACCCGGGTAGTTGGTGAATGCCGGTGTGTCCTCAAGCCTGCGGGGCACGGTGGTAGGTAGGCGGCCGCCAGGTTCAGCCTCGCCGAACAGGACGTCAACCAGGGCATCGGCCATCTCCTGGCCACCGAACCAGGTCTGGAGGACCGCACGGGTCCCGTCCGCCCAGTCCATGGTCACCACCGATCCTGCGTTCACGACCACGACGGTCCGGGGGTTGGCAGCCACGACTCGGCGGATCAACTCGGGCTGGTCGCCCGGCAGGTCCATGGCCTCACGGTCCCTCCCCTCGGTCTCCCAGTCGTCGTTCGTGCCCACGACGAGGACCACCGCATCGCTGGCAGCAGCGAGGGCTTCAGCCCTTTCGATCAGGTCGCCACCATCAGGGGGGCGCAGGCCCACCTGGGCGCCCCTGAACATGAAGGCCCCCTCAGACGAGTACTCCACCACTATGGAAACAGGCTCCCCTGCCTCCAGGTGGACCTGGGCTGTGATCTCCTCGCTGCCCAGGCCGAAGAATGCCTCACCCTGCCCGGGAGGATCCGTTATGCCGTCGAGCACCTGGTGGCCGTTGATCAGAACCCTGGCCCGTCCGACCTGGGCCATTGCCAGGGTGTGCACTCCGGTGAACTCGGACACCAGCGTGGCCGTGGCACGTGCTGTGAAGGGGCCCGAATCGGACATTCCGGGTACGTCACCGACCCTCAGAATCCTTCCGTCGGAGCGGTGCTCCACCAGCAATGGCTCTCCCGTCCACTGCGGCCCGTCGAAGTACTCGACCCTGAAGCCGTCCTCGAGAAGCCTCGACGGGATTGGCCGAATGGTCCTTTCTGTGATGGCCCCTGGTTCGTGGACGACGTCGATGCCGTCGAGGCGGCCAACGAGGGCATCCAGGGGTGACGTGTCGTGTTGGGGCACCAGTGCCGAGGATCCCCCGCCCATGATCATCGCAGCCGCCGCGTTTGGTCCAATCACCGCGAGGCTCCCTATTCCCGCACGATCGAGGGGCAACAGGCCGTCGTTCTGGAATAGCACCATGGCCTCCGTGGCGGCCCTCCTGGCCAGGTCCCTGTGCGCAGACAGGTCCAGGCGGGCCTCGGCTCGGTTCAGGGGGTCGTCGAGGGCGCCGGTTCTCTCCATGAGCGTCAGGAGTCGGCGTGCTGAGTCGTCCAGCACCACCTCGTCGACCTCGCCGTCCTCTAACGCGGACACGAGGTCGGGACCGTAGAACCTTCCCGGGCCGGGCATCTCCAGGTGGAGGCCGGCGCTGGCTGAAGCAACCGTGGACCTGGTCCCGAACCAGTCGCTGACCACGACGCCGTCAAAGCCCCACTCATCGACGAGGACGCCCGTGAGCATCTCGGCGTTCTCACAGGCGTAGGTCCCGTTCACCCGGTTGTAGGCAGCCATGATGCCCCAGGCGCCGGCCTCGACGATCGCCATCTCAAAGGGCCTCAGGTAGACCTCACGGAGGGCCCGCTCCGGAACCACGGAGTCAATCGTGTTGCGTTCGAACTCGGAGTCGTTGGCAACGAAGTGCTTGATTGTCGTACCGACTCCACCTGCCTGAACACCCCTGATGAACCCGACGGCAATTCTCCCGGTGAGGTGGGGGTCTTCTGAATAGCACTCGAAGTTGCGGCCACCCAGTGGCGACCGGTGAATGTTCACCGTCGGAGCCAGCAGTACATGACAGCCCCTTACACGGGTCTCCTCGGCCAGGGCCCCACCGAGCGCCTCAACCAGCACGGGGTTCCATGTCGCACCGAGGGCAGAACCACACGGGATGCACAACGCAGGGGTGCCGGTACCCAGGAGGCCGGTGCCACGGGCACCGTTGGGGCCGTCGGTGACCTTGAGGGCCGGAATGCCCAGCCTGTCGACCGGGTTGACGCTCCACATGTCGCGCCCCGTCATCAGAGCGACCTTCTCAGCAGTGGTCAGCTCGCCCAGGAGCCGCTCAACCCGCTCAGTTGACATTCGCTCGCACGGCGTCTGCTCAGCGTTCCGGGGGTTCTGGAACCCTCACCCCGGGGGGCACCCTGGCGTAGTGGTCGTGTTCAGCCGTGAACCGGCCCCGACCGCCGGTGATCGACCGCAGGTCGATGGCGTAGCGCAGGATCTCGGACGCAGGGACGGTGGCGCTTATCACCTGTTCGCCCCAGTCGCTGGGAATCGATCCCTGCACGGTCGCCCTCCTGGAGGACAGGTCACCCATCACGTCGCCGAGACACTCGGCCGGAACAGTCACCTCGACAACTGAGATCGGCTCGAGGACCACGGGTGAAGCCAGGGCCAGTGCCTCCTGGAAGGCCAGGCGACCCGCCATCTTGAAGCTCATCTCCGAGGAGTCGACGGCATGGTGTTTGCCGTCGTAGACCGTGGCCTTCACATCCACGACCGGGTAGCCGACCATGCCGCCGTGGGCCATCGCCTCCCGTATCCCTGCCTCGACCGCGGGGATGTGCTGCTTGGGGATCACCCCACCCTTCACCTCGTCGACGAACTCGAATCCCGAACCCGGAAGGGTCGGCTCCAGGCGGATGGAGGCAACCCCGAACTGGCCGTGGCCGCCGCTCTGCTTCTTGTACTTGCCCTCCGCTGAGGAGGAGTTGGTGATTGTCTCGCGGAACGGAACCCGTACGTCGTCGGTGTCCACCTTGACTCCGAACTTGCGGTCCAGCTTGGAGATGACGCTGCGCAGGTGTGATTCTCCCAGGCCCGACATCAGGGTCTGATGGGTCTCGTCGTCGCGGTGCACGGTAAGGACCGGGTCCTCCTCGACGATCCGGTGGAGTGCGTTGGCCAGCTTGTCCTCGTCGTTACGGGTGCTGGCCGCCACTGCAACTGAGAGCACCGGTACCGGGAAGCCGATCGGAGGAGCCTCTGCCCGCCCCGCTCCCGAGAGCGTGTCCCCGGTGAGGGTTTCCGAGAGCTTGGCGACCGCACCGATGTCGCCTGCGGGCAACTGGTCCACGTCCACGGACTCGCCGCCCTGGAGGGACATGACCGACCGGAACCTCTCGTCATCTCCGGTGCGACCGTTTATGAGCTGCAGATCGCGGCGCACCGTGCCGGTCAGGACCCTGAAGTAGGAGACGTGGCCCAGGTAGGGATCGACCGCCGTCTTGAACACCTGAAGGAGGACATCGGCTGCCGGGTCGGGCTCGAGGTTCGACTCCACCCCGGCGACGGTCACGTCGACCGGGGGCCGGTCGAGCGGCGAGGGGCCGATCTCGACTATGTAGTTGCACAGGCGGTCGACGGCAATCGGAATGGTGGCTGAGCCGCACACCACCGGGAACACCGTTCCTGCGGCCACACCATGTCCCATGACCTCTTCGAGCTTCTCGACGCTGGGGATCTCGCCATCCAGGTAGCTCTCCAGCAGCTCATCGTTGGCGACGACAATGTTCTCCACGAGCTCAGCGTGGATTGCCGCCTCGCGCTCTTCCATGTCGTCGGGAATCTCGTCCAGTTCAGCATGGCCGCTGTCGTAGATCCATGCGGTGTCGGTCAGCAGGTCTGCGATTCCGTGGAAGGCCTCGGCCTGTCCGATCGGGATCTCCAGGGGTGCGACGCCGGCGCCGAATGCGTTCTGCAGTTCGGCGAGCACCCTTTCGAAGCTTGTGTGTTCCCTGTCCAGCTTGTTGACGAAGATAAGCCTCGGCAGGGACCGGGCCGCTACCTCGCGCCACAGGTCGATGGTGGCGTGGTCGAGGCCGCTGGATGCGTCGACCACGAACACGGCCAGGTCGGCTGCAGCCAGGGCTCCCACTGCCTCACCCGCAAAGTCGAACGCTCCGGGGGTGTCAAGCAGGTTCACCTTGTGGTCCTGCCACTCAAACACGGCGAGCGCCGCGCTCATGGAATGGCCGGATTCCCTCTCCTCTGGCTCGTGGTCACAGACCGTCGAGCCGTCCTCCACCCGGCCGACCCTCTTTATGGCACCGGCCCGGAAGAGCATTGCCTCTGCGAGCGAGGTCTTGCCAGACCCCGGTGGGCCCACCAGGGCCACGTTTCGGATGCGGTCCGGCGAGAACGCCTTCACGGCAAACCCCCTTCGCCGACGGGGAGGGCTTGAGCCCGGCCGTCGGCCTCGTCCGACTTGGGCGCCCGACCGTACTGCGCGTACAACCCGTGCGCCATAGGTGGGAGCACCTCATTCTTCACAGGCGGTTGGAGGCGTCGACCCGCCGGAATCCCCCCTCAGCGCGGCGAGGCCCACCATGCGTCGAGGCGGGCTTCGAGCTCAGCACGCTCGAGATGGCCTTCGGCCCGCTTGGTCTCGAGCAGAAAGGAGAGGGCCTCTCCGACCACCGGGCCGGGGGCAATCCCCAGGTGGGCCATTACGGCGGCACCGTCCATCTCGGGCCGCTCGGCGGCCAACCGCTCTGCCTCGGCGAGCACCGATATTCGCAGTTCCAGGTCATCCATCGCCGACTGGACTGCGGCGACCTTCACCTGGCTGCGGGTGGTGCAGTCGCAACGGATCATCTCGTTGAGTGTTCCGAGCAGCGGCCCGGCGTCCCTGGCGTAGCGGCGTACGGCTGAGTCGGACCAGCCTTCGGAGTAGCCCTTGAAGCGGCCGGAGAGCCGTACCAGCTCGCTCACATCGTCGAGCACCTGTTCCGGGTAGCCCAGGGCCTCGAGCCGCTTGCGGGCCATGCGCGCCCCGACAACCTCGTGGTGTCGAAAGGTGACCCCTCCGTGTTCATAGGACCTGGTGCGTGGCTTGGCAATGTCGTGGAAGAGTGCACCGAGGCGGACCGTGATCTCTGGCCGGGTCTTGTTGACAACGGCGATCGTGTGGGCCAAGACGTCCTTGTGGCGGTGGATGGGGTCCTGCTCCATGGCGAGCAATAGCAGTTCCGGCACCAGGATCTCCATCTCCCCCGAGCCGATCGATGCCCAAAGTCCCGGAGCGCAGTCGGGCTCGAGAAGGATGGTGCTGAGGCGGTCGGCGCCTCCTGATCCGTCTCCCATAACAAGAAGTGTAGGGACCGGTTCCAGGCCCCGATCATGACCCCGACTGGCAGCATGGGCGGCCGACCAGACAGACTCACTGCTTCGACGAGGATCCTGACAGAGGGTCAAAGTGGAGGGACCGCCATGAAGGTCGGCATCGCATTCGCTAACGCAGGGCCGTTCGGTGGCGCCGAGGGAGCAGTTGCCCTGGGCACCAACGCAGAGGCAGCCGGGTTTGAGTCGGTCTGGACGGTGGAGCACGTCGTCTACCCGCATGACTACGAATCGGCCTACCCGTACGACCCGAGCGGCAAGATGCCGATGGGGCCTGACACCCCCCTGGTCGATCCCCTGATCTGGCTGACCTGGCTGGGGGCCAATACCTCGACCATCCGCCTGGGTACCGGCATCCTGATCCTCCCGGAACACGAGCCCCTTGCCCTGGCCAAGCGGGTGGGAACCCTCGACGACCTGACAGGAGGACGCGTTGAGCTGGGCATCGGGGTCGGGTGGCTCCGCGAGGAGTTCGAGGCAATGGGCGTGCCATGGGAACGCCGTGCAGCCCGTACCGACGAGTACGTGTCGGTGCTTCGCACCCTGTGGTCCGGGAACGGTGTCTCGTTCGACGGTGAGTTCGTGTCGTTCAGCGAGGTCTCCTCGAACCCCAAGCCTGCAGACGGGACGGTCCCCGTGGTGGTCGGCGGTCACAGCCACGCTGCGGCCCGCCGAGCCGGGCGCCTGGGTGACGGCTTCTTCCCTACCGGTGGCGGGGACCTGGGCGACCTGTTGGCGACTATGCGTCAGTCGGCCGAGGAGCACGGCCGCGACCCTGGCTCGATTGAGGTCACAGGCGATGGAGAGGACCTCATGGGCGATGATCCGGTAGGTGCGGCGCAGGAGTCGGCTGCGATGGGAGTTAGCCGGATGGTCGTTCCGGCCTTCCTGTTCTGGGCCGACCCGGAAGCTTCCCTGGCCGAGTTCGGCGAGAGGATCGTGGCTCCCCTAGCGGGGATCTGAACTGCGAAAACCACCCGGGTAGGCGGCATGCGTGCCGTCGGGTCCTGCCGTCGGGCAGGCTTGTGGTATCCGACACCTGAGACGACTCCCATGACCGGCCGATGACGGGCTGGATGCGCGACCCCCGCGACCGTCGCGGACGCACAGGGGGCTTCGGCCCGGCATTCGGTGGCGGGCGTCGACCCAGCTCACCTCCCCGGGGGGGGTTCGCCGAGATGCTGCTCGAGCGGCGCGGCCTGGTCGCGGGCCTCCTGGTGATCGCCTTCTTCGTCGTGGTGGCGATCGGCTCATCCGGCGAGGAGGTGACCGAGGACGAGCAGTTGGACCTGACCGGCGTGGTGCAGGCCGCCATGATCCAGGCCGGCCTGCCGTCCGTTGAGGTCCAGGTCGAGGACTGGACCGTGATCCTCTACGGCCGGGTGGCGTCACCCGAGCTGAAGGAGGCCGCCACCCGCGTGGCCCAGGCCCAGGCCGAGGTGATCGGCGTGGACAACAGGCTGATGGTGCCCGAGCCAGAGATCGAAGAGGGCGACGAACCCGAGGTGCCGGACCTTCCGGCCGCCCAGGCCGATCTGTTGCTTCAGGCCAGGCTGAGCGCAGCAGCGGCCCACTCACCCATCCGCTTCGGCAGCGGAGGGGACCGCATCACCGAGGAGTCGGTACCGACCCTCGACCTGATTGCCGGATTCCTGGCGATGAACCCGACGGTTTCGGTCCAGATCATCGGTCACACCGATAGCGACGGTGAGGCCGAGGCCAACCTGGAGTTGTCGACCATAAGGGCCGAGGCTGTACGCACCCAGTTGGTTGCCAGGGGTGCTGAACCGGAACAGTTGACAACCCTCGGCCTGGGTGAGACCGATCCGATCTCGGACAACCTCACAAAGGAGGGCAAGGGCCGAAACCGTCGAATCGAGTTCCTCGTGATCCCGGAGGGGCAGACCGGGCTGACCCGTCCGGCGATCAACCTGGCCGAGGAGACCGGAGACCAGCCCATTGAGGCTGAACCGGTCGACGACACACCGATCCCCACGACGATCCCATCGGGTTGAACCGGTGATCAAGTACATCGGGTCCAAGAGGCGCCTGGTGCCACTGCTCTCGGATCTGTTCGCCCGGAGTGGGGCCTCAACGGCCCTCGACATGTTCTCGGGAACCACCCGGGTGGCACAGGCTTTCAAGAAACAGGGAGCCCACGTGACCGCGGTGGACATCACCAGGTACGGCGAGGTCCTGGCGGGCTGCTACGTGGCAACCGATTCCAGCCTTGTCGACATGGACCGGCTCGCCGCTGAGGTCAAGCGGCTGAACGGCCTTGCGGGGAGCGCCGGGTACTTCACGGAGACCTTCTGTCACGACGCCAGGTACGTACAGCCCTTCAACGGAGAACGGGTCGATGCCATCCGAGATGACCTCGAGGGTCACAGGGAGGACCCGCTCTTCCCGGTCCTCCTGACCAGCCTCATGGAGGCAACGGACAGGGTGGACTCGACCACGGGCGTACAGATGGCGTATCTCAAGAACTGGGCACCCCGTAGCCACAACCACCTTGAACTCCGGGTGCCTGACCTGCTCCCCGGACCGGGTGCAGCAATCCGTGGCAATGCCATCGACCTTGCGACCGGGCTCGGACCCTTCGACTTGGCATACCTGGACCCGCCCTACAACCAGCACCGCTACCTGGCCAACTACCACGTCTGGGAGACCCTGGTGGCATGGGACGATCCCGACCACTACGGCATAGCCAACAAGCGGGTGGAGTGCCGCGAGCCGGGCTCCTCAAGCCCCTTCAACCGCAAGCCCCTGATGCCTGATGCCCTACGGAGCGTGATAGCCGACGTCGAGGCACACATTGTGGTGCTCTCCTACAACAACGAGTCCTGGCTGGGCCTGGACGAGCTGATCGACGCATGTTCCGATCGTGGCCACACGGCAGCCCTGGCCTTCGAGTCGGGTCGCTACGTGGGTGCCACCATCGGCGTCCACAACCGTGAAGGCCGCAGGGTCGGCACCCCGGGGCGCCTCAGGAACCTGGAGTACGTGCTGGTGGCCGGCCCCGAGGACGTCGTCGAGGACATGGTCACGCCCTACAGCGAAGCCAGGGTGGAGCGGGCTGCGTGAGGCGCCCGGCGCCACCCCCTTTCCTGATGCCTCACCCGATGCAGACAGGAACAGTCAGATGAGACTCGGTGCCGGGGCTCTCCTGGCGCTTCTTCTGGCAGCCTGTGGCAGTGGGCCCGGTCCGGGCGAAACCGCTCTTAGCGGCAGCTCGGTGACCGCTGCCGTAGATGACCCCGGAAGCGTCACCCTCCCCGTGGACCCTGCGGTCACCATCGGGCACCTTGACAACGGCCTCACCTACTACCTCCGCTCCAACGATGCACCCGGGGGCAGCCTGGAACTACGTCTGGTGGTGGCGGCAGGCTCCCTCGAACAGAATGTGACAGGTTCGGGCATCGCCCACTTCCTCGAGCACATGCTCTTCAACGGCACCGCCGACTACCCCGGCAACCAACTGGACGACGCCCTTCAGACCCTCGGAATGCAGGTTGGTGCCGATGTGAACGCCTACACGAGTTGTGATGCGACCGTCTACGGCCTGACGGTGTCGCTGGACAGCCCCGAGCACGTCGAGGTGGCCTTTGACGTCCTGGACCAGTGGGCCACTGCTGCCACCCTGGATCCCGATGCTGTCGTTGCCGAGAGGGGTGTGGTGCTCGAGGAGTACCGGATGACCGAAACAGCCCAAGGCCTCATCGCCACCCGCTTCGACGAGGTCTACACAGAGGGATCCGTGTACGAGGGCTGTGACCCGATCGGGACCGAAGGGGCGATCGTGACCACCGATCCGGTGGACCTGATCCACTTCTACGACCGCTGGTACCGGCCCGACCTAATGGCCGTGGTCGCTGTCGGTGACCTGGCGGTGGACCTCATGGAACGCGAGGTCATCGACCGCTTCAGCGACAACGTGGCCAGGGCCGACAGCCCCGAGCCCCGAGCCCGACAGGCTGGATTGGTTACCGGAGTTGTCGCCGAGGTAGTGGTGCACCCTGACGCACCGAGCCCCTTCGTGTCGATCGACTACAGCCTCCCCGACAGGGAACCCGGAACGGTTGACGGTGAGAGGACCGCACTCCTGGACGGTCTGGTGTCTGCGCTCGTGCAGTCACACCTGGACGAGCAGGTCGCTGCTGGGAACCTCCCCGTGGTGAGGCCCTTCGCCACGGAGTTCGCCTACACCGACAGTCTCAGGTTCATGGGGTTCAACTACGTGGCGAAAGACGAGGCCGCATCGGTGACGGCAATGCTGTTGGAGTTGCGCGGCCTCGCCAACCGCGGCTTCCCATCTGATTCGGTGGAGAGGAACCGGGCGGCCTTCGCCAACGCCCTGGACCAGTCCCTGGCTGCCGAGGCAACGCGTCAGGACTACTCGTTCGCCGCCTCCTACGTGGCGCACTTCCTTGGAGGAGCCGACATAGGTGAGGTGACGGCCCGACACGCACGCCAGACAGAGATGCTTGAATCGATCACGGCCGACGAGCTCTCCTCGCACTTCGCCACCACGTTCGGGGAGGCGGCCCCGTTGGTACTCGTGGTCGGTCACGATCCCGCCGACCTGCCGTCCACTGCCGAACTGGAAGCTGCCGTCAATGAAGGCCTGACCGGCACCGCGGGTACCGGACGAGCGGAAACCACAGGTGTTGTCGACTCTCTCATGGAGCCGCCGACGGCCGTGGACCCTGTAGCCGTGAACCGGATCTCGACCCATGGCGCGGTCGAGTTCGTGTACAGGAACGGGGCCAGCGTCATCTTCACCCGGTCCGACATCTCCGAGGGACAAGTCGACCTCTGGGCGGAGTCACAGGGCGGTTGGACGCTCCTGGAACCGGGTAGCTCGGCATTGGTCGACAAGGCGACGGGAGCGGTTGACCGGAGCGGGGCGGCGGACCTGAGCGCCCTGGAGGTCGAGGCGTTCCAGCAGTCAGCCGGCATCTGGCTGATGTCGATGATCAACGAGACAACCGAGGGTTTCATGGGCTCGGCCCGCAGCACCGACCTGGAGTCGTTGTTTGCATTGTCGTATCTGCGGGCCAACGAACCGCGTGTCGACGGCCCGGCCTTCGATGAGGCCGTAGAGGCGATCACCAGCGAACAGCGCTCGGTCGAGGCGGACCCCTACGCTGCCTCGTCGGTTCAGTTGGCTGATGCCCGTTACGGGGGCGACGCCTACTTCAGGCCGTATCCCGATGCGTCCCAGGTCACGAACTTCTCAGCTGAGGGTGCGCTGGCAATGTTCGAGAGCCGCCTGGGCGATGTCGACGACCTCGTCATCGCAGTCGTCGGCGACACCGACGAGATCACCGTACGGCGCCTGGCGGACCGGTACGTGGGCACCCTTCCTGCGGGGCCTTCAGACACGTGGGCCGCCCTCGCACCCGAACCTCCGGTTGGCGTAGTTACGAGGACTGTCAGCGCCGGGGCCAACGAGGCATCTGCCGGGTTCGAACTGCTTGTGATAACAGAGGTTGACCCGACCGAGGAGATGCTGGCGGCTTCGAGGGTGCTCGAGAGGATCCTGCAGTCACGCCTGTTCACGACACTCCGGGAAGAGATGGGCCTGTCCTACGGAGGCGGCCAGGTCTTCATCGACCTCGTGGAACACCCGATTCCGGTGGCTGAGGTGTTCGTTAGCGTCAACGGCAACCCGGAAGGGATTGCCGAACTGTATTCCCGGACGCTTGCGGAGATGGCCGATCTGGCTGCGTCCGGGCCCGACAGGGATGAGCTGGAACGGGCCAGATCCACGGTGCTTACCGATCTGGACTTCATCACCAACGGGGACATCCTGGAACGCCTCATTGCCTGGGGACGCAGCGGCGGTGAGGATTCAGCGACCCTCGCTGACCGGTACTACGAGGTGGAACGGATATCGCCAGACGAGATCAAGACAGCCGCGAAAATGCTTCTACCCGAGAACCGGCGGATAGAGGTCTTCAGAGTCCCGGAAGGAACGATGCCGTGACCGGAAACAACCGACGCCCCGACCGGCTCAGCCTCTTCCCTCCCGGAGGGGCACTGACGCTGGAGGGTCTCGACGGGTCCGATACGTCCAACAGAGCCCCGGACACACACCGACTTCTGGCCGACCTGCGTTCCAGCGAGCCCGTCTCCTGACTTCCCGCTCTAGGGGGCTGGCTGGTGACCAGCCGTGAACTCGCCCTCGTGGAGGGTGGCGCGAAACCCCCAAACCCCTGCAACGAAGGGGTTCTCAAGGCAACTCCGATGAGGCCAGGAACGCGTTTCGGACAGATTGGGAACGCGCGAAGGGCGACGCAAACCCAGTTAGCAGTGCATCGGGCCCTTGATATGCAGGTTCTGGGTTCGAGCCCCGGGGGCGGACAACATTGTGCAAGACCACTCTGATGGGCGGTGGCTCGGTTGTCCCCACCAATCTGGCATGGAAGAGGGCTACTGTCTGCCGATGAAAGTTATTGATTACTACCTGGAGTCCTGGCGTCGTTTCCGAGATTTACAAGGCAGGACCACACGACCCGCATTTTGGTGGCCGTTCCTCATTCACCCCATTGTGTTCTTGGTTCTAGGGGGAATCTTCGCCGCCATTTTGGGTCTCAGTACCGATCAGACCGGACCGGAGGTCGTGTACGCCATTGCCTATGCCTGGGTGTTGATCACATTGGGTGTACGTCGCCTACATGACATGGGTCGAAAAGGAACATGGCTCCTACTTGGGCTCGTGCCCTTCGGAAATTTGGTGCTTCTATATTGGCTTGCTCAGCCGAGCACTTCCGAGACCAGCGAATAACTTTCCCTGTGAATGCCGGGCCCTACCTCCTATCGCTCTCAGTGTCATGGCTCCTCATGATCCAGGACCCGGCACCAGTCCCCGACTGGTCCGCCGACTAGGAACCTGACGTAGCGCCCCGGCTGATCTGCTATAGGCGATGTCAGGACGTGCGGCCAAAGGCCCGTTCCGGTTATAGGGGTGAGTCCCAGTCCGCAGACATCCCTCCTCCTGAGGTCGAGTTTTGCACAATGTGACCTGCCCTGGGGGGCGTACCACGATTCCCGGACTCCGTAGCTTCCGTGGACAACCGCTGCACGACAACAAGATCACTTCCGTGGGAGCACTGAAGCCAGTCACTCGGCGTCACCCACCGAGGCGCGTGTCACTATCGACAAACAATTACCCAACTGTTACCAAGGTCGGAGTTGCGGCTGAGAATCCAGCTGCATCGGCGGAACCGGCCGTCCCGTCGTAACCAACGGTTTCAACCACGCCAGTAACGGTGTCAGGAAGACCGGCGCCGTCCCAGGCTGCATAGACGGTCCTGCCGTCCGGCATGTCGAATCGGACCAGGCTTTCCCCTGCCCAGGACGCAGACGTGAAGTCGCCGACCGTCTCGGCTAGGAGAAGGAACGCAGAATCCGACTCCGGGCCTGGCCCACCGGTCGGGTCGTGGGGACCGACATTGAAGATTCGGGAGGCCCCATCGGCAAAAGCCGTGGCAAAGCCGGTGAGAGTATTTCGTCCAAGTTCATCACCTGTCGGACTCATCTGTCCTGGCTCAGGCCAAGTCGAGACGAGGGCCTCGGTAATCCAGTACTCGGCACCTGCATGGCCCGTCTCGTCGAGAAGGGCCCTGTAGCCATCGGAAAAGAAAGAATGGTCAGAGCCGATCGAGTGGATGTTGCCTACGTGGAAGAACCCGGCAGCCGACTCGAGAACCGGTGTCCAGAAGTCGGTAAAGGACGGCTGCATACCTGCCTGTCCGCCCGTCAGCACCGTGGCCTCAGGATCGGCAGTTGTGATCGTTTCGAATGCAAGGCGAAGCATCGACAGGTAGTCGGCTGAAGTCCCTTGGAAGAAGTGGCCATGGCCTCCCTGCATCGACGGTTCGTTGGCCACCTCCCAGTGGCGTATCGGATATGCGAGGCCCGGCATGTCCTCGACACCATCTCCGTCGTAACGCTCTACCACTGCGGTCAGCCAACCAACGAACTTCGTTTCATCACAGGGAGCAAACAACTTGGTTGGCAATCTGTGCAGTACCGGCTGGACCTCTGGGTCGTTCGCATGGCAGTTCTCCTGATCCCATTGGGCGAAGGGCCAGAGAGTGCCAAGAATCGCCAGTCGACGGTCTTGCCAGGTGTTGACGTGCCAATCGACCCGACCCCAGTCCCACCGGTCAGGTGTGGGTTGGATTTCTGACCAGAGGAATTCGCCAGGATGCGGACGGATCCATCCACCGGGAACGTCGAACTCTTGGCCCAGTACACCGAAGCGACTGGAACCAACATCGTTTGGCCACGAAAGCGGCCCAGCAGTCGTCGTCGTAGGCGCCACAGTCGTCGTAGGCGCCACAGTCGTCGTAGGCGCCACAGTCGTCGTAGGCGCCACAGTCGTCGTAGGCGCCACAGTCGTCGTAGGCGCCACAGTCGTCGTAGGCGCCACAGTCGTCGTAGGCGCCACGGTAGTTGCGGGGGCAGATGTATCCGTACTCCCGCCACATCCAGCGGCAAAGAACGCCAAAGTAACCACGCTTGTCAGAACCTTGTTCACGATCACAGCTAACTACCTTCTCTCTTGCTCCGCACGGGACCAAATCAAGTTTCCAGGAAGGCGCAGGCACCGTTCTACGACTGGGACGAGGACACGACCTCATGGGTCGAGGTGACCGCCTGACTCTGGCGGCCAACCGGCACCGGTTTGGTTGACGGAGCGGAAACTAAGAGTTCAGCAAACAAGTTCATAAACGTTTCCGGGCAGGATGGGTCGGTGACTGTTCTCTTAGGTGGCCTGTCGGCGGTGTTCTTTGGCATTGGTGACCTACTTGGCGGGATCGGTGTGCGGAAGTCTGGCCGGTCGGGGGCCGCGGTGGGAATGTCGATTGTGGCTACCAGCGTCGGAGCATTGGTGATCGGCGTCTATCTGTTGTTTAGCCCCCCCGAGTCGCTGGCCCGCTCCGACATCGGCTGGTCGGTTTTGGCGGGGCTTTCGATGTCGGCCACCCGCCCCCTGCTCTATCTGGGTATGGCTCGGGGACCGATCGCTGTCTTCGCCCCTACCTTTGGGCTGACTGCGATTACCGTCCCCGCAGTGGCCGGCCCACTGGTTGGACAACACCTCGGTACGTGGGAACTCCTCGGACTGGTGGCGGCATTCCCCGCGGTGGTGCTTCTCTCTGGAGAGGGTCGCGTTCCGACCATAGGCGAGGTTTTCCACAGCCCGGTGCTCGGGATGGCTGTCGTGGTTGGGACCTGCATCGGGATTGCTGGGCTCTTCCTGTCGTTCGTCGACGACTCGGCAGGGGTCTTCCCGGCGTTCATGACACTGGCAGTCGGATTTGTTGTTCTCCCGGTCGTCTCTGTGTTGATGCCCGGAAGGGGGCTTCCTGACCGGGTGACCACCCGATTCGGGGCGATCCTCGGTGCCACTAGCGCCATTGCGTTCATGCTCAGTACCCTGGCCTACCAGCGGGGCTCGGCGGCGGTGGTCACCGCGCTGATCTGCCTCTGCCCGGGGGTGTCGATAGTCATCGCCTGGAAGTTCTTCCATGAACGGCTAGCTGCCCTGCAGATGGTCGGTGGGGCCTTCGGGGTGCTCACCGTGATTCTGTTCGCACTCGGCGCCTAGGTCGGGTGTCACCGGGCCGGGCTACACCTACGACGCTGACGCCTTCCACAGGTCATCGCCATACCCATCGTGGGCATTGGATGAGAGCTTCGTCTGGCAGCCACCCACTCCAAAGTCGAATCCCAAGGAAGCAAACCAGCCCCGCCTATAGCCTTCACAGCGACACTGGCCGTTATCAGCAGTAACGCGCCACATAACGCGCCTCCCCCGCCCTCGTAGCTCAGTCGGATAGAGCGACCGCCTCCTAAGCGGTAGGCCACAGGTTCGATTCCTGTCGAGGGCGCAAGCGGCCGAAAGAGAACATGAACGAAGCCAAACCTCCAAACCAGACAGCACCGGACTGGTACTCGGCTGCCATGGCCGTCGAGTATGAGGACCGGACTGTTCAAGTCAGCGGGACTGACATCCACTACCTGGTCTGGGGTGAGCCGAACTGCCCGGGCCTGGTGTTCGTACACGGTGGTGCGGCCCATGCCCATTGGTGGACACACATCGCAGCCCAGTTCGCGGGCGTCTACCGGGCCGCTGCAATCGACATGTCTGGCCACGGCGACAGCGACAGGAGGGACAGGTACTCGCTGGAGGCATGGTGCGACGAGGTCGTCACGGTCGCACGGGACGCCGACATGGCCGGACCGCCGATCGTGATCGGCCACTCCATGGGTGGCTTCGTGACCCTCGCCACGGCCGCCACGCGGGGCGACCAGATCGCCGGAGCCGTAATTCTGGACTCTGCCGTTCGGAAGCCGGATCCCGAGATGGAGACCACCACCCGGAGCCAGTTCGCCAACCCCAAAGTTTACCCGGACCGGGATGCCGCGATAGCGCGCTTCCGGACCGTGCCAGAACAGGAGCACTGCGAGCCCTTCCTGATGGGCCATATCGCTGCAAACTCCCTCACGGAGGTTGAAGGCGGCGTCACCTGGAAGTTCGACCCGCGCATCTTCCTGTCACCCCGGTCGACGGCCAATGAACTGCTGCAGCAGGTGACCTGTCGGATCGCCCTGTTCCGGGCCGAACACGGCCTCGTGACAGCCGACATCGGTGCCTACATGTACGAACAGCTGGGCCGTGTGGCGCCGGTCATCGAGATTCCACAGGCGGGGCACCACATGATGCTCGACCAACCTCTGCTGGTGGTCATGGCAATACGGACACTCCTCGCCGACTGGGAGCACTCGGTCCCCTTCGAACGAACCTGAGGACCGGCCCCGGCAGCCGGACCGGGCACAAACAGACAGCGGTACGCCCGCTACCGTGCGCCCCCATGACCATGCACCTGTTCGACACGGCCCGCGGCGAGGTCGTGCCATTCGAGCCGGGCCCGACCGTCACCATGTACGTGTGCGGCATCACCCCCTACGACGCCACCCACCTGGGCCATGCGTTCACCTACCTAACGTTCGACCTGGTGATCAGGCGCCTGGAGGACCTGGGCCACGAGGTGCACATGGTCCGCAACGTGACCGACGTCGACGACTCGATCCTCGGCAAAGCCCGGGAACTCGGCGTGGACTACCTGAACCTGGCCACCAGCGAGGTCGCAAGCTTCCACGAGGACCTCGCAGCGCTCGACCTTCGACCGGCTTCAGCCGAACCCAGGGCCACCGAGTCCATCCAGTCCATACTCGACCTGATTGATCGCCTCGAGTCGACCGGGCATACCTACACCGTTGAGGGAACGACCTTCTTCGACACCTCCACCTGGGAGGGCTTCGGATCGGTGTCCGGCTACGACGAGGCGACCATGGTCGCCTATGCCGCGGAACGCGGCGCCAACCCCGACGATCCGCGCCTACGGAACCCGCTGGACTTCATCCTCTGGCAGGCCAGCGCCGACGACGAACCGTCATGGGACTCACCGTTCGGCCCAGGGCGGCCCGGCTGGCACATCGAGTGCTCGGCGATGGCCATGGCAGAGCTGGGCCAGACCATTGACCTGCATGGTGGCGGCGACGACCTGGTGTTCCCCCACCACGAGTGCGAGGAGACCCAGAGCGGGGCGGCAAACGGGGTGCCGCTGACACGCCACTGGATGCACGTGGCAATGGTCTCCTACGAGGGCATCAAGATGTCCAAGTCGCTGGGCAACCTGGTCTTCATTCGCAACCTGCGTCATCTCCACGACCCGAGGGCAATCCGCCTGTCGCTGCTGGCCCACCACTACCGGGCGGGCTTCGAGTGGTTCGACCACGACATCGACGACGGGGTCACACGCCTCGACCGACTCATCACCGCCGCAGGTAGGCCGACCGGCCCTGACCCCGCCCCGACCCTGGCGACGATCAGGAACGCCCTGGACGACGACCTCAACACCGCCGCCGCACGTGACGCCCTCGACATGTTGGCTGGGGCCATCCTGGCCGGGGCCGGTAAGAACCCCGGCTCGGCAGCAGGCCTGACCGAGGCAGCGGGCCTGCTGGGCATCCGCCTCGATGAGAGCGTTCCAGAGTCATGGGTACGTACGACCTGACCTGCGGCAGGCACCCCCACTCCAGGGCCCCCTTCCGCGTATCCTGACCCGGTGCTGCGCTTCACCGACAGCCTCACCGGCGACAAGACCGACTTCGTCCCCCGCGACCCCGGGAAGGCGTCCGTCTACTGGTGTGGGCCGACCGTCTACGACCTGCCACACCTGGGCCACGCCCGCAGCACCCTTGCATTCGACATCCTGGTCAGGTACCTGCGCTGGTCCGGCTACGAGGTCTGCTCGGCCTCCAACATCACCGACATCGACGACAAGATCATCGCCAGGGCGGCAGAAGAGGACTCCACTGAGCCTGAGTTGGCAGCCCGCTTCGAGAGGGCGTTCATCGACCAGATGGACCTCCTCAACATCGCCCACCCCGACCTTCGACCGAGGGCCACCGAGTACGTGGAGCAGATGATTGCTGTGGTAGCCGACCTGGTCGACAGGGAGATGGCCTACACG
This sequence comes from uncultured Candidatus Nemicrothrix sp., assembly GCA_913055915.1. Classification (GTDB taxonomy): domain Bacteria; phylum Actinomycetota; class Acidimicrobiia; order Acidimicrobiales; family MedAcidi-G1; genus UBA3125. The sequence goes on along the minus strand of CAJXKL010000002.1, from coordinate 168,570 downwards.
ACCGACTCAGGCGTCTACTTCGCCGTCGACCGCCTGCCCGAGTACGGCGCCCTCGTCCACCGGTCTCCCGAGGAACTGCGCGAGGGGGCCGGTGCCCGTGTCGACGTCGACGACGACAAGGCCGACCCGCTGGACTTCGCCCTCTGGAAGGCCGCAAAGGAGGGTGAGCCCTCATGGGACTCACCGTGGGGGCCCGGTCGCCCCGGCTGGCACATCGAGTGCGTCGCGATGTCGCTGGACCTGCTGGGCGACGGCTTCGACATCCACGGCGGCGGCGACGACCTGATCTTTCCCCACCACGAGAACGAGCGTGCCGAGGCACTCGGTTGCGAACGGGCGTTCGCCACCCACTGGGTGCACAACGGCATGGTCCAGGTCGGCGGCGAGAAGATGTCGAAGTCGCTGGGGAACTTCACGACCCTGGGCGACCTGCTCGAGGCATGGGACCCCAGAGCACTCCGGCTGCTCGTGCTGCAGACCCACTACCGGCGCACCATGGAGATCGGGTCCGACACCCTCGACCAGGCCGCTGCTGCACTCGGACGCCTCGACACCTTCGCCGACCGCATCGGTCAGGCCGACCTTCCGCCGTCGGAACCGGACCCGGGTGTCGTCGAGCGGTTCCGCTCGGCCATGGATGACGACCTGGGCACACCGGCGGCGGTAGCGGTCATCTTCGACGCTGTCCGAGATGCCAACAGGGCCATCGACATCGAGGACGAAACCGGCGCCGCAGCCCTTGCCAGCACCGTCACAACCCTCGCTTCGGTGCTCGGCCTCGGCCTGGGTTCCCGGGGGTCGTCGGCACCGGACCCGGAGGCCACAGAGATCGACGCCATGGTGGCGGACCGGAGCGCAGCCAAGGCCGCAGGCGACTACGCCCAGGCCGACAGCATCCGCGAAGCCCTCACCACAAGGGGAATCCAACTGGAGGACACGCCGGCCGGAACCACCTGGCGCAGGGCCTGAGCCTCAGCCCTCCAGGTAGTCATCGCGCAGCACCCGCCGAAGGGTCTTACCGGCCACGTTCACCGGAAAGGCGTCGACGACGTAGACCACGCCCACCTTCTGGTAGCGGGCCTCGACCCGCTCGTTCACCCATAACCTGACCTCTTCGAGGTCGACCTCTTCGTCGAGCACCACGGCCGCCACGGGGTGCTCACCCCACTGGGGGTGGGGCGCGCCGAACACGGCCACATCCCTGACCGATGGGTGCGCCACGACGAGTTCCTCGATATCGCGCGGATAGACGTTGACGCCACCCGAGATGATCATGTCCTTCTTACGGTCAACCAGGTAGAGGTAGCCGTCCTCGTCCAGTCGCCCCAGGTCTCCGCTGTGGAGCCAGCCGTCACGAATGGCCTCTGCGGTCAGGTCCGGGCGCTTGTAGTAGCCAGGCATCAGCACCGGCCCGCGGCCCACGATCTCACCCACCTCGCAGACCGGTACGTCGTTGCCGTCGTCATCCACGATCCTCAGCTCGTAGAGAGGCGGAGGCACCCCAACCGATCCCAGCTTCGAATGGGGTGCATCGCGGTCGAGCACTGTGCAGAGACCCTCGGTCAGGCCGTACAGCTCGTAGAACCGCTTCGGCATACGGCGCACGAGTTCCTCCTTGTGCTCCAGGTGAAGCGGAGCGCCGACGGTCAGGACCATCTCGAGGGAGGGAATGTGCGCCTCGTCAAAGGCGGGATCGGCCAGCAGTTGGATGATCTGGGAGGGCACCAGCACCGCATGCGTCACATCGTTGGCAATCATCACGTCGATCAGCCCCGCAGGGTCGAATGCCTCCATGAGCACGAAGGTGCAGCCCAGGTACATGGCCGGCATGAGCGTCAGGAACGCACCGTTGAACACGAGCGATCCCGAATGGACCGCAACGCTCTCAGGGTGGATCCGACAACCGGTTGCATGGCCCGTGGCATACGCCTCGCGAATTCCGTGGGTGTGGACGATCCCCTTCGGCAGCCCGGTCGTTCCGCTGGAGTAGATGATGTTGTAAAGGTCGTCATCGGTCAGGTCGGCTGCAGGGACCGGCTCGGGTGGCTCAACAGATGTGTCGGGATACCTGCGGTATCCGTCCGCCCCACCGTCAACCAGAAAGAACCGGTCCCCTGCCACGTTCACAAGGCCGGAACGAACCGGCTCAAGATGCTCAACCATGCGCTGCATCGTGACCACGGCCACGACATCGGAATCGTTGACGAGCGTCGTCAGGCCACTGCCACGCAGCATCGGGCTGAGAGGAACCACTACGAACCCGGCCTTGGCGGCTGCGTGGTACATCTCGAGTACCTCGAGGCAGTTGTCCAGGATGAGGGCCACCTTGTCGCCCACCTCCAGACCCTCTGCCCTGAGTTGGTGGATGAGGCTGTCGACCCTGCGGCGCAACTCAGCCCATGTGACCCGCTCTTCGTTGAAGACCAGGGCCGGGTGGTCCGGGCGGTAGGTCGAGTGCCTGTCAAGCAGGGTGTTCAGGGGCATCAGGTCACCGACATGGTCCGATCAGTTCCGGGGAACCTCTGACCACGGGAGTTCCTTGTCGACCCGGACATCACCGGGCAGGCCCAGGACCCGCTCGCCCAGGATGTTGCGCATCACCTCGGAGGTGCCACCCTCGATGGTGTTGGCCCGGGCGCGCAGGAAGGCGTACCTCACATGTGAGTCAGAACCACGCAGGCCGTCTGGCCTCTTGCGCTCGTAGCCGGCCTCGTAGAGCATCCCGCCGGCACCGACGATGTCCATGCACGTCTCGTAGATGTGCTGGTTCATCTCGGCCGACATCAGCTTCGTCACCGACCCCTCCGGACCGGGGTTTCCACCACGGCTGGCCTCCCTCGCCCGCCAGTTGGTCAGCCGGAGTGCCTCGGCCTGTGCCCACAGGTCTGCAACCCGGTCCCGCAGGACCGCCCCCGTCACCGGATCCAGGCTGTCCCTAGTTTCCTTCCAGACATCGACAAGGTCCTGAATGGGTCCCGATCCCTTCTTTGGCACACCGCCGCCAAGGGCCACCCTCTCGTTCATGAGCGTGGTGACCGCTGCACCCCAACCACCACCCACATCGCCGAAGACGCGGTCGTGGGGAATGCGGACGTCGGACAGGAACACCTCGTTGAACTCGGCCTCACCGGTGATCTGGTGCAGCGGCCTGACCTCTACGCCTGGCGATTCCATGTCGAGCAGGAAGTAGGTGAGGCCCTTGTGCTTTGGCTGGTCGGGGTTGGTCCTGGCAACAAGCATTCCCCACCGAGAGACATGGGCGAGGGTCGTCCAGACCTTCTGGCCGTTCACGATCCACTCGTCGCCGTCCCGTTCTGCACGGGTCGATAGGCCAGCCACGTCCGAACCCGAGCCGGGTTCGCTGAACATCTGGCACCAGATCTCCTCGCCGGTGAACATCGGCCGGAGCAGGCGCTGCTTCTGCTCGTCGCTTGCATATGTGAGAACCACCGGGCCACCCATGCCGATGCCGATCGGGTTGATGAGCAGGTCGTTGTAGGTGACCCCGACGGAACGCAGCTCAGAGTCGACTGCCGTCTGGAGGCGCCGGCTGGAGAGGCCCAGGCCGCCGAGACCCTCGGGGAACTGGACCATGGCGAGGCCTCGGTCGAACTGGGCGCCCCTGAACTCAAACTGGCCGACCTGGTCGGGGGGTACGTCCTCAACCAACTGCCTTGCAAGGGCTCGGACCTCTGCTTCTGTCAGTTCGGACATCTGTGGCTGCTCTCCGGTTCAGGGTCTGTGGGCAGACGGGAAACCTACCAAGAGGTCATCGTCGGGAAGAATCCGGGACAACTCGACCGCAACGACCTCAGGGCCGGTCGCGGAGTGCGTAGAGGTGCCCGTCGCGTGATCCAATGTAGACGGTTCCGTCCCAGACTGCAGCCGACGCCTCCACACAGATTCCCGTGGGTGCCTCCCAGATCTGCGTCGGAACGGATCTGGTTCCGGAAAGGTCAAACGCACGCACCATTCCGGTGCAGTCACCTATGACCATCACATCGTCGACGATGGTGGGAGACGACCAGACGGGGCCGGGAATCTCCAGCTTCCAGCGCACTTCTCCAGCATCACGCGAGATTCCGAGGACCTCTCCATCAGCCGTCGAGACGACCACGAGGTCGCCGTAAATGGCCGGGGTGGCCCACACGCCGGTGCCGACCTTCGTATGGGCCTCCACGGCCCAGACCAGCGGGTCGTCCGGCCTCGACGGGTCCAGCTTCAGGACCTGCCCCAGTTCCAACGAACGTATGGTTTCCCGCTCGTACTCGACCCCGACGTACAGCATCCCGTCATCGTCTGGCACGAGCGTGGCGTCGACGTCGTCTCCCGCCCAGAAGCGGAACACGCGGGTCGGTTCAACACCATCGGTCAGGCCGGCGATATCCCAGCCCTGCACCAGGCCACCGGAATTGGCGAAGTAGAGGGTGTTCCCCACGATCAGGGGCGAGCTCTCGATCGAGACGTTGGAGTCGACCTCTGCCAGAAGGTCGTCGTCCCAGCCGGCGACGTCCCACACCAGTGCCGGGTCGACGGTCACGAGGCCGTCGTCACCGTACGAACGGTTCAGGCGGACCACGTGAAAGCGGCTGTTCTCACCTCCCTCGAAGAGGTGATCATCGAGCACCAGGGGTGAGGCGTCCCAGTCGTTGTTCCACATTCTAGGCTCGGTGTCGTCAGCGTCGAGACCCCACAACTCGGTAGGCCTTGCCCGGTCGATTGCCAGGATCCTCAGCCTGTCGTCGCGGGAACCCACGTACACGAGCGGGTACCCGTCGGGGTCCACGGTCACGGAGCCCTTGATGATGTCGGCCGTGGCGAAGTCGGGAATGATCTTCTCACCGGTCGCACCGTCGAGGAAGTGGACCCTCGCGTCGAACGCCCCGAACACGACCCATGTGCGGCCCCGCCTCTCAAAGACCGCCGGTTGGCCCGTCCAGCCCATGCCGCACCACTCCTGTTCCACCCCGGCGACGCTCGACATGGAACACATCTGTCCTTCTGCCGGAAAGCGCCAGGCCACGATCGGGTCGGTTGGCACTGGGCCGGTGCCGTGCCAACGGCGTGTTGGAGAACCCCTGAAGGTCAACACGCCGGGCACGATGTCGCCCCAGGGTGCGCCCATCGAGGCCGGGTCAACCCATCCGTCGTAGGAGGTCCGGGAAACGGGCGTAGCCACTGGGGTCGACGTGGCTGGCGGTGGGCTGGTGGTGGTCGGCGGTGACACACTGGTGGTGGTGGTCGGCGGCAATGTCCCAGCCGAGACCGTGGCCTCCGCAGCTGAGGGAGGCAGCGCATGGGCCAGAGTGACCGTGCTGGCAGCGGTCTCCACAGGAGGTGTGGTCGAGGTAGGCCGTACCAGCGTCGTTCCCAGCAGCAGGGCGAAGAAGGCAACCCCAACCGCAGACAACACCCACCGGCGTCTGGTCATGCCATGCAACCCGGTCCGGGCGCTCTGTCAGGCCGAGAGGCCGGGTCAGGCGATGTGTTCGGGCTCGTATGGCCCGAGCGACAGCTGCTCGTCGTCGTACTCGTCGAGGTGGTCACGCTGGTCCCAGTCTGTGTCATCGGACGGGAACGCGTCGACCACTTCGGCATCACCCCGTCCACCGTCCGGTTCCCGGTCGCCGACCGGAGACTCCGAGGTCGACGGGTGACGGTCGACTCCGAGAAACGCGCGGGCCAGCAGCGGCATCTCGGCCGGCTCGGACACGTCGGGCTTCGCTGGTCTGGCCAGGTCCAGGGGATGCACGGCGGCGTCGACTGATCGAACCTGTTGAGGAGCCCGGCCTGGCGCGCTGCCGGGCTGAAGGGCTGTGACCGAGGCCTCCTGTCGCGTGTCTTCACTACCCGAGCCCGCCTCGGACTCTTCTGGGGGTGGTCGGTCAGGGAATACCAGGAGGCTGGCATCGGACCGCTCGTCGATCAGGGCCCAGCCCCTGGGTGCACGCATGCGGTCCATGTGGGCCGCACAAAGGACAACCCGACCGGGGCCATCGACCTCGGCGAGGTCGCGGATGGTGAAGCTGAGTTCGACTACGTTCATCTCGACCAGCACGGAGGCGGTGCCCGTACAGGCAGACCGCATACACAGGTGCCGCATGACCGAAACGGTAGTTCCACAAACCTGACGGATCGGGGACACCCACCGACCCGGTGGCGGTCCCTGCGACCCGGTGGCGGTCCCTGCGACCCGATCAGTCACCTGCTGTAGGCGCCTCCCGACACAGCAGCCTCCATTACGGCGACAACGTCGACGACACGTGGACCGTCCCGCCGCACCGCCAGAACCGCGTGGGCGCCATCCCCCAGACGGCGCTTGCGCTCACCGTCGAAGGCCAACAGGACGGGGCCATCGACACGGACCTCCTCACCCAGGTCCAGGCGGCGAATCTCGGCAAGGCCCAGGTGGTCAAAGTGGCCGGGAGCGGTCGGTGCCCGCACAGCGGTCGGACAGCCTTCAGCCGGGCCGAACCTGAGCAGCAGCCCGGCATCATCTGATGGCGACACCGGGTGCACCCGGCCACCAACGCCGGCGAAGCCGATTGACATCGGATCCGCCCTGGTGAGTACCGCCAGTACCAGCGTCGCCGGGTCGAACAGTTCGAACGAACCCACGTACGGGTCGTCGACGGCGACGGCGTCGATCAGGGCCAAGTCGTTGAGCGGCGGTTCGGCACCCGGACCTTCGACCGTGAGGCCTACCACCTTGGCGGGCGACGAGACCTCGTCGACGTCGCACAACCCGCATGCCAGGTGTCCTGCGGCCGAACCGGCGACCGTCGCCTCGACGAACATGGGAAAGGCGTTGTTTGTTCCCGTCGACACCGGGATCACGGGAATGTCCCGCCATGCCCTCGCAGCCGCCCTGTTGGTGCCGTCACCGCCCAGGACGACAACCACGGCGGCGTCACTGTCCCTCATGGCGGAGACTGCCGAAACGGTGTCCTCCTCGGTGAAGACCCTCGGCTCGTCCACCCACTCAAGGGTGATACTCCGAATCGTCTCGGTGGCCCTCCTTACGATGCTGTGTGGGTCCTCCTGGACCACGAAGCGGTCTGCGCCTGCCTCCACCGCACCCAATACGACCCTGCGGACGATGTTGGCCTTGGCCTCGACGGTCACGTTCGCTGCTGCCGACACGGCCCGGCGCACGTCGGTACCCGCCCGCGGGTTCACGACTATTCCGATGGGCGCGCATCCAGCCGACACGGCTACCGACCGTACCGGCAGCCACTGCTGGGCTCGCAGCGGGCACGCAATAGGTTCACCGTCAGATGACCGACGACGCCGACGGGCCTGACACCGGCCTTGGGGCACGGCGGAAAGCGCTCAGGCAGAGGCCCGACTACCCGAGGCTCGTCCTGATCGTGGCCCTGTCCGGTGCTGCGGCCGGGAGTTACCCGGTGACCGTGCTCTCGGCATCGCTGCCGACGATCGCAGAGAGCCTCGGTACAGGCGACAACACGATTACGTGGGTGATAGCCGCACCGCTGCTGGCCTTCGCGTTGGCGACGCCGATCGCCGGAAAGATGGGTGACCTCCACGGCCATCGGCGCATCTACCTCTCCGGCTTCATGGCCGGATGTGTGCTGTCCTACGCAACCGCCCTGGCATGGGATGTGGCCTCGCTCATCGTGCTCCGGACCCTCGCACAGACAGCGATCGCCGTCTCGGGACCGTCGGCGATGGCCATGATCCTGTCCATCTATCCGAAGCGGGATCGGCCGCGTGCTCTCGGAATCTGGGCTGCGGTCGTTGCGCTCTCGCCCGCCGTGGGCGTGGTTACGGGAGGGCCACTCATCGAGTGGATGGGCTGGAGGGCCCTGTTCGTCGTGCAGGGAACCACCGTCGTCATCGCCCTGGTGGCGGCAGTCCAGATCGTGCCGGAGACGCCGGCCCGGCCGGACACCCGCTTTGACATACCGGGATCGGTCCTCCTCGGTGCCGGCACGGCCAGCCTGCTCATCGCCCTCAACAGGGGGCTCAACTCGGGCTGGAACAGCCCCCTCGTCCTCATCTGTCTCGCCGTCTCGCCCGTCGCCCTCATTGCCTTCGTAGGTGTCGAGCGACGCGTCGCCAACCCGTTGATCGCACCGCGGCTGTTGAGACGACGGACCTTCATCCTCCCGATGGTCGCCCAGGCGGTCCTGCAGTCGGGGTACATGGGTGCCATGGTGATGGCTCCATTCCTGTTGGAACGCCGCTGGGGTTTTCGCCCCACGGTCATCGGACTCCTGATGCTCCCAAGGCCCCTTGCGTTCGCCTTCTCGGCCAGGGCCGGGGGCATCCACGACCCCCGTCACGGCACCCGCCGAGTCGTGATGACAGGAATGTTCACCTTTGCCGCAGCGATGGTCCTGGCTGGGGTCGGGGCTCAGCAGCGATGGCTTCCCGTATTCATCCTGGGAGCCGCCGTGGCTGGCACCGGAAGCGGCTACATCCGTCCGGCCGTCGCCAACTCGGTGACGCTCGCAGCCGGCGACGACGACCTTGGCATCGCCGGAGGATCGCTGAACATGCTCCAACAGATCGGTGCAGCCATCGGCATCACCGTGCTGACCTCTCTGATGGGCAACTCGGTCAGCGGAACCAGGTTCCTTGTGCTGCACCTGCTGGCCGCCGTCCTCGCCATCGTGGCAGCAGTCCTTGCCTCACGGATGGGCAGCGGCAGACCTCAGGAGTAGTCGTAGAAGCCCCTACCGGTCTTGCGACCCAGGTGGCCGGCGGAGACCATGCGCCGCAGCAGGGCCGGAGGAGCGTACGACGGATCGCCGTACTCAGCCTGGAGGGTCTCGCCCACGAGGAGCATCGTGTCGAGGCCGATCAGGTCGCTGAGGGTGAGCGGGCCCATCGGGTGGCCCGCACCCAGGGTCATGCCGGTGTCGATGTCCTCGGCGGTGGCATGACCGTCCTCGAGCATGCGCATGGCGCCGAGCAGGTAGGGCACCAGCAGCATGTTCACCACAAAGCCGGCCCGGTCCTTGGCGGCCACGACGGTCTTGCCGAGCACGTCGGTGGCAAGGGCGGTGACCTGTTCGGTCACGGAAGGATCGGTTCGCACTGAAGGAATCACCTCGACGAGTGCCATCACCGGCGCCGGGTTGAAGAAGTGGAGGCCCACCACGTGATCAGGCCGGTCCGTGGCCATGGCGATGTCGATGATCGGAATCGACGAGGTGTTGGTTGCAAGGATCGCATCAGGCGAGGTGACGATGGCATCCAGCTCGGCGAAGATCTCGGCCTTCAGGTCGAACGACTCGATGACCGCTTCTACGACCAGATCACATTCAGACAGGTCCGACAGGTCCGTGGTGAACGTGAGCCTGTCGAGGATCGCCTTATGGGCTGCCTCGTCGATCTTGCCGCGGTCGAGGGCCCGGCCGAGCGACCGCTCGATTCCGGTGCGGCTCCTCTCAGCAGCCTCAGGGCTGACCTCGCGTACCACGGTCGCCAGGCCCGACCTGGCCGTGACCTCGGCGACGCCGCCGCCCATCTGGCCTCCACCGACTATTCCCACACGCTCGATTGCCATGGTCTCTCTCCCTTGCTCCGGTCAACTGGTCAGTCGCCGACGGTGATCGTCACCGACTCGATCACGACGTCGGTCAGTGGCCTGTCGCCGGGACCGGTGGCCACATTCTGGATGGCATCGGCGACCTCCAGGCCCGCAATGACCTTCCCAAACAGCGAGTAGCTGGGTGGAAGGCCCACGCCGCTGGCTCCGGTGACGATGAAAAACTGGCTACCGTTGGTGTCAGGCCCGGCGTTGGCCATGGCGAGGGACCCGATCTCGTAGCGCCCGGGTGCCGGGAGTTCGTCTTCGAACCTGTAGCCGGGTCCACCCCTGCCGCTTCCTTCGGGATCGCCGCCCTGGACCATGAAGCCGTTGATCACCCGGTGAAACACGATGCTGTCGTAATACCGGCAGCCCGCCAGGACCACGAAGTTGTTGACCGTCTTTGGCGCCCTGATCGGGTCCAGGTGGATCGTCATCGTCCCCAGCGAGGTGACCATCTCGGCCGTGTAGGTCCTGGCAGGGTCGATGGTCATAGGGGGTGGGCCGTCAAAGGATGTCCGACGCTCTCCTGAAGCGTCGGCAGCGGGCATGTTGTCTGTCATTGGGGTTCTCCGGTCGGATGGGGCACCGAAACGACAGGCAATCGCAGTCGGCACTTCTGACATGGGCAGGCTACGGGCAGTTTCAGGGGTCACCCCCGCGCGCGCGGGGTCTGGTTAGGGTGCCGCGCATGGCACCGGTACCGCACCTGCGTGGACAACGGGACCCTCAGCCGACCTCGCATCCGGGCCCGCCGCCAGGACCTGCCGCTCAGCCGATGCTCTCTGCAACCACCACTGTGGTACCCGACCAGGTGCCGGCCGATCACGTCACCCTCACCTGTGAGTGTTGCGATGTGACCTGGCACGGGCGACTCTCCGAACCTTGCTGGTCATGTGGCGAACCGGGTCTACGCCCGGCAGGCACCACGCTGGTCCACGACTGAGCCGTCCCCGCTACCGGGCCCAGCCCGGTTGCCGCCCGTCACAACTCCAGGACCAGCATCTGGACCCGCTTGGACCCACCTTCGGTGTCCTGTTCTCCCACAGGTACAAAGCCGAACGCCTCGTGGAAAGCCAGCGAACGGTCGTTTCGGGGCAGCAGGTTCACCTCGGCGCACAGAACCGGGTGGCGGTCAGCTGCCGACACGAACTCGGTGTATAGGGCCCTGCCTATTCCCGTGCCCCAGTCATTGGGTGCAACCACGACGCGATCCACGTAGATGAAATGTTCGTAGCGCTCGCTGAACCACCGGTAGTTGTCGCTCCGGTAGGCCAACCCCGGACCCTCCAGGCCGATCAGGAACCCGGCATATCTGCCTGTTTCCGCGCGACATGCCACCAGAAAGGTGTGTGCGACTCCTGAGAGCCAGGACAGATCGCCGGCATCGAGATGGTTTACCGCCGGCACCGCCTCGTTGTTCATGGCCAGCACGGTCGTCAGGTCGGCCGGTTCCACCGGTCGCAGCAATACCTCTGTCGACATCAGATCTCCCAATTCCGCGGATGGTTCCCTAGTGGCGAGCACCTAGTCTGACGGGATGAACGACCTGAGCGAAGCATCCGGATCAGGCACAACCCCCTCTCCCACGCCACCCGCTGCCGCGAGGATGGCGGACGGCACCAAGGTCTACGGGGCAGGCGACACCGAGGTCCGGGCTCTCGACGGGGTCAGCGCCGGGTTCGAGGCAGGTCGCTACACCGCCATCATGGGCCCGTCCGGTTCCGGCAAATCCACCCTCATGCACTGCGTGGCCGGCCTCGACGACCTCACCTCGGGAAACGTCTTCATAGGCGACACCGAGTTGGGCAGTCTCTCCGACCGTGAGCTCACGCTGCTGCGCCGCGACAAGGTGGGCTTCGTGTTCCAGTCCTTCAACCTGATCCCCACGCTCACGGCAGCCGAGAACCTAACCCTCCCCCTGGATCTGGCCGGTCGCAAGCCGGATCGGGACTGGATGGATAACCTCGTCACCTCTCTCGGCATCGGCGACCGGCTCCGCCACCGTCCCGACGAACTCTCGGGAGGCCAGCAGCAGAGGGTGGCAATCGGTAGGGCACTTGTCGGCAAGCCGGCAATCGTGTTCGCCGACGAACCGACCGGGAACCTGGACTCCACCACCGGTGGCGAGGTGTTGGACTTCCTGCGCAGTGCAGTTGATGACCTGGACCAGACCATGGTCATGGTCACCCACGACGCAAACGCCGCTGCCACGGCCCACACCGTGCTGTTCCTGGGCGACGGCCAGATCGTCTCCGAGATGAACGACCCGACCGCCGACGGCATTTTGGACCGCGTCAAGCAACTGGGCGACTGAACCGGTGTTCCGCCTGACCCTCCGCAACATCAGCCGGCAGAAGCTCCGGTACGCACTGACCACGCTGGCCGTGGTCCTGGGGGTGTCGTTTCTCTCCACCGCGTTCTTTCTGACAGACCGCATCCGGGACACCTTTGACGAGTTGGCCGTTGAGATCACCGGTGGCCTGGACCTTGAGGTCAGGACCGCCATTGGTGACGGTGACCGGATCAACCGCCTTCCCGTGCCTGACGAGCTGACCGAGGTCATCACTACCGAGATCCCCGGTGTCGCTGCGGTCGAGCCACAGATCAGGGCCTTCAACGTGATCCCCATCTACCTGGACGAGACAGGTGAGCCCGCGGCAGTGTCCTCCAACGGGCCCAAGTTCGGCATGAACTTCTCTGACGTCGAGCCTCTCGGCCAGCTGTTCATTGCTGAGGGTCGTGCTCCCGTACGGACCGGGCCACTTGCCGACCCGACCACCATCGGAGAGTTCGTACTCGACACCCGCACGGCCTCCATCAACGGTTTCGAGGTGGGAGAGACCTACGTCGTGAGCGCTGCAGGCGGCAATAGGCAGTTCACCCTCGTTGGTCTCATCTACTTCGGGTCTCCTGATGAGAACAAGTCGCCCGGAGCGACCATCAGCGCCTTCGACGGTGTCACAGCCCAGGAGTTCCTCGGTCGTGAGGGACTCTACGACTCGCTCGCCGTGTCCCTAACCGACGATGCCGACGAAGCCATCGTCATTGCCGATATCCAGGCACGGCTGGACACCGCTACCGCCAGATTCCTGGCCGAAATGGAGCTCCTCCCCGCCGAGCAACAGGAGGCCCTGGCTCCATTCACCGAAGCCCGCCTCGAGGTGGTAACCGCCGCTGCCACCACAGCGGAGGACAAGAAGGACTTCGACCGGATCGTGTCGGTGCTATCCAACGTCCTATTGGCATTCGCCATCATCGCCGTCGTGGTCAGTTCCTTCATCATCAACAACACGTTCTCAATCGTGTTGGGCCAACGGGTCCGCGAGCTGGCCCTGCTGAGGTCTCTGGGAGCAACGGGTCGCCAGGTCAGCCGATCTGTCCGACTGGAGGCCCTCGTCATCGGTGCGGTGGCAACCGTGCTGGGCCTCATCGGCGGCTACCTGCTGGCCTCGTTCCTTCGTTGGGTTCTTGTGGCTATCGACTTCGGGAACCTGCCGGGAGACATTCCGATTCGGCTGCGGACGATCGTGGTCGCCGCTGTCGTCGGAATCGGTGCCACCGTGCTGTCGTCTCTGGGACCGGCCCGCAGGGTCCGCAGAATTCCTCCGGTGGCTGCCCTCCGGGATCAGGCCCGGTTGACACCGACGGGGCTTCGACAACGGATCTGGGTCGGAGGAGCCGTGACCCTGGCAGGCGTCGCCCTGCTGGCCTTCGGCATGAGCACCGAGTTGGACACCCGCCCCCTACTGATCTCGCTCTCAGCCGGAGCCCTAGGGACCTTCATGGGCATCTACCTGCTCAGCCCGGCGGTGGCGCGCCCTCTGGCAAATCTGGTGGGCCGGCCCATCGAACGCGTCTACAAGGTGCCCGGTCGTCTGGCCCGTGAGAACGCAGCCAGGGCGCCCAGGCGCACAGCAGCGACTGCGGCGGCGCTCACGGTGGGCCTGGCCCTTGTCAGCCTCGCCGCGGTTGTCAGCGACTCCATGAAGGCCACGATCGTCCAGTCCCTTGACGACAGCGTCGAGTCCGACTTGTTCATCTACTTCAACGCCTTTGACCCGACGGCCGGCTTCTCCGGCGAACTTGCATCCGCTCTCGACGAAGTGGCCCTAACCCGACCAGACCTACTGGAGTCCACGGTCCGCTACCGGTTCGGACTTGACGGGATGGAGATTGACGGAGTCGGACGCGACGTCGTCAGCGCCGACCTGTCGGTGCTCAACGACCACATGGACCTGCAGGTGGTTGGAGGTGCCACCGACGGACCGGCCACAGCCGGAACCGATGGAACGATCCTCGTCCACGTCGACCCGGCCGAGGACCTGAACCTGGAGGTCGGCTCAACCATTGTCGGCGGCTTCCCGGGCGACCGCGAGGCCACGTTCACGGTGGCGGCGATCATCGCCGACTCCACGATGCTCGGGAACTGGGTGGTCGACACCCCCACCTTCGACCGCTTTCTTCCGGATGCTCCCGACAGCTTCGTCTCTGTCGTGTACTCACCAGAGGCCGACATGGGCGATGCCAGGATTGCCGTCGAGTCCATAACCGACAGCTACCCGCAACTCACCGTCGAGGACAAAGCCGAGCTTCGGGCGTCCACTCAGGCACAACTCGATCAACTGCTTGCCGTGATCACCGTGTTCCTAGGGTTGTCGCTGTTCATCGCAGTGCTCGGCATCACCAACACGTTGGCGCTGTCCATATTCGAGCGCACCCGCGAGCTGGGCCTCCTGCGGGCCATCGGCATGACCCGACGCCAACTGCGGCAAATGGTCAGGTGGGAGGCCGTGATCATCTCCCTGTTCGGTGGCCTCCTGGGGGTTGCCATGGGAGTGCTCTTCGGCCTGGCGGCAATAGCCGCGATACCGGAGACGTTTGTCGACATCGTGTCGATTCCGGTGCGAAAGCTGGGCTTCTACCTGCTGGTGTCAGGGGCGTTCGGCATGGTGGCGGCCATCTTCCCGGCGCGTCGGGCATCTCGCCTGAACGTGCTCGACGCAATCGGTTACGAGTAGGCCACCGGGCTCAGCCTGTCATTACCGGTGGCAACGGTTCGGCGTGGAGGATCGTGAGCCGCCTTGTGGCACGTGTGAGGGCAACGTAGAGGGCGCGCATCCCCTGGTCCTGCTCACGCACGATGCGCGACGGCTCCACCACCAGGGCCGCATCCACCTCCAGTCCCTTGACCAGCGACACCGGCACTACCGCCACCCGCTCGTCCAGACCCCGCCGGGTCGGCTGGCCGAACTCGATGCCGGCATCCACGAGGGCCTGTTCCACCTCGACCACCTGTGAGCGGGCGACGATGACCGCCAGGTTGCCCGTCTCCACGGCCTCCAGTTCGACCAGAACCGCTTCAGCAAGGTCAGTGGCCATGTCGCTCACCTGGACATACCTGGGTGGATCGCCATCGGACCTGATCGACATTGGCGGCGCAAGGTCTGGCGCCGCCTCGCTGAGCACCCGTGAGGCGACATCCATGAGTGGTGTAGGAATCCTGTAGCCGACGGTCAACTCGTTGCGACGGGCCGGGCGTCGGTCAGGGAGGTGGTCGAGGATGCTGTCCCAGTCGTGGTGTGCCCACGCTCCGGTGGCCTGGGCTATGTCTCCCACGACCGTCATCGAACCGTTGAGGGAACGGCGGTCCAGCATGCGCAGGTCCATGGGCGACATGTCCTGGATCTCGTCGACCACGATGTGCCCAAAGGTGCGCACTGCATCCTCCTCCCTGCGCCCGGGCCGCGGGCCCAGGACAGCCCTGGCCTCGTCGAGAAGCGGGGCATCCGAGGCGGACCAGAGAAGTCCCTCGGGTGACTGTGCCCTGGGCCTGTACAGGGCATCCACCTCTGCATCGGTCAGGGAGGGGTCAGCGGCACGCAGGAGTGCATGTGAACCGAAGAGGTCGTTCAGCAGTTGAGCAGGTGTCAGAACCGGCCACATCCACTCCAGGGCCTCGCGTACCGCTATCCCTCCACGCAGGCGTTCACGCAGACCCTCGGGGTCCAGATCGCCACGGCCTCCCGCGGCCATCACAGCGAAGAACTCGGCCTCAACGAAACGCCTGGCAGCATTGTGGGTCCGGAAGCGGCGCCTGGCCTCGGCGATTATCGGCGTGGTGGCAGCAGCGGGAACCGTGAGCCACTGCAGGCCATGACCCACGCGGACATCGTCACGAAGTGGCTGCTGGCGGGTACGCGCCGCCCGGGCGATCATGCGGACCATCCGGAGGTCACCCTTGAGGCGGGACACGTCCACCTCGTCACGGCTGTCAGAGATGCGCACACCGCCGACCATGTCGCCAAGGGTGGCGAGTTGCACCCCGGCCTCTCCGAGAGAAGGCAGCACCTGTTCGATGTAGGCGAGAAACAGGCGGTTGGGTCCGACAACCAGCACGCCCTGGCCCTCAAGGGGGAACCGGTGCGTGTAGAGGAGGTAGGCGGCGCGGTGGAGTGCCACGACCGTCTTGCCGGTTCCGGGGCCTCCCTGGACGGCCAGCACCCCCGGTAGCGGCGATCTGATTATCTCGTCCTGTTCGGCCTGGATCGTCCCGACGATGTCTCCGAGGCGACCTGTCCGGGCCGATTCGAGGGCGGCGATGAGGGCGCCCTCACCGCGAAGGCCGCGGCCATCGTCGGTACGGAACCGCTCGAGGTCGCCAAAGAGTTCATCCTCGAGACCCACGATCATGCGGCCACGGCTCACGAAGTGGCGGCGCCTACGCAGGCCCATTGGGACCGGACCGGTTGCCCTGTAGAAGGCCTCGGCCACCGGTGCGCGCCAGTCGACGACGACCGGTTCCTGGTCGTCGTCCCAGACCCCTACACGTCCGATGTGGAAGCTGCCGTCGCCGAGCTCGGGTTCCTGGTCGATACGGCCAAAGACAAGGGATGCATCACCGAGGTCCAGTTGTTCCAGACGGAGCGCCACGGATCCCCAGATGGCCTCGCGCTCGAACCTGGCCTGGTTGGTTCCACCGCTGCCGACCTCGACCATCGACACCAGCTCCAGGGCACGGTCACGCGCTTCGTCGAGGCACCGGTATGCGTTGTCGACGTAGGCCTGTTCGGCCTCGAGTTCCGGATGGATCGCTACAACCTCCTGCACCGTCACCGGCCGCTACGGGCTCCCCGGAGGGCGCACATCCCGAATTCGGCCGAAGATCGATTCTACAGCGTCTACACCCGACCGACCCGCGGGGTGGATATGCCACCTGAGGGCAGGAAAACCCGGATTTGCATGCGACGATGGCATCCATGAGGTCCAACCCGTGACGAGCATCGGCCTTGTCCTGAGCGCTGGCGGCATGCACGCCGCCGCCTTCCACGCCGGGGTGCTGGCCGCCGTCTCAGACGCCACCGGTTGGGACCCCCGTACCGCCGACGTGATGGTGGGTACCTCGGCTGGTGCATCAACTGCTATCTCGCTGAGGGCCGGCCTCACCGCAACGGACCTCGCTGCGAACTGCACGGGCGCTCCCCTCAGCTCAGAAGGTCAGGAAATCGCTGGACGGGTCACCACCAGGCTCGACATTCCACCGCCGACCGATCGGACCGGTTCGTGGTGGCCAGCCAACCCGATGCTCCCCATCCGTGAGATTCTCAGCCCCAAGAGGCCCAGACCCGTGGTTGCCATTGCCGGTGTCCTGCCGGAGGGAACCGTGTCGGGTGTGACCATCGCTGAGCGCGCCGACCAGGTGCACCCGGGCCCGTGGCCCCGGGATGCAACCTGGATCTGTGCCGTCGACCTCGACTCGGGAAAGCGTGTCGTGTTCGGCCGCGACGACGTCGATGCCGGGATCGGCGAGGCGGTGCAGGCCTCGTCGGCGGTTCCAGGCCACCTCACCCCTGTTGCCATCGACGGAGACCGCTACGTTGACGGCGGCTCGCACTCGACCACGAACGCCGACCTGCTGTCCACTCTGGGGTTGGACCTGGTCGTCGTCTCCTCGTCAATGACCGCCGTTCCCAGCGCCTCGGCAAGGCCTGACGGGCCGCTCGGTCGGGCATGGCACAGCCGTACCCTCCGCCGCGAGGTAGAGGCAATCCGTTCCAGGAGCACTCCCGTGCTGGTCGTGCAACCAACTGCCATCGACCTGGAGATTCGCAGTGGTGGAGACATGGACCGCTCCTCGATGGCCGACATCTGCGGGGGTGCGGCGCTTTCGGCCCGGGCATGCCTTGCACATCCACGCTCGACAACGGCTCGCGGCCTCCTGGAACGGGCAGCGCAGGGTGCACCTCGGTAGCGTCGGCACGTGACCAGCACCGACCCGTTCCTGGCAGCCTGTCAGGGCCTCCCCCATGGGTGCACGCCCGTCTGGTTCATGAGGCAGGCCGGAAGGTCACTACCCGAGTACCGCGCTGTTCGGGGTGGGGGCAGCATCCTGGATGCCATTGCCGATCCGGCCCTGGCCGCCGAACTGACGCTCCAGCCGGTCCACCGCTACGGCGTCGATGCGGCGATCCTTTATTCCGACATCGTGGTTCCGGTGAACGCAATCGGCTTCGGTGTCGACGTCCAGCCCGGTGTCGGCCCGGTGGTGGAACAGCCCTTTGCCGACGAGTCAGACCTCAAGAGGCTCCGCCCACTCGAACCCGAGGTCGACACCCCGTACGTACTCGAGGCCGTGCAGATCCTGGCCGACGAGTCTCCCGTACCCGTGATCGGCTTCGCAGGGGCCCCGTTCACCGTGGCCTCCTACTTGATTGAGGGCTCTCCCTCACGCACCTACGGACGCACGAAGGCCCTCATGTCCGGCAACCCCGACCTGTGGTTCAGGCTGATTGACCGTCTGGCGGACCTGGCGATCTCGTCGCTGCGCTCCCAGATAGATGCCGGTGTCGCAGCGGTGCAGGTTTTCGACAGTTGGGCCGGGGCTCTCAGCCCGGCCGCCTATGAGCGTTTCGTGCAACCGGCATCCCGCCGTGTTTTCGAGGCGGTTGCCGATGTACCCCGCATTCACTTCGGTGTCGGAACAGGCGAGATCCTCCACCTCATGGCCGATACGGGCTGCGACGTCGTCGGTGTCGACTGGCGGGTCCCCATCGACGTCGCCCGTGATCGCCTCGGCTCCAACACGGTGCTTCAGGGCAACTTGGACCCTGCCGTCTGTCTGGGACCGATCGAGGTGGTCGAGGCCGAGGTGGCAGACATCCTGCGTCGCAACAACGGTCACCCCGGCCATGTATTCAACCTGGGCCACGGTGTCCTTCCAGAGACCGACCCGGCAGTGCTCGAACAGGTGGCCCACCTCGTGCACGAGATGTCACCCGACCTGAACAGCCAGCTGGCCAGCGGATGACCTGGTGAACCCGACTGCAGGCAGGCATGTGGTGGTGGTCGGCGCAGGCATCACCGGCCTCAGCGCCGCCCACAGGCTCATGGTCGACCGCCCCGGGCTGGAGGTGACGGTTCTGGAGGCAGCACCCGCGGCGGGAGGAAGGCTTGTCACGACGCCGTTTGCCGGGCTTCCCGTCGACGAGGGCGCCGACTCCTTCCTGATGAGCGTGCCGTGGGCCGCAGACCTGTGCACCGAACTGGGCCTGTCCGACGAACTCGTCGCTCCCAGTGCACGGTCGGCGTCGCTCTGGCTGGACGAACGGCTTCGGCCGATTCCAGCCGGCAGCGTCCTGGGATTGCCGCTCGACCCTGCGATGGTCCAGCCGGGCCTCCTCCCCGAAGCCGACCTGAGGAGGCTGGCAGGCCCGGGACTGCCCGAGAAGCGACTTCCCGCCGGCGACGGCCCGGCCGGAGACCTGAGCATCGGCGAGGTGATCAGGTCATGTGCCGGAGATGCGGTCCTCGAACGACTTGTCGACCCGCTGCTGGGTGGCGTCAACGCCGGCCTAGCCGACGAGATGAGCTGTGCCTCAATGACACCGCAGTTCCTCAGGGCGGCACGCAGCGACGACGGGCTGCTGGCGACCCTCCGCATTGCAACGGCCGGAGCCGACCCGGCCGCACCCATCTTCAACGCCCATCCGGCCGGTATGGCACACCTGATCGAAACGCTTGTCGAGCGCCTGGCCCACCGCGTCCGGACAAACCAACGCGTGCTCTCCATTACGGCCGACGAGAACCGCTGGCTGATCGATCTCGACAACGGCACCGAGACGGCAGATGCCGTTGTAGTGACGACACCTGCTCCTGTTGCGGCAACGCTCGTCAAGGCTGCCTGCCCCAGGGCCGCCACCACCCTCAGGGGGATACGCCACGCCTCGGTCTCGCTTGCCGCGGTCGCCTACAGGCGCTCCGACCTGGAGGTACCTGCCGACCAGAGCGGCTTCCTCGTTCCCCGGGGGTCTGACATGTTGATGACCGCCTGCTCGTTCGCCGGTAGCAAGTGGAGCCACCTGGACGACGGTGAACACACGATCCTGCGGGTCTCGGCGGGTCGGATCGACGATGACCGCTCCAGCCACATGGACGACGACACTCTGGTCACCGCCCTGCGACGCGACCTGTCCACCACCCTGGGCGTCAAGGCCGGTCCGACGGCTGCGCGCGTTACGCGCTGGCCCGACTCGCTGGCACAGTTCCCGGTGGGCCACAGGCGCCAGATGGCCGAGATGCTCCTGGGCCTCAACCAGGATGCGCCCGGACTGTTCGTCACGGGCTCAGCCCACAACGGGGTCGGCATACCCGCATGTGTCCGGTCAGGCAGCGACGCGGCTGCGGCTGTCTCAGAGCTCCTCGGCTGAGGCTCCACCGCTGCTCTGATGTCTGGACCTCCGTTTCTGCGCACAGGCCTGGCGGCAATCGGCGCCGGCCTGCTCCTGGCGGCAGCGGTTCCGCCATGGGGTTGGTGGCCCGCCGCCTTCGTCGGTATCGCAATGTTGGACCAGGTCATCGCAGGACAACCGGCCATCGTCCGATTCCGCCGCACGGTGCTGGCAACGGCGGCATGGAGCCTTCCAGCAACCCTCTGGATGCTCGACCTGACACCACCTGGGTGGGTGTTCGCCGGGCTTCTCCACGCCACCTTCTTCGGCCTGGCGGCCTGCGTCGCCCCATCAGGGCGCGGGCGCAGGACTGGTCTGGTCGGATCGTTCACCATCGCCGAGTTCGCCCGCTGGAGCGTTCCCTTCGGGGGTGTTCCGCTGGCGACCATCCCGATTGGCCAGGCTGCCGGTCCGCTGGCACCGGTCGTGCGCGTAGCAGGGTCGCTGCTCTTGGTTGTCGTTGTCGTGGCCGTCGGAATGTCCCTGAGTGCCCTCGTCGACGTGTGGAGGGGTGATCGGCTGTCCCTCCGCAGTGCAGTGGCCGGTGGTGGTGTCGTACTCCTGACCACTGTTCTGGCAGCCGTAGCCCCGACAGGCCATGTCGTCGGAAGCCTTGACCTGGCTGCGGTGCAGGGCGGTGGTCCGCAGCGAACGAGGGCGTCGCCGACCGGTGCGGCAGTCGTGTTCACCAGCCAGATGGAGGCCTCACAGCTGGTGACGAGACCAGTCGACCTGGTGCTGTGGCCCGAGAACGTCGTCAACCCGGCGCCACTTCCCACCTCGGGCAACCGCCGCGCGGACAGGCTCTACTCCGACGATGCCGACCTGGCGCTGACGGCCGAGGCCCAGCGGCTCGGTGCCGTGCTGGTCCCGGGCTGGTTCCACCGTTCACCCACCGATCCGAAGGCCAACGTCAACTACTCCACCGCCATCGAACCCGATGGCACCGTCGTGGACCGCTATGACAAGGTGCGCACCGTCCCCTTCGGCGAGTTCGTGCCGCTGCGCTGGATGCTGGACCCCATCGCGGGTGACATGCTCCCAACGCGTGACCTGCTTCCCGGCACCGGAGACGCTGTGCTGGAAACCTCGGCAGGACGCCTGGGGGTGACCATCTCATGGGAGGTCTTCTTCGGCCACCGCACCCGTGACCCGGTGCTCGACGGGGCGCAGGTCATGTTGAACCCGACCAACGGGGCCAGCTACTGGCTTACCCAGGTCCAGACCCAGCAGGTCGCCTCCAGCCGCCTACGGGCGCTCGAGACCGGCCGCTGGATGGTCCTGGCCGCACCGACCGGCTTCAGCGCCATCATCGACCCCGATGGAAACCTCGTGGCGCGCACCGGTGTGGGCGAACAGGCGGTACTCCACGGAACGGTCGAGCTCCGCGAGGGCCTCACGTGGGCCACGAGGCTCGGACCCGTCCCCATGCTCGTGTTGTCGGTGCTGCTCGCCGTAGCGGGTCACGCCATCGTCCTCTGGCAGACTCCAGACAGAGGTCGAGGTAGCAAGAGGAGCACAGATGCCACAGGTTGAGGCAAACGGAATCAGCATCCAGGTCGAGACCACCGGAGACCCTGTCGATCCCGCGGTGCTCCTCATCATGGGCCTTGGCTTCCAGTTGATCCACTGGTCAGATGACCTAGTCGATCAGTTGGCGGCCTGCGGCTTTCACGTGATCCGGTTCGACAACCGCGATGTCGGCCTGTCCACCTGGTTCGACGACGAGCCCGAGCCGAACATGGCCGCCGTCTGGCTGCGCTCGAAGCTTGGCATCACGCCAAAGGTCGCCTACACCCTCTCCGACATGGCTGACGACGCCGCCGGGGTGCTCGACGCCCTCGGGATCGAGGCGGCCCACGTCGTAGGTGTCTCGATGGGGGGCATGATCGCCCAGCGCCTGGCCATTGAGCACCCTGACCGTGTCCTGTCCCTCTGCTCCACAATGTCCAGTCCGGGCCAGCCGGCCGGTTCGTTCAGCCTCACGATGAAGTTGATGAGGATGGAACAGAACCCGGACTCCAGGGAGGGGCGGATCAGGGTCGGTATGGAGACGTTCCGGCTGATCGCCGGTAGCGGCTTCGACTTCGACGAGGACCACTTCCTGGATGTGGCCACCATCGCCGCCGAAAGGGCATGGCACCCTGAGGGCACAAGCCGTCAGATGGCGGCGATCATGGCCGACGGCGACCGCTGTCCGGCACTGGCCAAGCTGAACGTGCCCACAACCGTCATTCACGGAACCGACGACCGGTTGATCCTGCCAAGGTGCGGTGGGCACACGGCCGACGCCGTGCCGGGCGCAGAGCTGGTCCTCATCGAGGGCATGGGCCACGAGTGGCCCGAGGGAGCCTGGCCTGAACTACTCGACGCCATTACAGGCCTGGTGGAGCGAACCGCTAGCTGAGGCTCAGGCCCCCGGTGGCGTGGCCACGATCGCCCAGACCCGGTGAGGGGTGTGCACCTCTGTTCCCGGGAACCTCTCGGCCAGCATCTCAGCAAGGTCCCGGTCGAAGGTGGCCGCCTCCCCGGGTGGCAGGTTCACGATGCCGGCGCTGGCTACGATTCGACGCCGCCAGGCCGGCTCCTCATACACGACGTCCAGGTCGAACCGGAACGTGACGACCACCTTGAAGTCGACTCTGTCCAGTAGGGGCAGGAGGCTCGGCTCGTAGTTACGAATGCCCCCCAGGTCCCATGCCGGGTTGTAGGCCTGAATGAGGGCCTCGGTGGCTCCGGGGACGGTGTCGGGCAGCGGGAGCCAGTCGAATCCACAGACAGCGAACCGGCCGTCCGGTGCCAGCAGGCGACCGACCTCGGTGATGGCCTCGTCCTGGTTGAACCAGTGCCAGCTCTGCCCCGCCACTATCGAGTCGAATGACCCGTCAGCCAGACCGGTCGACTCTGCCGGTGCCTCCACCCAGTCGACCTCGACACCGTCGGCCAGAGCCATCTCGCCGGCAGCCTCGAGCATCCGGGGGTCGACGTCGAGCCCGACGACGGTGCAGCCACGGGCGGCCATCTGACGTGCGATGGTTCCCGTGCCGCACCCGAGGTCAAGGATGTGCTGGCCGGACATGCCGATGCCATGTACTTCCAGGCGGTCGAGGGTCTCGGGCGGAAAACCCTTCCGGTACCGGGCGTAGTCGGATGCGGCGGTCCCGAACCTGTCACCTGGAACACCCGGCAAGCTCAGACCTCCAGCATGATTGTTGCGGGACCGTTGTTCACGAGGTCCACCGACATCAGGGCCCGGAAGCGTCCCGTGGCGACGACAATGCCCCGGTCCCTTAGACCTGAGACCACGCGCTCAACGAGTGGCTCTGCCTGCTCGGGGCGGGCTGCAGCAAGCCAGGTGGGCCGCCGGCCCCTGCTGGCGTCGCCGTAGAGGGTGAACTGGCTCACCACGAGGACCTCACCGCCCACGTCCTTGACAGACCGGTTCATCACACCCTCGTCGTCGTCCATGATCCGGATTCCCGCCAGGCGGTCGACGAGGCGATCGGCTTCGGTCTCACTGTCATCGTGGGTGACGCCGACAAAGACGCACAGGCCGGTAGCAATCGCGCCGACCACCTCGTCGCCAACGCTCACTGCCGCCCGCTCAACTCGTTGCACCAGCGCTCGCACGAACCGACCCTACCGGGGCCCCACCTGACGGCTGGACCCGGCAGGTTCCATCTGTTACCGGGTGGTAATCGCAATGCATGCAGCCAGACTTGTCGGATGCCCGGCCCCGCCACGCCCGACGATGGAGCACTACGCATCGCCTACCTCGCGTACCGGGGCAAGCCCCACTGCGGGGGCCAGGGCGTCTACACGAGACACCTCACGAAGGCACTGGTCGATCTGGGCCACCACGTCGAGGTGCTGGCCGGCCAGCCGTACCCCGAACTGGACGAACGGATTCCGATGGTGAGGCTTCCCAGCCTCGACCTCTACAACGACCACTTCCCGATGCGCAAGGCCCGCATCTGGGAGATGAAGACCCCGTGGGACGTCGCCGAGGCCATGTCGTTCAGCACCGGCAACTTCTCTGAACCGATGGCGTTCAGCATGCGCGCCTGGGACCACCTGCGGAAGCGCCGCGCCGACTTCGACCTGATCCACGACAACCAGTGCCTCGGCTGGGGCCTGTTGTTGCTCCAGAACCGCGAGCACTTCCCTGTCCTGTCGACGATCCACCACCCGATCACCGTCGACCGCCGTCTCGAGATCCGGCACGCCAGGTCGCTGATCGAGAACGTGGGCAAGCGTCGCTGGTACTCCTTCACCCGTATGCAGACAAGGGTGGCTAGCCGGATGGAGCGTGTCATGACGGTCTCCGAGTCGTCAAGAGGCGACATCGTCGCCGACCACGGTGTCGACCCTGATCGCCTGCACGTTGTTCCCGTCGGGGTCGACCCTGAGTTGTTCCGCCCACTGGACCACGTCAAGCGGGTCACCGGTCGAATCGTCACAACGGCAAGCGCCGACGTGGCGATGAAGGGCCTCAGGTTCCTGCTGGAGGCCGTGGCCAAGCTGCGGACCGAGCGTCAGGTGGAGTTGGTCATCATCGGAAGGCCGAGGGAGGACAGCGAGTCCACCGACGCCTTTGAACGACTCGGCCTCACCGACTGTGTCAGCTATGTGCACGGCGTTCCCGATGAGCGGATCGTCGAGCTCTACAGCGAGGCCGAGTTGGCTGTGGTGCCGTCGCTCTACGAGGGCTTCTCGCTTCCCGCTATCGAAGCCATGTCGTGTGGCGTGACGCTCGTGACCACCACCGGAGGCGCCCTACCGGAGGTAACCGGCACCCACGCTGAGACCTGTTACCAGGTCCCACCGGGCGACTCCGACGCCCTGGCGGCGATGCTGAGGACAGCGCTTGACGACCCCGCCGCCCGCGACCGGATCGGGGCCGCAGGCCGACGCCGTGTGGTCGACAACTGGAGTTGGCGTCACACGGCCGTGCGGACCGTTGAGCAGTACCGGGCACTTCTGTCCGGGCAGGGCGCCTGAGGAGCCTGGTCGCAGTGCTCACCGTCGACTACGGACGCCTCGGCCTGAAGCCGGGCGACAGGGTCCTGGACCTGGGATGCGGATTCGGCAGGCACGCCTACGAGGTCCTCCGAAGAGGCGCCGCCGTGGTGGCCTGTGATCTGGGGATCGACGACTTGAGGCAGGTCCGCGGCGTGGTGGCGGCCATGTACCTGGATGGCGAAATCCCTGAGACGGCATCGGTTGGAACGGCCGGCGGTGACGCAACGTCGATGCCCTTTGACGACGACTCCTTCGACCATGTCATCGCCTCTGAGGTTCTCGAACACATTCACGACGATGACGGCGCTCTGGCCGAGTTGACCAGGGTCCTGCGGCCCGGCGGAACCCTGGCGGTGACCGTGCCGGCGCACCTCCCCGAGCGGATCTGCTGGGTGCTCTCCGAGGACTACCACGCTCCCAACGTCGTCGGCGGCCACGTCCGCATCTACCGACGGTCAGAGCTCAACTCCAAGATGAGTGCCGCCGGCCTGGTGCCGGTCGCCTCGCACCGTGCGCACGCCCTGCACAGCCCCTACTGGTGGCTGCGTTGCGCCGTCGGCCCGAATCGCCCGATAGAGGAGAGCCGGCTCGTCAGCCTCTACCACCGTCTGCTGACATGGGACATCGTGACTGCACCCAGGGTGACCCGGCTGGCCGAACGCCTCCTCAGCCCCGTGCTCGGGAAGAGCCTCGTGGTGTATGCGACAAAGACGGTCTCCGAAGCGACCGTCAGGTCGGCCAGGGAGTTGTCACATGTCTCTGCCTGAGGTTCCAGGGGTGCTCGATGTGGCCCAGGTGCACTGCACCGCTGCGGGTATCGCCGAGTGGCAGCTACCCAACGGCATGATTCCCTGGTTCCCGGGCGGCCACGCCGACCCGTGGAACCACGTCGAAGCCGCCATGGCCCTGGCAGCAACCGGCCACCTCGATGAAGCCGAGGCCGCCTACCGCTGGCTGGCCGACACACAACTCCCCAACGGAGCCTGGCACCAGTACTACACGGCCGAGGGCATCGAGGACCACAAGCACGACGCCAACGTCATCGCATACGTGGCTACGGGTGCGTGGCACCACTGGCTGATGACCCGCGACCGTGGGTTCCTGGAGGCGATGTGGCCTGTGGTGGAGCCAGCCATCGACTTCGTGCTGGACCTCCAGACCACCAGGGGTGAGATTCTCTGGGCACGCCACGCCGACGGCACACCGTGGTCGTTCGCCCTGTTAGCCGGCTCGGCCAGCATCTCCCACAGCCTCCGCTGCGCCATCGCCATCGCCGAGGAACTGGGCCACGAACGGCCCGACTGGGAACTCTCGCTGGCCTATCTGGCACACACTGTGAGAACCAGGCCGGACGGCGCCTTCGCCCCGAAGGACCGGTGGGCAATGGACTGGTACTACCCGGTCCTCTCAGGCACCGTCGACGGAGGCGATGCCATCCCGCACCTGGGCGGGCGCTACGACGAGTTCGTCATGGATGGCCTCGGCGTGCGCTGTGTCAGCAACCGACCGTGGGTGACAGTCGCCGAGACCTGCGAGTGCGCCATCGCCCACCTGTTCGCCGGCGCCCGCCCTGTCGCTGAACAGATGTTTTCGTGGATCCAGGCGATGCGCTGTGATGACGGCAGATACGTGACCGGGCTGGTCCACCCGGAAGGCGTGACTTTCCCCAACGGAGAGCGCACCACCTACTCAGCCGCTGCGGTGGTCCTGACCGCCGATGCCCTCTCAGGGGCCAGCCCGGCTTCAGGCCTGTTCACTGAACACACGGGACTGCCTGACATCATCTCGACCAGGGCACCGGTACACGAGTCCGACTGAGGCTGGTCCGGCTCAGATGTCCGGACCCATCCTCTGGAGCCCGCGCAGCGAGCCCGTGGCAGCCATCTCGGCAAAGGCACCGGAGTCAAGGGCTCTGTTGTAGATCTCAAAGGGTGGACGACCACCATCGGCCGGGTCTGGAAACACGTCGTGGATCAGGAGGGTGCCTCCGGGAGCCAGGTGGGGAACCCATCCCTCGTAGTCGGCATGGGCCGGCTCGCTGCCATGGCCACCGTCGATGAACAGCAGCGCCAGCGGAGTCGCCCACGATGCCGCCACCGCCGACGAGTCGCCGACCACCGCTACCACGGTCCTGTCGAGGGAGGCCTCGTGAATCGTCCGTCGAAACAGCGGAAGGGTGTCGATGAGGCCGGTCGCCGGATCAACCAGGTCTGGCTCGTGCCATTCCCATCCCGGTTGGTTCTCCTCGGATCCGCGGTGGTGGTCGACTGAGTAGAGGACCCGGCTACATGCCTCGGCGGCCGCGCCAAGGTAGAGGGCCGACTTGCCGCAGTAACTGCCCACCTCGAGGAACGGCCCGTCCACGGTGACATCTGATGCGTGGCGGTGCAGGGCCAGGCCCTCGTCGGTCGGCATGAAACCCCTGACCGCCTCGGCCCGGGCGATGAGGTCCCGGAGGCGTTCGTCCACCGGCACGTCCACCAGTCAGCCTGAGGTTTCGACCAGCTCGTCGTCGGGCCGGCCACCCCAGAGCAGGTGTTCAAGAACGGCAAAGCGGACCAGCCACAGCAGTCCGAAGGCGATGGCGTTGGCCGCCTGCACGGCAATGGTTCTGTCACTGAAGCTGTCGACGACACCCACGAGGGCGGTCGAGAGGATCAGGCCCACGAACGCCAGTGACCAGAAGGGAAGGATCTCACCGATCTTGTGGTCACCCTTGTTCTTCTCCCAGACGTAGTGACGGCTGAGCAGGTAGGCGGGGACGCTCCCGACGGCGACCGCCACGGCGTTGGCTGCCATTCCCGACCAGCCCAGGCGCCCGTAGAGGATCACCAGCAGAGTCTGGCCTGTGAGAACGTTCACGACCGAGACCCCGGCGAACCGCATCAGCTTCTGCCCGTACTCGTGCCAAAGGCGCGCAGGAAACGCGATAGTGCGGGGAACCATGACGGGCAAGTCTATCCGTGTGGTCGCAAATGGACCGTGCCCTTGGTCACGTGGCGGTTTCAGTCCAACAACTGCCCTGCCAGCCTCCGGGCCACCATCATGGGCGATTCGGAGGCCCGAACGGGCTGAAGTCCCTCGCTCGCGAGCATCTCGTCAGCGGCACCGACCAGCAGGTGCTCCAGGTGGGCCCGCACCTCGGCGATCCGGCGTTTCTCCCGACGCCGGTCCAGCTCGACTCCCTGGGACAGCAGGTCAAGGTGACCGGCGACAGCGGTAGCCAGTTCGCCGATCCCGTCTCCCTCAGTAGCCGTGGTCATGGTGATCGACGGCCTCTCGAAACCAGCCCGACCAGTAACGGTCGACAGGTCGAGCATCAACTCCAGGTCCCTGCGGGCATCGGTGGCTCCCGGCCGGTCGGCCTTGTTGACCACGAAGAGGTCGGCAACCTCGAGCAGGCCCGCCTTGTTGGCCTGGACGGCATCACCCCAGCCGGGAGCGACCACGACGATCGTGGTGTCGGCCGCGTCGGTCACATCAACCTCGACCTGTCCCACCCCGACTGTCTCAATGACCACCGGGTCAAAGCCAGCGGCGTCGAGTACCCTGACCGCCCCGGAGGCCGCAAGTGCCAGGCCTCCGGCATGGCCGCGGGTGGCCATCGAGCGGATGAAGACACCAGCGTCTGAGGCACCGTTCATACGCACACGGTCCCCGAGGATCGCCCCACCCGTTAGTGGCGAAGACGGATCCACAGCCAGCACAGCCGGCTGCTGACCAGCCTCGGAGAGGAGGGTCGTCAGCGAGTTGGTGATGGTGGACTTGCCTGACCCTGGTGCGCCGGTGATGCCCACCACGTGGGCCCCACCCACATGCGCCTGGGTGGCCGATGCAACCTCGTCTGCGAGAGCCCCGCCCCGCTCGACGAGGCTGAGGAGTCGGGCAGTGGCCCTGCGGTCACCCGAGCGGGAGGCCTCGGCCAGTTCGACGACTGCCGACAACCCTGCCTCTGGTTCAGGTGATTCCATTTCGACCTACCGCTGACCTGACCGTGGAGACGACCTCTTCGACTGATGCGCCCGGCCCGAGCACCGCTGCCACCCCGGCGGCCTCCAGTTCGGAGAGGTCGGCATCGGGCACGATGCCACCGATCACGACCGGTACGTCGAGACCAACCTCGTCAAGGGCGGCGACGATCATCGGTCCAAGGGTGAGGTGCCCGGCGTTGTGCATGGAGATTCCGACGACATCGGCGTCCTCCTGTTCAACGGCGGCGACGATGCTGTCGGTGGTCTGGCGGAGCCCCAAGTAGACGACCTCCATGCCGGCATCGCGGAGCATGCGTGCCACCACCTTCAACCCACGGTCGTGGCCGTCAAAGCCCAGCTTGGCGAGGACCACCCTTATCGGCAGGTCGGTCCCGACCATCACACGACCGCCGTCTCGACATAGGTGCCGAACACTCCCTCGAGTGCCTCGACTATCTCTCCCACGGTCGCCCGTGCCTCTACTGCTCTGACGAGGGAAGGCATCAGGTTGACCCCGGTATCGGTCGCATCGGCGATGACCCGGCCCAGCGACGCTGCGACCGCCTCGCTGTCGCGCCCCAATCGCACGGCGGCCAGACGGGCCAACTGGTCGTCTTCGGCCTCCTGGCCAACCCTCAACAACTCTGCACCCGAGGAACCATTGCCCTCGATGAAGGCATTGACCCCGACCACAATGCGCTCCCCGGCGTTCACCTCGCGTTCGAAGCGGTAGGCCGACTCTGCGATCTCACCCATGAACCAGCCGCTCTGGATGCCCTCATGGACCCCCTCCAGGATTGATCCACCGCCGATCTCGTCGAGGTGGGCAAAGACCTCCTCGGCCCGTCGCTCGACCTCGTCTGTCATCCACTCCACGTAGGACGAACCCCCCAACGGGTCTGCCACCCCGGTCACACCCGTCTCGTGGGCGATGACCTGCTGGGTACGAAGGGCGGTGCGTGCCGCCTCCTCGCTCGGCAGCGCCAGGGCCTCGTCGTGGCTGTCCGTGTGGAGGCTCTGGGTGCCACCCAGCACACCGGCCAGGGCCTGAAGTGCCACCCTCGCGATGTTGGTCTCCGGTTGCTGCGCGGTAAGGGACACTCCGGCTGTCTGGGTGTGGAAGCGCAACTTGAGGCTGCGCTCATCGACCGCGCCGTAGCGTTCGCGCAACCACCGGGCCCAGATCCGTCGGGCAGCCCTGAACTTGCCTATCTCCTCGAAGAAGTCGACATGGCTGTTGAAGAAGAAGCTGAGGCGGGGTGCGAAGTCATCGACGTGGAGACCGGCTGCGACAGCGGCCTCGACGTAGGCGAAACCGTTTGCAAGGGTGAACGCCAACTCCTGCACGGCCGTGGAGCCAGCCTCCCTGATGTGGTAGCCGGAGACCGACACCGGGTTCCAGCGGGGCATCTCGGCGGCGGTGAACCGGATCACGTCGGTGACGAGGCGAACCGATGGCCGGGGCGGGAAGATGTACTCCTTTTGCGCCTGGTACTCCTTGAGGATGTCGTTCTGGAGGGTTCCCGCCAGTTGCCCCCTGTCGACACCACCCTGTTCGGCGACAACCACGTACATGGCCAACAGGATCGCGGCCGGTCCGTTGATGGTCATCGAGGTGGACACCCCACCCAGATCGATGTCGGCGAAGAGGTCGGCCATGTCCTCGACGGTGTCGACGGCCACCCCCGCCCGGCCGACCTCTCCCAGTGACCAGGGGTGGTCCGAGTCGCGGCCCATGAGGGTTGGCATGTCGAATGCTGTCGAGAGGCCCGTGCTTCCGGAGCGGAGCAGTTCCCTGAAGCGGCCGTTGGTGTCGGTAGCCGTGCCGAACCCGGCGAACATGCGCATCGTCCACAGGCGGGACCGGTACATGTCGGTATGCACCCCGCGGGTGTAGGGGTACTCGCCCGGTAGCGGCCCTTCGCCGTAGACCGGCGAGAGGGGAATACCCGACAACGTCGAACGAGGGTCGTCCATGCCGACACACTAACTGTGGCCCGGAATCCGCACCCCACCGGTCGCCGACACCCCGTCTGTGCCAACGGGCCGTAGGGTCAGGACCATGGTCGTGACCACGTTTGTAGCCATCGGCGTGCTGGTCGTGGGCCTGCTCATCGGCTGGCCGGTGCTGGTAGCGCTTTCGGCCATCTTCGTGGCGGTTCAGTTGCTCATGATCGGCGCCCGGGCCGCCGTCGAACGCAACGACAGGCGCCTCGCAGCGCGCCTGGCCGCACGTCTCGAGGCCCACAACGGCGAGGCCTAGGCACCAACCTGGCAGACCCTGACGGTGCGGCCGACGCCGGTGAGCCGCTACCGTTCCAGTGGGCACCGAGAGCCGGGTAGATCCCCACTCCGTGCCGACCAACCACGATGAACAACCCCCACCCAGACCCCTTCTCGCTGGCCGACGAGGCCGCAGCCGCCCTTGCCGAACGCACAGGGCAGGCGACCCATGACGCCGTCGTGGTTCTGGGCTCGGGTTGGGCGGCGGCAGCCAACGGCCTGGGTGAGGTCCTGGCCGATGTGGCTCTCGACGACCTTCCGGGCTTTCCGGCACCGACCGTTGCGGGACACCGCAACAGCGCCCTGTCGGTGGCGGTGGGTGACACCACCACCCTCGTGCTGGGAGGCCGCAGCCACCTCTACGAGGGCCACCCGGTGTCCACGGTCGTACACGGGGTGCGCACCGCAATCGCAGCCGGTTGCAGGGTGGCAGTCCTCACAAACGCCGCAGGGGGCCTCAACCCTGCCTGGCCTGTCGGCCAGCCGGTGGTCCTGTGCGACCAGTTGAACCTGACCGGTACGTCACCCATGGCCGGACCGCCCCCGCCACCCGACAGGCCGGCCCGCTTCGTTGACCTGACCGAGGCCTACTCCATGAGGTTGCGGAAGCTCGCACACGACGTGGACAGTTCGCTTCCCGAGGGCATCTACGCAGGCCTGCTAGGTGGCGCCTACGAGACACCGGCCGAGGTGCGGATGCTGGGAGGCCTGGGTGCAGACCTGGTCGGCATGTCGACGGTGCTCGAAACGATCGCCGCCAGGCACCTCGGAACCGAGGTGCTCGGTATCTCCCTCGTGACCAACGCCGCTGCCGGGATGGGCAACGAGAACCTGGACCACGCCGAGGTCCTTGAGGCCGCCAGGGCAGCGGGACCCCGCATGCTGGCGCTCCTGCGCGGCGTGCTGGAGAGGCTGTGAGGACGGTTACCGCCACGGAACGCTCAGCTGACACCGCACGGAGATGGCTGGAAGTTGACCCCGACCCGGACACGCGTGCCGAAACCGAGGCACTTCTGGCCGACGCAGGCGACGCCGTGCAGCAGCGCTTCGGCGAGAGGCTGGTGTTCGGCACGGCTGGCCTAAGAGGGGCACTCGGTACAGGCCCGATGCGGATGAACCGTGTGATGGTGCGAATGACGGCCTCGGCTATTGCCCGCCACCTCCTGACCGGCAATGGCCCGAACGGCAACTCTGCGGACTCCGACAGCACTCCCCTGGTAGTCGTCTGCTTCGATGCCCGCCACATGAGCGACGTGTTCGCCGATGACACCGTGAAGGTGCTTGCAGCCCAGGGTGTCGCCAGCATCCTGCTCCCGGGGCCGCTGCCGACACCGATACTGGCTTTCACCCTGCGCAGCAAGGGGGCCGACGCCGGAATCATGGTCACGGCCAGCCACAACCCGCGTGCCGACAACGGTTACAAGGTCTACTGGTCCGATGGTGCCCAGATCATCTCTCCGATCGACTCGGAGATCTCGGCCCTTATCGATGATGCACCCCTACCCACCGACGACGACCTCGCCGATGCCGACAGCCCTCTCATCACCCGGGCTGGGCAGGAAGAGGTGGTTCGCTACATCGACGCGGCGACCTCGGTCGTGCAGGTCGACTCGCCGCGTGGCCTCTCGGTCGTCTACACACCTCTGCACGGCGTGGGCCGCGACACCATGCTCGGGGTCTTTGAGAGCGCAGGCTTCGACGAACCCCTGGTGGTCCCCGAACAGGGCGACCCTGACCCCGATTTCCCGACCGTGGAGTACCCGAATCCCGAGGTCCCCGGTGCTCTGGACCTGGCCATCGCACTCGCTGACGACACCGGTGCCGACATCGTGCTCGCCAACGACCCCGATGCCGACCGCCTTGCTGTGGCCGTCCCCGACGGGTCATCCTGGCGCACCCTTACCGGTGACGACGTCGGAGCACTGCTCGCCGACCATGTACTCACCGGGGGCTCCGGCCACAACCGCCTTGTAGCGACATCGGTGGTCTCGTCCAGGATGCTCGAGTCGATTGCCGCCCACCACGGGGTTCGCCATGCCGAGACCCTCACGGGCTTCAAGTGGATTGTCAGGCCCGGCCTGCTCGACCCGTCGGCCGACTTCGTGTTCGGGTACGAGGAAGCGGCGGGTTTCGCCGTGGGTGATCTCGTCCGCGACAAGGACGGCATCACCGCCGCCCTGGCCTTTGCCGAGTTGGCGGCGACCCGGAAGGAGGCCGGGCGGACGGTCATCGACCACCTGCACGACCTGTGGCGCATCCACGGGCTGCACAGGACGGGCCTGCGGACCATTCGCTTCGAGGGGCCCGACGGAGAGTCACTGATGGCCGGGTTGATGGACCACCTGCGGGCCAGTCCACCAGGAGCCATCGCCGGCATGGTCGTGGTGTCGGTGACCGACCTCGCCGCACCCGGTTCGGTGTTGCCACCAACAGACGCAATCGTCTTCAACCTGGACGGTGGCCGCCTTGTGGTCCGACCCAGCGGCACCGAACCGATGCTGAAGGCGTACGCCGAGGTGATCGACACCACTCCAGGTGACGACCTCCATGGGGCCGAGGTGGCCGCAACCCACCTTCTGGACAACCTGCTGGACGGCGCAGGCCTCGTGTTGACCGGGGTGGTCACATGACAGGCTCGACTGTGTTTCTCCCGACCACGGGCGGTGGTCCCGTGAGCACGACGCCTGTCGACGCTGTCTCGCTGGAGGCACGGGCCGCGGCCCTGTGCACACGGTCGATCAAGACCACCAGCAAGCAGGCAGCCCTACACACCACGATCAGGTGCATTGACCTGACCACCCTCGAGGGCACGGACACCCCGGGCAAGGTGGCGTCACTGTGCCAGAAGGCGATCAGGCCCGACCCGGCCAACCCCGCGATTCCGTCGGTAGCGGCAGTGTGCGTCTACCCCGAGATGGTGGAACACGCCGTGGAGGCTGTAGTCGGTACCGGCGTGATAGTGGCCAGCGTGGCCGGGGCCTTCCCGGCCGGCATGTCCGCACCTGCCGTAAGGGTCGCCGACATCGCCGACGCCGTGGGCCGAGGAGCAGGTGAGATCGACATCGTCCTGAACCGGTCGGCGTTCCTGTCGGGCGACCTCGGTAGGGCCCACGACGAGATCGCCGCCGCCAAGGACACGTGTGGTGCAGCACACCTCAAGGTCATCCTGGAGACCGGTGAACTGGGCTCGTACGACCAGGTCCGGAGGGCGTCGATGCTGGCCATGGCTGCCGGCGCCGACTTCATCAAGACCTCCACGGGGAAGCTCCCCAGGGCCGCCACCCACCCA
Organism: uncultured Candidatus Nemicrothrix sp.; assembly: GCA_913055915.1. GTDB lineage: Bacteria > Actinomycetota > Acidimicrobiia > Acidimicrobiales > MedAcidi-G1 > UBA3125. The sequence continues at coordinate 133,719 of CAJXKL010000002.1, read as the reverse complement.
ATGGTCCTCAACATGGCTGAGGCAATCCGCGACTACGCGGACCAGACAGGTGTGGTCGTTGGGCTCAAGGGAGCCGGTGGGATACGTACCGCCAAGCAGGCGTGGCACCACCTGGTGATCGTCGGTGAGACGCTCGGCACCGACTGGCTCACCCCGGATCTGTTCCGCCTGGGTGCCTCCAGCCTGCTCAACGACGTCCTAATGCAGATCCAGAAACTCGACACAGGCCGCTACAGCGGCCCCGACTACGTCACGGTGGACTGAGACCATGGCCCCAACAGACAACCCACCTGAGCCGTTCGGCATCGACTACGCCCCCGCACCGGAATCCACTGCGGTGGTCAATATCGCCGACACCTACGGCCACTTCATCAACGGTGCCTTCGTCGAACCGTCCTCCGGAGCCACCTTCCCGACCGTCAACCCGGCCACCGAGGCACACCTGGCCGACGTTGCCGACGGTTCAGCCGAAGACGTCGACCGTGCCGTGGCAGCCGCACGTACCGCCTTTGAGGGACCCTGGGGCCAGATGTCCGGGAGCGAAAGGGGCAGGTACATGTTCCGCATCGCCCGCCAGCTCCAGGAACGCTCCCGTGAGTTCGCCGTACTCGAGACCATGGACGGCGGCAAGCCCATCAGGGAGAGCCGGGACCTGGACCTTCCCCTGTCGGCAGCCTGGTTCTTCTACTACGCGGGCTGGGCCGACAAGCTTGAGTACGCCTTCCCCAACAGGGCGGTGGCCCCCCATGGGGTGGCGGGCCAGATCGTGCCCTGGAACTTCCCGCTCATGATGGCCGCCTGGAAGCTGGCACCGGCCCTCGCCGCCGGCAACACGGTGGTGCTCAAGCCCGCAGAGACCACACCGCTCACGGCCCTCCTGTTGGCCGATGTGCTGCTCGACATCGATCTGCCACCCGGAGTTGTCAACATCGTTACCGGTGCCGGCGCCACGGGCGCAGCCATCGTCGACCACCGCGGAATCGACAAGCTGGCCTTCACAGGGTCGACCGAGGTCGGCAAAGCCATCCAACGGGCCGCATCAACCCGCCGGATCCCCCTCACCCTGGAACTGGGCGGCAAGGCCGCCCACATCGTGTTCGAGGACTCGGCAGTCGACCAGGCCGTGGAGGCGGTGGTAACGGGCATCTACTCCAACCAGGGCCACGTGTGCTGCGCCGGTTCACGCCTGCTCGTTGAGGAGTCGATCGCTGACCAGTTCGTCGAACGCCTCAGGCACCGGATCTCGATGCTGCGCCTCGGCGACCCACTCGACAAGAACACCGACGTCGGAGCGATCAACTCGGCTGACCAACTGCAGTGCATCACCGACATGGTCGCTACCGGCGTGGCCGAGGGGGCTGACCTCTACCAGCCCGAGTGCGACCTCCCCGACAAGGGCTACTGGTTCCCGCCATCGGTGTTCACCGGGGTGCAGCAGAGCCACACGGTGGCCCGCGAGGAGATCTTCGGACCCGTGCTCACCGTCCAGACGTTCCGCACTGCCGAGGAGGCCGTGGAGAAGGCCAACAACACGCCCTACGGCCTGTCGGCCGGCATCTGGACCGAGAAGGGCTCCAAGATCCTCTGGATGACCGAGAAGTTGCGGGCGGGCGTGGTGTGGGCCAACACCTACAACCGGTTCGACCCGGCCAGTCCGTTCGGTGGCTACAAGGAGAGCGGCTTCGGCAGGGAGGGTGGCATGCACGGCCTGGCGCCGTATCTCCACGAGCGAACCGGCGTCACAGGGGGAGGTGCGTGATGGCCGACCACATTCCGGTCGACAAGACCTTCAAGCTGTTCATCGGTGGGGTGTTCCCCCGGTCCGAATCGGGAAGAACGTTCCAGGTCCACTCAGCTGGCGGAGACCTTTTGGCCAACGCTGCCAAGGCTTCCCGCAAGGACCTCCGCGAAGCGGTCAGGGCGGCACGCAGTGCCCAGGCCGGATGGGCTGACCGGACCGCCTACAACCGCGGCCAGGTGCTCTACCGGGTGGTCGAGGTCATGGAGTCCCGCAGGGCCGAGTTCACCTCGGTGCTGACCGACATGGGCCACTCTTCGGGTGCTGCCACAGCCGAGGTGGACAGGTCCATAGACCGCTGGGTCTGGTACGCAGGCTGGGCCGACAAGCTCCACCACGTCCTCGGCACGGTCAACCCTGTCGTCGGCCCCTACTTCAACTTCACCTTCCCGGAGCCGACCGGCGTGGTGGTCGTTGCCGCGCCCGATGATCAGCCACTGCTCGGCCTGCTCTCACGGATCGCCCCCGTGATCGTCTCGGGCAACACCGCTGTGGTTATCAGTGGCGCCACCTCGACTCTGGCAGCTGTGACGCTGGGCGAGGTTCTTGCAACCTCCGACGTGCCGGGAGGAGTGGTCAACATCCTCACCGGCGACAAGGCCGAACTGCTGCCGTGGGCGCTGGGTCACATGGACGTCAACTCTGTGGACCTCACGGGTGCACCTGACGGCCTCGAGGATGAGGCCGTGGCCACTGCCGCCGACAACGTGAAGCGCATCGTGAGGGCCGACCCCGCAGGTGCCAGCCCGTACATGATCGGCGACTTCCTGGAGATGAAGACCGTCTGGCACCCGATCGGGCGCTGAGGCGGCCTCAGGCCCCGATCCGGTCTACAACCAGCGGCATCTGGGCTGGCGCCTCGCCGACCACGTCGATCGCACCTTCAAGGGCGCCACGGGCAACAGCGAACAGGCCCGGGTCTTCCGCGTGCAGTTCCAGAACCGGCTGACCGGCCTCCACGGCGTCTCCCGGCTTGGCCAGGCAGACCACTCCCGCCGAGGCGCTCACGGTGTCCTCCTTGCGGGCACGCCCCGCACCCAGGCGCCACGCGGCGATTCCCACCGAGAGGCAGTCCAGGCTACCCAGCCAACCGGCCTCGTCGACCGTGACGACCTCGACGTGGGGTGCTACCGGCAGGTCCGCCGAGAGGTCACCTCCCTGTGCGGCTACCATCTCCTCGAACACCTCGCGGGGCCTCCCCGAAGCCAGGACAGCTGCCGGGTCGGCGTCCAGCCCCGCCAGGGCGACCATCTCGTCTGCCAGAGCCAGGGTCACCTCGATGAGGTCGGCGGGGCCGCCTCCCTCCAGCACCCCGAGGCTCTCGACCACCTCAAGGGCGTTTCCCGCTGTCCTACCCAGAACGGTGTGCATGGCCGTGAGCAGGGCGACGGTACGCACCCCGTTGTTCTCCCCCAGCCCGACCATGGTTCGAGCCAGTTCCCTCGCCCGATCCAACTCGGGCATGAAGGCTCCCGAGCCGAACTTGACATCCAGCACCAGCGAATCGGTTCCCTCGGCGATCTTCTTGGACATGATCGAGCTGGCTATGAGCGGGATGGAGTCGACGGTGGCGGTCACGTCCCGCAGTGCGTAGAGGCGGCGGTCGGCGGGGCTGATGTCCTCGGTGGCGCCAGCGATGACGCCTCCCACGTTGCGCATCTGGTCGACCATCTCGTCGACGCTCAACGAGGCCCTCCAGCCGGGGATGGCCTCCATCTTGTCGAGCGTGCCGCCGCTGTGGCCGAGTCCCCTGCCGGACAACTGCGGGACGGCTGCACCACATGCGGCGACGAGGGGCACGAGGATGAGCGAGACCTTGTCTCCGACGCCCCCGGTGGAGTGCTTGTCGACCGTTGGGAGGCCCACGCCACCCAGGTCCAGCCGACTCCCCGAGTCGACCATTGCGCCGGTCCAGACGGCCAGTTCATCGGGCTCCATACCCCGAAAGAAGATTGCCATGGCGAGCGCAGCCGCCTGCTCGTCGGCGATGACACCGCCTGCGGCGTAGTTGTGGATGAACCACGTGATCTGCTCGTCGGTGAGCCTGTGACCATCGCGCTTGGCCCTGATGATCTCAACAGTGTCCACGGTTCAGTCCGAGGTCATGTCTTCTGGGGAGAAAGGATCGGCCAGCAGTTCGACGATGGTGCGGGGCCCGTTGCGGCCGTCGACCAACAGGTCTGTGCCTCCGGCCTCAAGCAGGAGTTGCCTGCACCGGCCACAGGGAGCAAGCGGTTCTCCCTCGGGGTTGGTCGCGACCACGGCCACGAGCCGACCCCCACCGGTGAGGTGCATGTCGGAGACCATGCCACACTCGGCACACAGGGTGAGGCCGTAGGAGGCGTTCTCCACGTTGCAGCCCGAGACGATCCGGCCGTCGTCTGTGAGGCCTGCGGCACCCACGGGAAACCTTGAGTAGGGGGCGTAGGCGTTGGCGGCAGCCTCCGCAGCCACCGAGCGGAGTGCCCGCCAGTCGATCTCAGTTCTTTCGTCCATCCCACCATGCTGCCCCATACGGCGGGGATTGCACCGGATTCGACTCCAGGAAGCCCGAGCCCTGCTGCGTTACGACTCCAGGCGGTAGACGTTGGTGTCGCGCTGCTCGAAGCCGAGGCGGCTGTAGAGCCGGCTTGCGGCCTCCCGGGACGGTCGGGAGGTCAGATCCACCGTCCTGGCCCCGGCATCGTGTGCACGCTGGATGGCGACCCGGTTGAGGGCCTCGCCCACGCCACGGCCCCTGGCGGCCTCGTCCACGACCACGTCCTCGATCCATGCCCGTACACCCGTCGGAATGCGGAAGACAACGAGCGTCATCATCCCCAGCACCGCTCCCCCCTCCTCGGCCAGCAGCAGGATCGACGTATCAGATTCAACGATCGCCGACAGTGCCGCCTCGTCGGGGGCGAGGTTGGAGTTGGACAATTGTGGAACCAGCCGGGCCATGGCCTCGACCAGGGCGTCGTCCACCACGGTGGCCTCGCGGATCTCTACGTGCTGCTCTGTCATCTGTGCCGAGTGTAGAAGGACCCGACCGACCAACCGGATCGCCCACCCCCACGGGAGCGCGCTGCACCAGCCACCGGTAGCCTCCGAGCGATGGCCGGCACACCCGCACCACACCTGCACTGGTCCAACGCTGCAGGGCTCAACGACCTCAGGTCACCAATCCTGGTTGCAGCCTTCGAGGGTTGGAACGACGCCGGCGAGGCGTCGTCCACCGCGGCCCGATACGTGCGTGACCACTTCGAGTCAACAGAGGTGGCCACAATCGATGCCGAGGACTTCTTCGACTTCACGGTTGCCCGCCCGAGTGTCCACCTCGACGACGAAGGTTCCCGTCACATCGCCTGGCCCTCCACGAGCGTGTACGCCGCACACATCCCCGGAACCGACCACGACCTGGTCGTCCTGACCGGACACGAGCCTCAGTTGCGCTGGCGGACCTTCGTGGACCACGTGGTCACTACCGCCAACGAGGTGGGCGCCAGCCTTGCCGTCACCCTCGGCGCCCTGTTGACCGACGTGCCCCACACGAGGCCCGTGCAGGTCTACGGCACCTCAGACGACACGGTGATCGCCGAGCACCTGAGCCTGTCGCCGTCGACCTACGAGGGACCCACTGGCATTGTTGGTGTCCTGGGAACCGGCCTGCGGGCGGCAGGAATACCGACGGCGTCCCTCTGGGCGAGCGTGCCGGCATACGTCTCAAGTGCCCCTTCCCCCAAGGCCGCCCTGGCCCTGGTGGAGGGCCTGAGCACTGTGCTGGGAACGATCATCCCCTGTACCGACCTCGAGATAGCTGCAGCGGCCTACGAGCGCCAGGTCAGCGACCTGGTGGCCGAAGATGTGGACACGACTGAGTACGTCGAGCGCCTGGAGGTGGACTTCGACGAGGAGCCCGACGACAACCCTGACCGTCTGGTGGCTGACATCGAGGACTTCCTGCGAAACCAGCCCGGTAAGCCCTGACCCTCAGGTCGGTTCGTCTCCCCGCCACGGCGGGTCACGGGGCGCATCGAAGCGGACGTCGACGTGTTCGCCGCGGATAGCCCTGAACGCCTCGTCGGCCCATTCGTCAGGAAGGACCGTGTCGTCGGGCAGGCAACCCTCGGCGAAGAACCCGACGTCGCGGCACTCGAGCGGATGCGCCCTCAACTCGCCACCCGTCATGCGGCAGTGGAACACCAGCGAGTAGAGCGGAATACCGGTGAAGCCCAGCCGGAAGCCGTCCAAGATGGCAATGGGCCTGACCACCTCACAGTGGATGCCGGTCTCCTCGAGAACCTCTTTGATGACGACCTCGGCCGGCGAGTAGCCCACGTCGGCCCAGCCCGTCGGATAGAGCCACAGCCCGGACTCGGCCCGCTGCACGAGCAGCAGATCTCCGTCGTCATTGCCGACCACGGCCGCCACCGTCGACTTGGGGGTCACGTAGCCGGGTACCCCCTCGCCCACCGATGCCAACCACCCATCCATCAACTCACCGACATCTTGGGTTTCGCCACCTGACTCGGCCCGAACGCGGATGTCGGCGGCCACCTTGAGCACCTCCTCGAAGCGCTCCTGTTCGTAGAGGACCTCGGTGAAGCCGAGGCCGGTGCGGGCGATTGCCGCCAACGACTCCGCCCACCGGAGCAACTCCTGACGGGTCGGCGGAGCATGGCCCGGTTCGTTCATGCCTCCGGACCGTAGGCGATCACAACCGGCGACACCGGCTCAGAGGTCCGACTTCACCCACCGCAGCACCGACGACTCGATCTCGGCCAGACGGGTGGCATCGGTGATCTTGGCCCCCGATCCGTCACGAAGGTAGAAGGCATCAACCACATCGGACCCGATCGTCTGGACCCGTGCACTCACGATGTCGAGGCCAAGCTCGGTGAAGGCGCTGGTGATCTGGTAGAGCACACCGACGCTGTCTGGGCAGCTCACCTCGAGCACGGTCGCCACGGTCGACGCCTCGTTGTCCACGGACACCCGCGGGCTGACAGGTCGCGCTGAGGTTGGTGACTGACGATAGGTCCGGGACCGCTCCCCCAGGCGGGCCACAATCGCAAGGCGGCCTGTCAGGGCCCTCTCCACCTGCCTTGCCACACGAGCCCAGTCGGGGTCCTGTCCGAACACACCTGTCACGCGGAACACCGACAGGGCACGGCCCCCCTCGGAGTGCGCCGAAGCATCCACCACGTCGAGGCCGTTGAGGGCGAGTACCCCAGCTACCTTGGAAAACACCCCGGGCATGTCGGTGGTGATGATCGTGAGGGTTGACCCCTCGCCCCGGGTCAGGTCCTCGCCGTCGTTGAGCAGATCACGCAGTTCGGCACTGGGGAACACCCCGACGACCAGTTCGGAGATGTCGCCCCCGGCCAGCACGTAGTCGACCCGCGCAACTAGGTCACCGATCAGGTCGGCCTTCCAGCGACTCCATGCCGAGGGGCCGGTAGCCAGGGAATCGGCCTCGGTGAGGGCCGCAAGCAGGCTGAGCAGGCTCTGGCTTTCCACCGACTGGGCGACAGCCAGGATCGTTCCGGAGTCGTCAAGGTCGCGTCTGGTGGCCACGTCTGGAAGGAGCAGGTGGTGTTCGACCATCGCCACAAGGAGGTCCACGTCGTCGCCGGGGTAGCCCATCCGCGTGGCGATGGTTCGCACGAGGCCCATTCCCACCTCAGTGTGATCGCCGGGGTAGCCCTTGCCGATGTCGTGTAGCAGGGCTCCCACGACTAACAGGTCGGGCCGATCCACCGCATGGCTCAGGCCCCCAGCCTCGGCTGTCGCCTCCAGCAGGTGACGGTCGACGGTGAAGCGGTGGTAGGCGTTGCGCTGTGGTCTGTGTCGGCACGGTTCCCACTCCGGAATCAGGCGGACGAACAACCCGACCTGGTCAAGGTCTTCGACAACCTGCACCAGGTTGGGGCCCGTGGCCAACAGGCCCTCAAGGAGGTGACGTGCCTCGTCGGGCCAGGGTTCGGGCACCGGCTTCGACTCCGATGCCAGGCGTTCGAGAGCAAGACGGTCCAGGTAGGCCCCCTCAGCGGCGGCAGCGGATGCAACGCGCAGCACGAGCAGGGGATCATCACCGATCGATGCCTCGTCGGCGAGAAACAGCCTGTCTCCGTCGAGCCGGATGCCGCCACCCATGTCCATCACCTTCGGTCTGGACCGACCCACCGGCCACGGCCGCCGCTTGTCTCTGACCATTCGCCTGAGGCGTCGTGTGACACCGTCGACCGCCCATGTAATGGCACCAGCCGCCGCGGCGACATCGGCCATGAGTCGGTCGGCGTCACCGTGCCCAAGCCTCTCGGCCACCTCGTCCTGCAACTCGAGGAGAAGTCTGTCTGAACGGCCACCGGTCACCCTGTGCAACTCCACCCGGACGGTGAGGAGCACCTCGAAGGCATCTGACAGGCCCACCGTTTCCGAGGCGTGCAGCACCGGTTCGGTGGCTTCGGCCCATGCCAGCGTGTGGATATCGCGTAGGCCGCCGCGCCCCTCCTTCAGCTCTGGTTCCAGAAGAAATGCAACTTCGCCGTGTTCCCCATGTCGCTCCTCGACCCGGATAGTCAGCGCCTCCAGGTTCTCTTTAGCACTGCCCATCCACTGATCTCGGCCACCCTCAACGAGTGCTCCTGCAAGGCCCGTGTTGCCGGCGACGTGTCGGGCAGCCAGGAGGCTGGTCGCGGTATCCAGATCGCCGTCGGCCACATCAAGGATCTGTTCGACCGTTCCCACCTGGTGCCCCAGCTTGAATCCGGCGTCCCACAGCGGATACCAGAGGCTCTTGGCGAAGTCTGCAACGTCGACGCCAGGGCCGCTGAGCAGGACCACGTCGATGTCGCTTCCGGGACAGAGCTCTCTTCGACCGTATCCGCCGACCGCCACCAGTGCAGTTGCGTCAGGTGGGGCGCCAGCCTCGAACACATCTACCAGAAAGGCGTCGGTGCGCTCGGTGAGAGCCCGGCAGAATGCCGATCCCGTTAGGGTCCGATCAGCCAGCAGGTCGTCGGCGCTGAAGGTGGCAGCGTTCACATGGCCTTCTGTCAGCCACTGTCAACGGCAGCCGACACGGCGTAGCACCACGTCGATGTCGTCGACCATCCCCGTGTAGAAGGGTCCGAAGTCTGCGTAGACGGCTGACGCCTGATCGTAGCGCATTGTGTAGACGACCTCCTTCAGGTCGTCAGGGCGCTCTCCGAACAGGGTCACGCCCCACTCGTAGTCGTCGACGCCAGTCGAACCGGTCACCACCTGGAGAATCCGACCGGCGAAGGTCCGTCCCGAGGCGCCGTGTTCGCGCATCAACTCCATCCGCTCCTCAAAGGGAAGGGTGAACCAGTTGGCGCCGACCACCCGGCTCCTTGACATCGGGTAGAAGCACCAGGCCGGCTTTCCCGCTGGTGGGAGCTGTGGGTAGAGGCGGGCCTGCTTCATCTCGTCGGGCACTCCGGCTGCGTATTCGGAGACCTCGGTCATGGACAGATAGCTCTCGACCACCTCGAGGCCTGCGGCCACCACGGCCGTCTGGAGGTCGCGGAGCCTCCAGAGGTCATCGCCAAGTGCCATCAGGGCCATATCGGCCTTATGTCCGAGGATGGCCACGGGAACCACCTGGTCGCCGGCATCCGTGGCGGCCCGGACCGCTGCCTTTACAGCGCGGACGTCGACCGACGGGCCGATGAGGGACCGGCGCACCCTGAGGAACAGGTGCAGGACACAGAGGCCCTCAGAGGGTGAGGCTGGTTCGGTCATCGCAACGGATTCTAGGTAGTGCTGAGCCCGCCCGGCATGCTGGCAGCAACCGGGACCCTCTTAGTCTCCGGTGTAGAGGTTGAGGCGTCTGTCCCTGGCGAAACCGGCCAGCTGGAATCCTGCTATCCGGGCTGTCTCCACAGCCAGCGCTGACGGAGCGCTGACGGCAACGAGAGCGGCAAACCCTGCTGCCCACGCCTTCTGCGCGAGCTCAAAGGAGGCACGTCCGCTCACCCAGAGGCCGAGGCCCGTGGCAGGCAGGAGCCCGTTGAGGTGGAGGTGGCCGACCACCTTGTCGACTGCGTTGTGTCGGCCGATGTCCTCACGCTCAACCACCGGTTCACCAGAACGGTCGAAGGCAACTGCTGCATGGACGGCACCTGTTGCCCCGAACAGCGGCTGGTCACTACCGATCCGGTCAGCAAGGCCTGCCAGAAGGTCCAGGTCGAACGGCTCGACCTCAAGAGGCTCCAGCCGTTTGGACAGTTCCTCGATTGTGAGGGAACCACACAGGCCACACGATGAGGAGGCCGGGCCCAGGCGTGGCGTTGGCTCCGGTGCCAATCCACCGGTTTCGACCGTGACGTCGTTGAATGCCGACTCGACGACCGGCCCTTCACCGCAGTAGCGCACACCCTTTACGGGGACTCCACCCAGCACGCCCTCTGTCATGCAGAATCCGACCGCAAGGTCGAAGTCATCGCCAGGTGTGCGCATGGTCGTGGCGACCAGAGTGCCGTCAAGGCGGATCGACATCGGCTCCTCGACGATCAGGTAGTCAGGAACACGCCTGTTCTCCACACCGTCGACACGACGGGTCAGGACCCTCGATGTCCGCCCCCTGGCCGTCACCTCAACATCCCCCGACACGGCATCGAACTGTCACAGACACCAGTGAACACGCCCGAGAGGCCAAAACGCCACGGAGCGCCCCGCGGGGCGCTCCGGGTGAACTGTGTCCGGTGGACAGGTCCGTCTAATAGTCCATGTCCGGCATTCCACCGCCACCGGCGCCCTCCTCGGGTGCGTCGGCGATGACAGCCTCGGTTGTGAGGAACAGCGCCGCTATGGACGCTGCGTTCTGCAGAGCGGACCGGGTGACCTTTGCGGCATCGATGATGCCGGCCGCGACCAGGTCCTCGTATTCGCCCGTCTCGGCGTTGAGACCGTTGGGGCCGTCCAGGGCACGAACCCTCTCGACGATGACGCCGCCCTCCATGCCGGCGTTCACGGCGATCTGGTACAGGGGTGCTTCGAGAGCCTTGGCCACGATACGCGCTCCGGTCGCCTCATCACGCTCGAGACCCTCTCCGGCAGCTACCGCTGCCTCCTGGGCACGCAGCAGTGTCACGCCGCCTCCGGCGACGACACCCTCTTCGATGGCCGCCTTGGTCGTGGAGACGGCATCCTCGATGCGATGCTTCTTCTCCTTCAACTCGACCTCGGTGGCGGCACCGACCTTTAGGACGGCCACGCCGCCGGACAACTTGGCGAGACGCTCCTGGAGCTTCTCGCGGTCGTAGTCGGAGTCGGTGTTGTCGATCTCACCCTTGATCTGGGCGATACGGCCGGCAATGTCGGCCTCGTCACCGGCACCCTCGACGAGGGTGGTCTCGTCCTTGGTGACAACCATCTTGCGGGCACGGCCCAGCATCTCGAGGGTGACGCCGTCGATCTTGAGGCCGACCTCTTCGGAGATGACCTGGCCACCGGTGAGGATCGCCATGTCCTGGAGCATCGCCTTGCGACGGTCGCCGAAGCCCGGGGCCTTGATGGCCACCGAGGTAAACGTACCGCGGATCTTGTTGACGACGAGCGTGGCCAGAGCCTCGCCCTCGACGTCCTCGGCGATGATCACGAGGTTGCTGCCGGCCTGCATGACCTTTTCGAGGGCCGGGACCAGGTCGCGTACTGCCGAGATCTTGGAACCCACCAGCAGGATGTAGGGGTCCTCCAGCACGGCCTCCATGCGATCGGGGTCGGTCACGAAGTAGGGCGAGATGTAGCCCTTGTCGAAGCGCATGCCCTCGACCAGGTCCATCTCCATTCCGAAGGTCTGGCCCTCTTCGACGGTGATTACGCCGTCCTTGCCGACCTTGTCGATCGCCTCGGAGATCATTGACCCGATCTCGGCGTCTGCCGACGAGATGGCGGCCACGTTGGCGATCTGGTCCTTATCGCTGGACACGTCTACGGAAACGTCGCCGATGGCACCGACGGCGGCAGCTACGGCTGCCTCGATACCCTTCTTGACCGACATCGGGTTGGCGCCGGCGGCGACGTTGCGAAGGCCCTCGTGGACCATCGCCCACGCCAGGACAGTGGCCGTGGTGGTTCCATCGCCTGCCACGTCGTCGGTCTTCTTGGCAACTTCCTTGACCAGTTCGGCGCCGATGCGCTCGTAGGGGTCCTCAAGATCGATTTCCTTGGCGATGGAGACGCCGTCGTTGGTGATCGTGGGGGCGCCCCACTTCTTGTCGAGCACGACGTTTCGGCCCTTGGGGCCCAAGGTGACGCGGACTGCGTCGGCCAACTGGTCCATGCCACTTTCGAGAGACCGGCGGGCCTGCTCGTCGAACGAGATGATCTTCGCCATCAGCGGATGCCTTTCATCGGTGGGTCATGGTGACCCGTGGTGTGTGAGATAGCCCGGGGACGGGGTACGCCACGCCGTTGGCACTCTCATGGTGCGAGTGCCAATCCAACCAGCAGCAGCGGCGAATCACAACCTGTCAGGGCGCCAACCGGAGAGGCTGGACCATCTGGAGCCGGGCTCAACCGACCGGGGTTCAGCCTCCGGCTACAGCTGGGACGATGGCCACGGTGTCGCCATCGGGTACCTGGGTGGCAAGGCCGTCGAGGAAGCGTACGTCGTCGTCGCTCACGAACACGTTCACGAAGCGTCGCAGGGCCCCGGCCTCGTCGAGGATCCGCTCACCGAAGCCGGGATGCGACTGGTCGAGAGCCGTCAGTGCCTCGCCCACGGTTGCAGCGTCGACAGCCACCTCGGGCGCCCCGCCCGTGAGAGGTCGAAGCGTCGTCGGGATTCGTACGGTTACAGCCATTGGTTCCACCTATTCATCGTTCCGGGGGGGGCGGGCTGAACGGCGACCGCCCCATCAGAAGTAAACCCTACCAAAGCAGTCAGGATTCCGCACCATCAGAGAAAACCCGGCTCAAGCGGGCCAGCGGGACCTCAGGTTGGATCCAACGGCCTCTTCCACACAGGCGAGGGTGTCGGTGGTCGCCCGTTCCTCACCGAACTCCTCCACCAGCGAAACGACCTCCACCCGACCGGCCACAACCGAATCCACCTGCCCAGCCACCACCAGGAGGGGAACGCCTGCCGCCGCCGCATGGGTGGCGACACCGCCCACAACCTTGCCCTCAAACGATGCCTCGTCGAGGCGGCCCTCTCCGGTGACAACCAGGTCGGCACCGGCCACGACCTCGTCGAGCGCCACCTCCTCGGCAACAAGGTCAACGCCGTCGACCAGCCGCGCACCCACCGCCGCCAGGCCACCCGCCAGACCACCGGCAGCCCCGGACCTGGCAAGGCCCATCACCTCGACACCGTGCTCCTCTGCATAGACCTGGGCGAGCCTCTCGAGGCGACCACGCAACATTGCCACCTGCGCCGGGCTGGCACCCTTCTGGGGACCGAACACCTCGGCCGCATCCACGAAGCGTGTCCTCACATCGCAGGCGACAAGCAGCTCAATGCCACGGAACCGCGCCGGTGAGCCCATCGCCTTGAGCGCACCCAACCCACCGTCGGTGGTAGCCGACCCGCCCAGCCCGATGATTACCCGCCGCGCGCCCTTTTCGACTGCGGCCAGGATCAACTCACCGGTTCCCGCTGTCGTGGCGTCGAGGGGGCTGTTCCCGACCTGCCCCCCGGCCAGGTCAAGACCTGATGCCCTTGCCATCTCGATGACGGCCGTGCGGCCGTCGAGCCGCCATTGCGCCTCCACCGGTTCGCCCAGCGGCCCGGTCACGGTACTCGACCTATTGGGGCCTCCAAGGGCATCGAGGGTGCCCTCACCACCGTCAGCCATGGGAACCATGTCGGTGCTGCCACCCAACGCGGAGACGGAACCTGCAATGGCACAGGCGACCTGCTGGGCCGATCCGGTTCCCCTGAACTTGTCAGGTGCGGCCACCACCCGCACCGGCGAAACCTCAGCCCGAGTAGATGATTCCATCAGCGCCGAGGATGACGACGACGTCGGCATTGGCCAGGCGCTCAAGGGTGCCGTCGGGAACCGACAGGCCTCCGGTGGGTATCTGGGACAGCAGGTCCGGGTTTCCCGGTGCCACCACCTCCATGACCATCCGGGCATCGTCTGCAAAGCCGGACCGGTAGAAGATTCCCGAGACATCGGTGCGGTTGGCGTTGGCCGGCGATTCAAGGGCATAGCCCCTGGGGTTCAAGAGGTCGGTCACAGCACCGGCTGCACCGCCGATACCCGAACCGTTGGCCACAAGGACCTTCACATCACTCGGTGACCTGCTCGGGAACAGGACGGCTGCAGTAGCGGTGGTCGCCACGGGGGCCTCGGTTGTGGGCGCCACGGCAGCAGAGTCATCCGGGGCATCTGTCTCGGTCGCATCGGGCGTTTCGTCCACCTGGGCCGTGTCGTCGCCACCGGCCGGTTCGGGCACCACCACGGTGCCGACATCGCTGTCGACCGCCTTCCACAAAAGGACAAGGCCGATTACAAGCGCCACGGCAATAAGCAGGAGCGCCCTCGGCGCAGCTGCCGGGTTGCTGGGGCCCAGCCCGACGTTACGTCCACGACCCCCGATGTTCACTTGGTGTCCTCGACCACCGGACTCTCAAAGCGTGCACGACGGCGACGCTCACGCTGCCGCTGGAGTCGCCTCACGACGAGCGGGTCGTAGGCCATCGCCTCCTCGTCCTCGAGCAGCGTGGTCAGCAGTTGCTGGTAGCGGGTGGCCGACAACTCGAAGCGTTCCAGGATCTGGACGTCCTTCGGAGCAGGGGAATCCCACCAGGTGCGCTCGAAGTCCAGGATCTCCCGGTCGCGTTGGGTCAGGGCCATGTGATGATCATCATCCAGCCGGAGGGGCTTTACAAGCACCCCCCCTCGGCATTGAGTCCGTGGTACCGATTCTCCGAACGTATACGGAGCTGGCTGCTTCCAGTCAGTCCCGGTAGCTGGGATCCTCGAGGTCCAGGAGTGCCTTCTGCTCGTTGAAGTGGGCCACGCCCTGGTCGGTGAAGCGTTCCCACATCCTGACCACGCTGGCTGCCAGGGCGTTGTCCATGACACGGAGAGGCCTGCCAGAACTCAGGGCCAACACCACGTTACGACACGCGCGCTCCAGGTAGTAGAGCTCCTCGAAGGCGTGGGCCACGGTCTCCCCGACCACTGTTACGCCGTGGTTTCCCATCATCATCACCGTGTTGCCCACCATGGCCTCAGCCACACGGGCACCCTCCGCCTGCTCGTCCGGCGGCCCACCAATTTCCATGTCGTAGACAGTGCGACCCCAGAAACGGGCCGTTGCCTGGTCGATCGGCGGAATTGTCGGATCAGCCAGCCCGCACATGGCCGTGGCGTAGGGCGGATGGCAGTGCAGCACGGCCCGGGCAGTCGGAATCCTGGCGTGGATTGCACCGTGGATGCACCAGGCAGACGGATCCGGTGCATCCGATCTGTCCATGGTGGAAGGGTCGTCGGCGTCAAGAAGCAGGAGCTCGCTGGCCCTTACGAGACTGAAGTGCCGCCACTTCGGGTTACAGAGGAACCGCTTTCCATCGGACGAGATGGTGGCACTGAAGTGGTTTGCCACCGACTCGTGGAGGTCCATCCTGGCCGCTAGCCGGAAGGCGGCAGCAAGGTCAACGCGGATCTGGTCCTCGTCCAACTCCACCATGGTGTTCCCAACAGCAGCCACCAGACCACACCTCCACGTAGGTACCGACGCGCGGAGGGTAGTTCAGGATCTGGATCGTCGAGGCTGCCGAAGCCTGGAGTTCATGAGGCAATGCCTCGACTGGGCGACCAACTCGAAGGCCCCACCAACGATCGACCTCAGTAGCCTTACCGCCGAAGGGATCGTGTCCCGTGGCCATTCCGCGCCACGAACCGCGCCATCCAGCCCGAGTAGCTCAGTTGGTCAGAGCAGGCGCCTTGTAAGCGTCAGGTCGTCGGTTCGAATCCGACCTCGGGCTCCACCGGCCCGGCCGTGTTCCTGTGGCGTGCCACCTCGAAGAGGGCCACGGCTGCCGCAGCCGAGACGTTCATGGACCCCAGCACCCCCCGTAGCGGAATGTGCGCCAGGGCGTCACAACGCTCCCTTACGAGGCGCGACAACCCCGGACCCTCAGCACCCATCACCAGGGCAAGCGGCTGGTCAGCCACCTTCAGGTCGTGGATCAACTGGTCGCCACCCACGTCGAGGCCCACAGACCAGATGCCTGCATCGGCGAGGCGACCCATTGCCTTGGGGAGGCCGGACACGCTCGCCATGCGCAGGTGCTCGACTGCCCCGGCGGCGGCCTTGGCAGCCGTGGGCGAGACCCTGGCAGCGCGGTGCCTCGGCAGGATCACGCCGGTCACTCCGGCGCACTCTGCAGAGCGGAGGATCGCCCCCAGGTTACCGGGGTCGGTAATACCGTCCAGCATCAACAGGAACGGATCGGCACCCGAGGCGTCGCGGTGCAGCAACTCCTCGAGGCCATGGTCCCGAAGGGGTGCTGCCATCGCCAGGACACCCTGAGGTGCATCGGTCCTGGCCATCGACTCGAACCTGACACGCGACAGCTCACGGATCGAGACCCTCGCCTCGTCGGCCAGGTCGATGATGTCGTCGAGGATCGGAGCCGAGTCCATCTCGGTGGCCAGCACCACCTCCCTCGTGCGGCGGGTACCGGCCAACAACAGCTCACGTACGGCGTGCCTTCCCTCGACCTGGTCACCGCCGAGGCCCTTGGGGGGCTCGGTCGACCGTCCCCGAACCGGTGTCGAACCGCGTTGGCCGCCACCCCGTGACCTGGGGTCACGTCCGGGCCCGCGCCCTCGTCCCCCACCACGACCACCTGAGCCGCCACCACCCCGAGTGGGTCCGCTACGGCCCTTCGGGCCACTCACTGGCGCGCCAACAGGACCACCGCCATTGCGGCAATCCCCTCACGGCGGCCCAACGCACCAAGACCCTCGGCCCGCTTGGCCTTCACCGAGACCGGTGCACCGACCACCGAACCCAGACGATCCTGAATGACAGCCCGATGCGGTGCCAGCCTCGGTGCCTCAAGCACGACCGTGCAGTCCAGGTTGACCACCCGCCAACCCTCGGCACCCAGCACAGCGACGGTGTCGGCAAGCAGGCCGACGCTGTCGGCACCGGCATAAGTCGAATCCGTGTCGGGGTAGCGCTCCCCGATATCACCCATGCCCGCCGCACCCAACAGGGCGTCGATAC
Source organism: uncultured Candidatus Nemicrothrix sp. (assembly GCA_913055915.1). Lineage (GTDB taxonomy): Bacteria > Actinomycetota > Acidimicrobiia > Acidimicrobiales > MedAcidi-G1 > UBA3125. The sequence continues at coordinate 116,720 of CAJXKL010000002.1, read as the reverse complement.
AGGCATGTGACACCGGGTCGGAGTCGCTGTGCCCAACGAGGCCCGGGCCCTCCAGCACCACGCCGCCCAGCACCAGTTGCCGGTCCGGATCGTCGGAGAACGGGTGTACGTCAAATCCCTGCCCCACGCGCATCTCATGCATCCTCGCGCCCTCCCGCTGACAGGCACCTGGCGACCTCAAGGTCCACCGGTCGGGTGATCTTCACGTTATCTGTCTCGCCCTTCACGACCACCACTGTGCCACCGTTGGCCTCCACCAGCGTGGCGTCGTCAGTGGCATCTCCTCGGTCGGCATGGGCGGCCCTGATCACACCGGCAGCGAACCCCTGGGGTGTCTGGACCGCCACAATCGCCTCACGGTCAACGGGGCCACCCGAGGTGGACCGCAGCGAGTCGGAAACGGCTACAACCGGAACCACGGCGTCGGCACCCTTCTCAACTGCAGCGACCACCCGACCATAGAGGGCGCCTGTTGCCAGGGGACGGGCGCCATCGTGTACGAGCACGACCTCGGCAGCACCGGGAACCGCCGCAAGGCCCGCCCTCACCGATGCAGAGCGGGTGGCACCACCGCTGACCACCTCGACAACACCGTCGAGGCCGGCAAGGAGCATCCGGGCACCGTCGACCCGGCTCTCACCGACAACGACAACGACCCCGTCCGAAGCTGCAGACGCAGTAGCTACCGAGCGACCGAGCACAGACACTCCCCCCAGGTCGGCTGACTGCTTGTCGGAGCCGAACCGGCGGCCGTCACCGGCGGCCACAACCACGGTCCACACGCTCATGACGTACACCCGACTGGGTGCCGAGACATCGCTCTGGTTGCGATCGATGCTGATTGGTGACGTTGCACCTAACTAGCATGGCCAACCGACATGCCAGACACCACCCTCCTCAGCGAAACAACGCTCTTTGCCGGCCTCGCCCCGGCCGACCTCAACACCATCGCAGCGGCCTCAACTGACCGCCAACTGCAACGCGGAGACGTCATCTTCGAAGAGGGCGACACCCCTGATGAGCTCTACGTGGTCATCTCGGGCCGCATAGCAATCACCAACAGGTCGATAGACGGCCGCGAATCGATGGTGGCCCTGATGGAGCCCGGCGACCTCTTCGGCGAGATGGGCCTGTTCAGCCGGCAGGGCCGATCTGCCGGAGCCCGTGCCCTCGAGGCGTCCGTGGTCACCGCAGTCTCCTACGAACCGCTGAACAACCTCTACCAGGGAGACCCCTCCCTGCTCTGGCCCGTGGTCGAGATGCTGGCCGGACGACTGCGCAACATGGACGAGGCCCTTGCCGACTCCGTGTTCCTCGACGTCACGGGTCGCACCGCCAAACGGCTCCTGGAACTGGCCGGAGAGTCGGACGAGTTCTTCCTCCCGATCACCCAGGAGGAACTGGCCGGCATGGTCGGGGCATCGCGTGAACGTGTCAACAAGGCCATCGCCTTGTTCATCCGACTCGGATGGATTGAACAGATCGACCGCACCTACCGCGTCACCAACCGCGAACAACTGACCATCAGGGCCCGCTGACCTGGACTGACCGGTTCCCTCAGGAACCCAGCCACTCCATGACCCGCTTCCAGGCGTCGGCTGCATCGGCTGCCCGGTGTGAAGGCCGGGAAGGGTCATGGACGAAACCGTGGCCGGCATCCTCGTAGCGCACCACGGTGGCACCGGTTGCCTCGAGGTCGTCGATATCGGCCGGTGGCGTGTACGGGTCATCGCACCCGATGATCGCCAGCACCGACGAGGCGTCACCCTCTGACAGGGCGGCGAGGGGCTCACCCTGGCCAACGCCGTGCCAGCGCTCGGGCACCCTGATCATCCCGTAGAAGGGGCAGTGCCGGTCAAAGCGCCCCGTGGTCACGGCCTTGAGCACGTACATGCCACCCATGCAGAAGCCAAGGATTCCGACGATCCCGGCCCCGGTCGCATCGGCTGCGGCAACGGCATCACCCAGGACCCGCTCGTCGCTGAGATCGGCGGCCGCCTCGTGACGCCCCTCAAGATCCAGATACTCCTGGCCCGGATAGAGCTCGAAGGCACACACCGACCAGCCATTGGCAACTGACAGGTCCGCCACCATCTCGGTGCACAGTGGCCGCAGTCCCATGATGTCGGGAACAACGACTAGACCACGACTGCCTGCACCACCTACCGGTTGCACCAGCTCAGCAGCCGTACCTGAGGGCAGATGAATTCTCACTGACCCTGTCTAGCCCACCGGGACCGCCCCGGGGAATCAGCCGACCAGACCCCCTACTGGCTCGGGGGCTGACCACCCCTTTGACGGAAGAGGCCTGAGAAGGTGTCAATCGTCGGGTGTGCAAAGCCCTCGGGCACCAGCGCCGTTCCGGTCATCAACACCGTCGACATGCCCATGGTTCTGGCTGCCTCGAGCGTTGCAATCTCAGAATCGATCAGCAGCATGTTGGAAAACGACACCGCGGACATGCGGCGGAGGGCCTCGAACATGGCCTGACCCGGCTTGCGGGCCCCCACCTCGCCGCTGACCACCCAGTGGCTGATCAGACCATCCAGGTTGAACCTGTTGCGCAGCAACACGGTCCACGGCAGCACAGCGTTCGTCAGGCACGCAACCGTCATCTCCCGCTTGACCATCTGGTCGAGGAACACAGGAACATCGGGTCTCAGCCTGACACCGGACAGGTACTGCGCATCCAAGTCCGCGACATCGCCGACAACTCCGACAGCGGCCCAGAACTCCGCAGCGGAAACCTGGCCGAGGCTGGCGGCACGGTACCTGTCGGCGACCTCGCGCGGATCGGCTACGCCGCCGTGTTCCCTGACGAACGAAACGAGTAGGCCCTCCGGGTCGGTTCCACCGTCCCAGACCACCCCGATCCCGCCGAGCACAACGAGCTCAAGGCGACGTTCGCCGGTCTCTTCGGATCGGGGCGGCCTCTGCTCGATGATCTCGACCGGACGGCCACGCCTTCGCGTCGGCCTCGGTAGGTGTCGAACCCGGCGCCCGAGGGGGTTGTGGCCCAGGTGGCGGCGAACCAGCCGGAACAGGCCCAGCACAACCAGCAGCGAGGCCATCGTCAGCGACGCCCCCAACCAGAGCCGTGGGGCACGGTCGGCGAGGGAGCCGGACACGTCGACGACCGTCGATGTCGAATCTCCCAGCGCCACGGTCCACACAGCCACGCCGTCATCGACCCTGCCGACGTTGGCGACAACCTCGCCGGGCAGGGCCACGACCAGGTCCAGGCTGAACATGTCGGCAGGATCGCAGCCGACACAACCGGCCAGTTCCGCCAACTCCTCCCGGGTACGACCCAACGGCAAGCCTGACAGCGTCTCGCTGAGGGCCGGATCGCTGAAGGCCTCAAGGCCACCCGACAGGTCGACCCTTCCCGACAGGCTCCACGTCGTACGCGCGAACGACCGTTTCCTCACAAGGCCCATGTCGGTGAACACACCCGGGCCGGCTATCTCATCCAGAATCGGTGGAAGCCTGTCGGGCACCTCGAAGCCCTTGGTCGCAACCACCGACGTGAGGCCATTCTCGACCAGACGCTCCGGCCCGGCGACGTCCCACCCTGCATCCTCCAGGTCCTCGAGGCGTACCTGGTGGTCGAGTCCGCCAACTGCCTCCACCGCCTCGTCATCAAGAACCAGGGCGACCTCGACCACGCCTGAGCCGTTCTCGCCGAGGCGAACCGAGACCGTGGTATCGACACGACAGGCTGACGCCACCACCACAAGGCCCACCAGCAGCAGCACCAGCCGAAGCAGGTGGGAAACCACCCGGCCGAACCCGGGCCGCGATGGCGAGCAGAGAAGCGGCAGGGACATGGTCACGACGCTAGCCAGCGGGACACGTACGTGGGAACGGTGCGACAGCGGTGCTGTCGGCCGCTGGTCTACTCAGCGCCCTCTACGGCCATCTCGACCGTCGGTGGCTCGAAACCCTCAATGGAACGAAACACCAGCACCGGGGCATCATCGGCGGCTTCGACCTTCTCCTCGTCGGTGGCCACATCGACGATAACGATCTGGCCTGCAGTGAACTCCTTGTTCAACAGGCGTTCGCTGAGGGGATCCTCGACCAGGTGCTGGATGGCACGGCGCAACGGCCTCGCTCCCATCGTGGGGTCGTAGCCCTCGTGTGCCAGGTGGTCCTTGGCGGCATCGGTCAACTCAAGGCCCAGGCCCTGGCCGGCCAACTGCATCGACACACGACGGATCATGAGGTCGACGATGCGGGTTACCTCTGGAATGGTCAACTCGTGGAAGACGATGGTGTCGTCGATTCGGTTCAGGAACTCGGGCTTGAAGTGGTCCTTGAGAGCATCGTTCACCTTGACCTTCATGCGCTCGTAGGACACGGCCTCGTCTGACTTGGTGAAACCCAGGTTGGCCTTACGCAGGTCGGCCGTACCCAGGTTTGAGGTCATGATCAGGACGGTGTTGCGGAAGTCGACGGACCGGCCCTGCGAATCGGTGAGCCTGCCCTCTTCGAGGATCTGCAGCAGCGTGTTGAACACGTCGGGGTGGGCCTTTTCGACCTCGTCGAACAGGACCACCGAGAACGGACGGCGACGGACCGCCTCGGTCAGCTGGCCCCCCTCGTCGTAGCCGACGTAGCCGGGGGGCGAGCCCACCAGCCTGCTGACCGTGTGCTTCTCCATGTACTCGGACATGTCAAGGGCAATGAGGGCGTCTTCGTCGCCGAAGAGGAACTCGGCAAGGGTCTTGGCCAACTCGGTCTTACCGACACCGGACGGCCCGAGGAACACGAACGAACCCGATGGCCGCTTGGGATCCTTGAGGCCGGCACGCGTGCGGCGAATGGCCTGGCTGACCGCCTTGATGGAGTCCTCCTGGCCTATGACCCTCTTGTGCAGCTCGTCTTCCATTCGGAGCAGCTTCTGGGTCTCCTCCTCGGTGAGCTTGTAGACCGGGATTCCCGTCCAGAGCGAAAGAACCTCAGCAATGGCCTCCTCGTCGACCTCGTCGAACAGGTCGACGCCTGATGAACGAATCTCAGCCTCCTTGGCCTCCTTGGTGGCAAGGATCTCCTTTTCGCGGTCGCGCAGACCCCCGGCCTCCTCAAAGTCCTGGGCCTCGACAGCAGCCTTCTTCTGCATCACCACCTCGGCCAGCGCAACCTCCAGATCACGAAGGTCCTCGGGGGTGTGCATGCGCCTGATGCGCAGGCGGGAGCCGGCCTCGTCGATGAGGTCGATGGCCTTGTCGGGGAGGAAGCGGTCGGAGATGTAGCGGTCTGCCAGGTTGGCTGCCGCCACGAGGGCCTGATCGGTGATGGTCACGCGGTGGTGCGTCTCGTAGCGCTCGCGGAGACCCTTGAGGATCTCGATCGTATGGGTCACCGTGGGCTCGTCGACCTTGACCGGCTGGAAGCGCCTCTCGAGGGCGGCATCCTTCTCGAAGTGCTTGCGGTACTCGTCGAGCGTGGTGGCACCAATGGTCTGCAACTCGCCTCGGGCCAACATGGGCTTCAGGATCGAGGCGGCATCGATGGCACCCTCGGCTGCACCGGCACCGACGAGGGTGTGGATCTCGTCGATGAACAAGACGATGTCGCCACGGGTCTTGATTTCCTTGAGGACCTTCTTGAGACGTTCCTCGAAGTCACCCCGGTAGCGGCTACCCGCAACCAGTGCACCAAGGTCGAGAGTGTAGACCTGCTTGTTGGCGATGGTCTCCGGCACGTCGTCGTTGGCGATCATCTGGGCGAGGCCCTCGACAATGGCGGTCTTGCCGACGCCCGGCTCACCGATCAGCACCGGGTTGTTCTTAGTGCGACGCGACAGGATCTGCATGACGCGTTCGGTCTCGTTCACCCGTCCGATTACGGGATCAAGCTGCTTGTCGCGGGCGGACTGGGTGAGGTTGCGTCCGAACTGGTCGAGCACCAGTGAACCCGAGCCCGGGTCGCCGCTGCTGCCACCGGTGGTTGCACCGGCCTTCTCGCCAGAGCCCTGACCCGGTCCAGCACCCGAATAGCCCGACAGCAGCTGGATTACCTGCTGACGCACCCGTGACAGGTCGGCCCCCAGCTTGACGAGAACCTGGGCCGCAACGCCCTCGCCCTCGCGGATGAGCCCCAGCAGGATGTGCTCGGTTCCGATGTAGTTGTGGCCCAACTGCAGTGCCTCCCGCAGCGACAGCTCAAGCACCTTCTTGGCTCGCGGGGTGAACGGGATGTGGCCGCTGGGCGAGCTACCGCCCTGGCCGATCAGGTCCTCTACCTGGCTGCGTACGGCCTCGAGTGAGATGCCGAGGGACTCCAGGGCCTTGGCTGCAACGCCCTCGCCCTCGTGGATCAGCCCCAGCAGGATGTGCTCGGTTCCGATGTAGTTGTGATTGAGGAGGCGCGCCTCTTCCTGGGCCAGTACCACGACCCTGCGTGCCCTGTCCGTGAACCGCTCGAACAACCGGTTTCTCCTGACCTGTCTGAATCCCGTGTGAAATCGACGGACCGATGCCAACCGGGCCGCCTCAGCGGCCCATCGACACCAGGCTCGTCCACAAAGTGTACCGCTACCGGTGTGTCACCGACCGGCTGACCCCCAAGCTCAAGAAGCCGACAGTTTCGGCCAACCCGCCCCGCGCCCTATCCTCCCCGGGTGGCGAACCCGACACCCCTCCTGGACCCACCCGGCATGGCGGCCGACCTGGATCGGATTGAGGCAGGGCTCCGACACGTCGTCGAGGCCGATGACCCCTTCCTGACCGAGGTCGCCAGGCACCTCATCGACGCCGGCGGAAAGCGGATCAGACCGGCACTGGCCATTACCGCCTCGCTCGTCACGAGCACAGAACCCGGCAGCGCCACCGACGACGTCATCTCCGGTGGCGTCGCCGTGGAACTGGTGCACCAGGGCTCCCTCTACCACGACGACGTCATGGACGGCGCCGACACCAGGCGCACCGTCGAGAGCGTCAACGCCCGCTGGGGCAACCTCGAGGCCATCCTTGCCGGCGACTACCTGCTGGCACGCGCCTCCGAGATAGCCGCCAGGCTGGGCACCGAGGTGGCAGGCCTACTGGCGTCCACGATCGCCTCCCTCTGCGAAGGCCAGATCCGCGAACTACAGCATGCATTCGACGTGGACCGCTCCCGCGATGCCTACCTCACATCGATCTCCGGCAAGACCGCCGCCCTGCTCGCCACCTCGGCACACGTAGGTGCAATCGTGGCGGGCCACCCCCGCCAACTGGTCAAGGCTGTCACCGACTTCGGCTACCACTACGGAATGGCCTTCCAGGTAATCGACGACATCCTCGACGTGGTCGCCACCGACGAGCAACTGGGTAAGCCGGCAGGCAACGACCTCGTCGAAGGCGTCTACACCCTGCCGGTGATCCTGGCGCTGGGCGGCCCTTCGGGCGACAACCTGCGAGGGCTGCTGGGCGGCCCCATCGACGACGCCACCCGTGACCACGCCCGCATGATCGTGCGCTCCGACTCCGCCATTGGTGCTGCCACCCAGACCGCCGTCGACTTCACCGACCGTGCACGTGCCTCGCTTGACGACCTTCCCGACACGCCGGCCGTCTTGACGCTGCGCTCAACCTGCGACCTTCTCCTGGCACGGGTGACGGATCTGCCCGCCTGAGGAGCCGACCGGGGTCAGCCCTGTTCCGGCCTCAGCGTCGGAAACAGGATCACATCGCGGATTGCCGAAACCCCGCCAAGCAGCATCACCAGCCGGTCCACGCCGATCCCCAGGCCGCCCGTCGGAGGCAGCCCGTATTCGAGGGCACGCAGGTAGTCCTCGTCGACGACCATGGCCTCGTCGTCGCCGGCGGCTCTGTCAGCCTCCTGTGCCCCGAAGCGGGCCCTCTGCTCATCTGGATCCACCAGCTCGCTGAAGGCGTTGCAGATCTCGCGCCCGGCCACGATCCCCTCGAATCTCTCAACCAGCCCCGGGCTCGTGCGATGGTCGCGGGCCAGCGGTGAGACCTCCTTGGGATAGTCGGTCACGAACACAGGGCCCCAGAGCTCGGCTTCGGTGGTCTTCTCGTAGAGCTCCAAGATGAGCTTGCCCACACCGTGGTGGCCCTCGACGGGAATGCCACGCTCTTCGCAGTAGCCGACAAGCTCGGACCGTGGCGTGTCCATGTCGACCCGCAGCCCGCTGTGCTCCTCGAGGAGATCGAACATGGTTGCGCGCCTCCACGGTGCTGAAAGGTCCAGCTCGCGTCCGTCGTAGACAACTGAGGTGGTTCCCAGGAGTTCCTGTGCCAGGTGGGCCACGAGCTCCTCGACGAGCACCATGATGTCGCCGTAGTCCGCATACGCCTGGTAGAGCTCGAGCATCGTGAACTCGGGGTTGTGCCTCGTGGACAACCCCTCGTTGCGGAACACCCGGGCGATCTCGAACACCCGCTCAAAGCCACCCACGATGAGCCTCTTGAGATACAGCTCGGGGGCGATGCGCAGGTACAGGTCCAGGTCCAGGGCGTTGTGGTGGGTCGTGAACGGGTTTGCCGCGGCGCCACCTGGAATCGGGTGGAACACCGGGGTCTCGACTTCGATGAAGTCCTGTTCCTCGAGCCAGCGGCGCATCAACGAGACGGCCCGGCTGCGCTGGGTGAACACCCGTCGGGCCTCGTCGGTCACCCACAGGTCCACATAGCGCTGACGGAAGCGGGTGTCGGGATCGGAGATGCCGTGCCACTTGTCGGGGAACGGCAGGCGAGCCTCGGCCAGGCGCACCCACGAACCGACACGGACAGACAACTCGCCCCTCCGTGTCTTGATGACCTCTCCGGTGACCCCCAGCCAGTCACCGATGTGAAGGCTGGTGAACCCGTCGAAGTCGGGTGTTGAGGCCTGAGGGGCGAACAGCTGGATGCGGCCGGTCTGGTCGGCGAGCACCCCGAACGCCAGCTTCCCCTGGTCGCGGCGCAACATCAGGCGTCCGGCGACGGTCACCTCGACGCCGGTCTCCTCACCATCCTCGAGTTGGGCGTAGCCCTCGTGGAGTTCCGCCACCAAGGTCGTGGGCCCGAAGCGGTATGGCGTCTTGTCTTCGGCCGGAGCGGTCATTTCGGTCAGCCCTCCCGGTTCAGGTCGAAGACCAGGCGTAGCCCGTGGAGGGTCAGGAACGGCTCGACGTGTTGGATCGACGCAGCAACGGGTGAGATCAGCGAAGCCAGGCCACCGGTGGCGATGACCGTGCATTCACCCAACTCACCACGGAACCTCTCGACCATGCCGTCGATCTGGGCTGCGAAGCCGTAGACGGCTCCAGACTGCAGCGACTCGACGGTGCTCTTTCCGATGACGCTCCGCGGCTCGACCAGCTCGATTGAGCGCAGTGCAGCCGCCCGGCCGAAGAGGGCATCGAGGCTGATCTCGATTCCGGGGGCAATGGCGCCGCCGATGAACTCGCCATCGGCGGAGATCACGTCGAAGTTGTTGCCGGTGCCGAAGTCGACAACGACGCTGGGGCCCCCGTAGAGAGCGTACGCACCCACGGCGTTGGCGATCCGGTCGGCTCCGACCTCCTTGGGGTTGTCGTAGAGGATCGGCATGCCGGTTCTGACGCCTGGCTCGATAACCACGGGAACAGCACCGGTGTAGCGGTCGATCATCTCCCTGAGGCTGGCCAGCACGCGGGGCACGCCCGAGCAAACGCTCACACCACCCACGTCGAGGTCGTACCCGGCCGACCGCAGGAGGTTGCCGATCACAACGGCGTGTTCGTCGGCCGTACGGGCGTCGTCGGTGGCTATGCGCCAGTGCTCAAGGAGGCCGGCTTCGGCTGAGGATGCGTCGCCGTCGTCCTCGTAGAGGCCGATCACGGTCTGGGTGTTTCCCACGTCGATGGTCAACAGCATCGAGGGGCCTCCGGGCCCGGTTGTAGCGGTCATTGTGACAAGCCTTCCAGATCAGGGCCCAGGTCGAGGCCCACGTCGAGGGTAGGGGCCGAGTTGGTCAACACCCCACTGGAAATGCAGTCCACACCGGTCGCTGCATAGTCGGCCAGAACGTCGAGGGTAATGCCACCGGATGCCTCGAGCAGGGGCCTCTCCCCGTCCCACTCCGCTACGAGCTCGACACAGGCCCGCACCTCGCCAGGGGCCATGTTGTCGAGCAGGATAGCGTCGGCGCCCGCCACGAGCGCCTGGCCGACCTGGCCGACCTCGTCGCACTCGACATGGACTGCGCGGTCGGACCAGCGTGACCGGGCCACATTCACGGCGGACACCATGTCGGTGCCGAACAGGTGGTTGTCCTTGATCATCACCCACTCACTCAGGTTGGCCCGGTGGTTGGCACCTCCACCGGCCCGGACCGCCGCCTTCTCGAGCACCCGCAGGCCCGGCGTGGTCTTGCGGGTGTCCCAGACGACGGCACCTGCTCCTGCCACCTCAACCCAGCGGGCCACCAGCGTGGCAATGCCTGAGAGGTGGCCCACGAAGTTGAGCGCGGTCCGCTCCGCGGTGAGCACCGACGCCAGTGGACCTGTCACCGTTGCCATCACCTCACCCGCATCCAGCACGTCGCCGTCGACCCTCATCCAGTCGACACGGATGTCTGGATCAACCTGTCTGAACGCCTCGACGGCACAGTCGGAGCCGGCCAGGACGCCGGCGCTGCGCGCACCGATGGTGGCTGTCACCACGGCGCCCTCGGGCAGAAGCACCGCTGTCAGGTCACCGTCGGGCCTGAGGTCCTCGTCAAGTGCCCTCCGCACGCACTCAACCACCACCTCAGGTGGCGGTGTTGCAGAAGTTCCGCTCCGTCGACCCATGCGGGAGTCCACCAGGGCCACCCGGTCAACGGCATCAGCATCCATAGCCAACCAGCCTGCCCCCTCCCTCCGGTCATCCAACCCACCGGTCGGCCCGGTCATGCCGGTACCGCTGCCATGTTGTCGATGAGCCTCGCCCGCCCGAACCGGCACGCGACCAGTAGGCGAACCCCGGCACCGGTGATGCGGGTCGGCGTCTCGAACGTGGCCGGATCGACAACCGCCGCATAGTCCAACTCACCGGTGGCTGCGCTGCCGACCACCTCGGCCATCAACGAGACAACGGCCCCAGGATCTGTCTCTCCGCCCTCCACCACCGCTGCCCCGACCTGCAGTGCCCGGTACAGGACAGGTGCCTCACCGCGTTCAGGTGCGGTCAGGTAGACGTTGCGGCTGGACAGGGCCAGGCCGTCGTGTTCGCGGACAGTCGGGCAGCCGATCACCTCAACGGGGATTGAGTGCTCAGCCACCATCTGTCGCACCACCGCCAGTTGCTGGAAGTCCTTTTCCCCGAAGTAGGCGCGACAGGCGCCCACGACCTTGAAGAGCCTGGAAACGGCTGTGGCGACACCACCGAAGTGTGTGGGCCTGCTGGCCCCCTCATAGCGGGCTGCCAGGTCACCGACCTCCACCTCGGGCACACCGGTTCCCGGGTACATCTCCTCTACAGATGGTGAGAAGAGCAGGTCGGCGCCGTGCAGCGTGCAGACCTCAAGGTCGGCCTCCGAGTCCCCCGGATAGTCGGCCAGGTCCTCATCGGGAGCGAACTGGAGTGGGTTGACGAACAGTGACACGACGGTCAGGTCGTTCCCGGTGGCGGCGTCGATCAGCGAGGCGTGGCCGGCGTGCAGGCATCCCATCGTGGGAACAAGGCCAACCGTCTTTCCTGCAGCGCGCTCCGCATCCAACCTGGATCGCAGCCCTGCCACCGTCCGAGCCACCTCGACACCGGTCACCGGGAGGTCCGTCCAGCCAACCGGCGTGCCAGTTCCGCCACAGCCGAATACGAATCGCGTTCGGCGGGTTCCAGGGCTTCCAGATGAGCTCTGATCGTGTCCTCATCGCCTCGAGCGGCCGGCCCTGTGAGCGCACCGGCGGCACCCAACCTCCGCACGTTGTCGACCGATCCCGCTGCCAGCTGGAGGAAGGCCTCGAGGGGAACCCCGACCGACTCGGCGACCCGCTCGGCCTGGCCAAGTAGTGCCACGAGGTGGTTAGACGCGATGACCGCCGCCGCATGGTAGGCAGCCCGATCCTCGGGGGAGACGGCCACAGGCCACCCTCCGAGGTCCTCAACCAGCCGTCCTGCCAGTGGATCTCCGGCTACGGCGAACCACGCGCCGTCGAACACGGGACCGGTCCCGACGCTGTCACCTGGAAGGGAAACGAGCGGATGCAGGCTTGCCCGTCGACTGTGTGGAGCCAGTGCCTCAAGGCCCAGCACACCCGACAGGTGGGCCACCACGGTCTCCTCGACCGGGGCTACTGACGAGGCGGCGTCGGCGACCGCCCGGTCCGGCGTGGTAATCAGGAGCAGATCAACTCCGTCGGCAGCGCGATCCTGTGCATCGTGGCGTCCGACAAGGTCGACGACCGTCCATCCAGAGTCCTCCATCGCCCTGGCCATTGCCGTCCCAGCTCGGCCCGGGCCGATGATACGTGCCCGACCTGCCACGGCTCAGGCCCCGGCTGGTTCAGCGAGTGGCCCGACAGGTACCACATCGTCCCCGGCTGTTCCACCGGGGATCTCGTCGACCAGGTCAGGCGCAACATCGCGTAGCGGGACCAGCACGAAGGCCCGCTCGAACATGCGTGGATGCGGAACCGTCAGGCCCTCGTCATCAACACTCTCACCGTCAACCCAGAGGATGTCCACGTCGAGGGTCCGTGGGCCCCACCGCACCCGACGCACACGTCCCGCTTCCACCTCCAGCCCACGACAGAGTTCGAGGAGGGCCTTCGGTGACAGGTCGGTCTGCAGCCGGACCACACAGTTCAGGTAGGGGCCCTGGTCGGGACCGCCGACGGGAGCCGTCTCGTAGACGGTTGACACGTCGACCACGTCGGGCATGGCGGCAACGGCCCCACGCAGGTGTTCCCAACGGTCGCCGACATTGGAGCCGAGGCTGAGCAGCGCCCTACGGGTGGGGCCTGCACCACCGCTCATGACGGCGGATCGGGAGCCGCCTCAACCACCAGGGCCACAATGCTACGACCCGGATTGCCGAGGGGCCGGCTGAGCAACTGCTCAGTGATCGAGATTGCCCTCGGCCCTGTCGGCACGAGCCCCCGCCAGAGCAGGAAGGCCGCCATAAGGCCACATACCACGTCGTTCAACTCGTCGCGGTGCACGATGATACGACAAGCATCCTTTGTCATCTCCTGGAACCGCTCGAACACGTCCACGAGCCGCTCCAGACCGTCGTCGGCACCACTGAACGGCAACTGCACCCAGGCGACATCCAACTCGTCGTAGTTGTGGAGGTTGTGGTCACTCGCCAGCAGGGAGACGACCGTGTCGAAGTTGTTCTCGCGGATCCAGATGATCTCCTCCTGGCGCCGCACGCGTCGGTGGCTGGTGCCGAAGCCACCTGGACGCTCACAGACCGCAATCTGGTCCTGGATGATCCAGGCGAACGCCGTGGGCACAATGCCCTTGGCCCACTTACCCCTCATCGTTCCTCCCCGAGGCTGGTGGCTTCGCTCATGCAACCACCCTCGCAGCATCCAGGGTCGCTCGCACATCGTGGGCCCTGACCATGTCGACACCCCGTGCGTACGCCCACGTTGCCAGCGCCACCGATCCCTCGCGGCGGTCACCCACAGGTGTGAGCCCGTCTAACCCGTCGCTTGCAGCGGTCAGTTCTCCGAGAAACCTCTTGCGGCTCACCCCGACCACGACCGGCCATCCTGTATCGACGAGGGCATCCAGGTTCGCCAGGATCTCGAGGTTGTGTCCGGTCGTCTTGCCGAACCCGATCCCCGGGTCGATCCACACCTCCCGGACCCCGTTGTCCCTAGCCTGCTCGGCCCTGTCGATGAGGTAGTCACGTACCTCGCCAACCACGTCGTCATACCGGGGATCTTCCTGCATCGTTCTAGGGTCACCCAGCATGTGCATGGCGACCCACGCGACGCCCAAGTCTGCGGCTACCGATCCCAGGCCGGCACTCACATCGTTCACGATCGTGGCCCCGGCTGCCACAGCGGCCCTGGCGACCTCCTCGTGACGGGTGTCGATGGAGACCCTGACCTCGTCGGCCAGGCTCGCCACTACCGGAATCACCCGTCTCAACTCCTCGTCGACGCCAACGGGGTCAGCCCCGGGGCGGGTTGACTCGCCACCCACGTCGACAACGGTGGCACCCTCGTCAATGAGCCTTCTGCCGTGTTCCAGGGCAGCCGAATGGTCCAGGTAGAGACCCCCGTCCGAGAAGGAATCGGGGGTCACGTTCAGAACTCCCATCACGGCACCCACACCCCTGAATCTAACGGTGTGATCGGTGGCGCAAGGGGCCGACCGACGATGATTGTGGATCATTTCCAGTCATTCCGGATGACTCCCACCCGGAGGCGGCTACGAGGCCTCGGCCACCTCAACCCCTGAAGCCTGCTCGACGACCCTGATGTCGGGAAGGTTGCGGTAACGCTGGTCGACGTCTAGCCCGTATCCGACCACGAACTCTCCGGGAATCCTGAAGCCCTCGTAGCGCAAGATGGACTCGTCGACGCTGTGGTCCTCACGAACCAGCAGCGCACACACCTCGAGGCTTGCCGGGTTCCTGGCAAGGAGGTTACGTCGCAGGTAGTTGAGGGTCAGGCCGCTGTCGACGATGTCCTCGACGAGGATGACGTCGCGACCAGCCAGGTCCAGGTCAAGATCCTTGACTATACGCACGACACCCGAGGAGCGCGTCGAGTGTCCGTAGGAGGAAACGGCCATGAAGTCGAACTCGACGGGCAGGTCGATGACCCTGGAGAGGTCGCTCATGAACATGAACGCACCCTTGAGCACCCCCACCAGCAGGGGTGAACGACCGGCGTAGTCCACCGTGATCTCGGCCCCCAGTTGGGCCACACGTTCAGCCAACTGCTCGGCGCTGACGAGGGTTCTCCCCGGGACCAGCCCCGGTCCGGCGTCGCCCTCAAGCTGGTCGTGGCCCATGGCGAACGACCCTAGTCGGGCAGGTGGGTGAGTCGACCCGCCGACCGCTCGACGCGGTGTCCACCAACGACCTCTGCCGCGCGACGTGACCCACGGGCAACCTCGAGGACCCTGTCGACCGACGCCAGATCCGGAGGTCGACCACCCGAGCAGTCGGTCAACCATGTCCTCAGGGCCAGCCTGGCAAGGTCGTCTGAGAGACCGGAGAGAACCGAGACATCGGTCGCGTCAATTCCGTCGACGAGAGTGGAGAGGAGGCCGACAGCCTCTCGGGCCCGGTCGGCATGACGGGCGAGGAGGGGCACAGGGTCACGCCCTGAGACCTCGGCCATCAGGGGAACGATCTCATGCCTCACCCTGTTGCGGAAAAAGCGCGGGTCGTCGTTCATCGTGTCGTGAGCCGGGGTGATGCCCGCAACTGCACACACTGCGGTGGTCTCGGCCCGGCGAAGAGCCAACAGGGGCCGCCTGTCGGGATCCCCGATGCCGGCAGCGCCCTGGATCCCTGCACCGCGGAGGATGTTCATGATCACGGTCTCGGCCTGGTCATCGGCGGTGTGGCCTGTGAGAACCCCGGCCGGCAGGACGACGATGCGTGCCTCACGGGCACGCGCCTCCAGGTTCGGGCCGTGTTCGACAGGTGCCTCAACCCTCATGACGGCCGCACTGACCGAGACAGCTGTCCGGGCGACGAGTTCGCCCTCGGAAGCGGACTCGGGCCGCAACCCGTGGTCCACATGCCAGGCGGTGACGTCCAGGCCGGCCTCGACTGCCAGGACCATCAGGGCCATCGAGTCGGGGCCTCCGGAAACCGCGCAGTCGACCTGCGTACCGGGTGGGGCGAACGTGCACCGGGCCAACAGGTCCGACACGTCGAGCCCGCTCACTGTTCCGGCTCGTCGACCACACCCATGCGGGCGATCCAGACCTCTGGCGACTTGATCTCGGCCAGGTCAGGAAGGTTCGCCGGAGCTTCCCAGACGCGGTTCAACAGGGTGCTCCCTCCGGCCTCCTCGACCTTCCCGATGAATGCCTCGCCCTTGGCGTACTGAGCCAACTTGGCCTCGAGCCCCACGAGTTTCTGGAAGATCCTGGTAAAGCCCGAAGCCGACCGTCGCCGCTCCCGGAGGACCCTGCCGAACCGGTCAGCCCCCACGACGATTCCCTCTCCTGCCCGGTCCATGGTCACGTCGCCGTGGCCCTCCAGCAGGCTCATCAGGCCGGCAATGTCATCAAGGGCCTCTTGTTGTTCCGGTGAGGCGATCGCCGTCAGCACGCCTCCGCCGATGTCGGAACCGTTGCGGCGTCCCTCCACCAGGGACCTGAGGGAGTCGAGCAGGTGGGTCGGCTCTACGTCGGAGTCCTCGAGGAGGGACCTCACAAGACTCAGGTAGTGCTCCCTCATCCACGGCACTCCGGTGAACTGCGCCCTGTGGGTCACCTCGTGGAGAGCCAGCCACAACCTGAACTGGTGCGGGTCAAAGGCGTAGCGACGTTCAAGGGCAACTAGGTTGGGACCCACGTAGTAGACGAGGTCCTGGTCCTCGGCGGCCTCGTCCTCGAGCACCAACAGGTCGTACTGGCCCAGAACCCGTATTGACATCCACCCCAGAACAGCCCCCAACTCGATACCAGCCACCCGGCTTGTCAGCGGCGTGAGCGAGGTGGAGGAGCGTTCGGCCATCTTGTCCAGCAGGGGTCGCAGCAACCGCTGCAACGACGCCAGGTTGGCTCGGATCCAGTCGTCCCTGTCGACCACACGCGCCCGGGCCTCGCCATGCAGGGCTCTCAACCCGGTAGTTTCGGCAACCAGCCCCTCGGCCCTCGCCGTATGGACGTCGAACTCCTCGACGAGACCATCGAGGTGGTGGGTTCCGCCAAAGGGTGCCCTGGCGGCGATACGGGTTGCTACCTGTTCCGCCACATCCCAGTCAATGACCGACGGCAACCGGTCAGAGATGCCGGCGGACGGCACACCGGCCGCCACGGTCAGGCCTTCAGCGCTTTGGATAGCGGGTCGCTGACACCTTCTGCAGGTATCCGACCAGGGTGGCGATGCAGAGCAGAATGCCACCGCCTACGAGGGGCACTGCCAGCCAGTAGTGCCAGATGACGCCAGCTAGAAGGTTCATGGTTCGCATCCTATGAGTTGGAACGGTCGGCACGGACAACTGCCGACGAAACGGTTACGGACACGGTCGATTCAACCGACCGCCACGAGCCCGCGCGGGGATTCGAACCCCGGACCTGCTCATTACGAGTGAGCCGCTCTTCCGACTGAGCTACACGGGCAGATCCCACCGTGAGGAGGGATGCGATCGGCAAGCGTACTGGAGCCACCTGGTGCTCGGGCCCACTGCCCTGAGGTCGGGCATCAGGGTCGGACGAGGGGGGCCCAGGCCAACAGCAGCCGCTTCTCTCCCTTCTTCGGGAACCGGACCACGGCCTCGGCCCGGTCGCCGGCGCCGCTCACCGATACGACGACGCCGTCACCCCACGCCGAATGGACCACATCATCACCGGCCTGGAGGCCGAGGTCGTGGGCGCCCGTCGAGGATGACCCGGCTGACCTGGAACCCGTCCCTCTGCCGAAGATCATGCCACCGGACTCGTCGCCGTCCTTGTCTCTCACGTCATCAGGCGTCCGGGTGGGGCCGAACCAGCTGCGATCCTCGGAACCACCGTTTCGACGCGAGCCCGTTCCCCAACCCGACGATCTGTTGTTTGAGCCTGCAGACCTTCCACCGTCGACCTCCTTCACGAGACCTTCAGGTATCTCCTCAAGGAACCTGCTCGGCGGGTTGTACTGGGTCTGGCCGTGCAGCATCCGACACCAGGCATGGCTGAGGTGGAGTCGCTGTCGGGCCCGGGTGATGCCCACATAGGCGAGGCGCCTCTCCTCCTCGAGCTGGTCGGGATCACCCAGGGACCGCATGTGTGGGAAGACGCCGTCCTCCATGCCGATGATGAACACCACCGGGTACTCGAGGCCCTTGGCGGCGTGCAGCGTCATCAGGACGACCTCGCCGTCGGCAGGCGCTCTCGTACCTGACCCACCACCGTCGGGTTCATCGGCCGAATCTGGAAGATCGTCGGTGTCGGCGACCAGCCCGACCTGTTCCAGGAAGTCGGCCACGTCGTCGAAATCCCTCGCCACCCCAACCAGTTCAGCCAGGTTCTCGAGCCTTCCGTCGGCCTCGACCGAGTGCTCGGCCGCCAGTTCGTCAAGGTACCCGGAGCCCGCAAGTGCAGCTTCGAGAACCGCCGCGGGCCCGTCATCGATATGGTCGACCAAGGTCTCGTGCAGGTCCAGGAACGAACGGATACCTCCAACGGCACGACCGGACACGCCTGCCTCAGAACACCGGTAGAGCGCCTCGAGGAACCCGCATCCCGTCACCTCGGCCAGGGCGTCGATGCGTCGTACCGAGGTGTCACCAACCCCCCTCTTGGGAACGTTCAGTACCCGCTTGGCCGCCACCTCGTCGGCGGGGTTGGCGGCCAGCTTGAGGTAGGCCATTGCGTCGCGGACCTCACGCCTCTCATAGAAGCGGGTACCACCGACGACCATGTAGGGAACCCCGCTGCGAACTAGCCGTTCCTCGACCACCCTGCTCTGGGCGTTGGTCCGGTAGAAGACAGCCATGTCCGACCAGCGGAAACCACCACCGGAACAGAGTGCCTTGATGCGTTCAACCACCCAGCGCGCCTCGTCCTCCTCATCGCCGGCCTTGTAGGCCAGGATTGACTCACCGGGCCCGGTGTCGGTCCAGAGTTCCTTGGGCATGCGGCCGGCGTTCCTGGTGATCACAGCGTTGGCGGCATCCAGGATCGTCTGGGTGGAGCGGTAGTTCTGGTCAAGCACCACAACGGTGGCATCGGGGAAGGCGGTCTCGAAGTCCAGGATATTGCGGATGTCAGCTCCGCGGAACCTGTAGATGGACTGGTCGCTGTCACCCACCACGAACAGGTTCCGGTGCTCCTCAGCCAGCAACATCACCAGTTCGTTCTGGACCCGGTTGGTGTCCTGGTACTCGTCGACCAGGACGTGCTGGAACCGCCTGCGGTGCTGGTCCAGGACATCGGGGTTGGAGCGCAGTAGGTGGACCGTGTTGGCCAGCAGGTCGTCGAAGTCCATGGCGCCGGCTCGCTGGAGCCGCTTCTGGTACTCGATGAACACCTCGGCAATCCTCTGCTCGAACGGGCCGGTCGCCCTCTCTGTGTAGGCCGACGAGCCGACACCCTCGTTCTTGGAGGCAGAGATGGATGCATGGATCGCCCGGGCGGGGAACCGCTTGTTGTCGAGGTTCAGGTCACGGATGACGTAGCCGGTCAGACGGACGGCATCGCCCTGGTCGTAGATGCTGAACCGTGACGGGAACCCGATGTGTTCGGCGTCAGAGCGCAGCATTCGCACACACGCCGAGTGGAATGTCGACACCCACATCCGGTGGGCGACAGGACCAACGAGGGCCGCCACCCTCTCCTTCATCTCAGCGGCGGCCTTGTTAGTGAACGTGATGGCCAGGATCCCGAAGGGCGAGACATTCCTCTCGGCGATCAGATGGGCCACCCGCTTGGTGAGGACACGGGTCTTGCCGGACCCTGCACCGGCCACCACGAGCAGGGGACCCGTGGGATGGGTCACGGCATCGAGTTGGGCCGGGTTGAGGCCCGTCTCGTGGGTTTCTGGATCGGCTGGGGCCATCGGCGCCACCCTACCGCTGGGGTGTGACCGGCTCCCTTGCTCCGACCAGCCTTTGGATAGTGTTGCCGGCCATGACCAGACCCTTCCGCTTCAGCATCCAGGCGTCGGTTCCAAGGCCGGCTGCCGAATGGCGCGAGTTGGGCCGACGCGCCGAAGACCTCGGCTACTCGGCCGTCTCGGTTTCCGACCACCTTGACACCGAGATGGCCCCACTGATCGCCCTGGCCGTCACCGCCGAGGCGACCCACAACCTGCGCCTCACGACCCTTGTGCTGTCAAACGACTTCCGTCACCCGGCCTTTCTGGCAAAGCAGGCTGCCACCCTCGACCTGTTGTCCGACGGTCGCCTCGAACTCGGGGTGGGCGCCGGCTGGAAGACATCCGACTACGAGCAGTCGGGAATCCCCCTGGACCGTCCCGGCATACGAATCGAGAGGCTTGCCGAGGCCATCGCCGTACTCAAGGGATGCTTCACGGACGGCCCGTTCGACTTCGACGGCGAGCACTACACGATCCGCGGCCTCGACGGCCAGCCTGCCTGCGTCCAGCGGCCACACCCCCCGATCCTGCTGGCCGGAGGCGGCCAGCGAATGCTCACCCTCGCTGCACACCAGGCCGACATCGTGGGCCTCAACGCCAGCCTCCACGCCGGCGTGATCGACCACAACGCAGGACCATCGGCCACGACGGCTGCTACAGACCAGAAACTGCAATGGATCAGAGAGGCCGCCGGAGACCGGTTCAGCCAGATCGAACTCCAGACCCGCGTCCACCTTGCCTTGATCACAGACGACCCGGAGGGAATCGCCGACCTGATGGCCCCGGCCCTCGGCATCTCCCCCGAGGAGGCGCTGGCTTCTCCGCACGTCCTTGTCGGCTCGGAGGGTCAGTGTGTCGAGACCCTGCTGGCCTGGCGAGAGCGCTGGGGCCTCACCTACATAGGCATGAACGAGGACTCCATGGTCGAGTTCGGGCCGGTGGTCGAGGCCCTCACAGGGGTCTGACCCACTCGGGAGGCTTCAGCCTGAACGGCCCAGCAGCGCCAGCAGGCGCACCCCCGCCGGAGCATCCTCGGGTGGCATGACCGGTTCGGCGAAGTGGCCGCTCATCGCCCCCGTGCCGGCCACCGGTCGCCAGAAGTCGAGGCACCTCTCGGCAAGAGAGACGGGAAGTTCCACCTGACGGCCACACGCCGTAGCCAGGTCCCAGCCGTGGATCAGGTTGTCGGTTGCCCTGAAGCCCAAGATGACCGTGCCGATGAAGTCGCCAGAGGGGTGGCTGTGGGAGCGGTCCAGCACATCGCCGACCGACGCCGCCTCTAGAGCAGCCACAGCCGTGCCCCTCCAGGTCGCCATTGGGTTTGGGCCCAGCACCGAGGTGTCCACCTCGGGGGCCCTGGCAACCTCGCCGCCGTTGAACAGATCCACGACCATCGCCTCGCCCAGCACCACGTGGGCCACGAGGGAGCGGACATCCCACCCATCACATCGCGTAGCGGCATCCCAGTCGTCATCGCCAACCAACGAGAGTTGCTCACCGAAGAAGGCGCACGCCGTCGTGTAAGCCGCAAGGCTATCCACGGCCACCGGCGACGCAGCCGCGCCGGCGGGGCCGTCGCCTACTCCCACTCGATCGTTCCCGGGGGCTTTGAGGTGATGTCGTAGGCGACCCTGTTGACGCCGTCCACCTCGTTGATGATACGACTCGACATGGTCTCGAGCAGGTCGTATGGGAGGCGTGCCCAGTCGGCGGTCATTGCATCCTCGCTGGAAACGGCCCGGATGATCACCGGGCGGGCGTAGGTGCGCTCATCGCCCATAACACCCACGGACCGGATGTCGGGCAGCACTGCGAAGGCCTGCCAGATCTCACGCTCGAGGCCCGCACTGTGCAACTCCTCACGGACGATCAGGTCGGCTGCCTGGAGCACTCCGACGGTTTCAGGGGTCACCTCGCCGATGATGCGCACCCCGAGTCCGGGGCCCGGAAACGGCTGGCGCATGACGATCTCGTCGGGCAGACCCAGCTGGCTGCCCACCGACCGGACCTCGTCTTTGAACAGGTTCCTCAGGGGCTCCACCAACTCGAAGCCCATGTCATCTGGTAGGCCTCCCACGTTGTGATGGCTCTTGATCTTGGCGGCATGGCCGATACCCGACTCGATGACGTCGGGGTAGAGCGTGCCCTGCACCAGGAAGCGTGCATCATCGATGCCCCCCGCAGCCCCCTCGAAGATGCGGATGAACAGCTCGCCGATTACCTTCCGCTTCGCCTCTGGCTCGGTGACTCCGACCAGACCCTCAAAGAACCGGTCGGCCGCCCGAATGTGGATCAACTCGATCCCCTGGGTCTTCTGAAAGGTCTCGACGACCTGCTTGCCCTCACCGGCCCGCATCAACCCGGTGTCAACGAACACGCAGGTCAACTGGTGGCCGATCGCCTCATGGACGAGCGCTGCGGCCACGGCCGAGTCGACCCCGCCTGAGAGGCCACAGATGGCCCTACCGGTACCCACCTGCTCGCGGATGGCGGTCACAGACGATCCGATGATGGAGCCCATGTTCCAGTCGCCGGCGCAGCCGCACACCTCGTGGACGAACCGAGCCAGAAGGTCCTGCCCACACGGCGTGTGGTGCACCTCGGGATGGAACTGGACCCCGTAGAAACCGTGCTCGGGGGCCTCGAAAACAGCCACGGGAGCGTCGGGGGAGGACGCAGTGACCGCGGCGCCGTCGGGTGCGGCTGTGATGGCGTCGAAGTGGCTCATCCACACCCCGTGCAACCCGCTTCCGGCATCAACAAGCAGCACCCCGGGATCTGTGACGGTCATGTCGGTTCGGCCGTACTCGCCCCGCTCGTTGCGCCCCACCGTGCCGCCCCTCTGGTGGGCAATCAGTTGCGCCCCGTAACAGATGCCGAGAATCGGAACCCCGAGGTCGTAGACACCGGGATCTATCCGGGGCGCCCCCTCGACGTGCACCGAGGTGGGGCCACCGGAAAAGATGACTCCCGAAGGCCTGAGGGCCGCAAGGTCGGCTGCCGAGATGTCATGCGGAACGATCTCGCTGAACACGTTCGCCTCGCGCACCCGCCGGGCTATCAACTGCGCGTACTGGGCGCCGAAGTCGACCACCAGGATGCGGTCGGTCGCCGCAGCGGCACCGCCTATGGAGTCTGAGACCCCTGTCATGGACCGGTGCTCATGGCGTCAGGGTCAGTGCCCCATCCCCACACCCTGGGACTTCTGCAGCGACTTGCCCTCGGTCTGGAGCGCAGGCGCCACCATCACCTCGGCCTTCTGGAACTCCTTGATGTCGAGGTAGCCGCAGGTGGCCATCGAGGTCCGCAGGCCACCGAACAGGTTCAGGCGACCGTCGTTCTCCCTGGCTGGGCCGAGGAGGATCTCGCTGAGCGTGCCCCTCGTGTCGGTCTTGACGCGGGCACCCCTGGGCAGGGTCGGGTGGAACGTGGCCATTCCCCAGTGGTAGCCACGGCCCGGCGCCTCGGAGGCGGCCGCCAGGGGGGATCCGACCATGACGGCGTCGGCGCCACAGACGATTGCCTTGGAGATGTCACCACCGGTGGCCATACCGCCATCGGCGATCACATGGCAGTAGACGCCGGTCTCGTCGAGGTGGCGCATCCGTGCTGCCCGGACATCGGCTATTGCCGTTGCCTGTGGCACGCCAAGGCCGAGTACGCCCCGGGTTGTGCAGGCGTGACCCGGGCCGACGCCGACGAGGATACCGGCAGCACCGGTTCGCATCAGGTGCAGGCCCGCCTTGTACGTGGCACAACCGCCGACGATCACCGGAATGTCGAGCTTGCGGATGAAGGTCTTCAGGTTCAGAGGCTCGACCGTGGTCGACACGTGCTCTGCGGACACGACCGTTCCCTGGATGACCAGGATGTCGAGCTCACCGGCCAGGATGTGGTCAAGATATGCCTCGGTCCGCTGAGGGGTGACCGACGCACAAGCAACGACCCCGGCCTCCCGGATCTCCCTGATCCGGGCGGTGATCAGTTCGGGCTTCACGGGTGCCTGGTAGAGCTCCTGCATCCGCTGGGTTGCCTGCTCGACGGAAAGCGAGGCGATCTCGGCGAGCACGGCATCGGCGTCCTCGTAGCGGGTCCACAGGCCCTCAAGGTTGAGCACACCCACACCCCCCAGGCGGCCCACCTCGATGGCCGTGGCGGGGCTGACCACGCCATCCATCGCCGATGCCATCAGGGGCAGGTCGAACCGGTAGGCGTCAATCTGCCAGCTGATGTCGACGTCCTCAGGGTCTCGGGTACGCCTACTGGGCACGATCGCGATGTCGTCAAAGCCGTACGCCCGACGTCCACTCTTGCCCATACCGATCTCAATCTCAGCCACGGCTCACCGGCCCTTCCTCCGCCAGGTGGAAAGAGAAGACCTTAGCGGCCAATGACCCACGTCAGAGGCGCCGACAGAAGCGACGAAACGCCCCTCTCAGGCCAGATCGTCGAGCAGGTCGGCCAGCCGCCCGACATGGTCCGAGGTGGTCCGGCTACCGCCGACCGCCACCCGAAGGACGTACCGGTCAGACAGCCTGGTATGGGTCAACAGGACCTCTCCGGTGGCGTTTAGGGCAGTCAGGAGGTTCTCCCCGGCGACATCGCCGTCCACGTGCCTGAAGCAGACCAGCGCCAGCGACACCGGAGTAGCCAACTCCAGTCGTGGGTTCGCTGAGATGCGCCCAGCCAGTTCCGAGGCCGCCTCGACGTGGTGGTGGATGTGGGCACGCAGGCCCTCGACCCCGTAGCTACGCAGCACGAACCAGAGCTTCAGGGACCGGAACCGGCGACCAAGGGGAACCTGCCAGTCCCGGTAGTCGATGACCTCTCCCGAGTCGCTGGCGGTATTGCGCAGGTACTCGGGAACCACCGACAACGAGTCGAGCAGGGGTTTCCTGTCGGCTACGAAGAAGGCGCTGCAGTCAAAGTTTGTGAGCATCCACTTGTGCGGGTTGAACACATAGCTGTCAGCATGCTCGAGCCCGGCCAGGATCCAGCGGTATTCGGGACAGACGGCTGCTGAGCCGGCCCATGCAGCATCCACGTGCAACCACGCACCGGCACCGGCGGCCACCTCGGCGATCTCTGGAAGCGGATCAAACGCGCCTGACGACGTCGTGCCGACGGTAGCCACGACGAGACACGGAATCAGGCCATCGGCCAGGTCGGCCTTGACAGCGGCACGGAGGGCTGAGGGGTCCATGGCGTAGTCACCGTCGGTGTCGATGGCCCGCAGCTGGTGGGCTCCGAACCCGGCGACCCGCACGTCCTTCTCGATCGAGGAGTGCGACTGGCTGGAGGTGTACACACGCAGGTCCGCCAGAACCGCCGCACCGCCGGCCCGATCGCGTGCAGCCAACACGGCACAGAGTGACGCCGACGAGGCAGAGTCCTGGATCACGCCACCCCCCGGACCGTCTGACCTGAACCGGTCGGGCAGACCACAGATGTCGACCAGAAGGTCCAGGACATGAATCTCCAATTCCGTGCACGCGGGGCTGGTCGACCAGAGCATTCCCTGAATCCCGAAGCCTGCGGAGATCAACTCGCCCAGCACCGCCGGGGCCGACGAGTTCCCGGGGAAGTAGCCGAAAAAGCCGGGATGCTGCCAGTGTGTGATGCCCGGAGCGATCAGGCGGTCCACGTCGGCCAGCACGTCCTCGATCGGTTCTCCGACCTCGGGAACAGCGTCTGGAAGGGATGCGCGGATCTGGCCCGGCTCCACGGCCGGAAACACGGGTTGGTCCTCTATGCCGGCCAGGTAATCCACGATCCAATCGATGGTGACGTAGCCCGCCTCGCGGAACTCCTCGGGGGTGAGATGATGTGGTGGCTCAGTGAGCACGGTTGCCCACCCCGGTCGAAAGCGGCCCTGGGAACATCGTCGGACCCTACCGCTGCCGGTCCTCTATGCCCAGACCGATACAGAGCAGTTGGCGCAGCATCGCGGCCGTGGCCCCCCAGACCGTGTCACCGGCCAGCTCGAAGAACGTGACAGTCCTGACGTTCCCGTCGATGGGCCAGAACTCCTCGCTGAACACGCCGTCACCGAGCAGATCAATGAGGGGCACGTGCAGGATCAGCTCGACCTCGGAGGGGTCGGGCACCAGTTCGGGAATGTCGGTGAGTTCGGCCACGTAGGTGTGGATCCAACTGCGGCTTCCCACGGTCATCCACCTGTCCAACTCACCCAGCCGGGCCGGGAGGGAAGGGTCGAGGCCGATCTCCTCGTGTGCCTCCCGGAGGGCGGTAGTCCAGTGGTCGGTGTCGTCGACATCATGACCACCCCCCGGAAAGCTCACCTCGTGGCCGTGCGCCCGGAGGCCGGGTGATCGCCGAGTGAGCACGACGGTTGCAGCACCGTTGGACTCGTAGAGGGGCACCAGCACGGCCGAGGTCCGTTCAGGTGCCGGAGCCTCGGGGCGGTCCACCGGTAACGGCTCGTGGCGGGCCAGAGCCAGCGCCAGATCCGTGATCGTGGGTGCCACGTGAGCCAGGTCGGCCCACGGCGACGGTCCACCCTCGGTCCAGCCGTCAGGGCGCCGGATCACCTGGGGCCCCCGGCCGGGGCGCCTGTTCACCACGCTGTCGGATCCGTCAGGCCAACGTCGCTGTCCACCGGGGGTTCCATGTACCGAGGGTACCGGGGTCGCCCAAAACGCCGGGAGCCGGGCCCTGCGGCCCGGCTCCCGGTCGAACTGTCCCGAGGGACCGTTACATCATTCCACCCATACCGCCCATGCCGCCCATGGGATCCATGCCACCGCCAGCCGGCATCGCTGCCGCAGGTTCGGGCTTGTCGGCGACGAGCGCCTCTGTGGTCAGGAGCAGCGCAGCGATGGACGCCGCGTTCTGCAGTGCCGCACGGGTCACCTTGGCTGGATCCAGGATGCCTGCGGCAACCAGATCCTCCAGCTCGCCGGTCAGGGCGTTGAGGCCGGTCGTGCCCGAGGCCTGCTCGACCTCGCGGACCATGATGGATCCCTCGAGGCCGGCGTTGTCGGCAATCAGCCGTGTCGGAGCCACCAGAGCGGTGTGCAGGATGCGGGCACCTGTCTCCTCATCGTCTGAGAGGCTCTCAATCACCTCGGCGACAGTACCGCGTGCCCGGATGAGGGCCGTGCCGCCACCGGCGACAACCCCCTCCTCAATGGCCGCGCGGGTAGCCGAGAGGGCGTCCTCGATGCGGTGCTTCTTCTCCTTTAGCTCCACCTCGGTGGCGGCACCAACCTGGACGACGGCGACGCCACCGGCCAGCTTGGCGAGCCGCTCCTGGAGCTTCTCGCTGTCCCAGTCGGAGTCCGTCTCTTCGATCTCACGCTTGATCTGGGTGATGCGGGCATCTACCTCGGCTACATCGCCTGCACCCTCGATGATCGTAGTATCGTCCTTGGTGATCACGACCTTGCGGGCGGTGCCCATCATGTCGAGGGTCACGCCGTCGAGCTTCAGGCCGACCTCTTCGGCAACCACCTGGCCGCCGGTGAGGATCGCCATATCCTGGAGCATCGCCTTGCGACGCTCACCGAACCCGGGAGCCTTCACCGACACCGAGTTGAAGGTGCCGCGGATCTTGTTGACCACCAGGGTGGCCAGGGCCTCGCCCTCGACATCCTCGGCGACGATCAGAAGCGGACGACCAGCCTGCATGACCTTCTCGAGCACCGGCAGCATGTCCTGGACAGAGCTGATCTTGCCCTGGTTGAACAGGATGTACGGATCCTCGAGGATGGCCTCCTGGCGCTCGGGATCAGTCACGAAGTAGGGCGACATGTAGCCCTTGTCGAACTGCATGCCCTCTACGAAGTCAAGGTCCATGCCGAAGGTGTTGGACTCCTCGACGGTCACGACGCCGTCCTTGCCGACCTTGTCGATGGCATCGGCGATGACGGACCCGATCGCCTCGTCGGCGGCCGAAATGGCTGCCACGTTGGCGATCTGCTCCTTGGAGTCGTCGACCTGCACGGCCTGCTCGGCGATGGAGTCGACGGCCGCACGGGTCGCCTTCTCGATGCCGCGCTTGAGGCCCATCGGGTTGGCACCAGCGGTCACGTTGCGCAGGCCCTCGCGGACCAGTGCCTGTGCCAGCACCGTGGCCGTCGTGGTTCCGTCGCCGGCGACGTCGTTGGTCTTGGTAGCGACCTCCTTCACCAGCTGGGCACCCATGTTCTCAAAGATGTCCTCCAACTCGACCTCACGGGCGATGGAAACGCCATCGTTGGTGATGGTCGGTGCACCGAACTTCTTGTCGAGCACCACGTTGCGACCGCGCGGGCCGAGGGTCACCTTCACTGCGTCGGCCAGTTTGTTCACGCCGGCCTCGAGGCCGCGGCGGGCCTCCTCGTCAAACTTCAGGATCTTTGACATGGGCGCCTACTTGACGATTGCCAGCACGTCGCGGGCGTTGAGGATCAAGAGGTCCTCGCCGGCAACGGCGATCTCGGTGCCGCCGTACTTGCTGTAGACGACGGTGTCGCCGGTGGCTACGTCCATCGGGACGAGCTCACCGCTCTGGTCGGAACGACGACCGGGGCCGACGGCCAGGACCTCACCCTGCTGGGGCTTCTCCTTGGCTGTGTCGGGAATGACCAGGCCGCTGGCCGTGGTCTCCTCGGACTCGCTGGGGCGGACCACAATGCGGTCCTCAAGTGGTTGAAGATTCATAGAAAACGCCTCCATCTGGCGGTTAGCAGTCTCCTTGGACGAGTGCTAACGATAGGGGTGGGCGGTGTGGCCCACAACGTGCCGGCCGGAGTTTCGCGAGAGTCCGCCGGAAACCGCCGGGCCGCCTAACCGATCAGGTTCAGGCCCAGGTTCGGATCGGCACCGGTGTCGAGCGGGCTGGGCCCCTCACGCCTGAACTGCCACCAACCCGCAGCAGCGACCATCGCTGCGTTGTCGGTACACATCGAAGGCGGAGGCAGAAACGCGCGCGCACCGGCACCCTCGCAGATCTCTGTGAACCGTTCCCTAAGGCGGGAGTTGGCTGCCACGCCCCCTCCCAGGCAGGCGGCCCTCACACCCGTCTCCTCGATCGCCCACCGGGCCTTGGTCACGAGGGCGTCCACCACCGCCTCCTGGAAGGAGGCAACGACATCAACTGTCGACGCATCGGGGTCGGATCGGAGGTGGTTCACGACCGCCGTCTTCAACCCGCTGAACGAGAACGCGTAGCGACGATCGCCGGAAAGGGTCGCCGGATTCTCCTGGACGAGGGCACGTGGGTAGGAATACGCCGACCGATCACCGTCCAGTGCCAGGTGGTCAACGGCCGGTCCCCCCGGGTACCCCAGGCCCAGATAGCGTGCCACCTTGTCGAAAGCCTCACCGGCGGCATCGTCGAGCGTCGACCCGAGCAGCCTGTAGCGACCGTGGTCCTCCATGACGACGAGCATGGTGTGGCCACCCGAGACCAAAAGGACGACCATCGGCATCTCCAGGTCGGGCTCCTCGAGGAGGGCGGCGTAGAGGTGGGCCTCGAGGTGGTTGACGGCCACGAAGGGGACATCCCACGAGAGCGACAGCGCCTTGGCGGCGCTCACCCCCACCAGCAGCGAACCGACCAAGCCGGGCCCGGTGGTGGCGGCTACAACCGCAAGATCGCGGCCCTCGACCCCGGCTGCAACCATCGCCTCGGCCACGACCGGAACCAACAACTCGACGTGTGCCCGGCTAGCAACTTCGGGGACCACACCTCCGTACCTGGCGTGCTGGTCAACCTGACTGCTGACGACCGATGAGCGCACCAGCCGCGCAGCCTCGACCACGGAAGCGGCGGTCTCATCACACGAGGTCTCGATTGCCAGAACCAGGTCAGACATGGTCACCACCCCCACCTGGAACCTGACGGGCCACGCAGGCCGCCTCGACCCGCTCCATGAACGACGGATCGGCGATGTCGTGCACCCACATGACAAGGGCATCCTCGTCGTTGTCGGAGTAGTAGCCGGGCCGTACACCCGACGGGGCGAACCCAAACCTGGCGTAGAGACCCCTTGCCGGAACGTTGGATGCCCTCACCTCGAGCGTCATCGCCACCAGGTCGAGCGACACCGACCGGCGGCAGAGTTCGGCCAGCAGGAGGCAACCGATCCCCGTCCCCTGAGCCGTCGGATGAACTGCCACGGTGGTGACATGACCCTCGTCGGCCACCACTGCGAGACCCGCATGGCCAACCACCTCGCCACCCGCCTCGGCGACGACATGGAACCTGGTGTCGGTTCCAAGGACCTGATCACGCAGAAAGCCGGTGGACCAGGGCCGCACGAAGACCATCTCGTCGATGGCCGTCACGGCATGAACGTCAGCCTCGCCCATCTGCCGCAGGACAACCGGGTCGCCTGCTGTGACGACACTCACGCCCCGCCCTCCCTCGTTGTCCAGTTGATCTCAGCATCGGGCCTACGCAGGTAGACCGGTTCGAGCTCCCACGGCTGCACGAACTCCTCGCGCATGACCCTGGCGTGGGCGAGCTGGGCAAGCGCTCTGGCGCTGGGGTTGGCCAGCCCCTGTTCGGCCAACTCCACCCCCCTGATGCCGGCGAACATCTCCTGGTAGCGAAGGGCCCCGTCACCGACAAGCAGGCTCCTCTCCTCGGAGGCCTCCAGTTCTGAGGCAAGGTCAGCCGGACCGCACACACGTGGGTCCACCACCCGTTGAATCCCACCGGGGACCTTTCGGAACATGGCCACGAACAACTCGCCCCTCCGTGCGTCGAGGGCGGACACGATCAGGCGGCTGGTCCAGCGGGCCGGAAATGCCAACAGGTCAAGGCTTGAGACACCAATCACCGGGATACTCAGCGCGTATGCCATCGACACGCCGGCGACAATGCCGACCCGGAGGCCCGTGTACAGGCCCGGACCCACGTCGATCGCCACGGCACCCAGGTCGGTGAGCTGGATGCCGGCCTGGCGCCGCACAAAGTCGATCTGCGGGCCCAGGGCCTCGGCGTGACGGCGGCCCTGACCTGAATGGGCCGAGGCCAGCACCCCCTCGTGACCTCCGATCGCACAGCCAACCTGGCCGCTGGCACTCTCGATGGCGAGGATCAACACGGCTCACCGCCGTTCGCCGTCAAGGCGTCCATGGCGGCAAGGGTGGCCTCACGGTCAGCCCACCCGTCACCAACCGTGCGGAGCTCGAGGAATCGGTCGTCGGGGCCGTCGCCGAGGGTCATCCGGACCTCGAGGTATCCACCGGGTAGTGCACCGGCGATGGCGTCACCCCACTCGATAACCGTCACGGACCTGTCGTCAAGCAGTTCATGGAGACCCAGGTCGCGCACCTCGTCGATGTGGACGAGTCGGTAGACGTCGAGGTGGTTCACCACGAAATCCCCCTCGTAGCGGTTGGCAAGGGTGAACGTGGGCGACGTGACCGGTGTGGTCACCCCGAGGGCCCGGCCGAGGCCCTGGGTGAATGCCGTCTTGCCCGCACCGAGGTCGCCGCACAACACGATCAGGTCGCCGGCCCTGACCAACCCGGCCAGGGAACGCGCCACGGCCATGGTCTGGCCAGCGGAGTGGGTGGCTATGACCGTCAGTGCGCTCATACCCGCTCCATCAGCATCTTCGCCCGGACCATGTCTGACCGCATCCGGGACAGGACGTCAGCGCCGCCGCGCAGGGCCGCAGCCGGGTGAAAGGTCGGCACGAGGTGCCTGTCACCGAACGGGTAGGCCCTCCCCCTCAACTTCGTGATGCCTGTGTCGGTCTCGAGAAGCAGTTTGGAGGAGAAGTTTCCGAGGGTGACGACGACCGCGGGGTCAATGGACCGGATCTGGTCACCCAGGTAGGGGCGACACGCCGCAATCTCGTCCGGCCTCGGGTCGCGGTTCTCGGGAGGCCGGCACTTGACGACGTTCGTGATGTAGCAGTCGGCACGGTCGATGCCCAGTTCCTCGTCGAGCAGGCGGTCCAGCAGCGTTCCCGACCGGCCAACGAACGGAATGCCCTGGCGGTCCTCCTCGGCACCGGGTCCCTCGCCGACGAACATCAGGTTCGCTGCAGGGTCACCCGAACCGAAGACAACACTGCTGCGACCGTCAGCGAGGCCGCACATGGTGCATGAGCCGGCCTCCACGGCCAGCAGTTCCAGAGAGGTTGACACCCCTGAAGCGTACAGACAAGGGCTGTCCCGGCCGGGCGCAACCGGCTTCAGCAGGCGTTCCTGATCGCCCTCTCCACGACAGCCACGGTCAGCACCCGCAGGATGTCGAGCTCGGGTCCACCGACGGGAACCCCACCGGTCGCGGCTGCCACCACGGCGTCACCGTCGGACCTCGTGTGAGGGGGAAAGATCGCCCGGGCCAGGCCGTCATGGGCCGACTGCGCCAGCAGCAGGCATCCGGCCTTGTCGACAGCCCCGTTTGTGACAACCACACCGATCGTCGTGTTGTCCCTGCCTCCATCGGCAAGCGAACCAGCCGCTGTCATGTCAGGCCATGAGTCAAACACGCCATCGACGACCGACTCCGGAACCGAACCGTCGTCGATGTCGCCGGCTGCGTTGACCGCCAGGACGGCCGCCACGACCAGATCGCCACGCTGGGCGGAGGCGATTCCGATTCCTCCGGGGGCTGAATGGCCCCGTCCCCGCCACGTTCCGACCGTGGCACCTGCACCGGCACCCACCCGGCCGACACCCACGTCATCTGGCACGGCCGCGAGGGCTGCCATGCGCCCCTCGGCGACACCGGGCCTGACCGAACCGTCACCCACCATGAGGTCAAAGAGGGACATCCCCACCACGATCGGCACCGGACCAGCAGGTGTGGGAAAGCCGACACCCTGCTCCTCGAGATGGGCCACGACGCCATCTGCTGCCGCCAGGCCGAAGGCCGATCCACCAGAGATGACGACGGCATCCAGGCGGCTGACGCTCCTCTCGGGAGCCAGCAGGTCGAACTCGCGTGTGGCCGGCGCTCCCCCACGGACTTCACCGGATGCAACCGTCCCCTCAGGGAACAGGACTGCTGTACACCCCGTGAGTGCAGCCTCGTCGGTCCAGTGGCCCACCCTGACGCCGTCGATCGGGAACTTCACACCACCGACGCTAGTTGCACGCCCCTGCGACCAGCGCATCGATGCGGTCGTCATAGTCCTCGACCACCCGTCGCCAGTCGAACCGGTGCATCACCGCGTCCAGCCCCGCCACCCGATCACGCCACCCGGGAAGGTCGCCGAGGACATCCCTGAGGCGGCTGGTGAGCCCTTCGTCGGGATAAAGGGCCACCCCGTGCCATCTGTCCGGCACCAGCTCCGGATAGCTCTGTCTGGTCGGCAACACCGGCACCGCACCCGCTGCCATTGCCTCGACCACCGCTATCCCGAAGAACTCGTGGTGGGCAGCGCTCACCACCACGTCGCTGGTTCCCAGCAGACCCACGTACTCCGGCCTTGGCAGGTGCCCGAACTGGACTACCCGGTCACCCAACTGCACCCTGGCTTCGGTCATCTCCCTCGGGTCCACACGCGAGTTCTCGCCCACCACGGCCACCCGGAATGCAACACCCTCGGCAGCCAGCCTCAGTAGCGCGTTCATCACCGCTCCGGGGTTCTTGTCGTGGTCCCAGCGCTGGTTCCAGAGAACCATCGGCACCTCCGGGCTGGCAGCGGTGTCACGGACCGGTACGTCCGAGAGGTCGACTCCCACAGGCACGACCTGACAGGCCGAGGCGACACCTGCCAGCCACGGGGTGTGCACCTCGTCGGGAGCACGCTCGAGGAGGGCCGGCAGGGCGTCGAGGAGGCCGTCGCGCTGGAAGGCCGAGTTGAACCAGACCTCGTCGGCAGCAGCCATCCCCAACCAGTTGATCAGCGGTAGTGAGTCATCGACTCGCTGACCGGGGGCCAGGGGATACATGAGCTGGTTCTCGTGCATGTACAGGACAACCGGAACGTCACCGAGGAACCGGCGGCTGAACCCCAGCCACGCCGCCAGGTCGATCATGCCGCTGACGATCACGAGGTCAGGTTGTCCCGCCCGCTCCACGGCGGCCTCGGCCGCGGCTGCCAGCGTCAGCGACGAACCCCGCATCCGCCACCTCCAGTAGGCGCCCGGGTGGTTCACGCCCACTACCTCGTGGCGGCTGTGGGCGGCGAGGCCCTCGGCCCACGCTGCATGCGAGCCGCTGTGGTACGGCTCGACGAGGAGGACACGGCTCACTGGTCTGTTCCGGATCCGACTCAGTACCTGCGGGGCACCCGGGACCCGACGGTGGCAAGAACCTCGTACCCGATGGTGCCGGTCGCATCTGCCATCTCGCCGACAGCCAGGAACCCGTCACCCTGGCCACCGAGGATCACGGCCTCGTCGCCAACGGCAACCCGGTCGTCCACCTCGACGACCGTCTGGTCCATGGTGATCACGCCTCGTACGGCCCGGCGCCTTCCACCGATGAGCACCTGCCCATGCTCCCACCACGACCTGGTGAGGCCGTCTGCGTAACCGATCGGCAGGGTGGCCAACCTCGTCCGTCGGTCAGCCATCCACATGCGGCCATACGAGACGACCCCGCCGGCTTCCACATCGTGCAGATGGGCGACCTCGCTACGGAGGCGAACGGCCTGTCGGAGCCCCAGGTCCGCGCACACCCCTCGGAGTGCCGTTGAGGGTTCCACTCCGTAGAGGCCAATTCCGATCCTGACCATTGACCTGTGGCAGTCCGGCCGGGTGAGGGTCGCCCCCGTGTTGGCCATGTGGACGACGGGCGGGTTCAGACCAGCGGCCGAGAGTTCTGCCAATGCCCCGTCGAACGCTTCCACCTGGGCCCCGGTGAGGTGGTCGCCGGGCTGGTCAGCCGAGGCGAAGTGGGTGAAGAGTCCCTCCAGGGTCAAGCCCGCCTCCTTGATGTGCCCGGCCAGCCGGACCGCATCCGACGGCTTCGCACCCACCCGATTCATCCCCGTGTCGAGCTTGAGATGGGCCGGTGAGCCGGCTGGTGCGACAGAGGCGAAGGCATCTACACCGGCCTCGGAGTACACGGTGGGCCTGACTCCGGCGAGTTCGGCCAACCCGGCCATCTCGGACGGCCTCGGCTCGGAAAGGACAAGGATCGGGACGTCAATTCCGGCTGACCGGAGCTCAGCGGCCTCGTCGACCAGGGCCACCCCCAGCCACTTAGCACCAGCCTCGACAACGACCCTGCCCACCTCGCCAGTTCCATGACCGTAGGCACCGGCCTTGACAACGGCGCACAGGTCACTCTTGCCGGCTACCTCCAAGAACACGCTGACGTTGTGGGCAATAGCCGCAAGGTCGATGTCGGCCCATGTGGGTCTCATCAGAACGACGCCCCCTCTAAAGGGTCGACCTTGAGACCCACGAGCACCTCGACGAGATGCGTGGCCAGGTCTCCGGCTACCAGACCGGTTTCGGGGCAGGCTGTCGCCAACCGGCCGTGCACGTGCGCTGCTGCGGCTGCCGCGTCCAACGGGTCGGCCCCACGGGCCACGAAAGCCCCCAAGATGCCCGCCAGGACGTCACCGGTACCCGCAGTGGCCAGACGGCTGTCACCAGCCGTGACCAGCCGGACCCGTCCGTCGGGTGCCGCCACGACCGTCGTCGGACCCTTCAGGAGCACGACCGCATCGAACGACCGGGCCAGGGCCCTGGCGGCTCCGATGCGGTCAGGTTCCGGGCGGCTACCGGTCAGGCGCTCGTACTCCCCGTCATGTGGGGTCAGGACCACCGGTGCCACCCACCGACGCTCCTGGTCACCACCCACGAGGGCGTTCAGGGCGTCACCATCGACAACGACCGGGACGGTCGAACTGGCCACCAGGCGCCGCACCCCTGACCAGGTATCACCGTCGGTACCGAGACCGGGCCCCACCACCAGCGATGCGAACCTGTCCAGATCCCCGGAGACCTCTGCCAGGCCGACATCCACCGGATGCCCGACCACCTCGACAGGTGTACCTGCGTCAACGCCACCGGGAACCGAGAGGCGCACGTAACCGGCACCAGCCCGCTGGGCCGCGGCGGCCGCCAGGTGGGCGGCCCCCTCCATGCCGGGAGATCCGGCTACCACCCAGCAGGCGCTGTGCCACTTGTGGGCATCCGGTCGCCGCATTGGAACGAGGCCGGAGATGTCGCTGTCCTCGACCAAGAAGGCTCCGGCCCCAGAGACGTCGAGGCCGATGTCGGCCACCTCGACCCGCCCAGCCAGGCCGGGCCCTTCA
This sequence comes from uncultured Candidatus Nemicrothrix sp., assembly GCA_913055915.1. Lineage (GTDB taxonomy): Bacteria > Actinomycetota > Acidimicrobiia > Acidimicrobiales > MedAcidi-G1 > UBA3125. The sequence continues at coordinate 80,853 of CAJXKL010000002.1, read as the reverse complement.
CCGAGCAGCAGGCCCGGCTTGAGGGCAGCGAACGTGACGGTCCGTACAGCGCCCATCGGAGCACCCATGGCCACACCGGTCAGGCCGTCAAGACCAGAGGGCAGGTCAACGGCCAGTACTGGCGAAGACGTTCGAGGTGGCTCGAAAGGATGTCGCAGCCCGGTGCCGAATGCCGCATCCACGACGAGATCCGCCGGAGGAAGCCGCTCGGGTGCGTCAAGGGCGTCAACTACGATGGTCCGTACGCCTCGCTGCTCCAACCTCTCGGCGGCCACCCGACCGTCGGCGCCGTTGGAACCCGGGCCGGCGAGCACCACCACCCGCCTGCCGTAGCCACCACCCAGCTCCTCGAGTACGGCCCGTGCCACCGCGGCTCCGGCACGTCCGACCAGGACGTCTACCGCCTCCGGGGAAGCCGCATCGATCTCGGCCATCTCAGCCGGGGTGACAACCGGAATCACGACACGGCCGCCCTGAGAGCCCGGCCCGTCACAGAGCCACCGCCGTGGCCGTCGCCACCAGGTCGGTGTGGCTGAGGGTCAGGAGCCAGCGCTCCACGCCGGCAGCGCTGGCGGCTTCGGCCGCTCCGCCGTGAAGGAGCAGGGCCGGCCTGCCAGACGGCTCGCGCACAACCTCGATGTCATACATCGCGGCACCACCCAGGCCGAGGCCGAGTGCCTTGAGCACCGCCTCCTTGGCCGCAAATCGAACCGCATACCTCTCCGTCGGATCGGCTCGCAGGTCGGCGTAGGCACGCTCAGCCGGCCTGAACAACCGTGCCCTCAGGCCGGGGGTGCGCTCAAGGGAACGGCGGAAGCGCCCCATGTCGACCAGGTCCGTTCCGATACCAATCAACGCGGCGCCCCCACCGCCCGCATCAGGACGAACCCTCCGCACGAAGGCGATCAGCTATCCCTCCCACGGGATCAACCAGGAGGTCCTCGACTGGCAGGTCGGCCAACCGGTCGTCGCGCAGGTGGGGCTCTGTCTCACAGACGGCATCGCGGATCTTGTCGTACCGGTTGCGGTAGCCATGGAGCACACCACGCAGGTCATCAGGAGGCAGGTACTCGTGGAGCACCACATGAAGCAGGGTCAGGCCGACCGCCTGACGGTCCTTTACCTCGGGAACCAGGACGATCGTGCGGCCGTCCCTGGCTCCCCGGGTAACGAGAACCTCACGTGCCACGACCACGCTGTGCTTGGTGCCGCGAAGTGCAGGATCACGATCAGAACGTGACTCAATGCCCGTGGAGATTCCACCCCTGTCGACGATCGCCACCGTCGGGGTGTCCCCGTCGAACCCATCGACCCGGTAACGGGTGAACCCGACGACCTGGGCAACGGCAGCGTCCAGGTCGGCGAGCAACCGTAGGGTCCTGTAGCTGAGCGAATCACGCGGCGCCCCGGCATCGAGGACCTCGCGGACAAGGCCGGCGGTGAGGAGCATCTCGTCGCTCCTGGAGATCCCCACCGTGACCGTCTTGGCCTGGTGCTTGATGGCGTCGATGGGTCGGGTGAGTTCCTCGATGGCCTGCGTCAGGGCTCCGGCCAGGTCGTCGAGTACCAGCGCCGGGGTGCCAACCGGACCGAACTCAAGCTGATAGGACTCCAGTGGCAGGTCTCCGGTGGCGTAACGGAACTGTGCTGACAGGCGGGCAGCCGTTGAAGCTTCGAGGTGGCCGTTCAGGCGGCCAGACCTGAGCTCGTCGAAGAACCGGGATGCCAGCGGCCTCAACTGCGACCGCAGGGCCTCGACCGGGCCGGTGGATGCATCAGCTGCCAGACCGGCCGCAGCCAGGCGTTCGATGGCGGCATGTGCCTCTCGCAGCGGGGTCGCCTGGGCGTCGATGGAACGCGCAGCCTCGTAGCCGAACAGGTGCCCGACCATTGTCGAGAGCACGAATGCCAGACGCGGGTGCACCCGCGGAACGGTCACGACGTCGAGGGCGTCAGGGAACCTACCGAGGCCGGGATCGGCGTCGGTAACGACAATCGGCGCGGCCTTGTGGGCCCGGTAGATGGCAACCTCCTTGGCCACGTCATCAGCCGTCGAACCCACCATTCCGGTGGCACAGACAAGCACCAGCGGCTCAGCCGACAGGTCGATGTGCTTCTTGTCCTCGGTGGCGTCAGCGGCGATGGACTTGTAACAGAGTTCTGAGAGCTTGATCCTGATCTCGCGGGCCGCGATCAGGTTCGCACCAGTTCCGACAACGGCCCAGTGGCGACGCCCGGGCCCGTACCGGTCAGCCACATTCCCGATCTGCTCCTGTAGCGCCAACACCTCGACCATGGCTTCGGGAAGCTCGCGCAAGCCGTCGAGGAGGCCCGCCCGGTCATCGGCACCGGGGAGGCCGGCGGCATCGGCGAGCGCCGCTGCCAACAGGACGCCTGCCACCACCTGGGCGTAGAAGGCCTTGGTGGATGCGACGCTCATCTCGACGTCACGACCATCGGATGTGTAGAACACGCCGTCGGCCCGATCGGTCAGGTCGCTGTTCCTACGGTTCACTATTGCGAGCACCCTGGCACCGCGGGCCCTCACCAGGTCAACGGTGCGATTGGTGTCGGTAGTCGTACCGGACTGGCTGATCGCGACAATCAGGGTGTCTGACATGTCGCGACGCAGACCTGAGCCAGACAGTTCTGTGGCAGTCCTCGCCTCGGTGATCAGGTCTGACCCTGCGAACTCTGCGGCTACCGAGAGCGCAACCGCCTCGCCCGCCACTGCTGCGGTTCCCTGTCCGATGATGGTCACCCGACGGATCCGGCCCCCAGCCAGGTCGGCGCGCAGGTCAGCGCCCAGGGCACGTTCTCCGAGCCTCACCGTAGGCGTACCGTTGACATCGACGAGCCTGCCCCGCAGGGTGGACCGGACCGAAGCCGGAGCCTCGCCAATCTCCTTGATCAGATAGTGAGGGCTGTCGCCGCGGTCAATGTCACGTGTGGTGATGCCGGCCCTAACGAACTCGTGCTCTCCCACTGGGAGCAGCCTGCCGTCGTAGGACCGTCGGTCGATGCCGGCCAGGTCACCGGCAAGCGAACCGTCCAACCCGATGATCTGGCCGTTGCCGACCGCCGGGCCGACACCATCAGAGACGGCCCCTCCCTCCATTCGCAGGTAGGCATCTGTCAGCTCCACCACCCCGTACGGCTCACTCGCGACGATGAAGGCGTCTTCGGCAACGCCTACGTAGAGGGCCTGTCCACTGCCGCGTAGGGCCAGCCAGAGGCGATCTGGAGAGGCACCCATCGAAGCAGCTACGGCGACCGACCCCTCAAAGGCGGCGACGGTACGTCGGAAGGCCTCGTCCTCGGACTCGCCTGCGGTCAGGTGCCTTGCACACAACGCAGAAACAACCCTCGTGTCGGTCGTGATCTCGGCTGCCACCGAAAGGTCCTCGGAGGCAACAAGGTCCGCATGGTTGTCGACATCGCCGTTCTGGACGGCCAGCACCAGCGGTGCGGCCGCTCCGTCGGCCCGGGTGGAGTCGAGCGGATGTGCGTTCGCCTCAGAAATGAGGCCGACGCTGGCCCAGCGGGTGTGGCCCAGCACGGCACCACGAACCGACGGGCTGACGAGCAGGCCGGCCAGCACCGTGTCACCGGCGAGAGCCCTTCGCATTGCAGCGGTGTTGTCCCCCAACTCCCCGATCTCCGCTGCAGCCTTCACCACGAACGAGAAGCCGCCGCCGGCGAGGGGCCTGACCGCTCCGCTGCGGAGAAGGGGATCCTCGTCACGGCCCATCACGTCAACGTCATCGAAGCCGTGGTCCCAGACGGTTACGACGAGGCCCGCCGAATCCCGACCACGAACCTCCAGCCTGTCGATGGCGGTGAGGGCCTGGTGGACCGAGAGCAGCACGGCACGGCCGGACTCGCTGGGTGGCCGGCGCAGTGACGACAGCGAAGCCACGCCGGCATGGGCACCCATGCGGTCGTGGCACAGCGACCATGCAGCGTCCCTGGCCCTCACCAGGGCGACGTTGGCCAACTCGAGGTCGGCCCGCGCACCTTCGAGGACCTTCTCCATCCGAATGAGGTGCTCAGAAACCTGTTCCAGCAGTAGATCAAGTGACCCGATGAGCGAACCTTCGGCCTCCATTGCCGTCAACCCGGAAACACCACCCAACAACCGGTCGGCCAGTTCAAGCTGGTCGGCCACCTCCTTCAGGCCGACTTCGTCTGGAGCGGCTACCAACCCACCGAGGAGATCAAGAGCCAGTTGAACGGGACCTGTGACATCTGTAGCCGTCGGAACCGGCCGACCCGAGGGCCGCCTGAGAACCGCGATAATGCCGCACATGCCCTGATCCTCGCCCTTTCTCGCCTGATCGGCAGGCCTTGGTTCTCGTATCGGAGCCGGTGTATCCGGATCTGTGGCGCGCCCTCCAGGGGTGCCCTTCCACCAATTCTAGGACCGTCCGGTCAACTGCCCGTCGCGGCCCCCGGTTCAGTGCCCGCGTCAGCATTCCTTACGGCCAGACAGAGCCTCTCTGCCACGGCCTCGGCTGTACCGGCATCAACTGCCTCGACCATCACCCTCACCACGGGCTCGGTCCCTGAGGGTCTCACCAGCACACGCCCATTCGAGCCGAGGCGATCCGCCTCCTCGTGGATCAGGTCTGCGACACCGGCCACAACGGCAGCACCGCTCCCCGACACCGGGATGCTCTCGAGGACCTGTGGCGCACGGCTGACCAACTCGGCGGCCATGTCTCCGATCGTGCGGCCCGCCCTCACCACTGCATCAAGAACCTGCACCCCGGTCAGCAGGCCGTCACCTGTAGTGGCGAACTCGGGGAACACAATGTGGCCGGACTGCTCACCACCCAGGGACCAGCCGCCGTTGTCGAGCGCCTCCAGAACGTTGCGGTCCCCGACATCGGTCTCATGGACCATGATTCCGTGATCAGCGAGGCCACGACGAAGGCCCAGGTTGGCCATGACGGTGACGACGACGGTCGACCCGGTCAACAACCCCCTACCGAGGCGGTCCACCGCGCAGATGGCCAACAGGTGGTCGCCGTCCAGCAGAGAACCATCAGCGGCCACGACGACTACACGGTCACCGTCTCCATCGAACGCAAGGCCCGCATCGGCCCCCAACGACACCACTGCATCCTGCAGGCCTTCGGGCCTCGTGGATCCGCACCCCTCGTTGATGTTCCGGCCGTCGGGAGAATCGTGGATGACGGTCACCTGTGCGCCGAGCTTCGACAGAACCCCGCCGGCGCTCAAAGACGTGGCACCGTTTGCGCAGTCAACGACAAGACGCATCCCGGTAAGCACCCCGGGGGCAACTGAGCTCACAACGGAGTCGGCCCACCGACCGTCGTCGACGTCGACAACGGAGAAGTTGCCGGTCGGGTCGAGCCGGGGGCGCAGATGCCAGACCTCCTGGATCGCTGCCTGGGTTGCGTCACCCAGCTTGCGCCCACCGGCAGCAAACAACTTCACACCGTTGTCCCACCAGGGGTTGTGCGAAGCCGAGACCATTGCCCCGGCAACCGAGTCCAGGGCGGCCAGACATGCCACGGCCGGAGTCGGCGCCATGCCGATGGACACCACCTCGACCCCACCGGCTACGAAGCCGTCGGCGAGGGCATACAACAGGTCGGGACCGGACTCGCGTGAATCGTGTCCGACAACCACCCTGGCTGAGCCCAGGTGGCCAGCCGCTGCCAAACCCAGGCCTCGTACCGAGGCAGCGTCGAGTTCGGTGCCTATTCGTCCGCGGACCCCGTCGGTCCCGAAGCTGAGGTCCATCTCTGAAGACTACGGGCCGGGCTGCTCCCGGTACCCGCGGGGTTCAGCGCTTGCTGTACTGCGGAGCCTTACGGGCCTTCTTGAGGCCGTACTTCTTGGACTCCTTCTTGCGATCATCGCGGGTAAGAAACCCGGCCTCCTTGAGCGCAGGACGCCTCTCGGACTCGAGAGCCTCGAGAGCCCTGGCAATGCCAAGGCGAAGGGCTCCAGCCTGGCCGCTAACACCACCACCATGGAGGGTCGCGTCGATGTCGTATGTGCCCTCCGTGGCTGTGACCCGAAGGGGCTCCATGAACACGAGGCGGTGGCTCTCAGATGGGAAGTAGTCGACAACAGGACGGCCGTTGACCGTCACGGTGCCGGTCCCGGGACGCAGGCGCACGCGCGCTACGGATCTCTTGCGACGGCCTGTGGTCTGGATGATCGGCTTAGACATCAGCTGTTCCTCGGTCAGGCCCTACGGGCCCTGGTGTGTTCAAGGGCCAGCGGCTGCGGCTGCTGTGCCCCATGGGGATGTTCGGCGCCGCGGTAGACCTTCAGCTTCTTGAGCATCTGGCGGCCCAAACGGTTCCGTGGGAGCATGCCCCTGACGGTGCGGCGAAGCGCCTCTTCGGGCTTGTCGGCAAGGAACTGACCGTAAGTACGGGACTTGAGACCACCCGGGTAGCCGGAGTGGTCGTAGACGTTCTTGTCGGACTCCTTGGCACCGGTCAGGACCACCTTGCCGGCGTTCACGATGACGACGTGGTCGCCGGTGTCGACATGGGGGGTGAAGGTGGGCTTGTGCTTGCCGCGGAGGACCGAAGCCACCTCGGAGGCGAGGCGACCGAGTACCAGGCCATCAGCGTCGACGACGTGCCACGCACGCTCGATCTCGCCTGCCTTGGGTGTATAGGTGGACACGGGTGTTCCTCTCGAATGTGTAGCCGTGGAGCCCGGTTCCGGGACACGGCCCGGTCCGGATGCAGGTAACTGGGATAGACCCCGGTCACCACACGAACCGGGGGTAAAGGCTATGCCCGACACCCCCGCCCGGCAACCCGCCGGGCATCGCATGGGATCGGCTCAACCGACCGGATACCGGACGGACCAGAGAGAAAGGCCCTGGGGTGGAGCCGGCTTGCCAGCAGCCTGACGGTCAAGGGCTGCGAGCACCTTCGCCACCCCTGTGACGGGAAGCCATCCAGCCCCGATCGGTACCAGAACCCCAACGATCGACCTTACCATCTGGTGGCAGAAGGCCGATGCCGTTATCTCGAAGACCAGGACGTCATCGACAGGGCCACTCCATGCAGCTTCCTCAATCCGCCTGACGAGCACCTTGGCGCTCTCGCTGAGTGGGTTCTTGCGCCGCCTGCAGAACGAGGTGAAGTCATGCTCACCGATCAGGTCGGCACACGCCGTATTCATCGCAGACATATCGAGTGCCTCTGCCACGTGCCAGGTCGTCGGCGACAGGAGGGGGTCAGGACGGGGCCGGTTCAGGACCCGGTAGCGATATGTCCGACCGGTTGCATTGAACCGGGCGTCAAAGTCATCCTCGGCCGCTTCGATATCCGACATGACGATCGAAGGCGCACACAGCCGGTTGACCGACCGGCACAACTTGCCAAGGTCGACATCATCTGGAACGTCGAAGCTGAGAACCTGGCCAGCAGCGTGAACTCCACGGTCGGTACGACCGGCACAGGTGACGACCACCTCGGACCCGACGACCCGGGCCAGGACGGCCTCGAGGTCACCAGCGATGGTGCGTACATCCCTGTTGACCGCAAATCCGTGAAACGGTGCCCCGTCGTATGCGACCCCTGCCCGAACTCTCACAATTACCTGGCCAGACTACCTGAGGTGGCTACAGGAGATCAGACAAGTTCGATACGGGCCATCGGCGCCTTGTCGCCGTGGCGCGGCCCCACCTTGAGGATCCGGGTGTAACCACCCAGCCGGTCCTCGTAGCGCGGGCCTATCTCGTCGAAGAGCTTTGCGGTCATCTCCCGGTCACGCAGGAACGACACCACCTGACGGTGGTTGTGGAGGCCGCCCTTGCGGGCCTTGGTGATCATCTTCTCGGCTATCGGACGCACCGCCTTGGCCTTGGCCTCGGTCGTCGTGATCGCCTCAGCAGCGATCAACGAAGCAACCAGGTTGGCCATCATCGACTTCTGGTGCGCAGAACTGCCACCGAAACGGCGGCCCTTCCTTGGAGTTGCAGGCATGTTCTCAGCCCCGAACCCGCAGAGACAGGCCCCGCTCGTCCAACTTCTCGATCACCTCGTCGAGGGACTTCTGGCCGAAATTGGTGACAGCCAGGAGGTCGTCCTCGGACTTCTCGAGCAACTGGCCGATGGTGTCGACCTGGGCACGCTTGAGACAGTTGCGGGGACGCTCCGAGAGATCTAGGTCCTCGATGGGGAGGGCCATGTCGGGGGAGCCCACGATCGCGGACTCGGCCTCGCCGAGCTCAAGACCCTGAGGCTCATCGCTCATGTTCTCGACAAGTTGGATCAGGGAACCCAACGTGGCGCCAGCCGAAGCCAGGGCCTCCCGGGGGGAGATGGTTCCATCGGTCTCGATGTCGAGCACTAGCCTGTCGTAGTCGCTCGACTGCTCCACCCGGGTGGGTGAGACATTGAAGGCAACCCGGCGAACCGGTGAGAACAGGGCATCAACGAGAATGACCCCGATGACCGGCTCACCGCCGACACGCTCGGCAGGCAGGAAGCCACGGCCACGCTCGACCGTCAGTTCAAAGGCCAGCCGGCCCTTGGAGTTCAGCGTCGCCAGGTGCAGGTCGGGGTTCACGACCTCGACCTCGTCGTTGGTAGCCAACACCTCGGCTGTGACATCGACAGCACCACGGACATCGACACGAAGGGTCACGGGCTCGTCACTGTGGCAGCGGACCTCAAGGTCCTTCAGGTTCAAGATGATGTCGGTGACGTCCTCGACGACACCTTCGATCGTGCCGAACTCATGGAGAGCATCGTCAAAGCGAACCTGTGTCACCGCCGCGCCCGGAATGGACGACAACAGGGTGCGACGTAGGGAGTTGCCGAGGGTATGGCCGAAGCCCGGCTCGAGCGGACCCACAGCGAACTGCTGGCGATTTCCTTCTAGTTCGGTTTCGACCTCAACGGTCGGACGCTGAATGACCAGCATGGCTGCCCACCTTCTCGCTGCCTTCGCAGCGCTTCCTGGTTCCGGCTCCCGGAGGGAACCCGACCAACTGTCTGTGTTGTTCGAATCGTTTGTCTGCAGGTCCCGGGTTGAGCAATGAAGCCGTGCCGGAGGCCCCTGTCGGTTACTTGCTGTAGAGTTCGACCACGAGCTGTTCCCGGAGCGGGATGTCGATCTGGTCACGGAGGGGCAGTTCCTTAACGGTGACCTCGTGGCCGCCGTCGGCGACCTCGAGCCATGCCGGAGCCTGACGGTCGAGCACGTCGATGTTCCACTGCACCACGACCATGTTCCTGGCCTTGTCACGCAGGGTCACGACCTGGCCCTTCTTGACACGGAAGCTGGGGATGTCGACACGACGCCCATCGACGTTGACATGGCCATGGTTGACCATCTGGCGGGCCTGCGGTCGGGTCGCAGCCATGCCGGCCCTGTAGACCACGTTGTCGAGGCGCAACTCCAGGAACCGGAGCAGGTTGTCGCCGGTGACACCGTCACGACGGTTGGCCTCGTCGTAGAGGCGCCTGAACTGTCGCTCTGTCAGACCGTAGGAGAACCTGGCCTTCTGCTTCTCCTGGAGCTGGGCCAGGTACTCGGAAGGGTTGCCCCGGCGGCGGGTACGACCGTGCTCCCCGGGTGGATAGGGACGCTTGTCGAGGGCAACGGTTTCACCCTTGGTCCCGAAGATGTTCGTGCTCAGGCGACGCGAAATACGCGCCCTGGGACCCGTGTAGCGCGACATCAGACCCTCCGCCGCTTGGGGGGGCGGCAACCGTTGTGGGGAATCGGGGTGACATCCTTGATGCCGGTCACCTCTATGCCCGTGCTCTGGATAGTTCGGATGGCGGTCTCACGACCCGACCCTGGCCCCCTGACAACCACGTCGACCTTGCGGACCCCGTGCTCCATGGCCTGACGCGCACACTGCTCGGCGGCCATCTGAGCAGCGAAGGGCGTCGACTTGCGGGAGCCCTTGAAACCCACGTTGCCCGCCGTGGCCCAGGCCAGGGTGTTGCCACCCTGGTCGGTGATGGTAATGATCGTGTTGTTGAAGGAACTCTTGATGTGCGCCACGCCGTGCGGGACGTTCTTGCGCTCCTTCTTACGGGGACGACGGCCCCCTGCTGACGGTTTTGCCATTACTTCACTGCCTGTTTCCTGTTGGCGACTGTCTTACGGGGACCCTTGCGTGTCCTGGCGTTCGTGTGGGTGCGCTGTCCGCGGACCGGAAGGCCGCGACGGTGGCGCAGGCCCTGGTAGCAGCCGATGTCCATCTTGCGCTTGATGTTCTGGGAGACCTCACGCCTCAGGTCACCTTCGACCTTCAGCTGCTGATCGACGAAGACCCTGACATGGGTGACCTCCTCGTCGGTGAGGTCCCTTACACGTGTCGACGGGTTTACGCCGGCACCCTCGCAAACCAATCCTGCGGTGGTACGGCCAATGCCGTGGATGTAAGTGAGAGCGATCAACACCCGCTTCTCGCGGGGGATGTCGACGCCGGATATTCGTGCCATTTGGTGTGTTCCCCTAGCCCTGACGCTGCTTGTGACGCGGGTTACTGCAGATCACCTGCACGCGACCGTGGCGCCGGATGACCCGGCACTTCTCGCACATCCGCTTGACGCTTGTTCGGACCTTCATAACCTGCTCATTCGATCTTCGTGTCGGCTGGTCGGATCGACCAGCCGGCTCTGGCTACTTGTAGCGGTAGGTGATGCGACCCCGCTGGAGGTCGTAGGGAGTCAACTCGACCTGAACGCGATCGCCCGGAAGAATCCGGATGTAGTGCATCCGCATCTTGCCGGAGATGTGGGCCAGCACATTGTGACCATTCTCCAACTCGACACGAAACATGGCGTTGGGCAACGGCTCCAACACCGTGCCCTCCATCACGATCGCGTCTTCCTTGGACTTCGTCAGGGTCATGCTCCCGGTTGTGTTCTTCTGCTTGAATACTGCGGCTCCGATCATCCGGGAAACACCGTTGGCGCACCAGACGATCGTGGACATTCGTACCCGTATGCCCACCAGCGACGCGGGCAACGGCCCGGCCGAGGCCGAGGCCGAGGGACAACGCTATCGCAGGCCCCAGAAGGGTCCAACCCGTCGATACGGACCGCCCGGGGAGAACCGGTCATGCAAGTACCCCGTCCACAAGGGTGCAGAGGCGGTCAAAGACCTCTTCCTCGCTTCCGAGGCCGTCGACCACCTTCAACATGCCACGGTCCTCGAACCACGAGAGCAGGGGCGCTGTCTCCGATTCGTACAGGTCCAGGCGAAGGCGTATCGCCTCCTCGGTGTCGTCGACACGGCCACGCTCCAGCATTCGGCCGATGACCACATCGACGGGTACATCCAGGTTGAGGGCACCGCACAGTGGTGTCCCAGTAGAGTCCAACATGTCCTCGAGCGCCTGAGCCTGGACGGGGGTACGGGGAAAGCCATCGAGGATGACACCGTGCTCGACCACGTCTGGCATCGCCAGCCTCTCGGCCACAATCCCGTTCACCACCTCGTCGGGTACGAGGTCCCCGGCATCCATGATTGCCTGGGCCTCACGACCCAGTTCGGTACCGGCTGCCACCGCAGACCGCAGCATGTCGCCGGTCGAGACGTGAACCATGCCGTAGGCCTCCACCAGACGTACGCACTGGGTGCCCTTACCTGAGCCCTGACGGCCCAGGATCACCAGGTGGACTGTTGTCACGATGTCAGGTTCCACCAACTACGAGGACTACTTGAGGAAGCCCTCGTAGTTGCGCATGGTCAGCTGTGAGTCGACCTGCTTCATGGTCTCGAGGGACACACCGGCTGCGATCAGGATCGAGATACCGACGAACCCGAAGCCCGCCGCACCCGCTCCGGAGGAGCCGCCGATCCCGGAACTGGTATCGAGGAACACGTTGATGAGGATCGACGGGATCAGCGCAACCGCCGCCAGGAAGAGGGCGCCGGGCAGCGTGATCCGGGAAAGGATCTTGGCCAGGTACCGCTCGGTCTGGTAGCCGGGACGGATTCCGGGAACGAACCCACCCTGCTTGCGGATCGTGTCGGCCTGCTTGACCGGATCAAAGGTGATTGCCGTGTAGAAGTACGCGAAGCCCACCACCAGCAGGCCGGTGATGCTGAAGTAGAAGACGTTGTCGGGCTGGGCCAGGTTGTCGTCGATCCAGCGACGGAAGCCGTCCCACGGAAGGGCGGCAGCGAGAAGCACCGGAAGGTACAGGACCGACGAGGCGAAGATGATCGGGATCACACCCGACTGGTTGACCTTGAGGGGTATGTAGGTGTTCTGGCCTCCGTACATGCGGCGACCCACCACCCGCTTGGCGAACTGCACCGGGATCCGACGCTGCCCCTGTTCAACGAACACGATCGCAGCCACCAGCCCGATCAGGACAACAAGGACTATGCCCAGCGCTACCGGACCGTTCTCGGCGTGAATCAGTGACCCCTGCGCTGGGAAGGCACTCACGATCGAGATCATGATCAGGAGCGACATACCGTTGCCGATCCCCTTCTGGGTGATCAGCTCACCCATCCACATGAGGAGCGCGGTGCCTGCGGTGAGGGTGAGCACCACGACGCTGACCGTTCCTATGTGGAAGTTGGGTAGCAGGTTCGCACCCGACGAGCCGCTGATCGAGTTGCCGCCGCTGTTGAACAGGAAGGCGAAGCTGGTGGACTGGATGACGGCAATTGCCACGGTCAGGTAGCGGGTCCACTGGGTGATCTTGCGCTGCCCCACGGCGCCCTGCTGCTGCCACTGTTCGATCTTGGGAACGACCACTCCGAGGACCTGCATGATGATCGACGCGGTGATGTAGGGCATTACACCAAGGGCGAACACGGCGAACGTGGTCAGGGCGCCACCCGAGAACAACTGGAGGAAGGCCAGCACGCCGCCCTGGTTGGCCCTGTCTCGCAGCAACTGGACCTGCTCAACGTCGATTCCCGGAGCGGGCATGAACGCGCCGATCCGGTAAAGCAGGATCATGAGGAGGGTGAACAGGATCCGCTTGCGTAGATCGGCGACCCTGAACATGTTCAGCATGCTGGAAATCACGTTGGCTCCCGGTGGTCGGGTGTTCCCCGGTTCGACCGGGGGTGAATGGATGTGGTCAGCGGTTCATCAGAGCGTTGCCGCTGGCAGGAGGCCTCACGGCAAACGGCAGGGGCAGCTTCTCGATGCTCCCTCCGGCAGCCACGATCGCCTCCTCGGCGGGCCCGGAGAAGGCGTGGGCCTTCACGTTCACTGCTCGCGTGACCTCGCCCCGACCCAGGATTTTGACGAGGGAGTTCTTGCCGGCCAGGCCCTTGACGAGCAGTGTCTCAGGGCTCACGTCGGTCAGGCCGGACTCCTCGATGGAGTCCAGGTTGATGGCCTGGTACTCGACCCGGAACGGGTTCTTGAAGCCACGCAATTTCGGAATTCGCTGGTGGAAGGGCATCTGTCCGCCTTCGAAGCCGAGACGGACCGTGTTGCGGGCACGCTGGCCCTTCATGCCGCGACCGGCGGTCTTGCCACCCTTGCCGCCGATGCCTCGCGCTACCCGCTTGCCCCGCTTGTGAGACCCGGGTGGCGGAGTCAGATCATGGACCTTCATATCACTCGACCTCCTCTACCGTCACCAGGTGTGGGACCCGGGCGATCATGCCGCGGATCTCGCCCCGGTCAGGCAGGATGTTACTTCGACCGATCTTGCCCAGGCCCAGCGCCCGGATGGTCCCACGCTGCTTTGGCTTGGTGCCGATCGTTGAGCGGATCTGGGTCACCTTGAGGTTCCCGGTCTTGGCGGCGCTCATGCAGACACCTCTTCGTCAGCCTCGTCGGATCCCGGTCCGTCGATGCCGGCCTCGGTACGGCGGTAGGAGGTGAGCAGTGCCGCAGGCACGAACTCCTCGGGGTCGAGACCCCGCAGGCGTGCGATCTCATCGGGCCTGCGAAGGGCCTTGAGGCCGTTGATCGTGGCCCTCGCCACGTTGATGTGGTTGGAGGATCCCATCGACTTGCAGAGAATGTCGTGGACACCAGCCTCTTCGAGGATGGCCCTGGCAGCGCCACCGGCGATCACGCCGGTTCCGGGAGCAGCGGGCTTGAGCATGACACGCCCACCACCCATGACCCCGAGGACCGGATGGATGATCGTGGAGCCTGTCAACGCCACGTCGAACAGGTTCCGCTTGGCCTCTTCGGTGCCCTTCTGGATAGCGAGGGGGACCTCCTTGGCCTTTCCGTACCCGAGGCCGACCCGGCCTGCGCCGTCGCCGACGACCACAAGGGCCGTGAACGAGAACCGTCGACCACCCTTGACCACCTTGGCGACCCGGTTGATGTGGATGACCCTCGACTCCCGAAGCTGGGAGTCGTCGGTCTTGTGCCTCTGCTGTGCCACTAGAACTCCAGTCCTGCATCGCGGGCGGCATCGGCCAGAGCCGCCACCCGTCCGTGGTACCGGTAACCGCCCCGGTCGAATACAACCATTTCGATTCCGGCCGTGCGCGCCCGTTCGGCCACGGCCCTCCCCACCTCGGTAGCCGCAGCCATACCGGTGGAACCATCGGCGACCCCGGCCTGCTGGCTGGAAGCCGAAGCCAGGGTGGTTCCGGTGTGGTCGTCGATGACCTGTGCCGAGATGTTCCGGCTGGACCGGAATACAGCAAGGCGCGGCCGGGATGCAGTGCCGCGAACGGCCTTGCGTACCCGACGGTGCCGGCGGATGCGTCCCGTGCGTCGATCGATGGCGCTCACTTGGCTGCCTTTCCGGCCTTGCGGGCCACATGTTCACCGAGGTACCGGACTCCCTTGCCCTTGTACGGCTCGGGCTTGCGGTACGAACGGATGACAGCGGCCGTCTGGCCCACCGCCTGCTTGTCGACCCCAGACACGATGATCCTCGTGGGTTCGGGAACGTCGAACGTGACCCCGTCGGGGGCCTTCACGTTGACCGGGTGGCTGAAGCCCAACTGCAACTCGAGGGCATCGGTACCCTTGGCCACGGCCCGGTAGCCGACTCCGACGATCTGGAGTTCACGACTGAAGCCCTCTGATACGCCCAGCACCATGTTGTTCACGAGAGACCTGGCCAGGCCGTGGAGAGCCCGGTTCTTCCTCTCGTCATCGGGCCGTTCCACCACGATCGTGTCGCCGTCCTGGCGCACGCTGATCTCACCCGGGACGGTCATGTCGATGGTTCCCTTTGGGCCTGTCACCTCGACGTGCTGGCCGTCGAGGGTCACCTCGACGCCGGAGGGAACGGTGATTGGAGCCTT
Organism: uncultured Candidatus Nemicrothrix sp.; assembly: GCA_913055915.1. Lineage (GTDB taxonomy): Bacteria > Actinomycetota > Acidimicrobiia > Acidimicrobiales > MedAcidi-G1 > UBA3125. The sequence goes on along the minus strand of CAJXKL010000002.1, from coordinate 65,628 downwards.
GCCGACTCTGGACATGTCGTTCCTCCCCTACCAGACGTAGCAGAGCACCTCGCCGCCCATATGGCGGCGACGTGCCTCACGGTCGCTCATCAGGCCCTTACTGGTGCTGATCACGGCAACGCCGAGACCGCCCAGAACACGGGGAATCTTGCTTGAGTTGGTGTAGACGCGGAGGCCCGGCTTTGACACACGCTGGACTCCGCTTATCACCCTCTCCCGCTCAGGGGAGTACTTCATCTGGATCGTCAGCACCTTGCCGGGTCCACTGGAGGCATCGGCCACGCCGAAGTCGGCGATGTAGCCCTCGTTCTTGAGGACCCCTGCCAGGGCGACCTTCTGGTTGGAGGACGGCATGTCCAGCCCGTCGTGCATCGCCTGGTTGGCGTTGCGGATGCGGGTGAGCATGTCGGCCACTGGGTCTGTCATCGTCATCTCAGATCACCCCTACCAACTGGCCTTGGTGAGGCCCGGGATCTCACCGGCATGGGCCATCGAGCGCAGGCATACCCGACACAGGTTGAAGGCCCGGTACACGGACCGCGGACGCCCACAGCGACGGCACCGCGTGTAGGCGCGGACCTTGAACTTGGGTGTCTTCTGCTGTTTGTTGACGAGTGCTTTCTTTGCCACTACTGCCCCTCCTTGCGGAACGGAAATCCGAATGCGGTGAGGAGGGCACGGCCTCCAGCGTCATCGGATGCGGATGTCACGATCGTTATGTCCATGCCCCGTGTGCGATCAACGGTGTCGTAGTCGATCTCAGGGAAGATCAACTGTTCGGTCACGCCGAACGTGTAGTTCCCGTTGCCGTCAAACGACCGCGGGTTGAGACCCCGGAAGTCACGGACCCGGGGAATAGCGAGGCTGATCAGCCGATCCAGAAACTCGTACATTCGTGGACCCCGGAGCGTGACCTTGGCGCCGATCGACTGCCCTTCCCTCAACTTGAAGTTGGAGATGGAGGTCCGGGCCTTGGTCACAAGGGGCTTCTGGCCGGTGATCAACTCGAGGTCGACAAGAGCACCATCGAGCAGCTTCGCCTGCTGGGCGGCGTCACCAACACCCATGTTGACGACGATCTTCTTGAGCTTCGGTACCTGCATGATGTTGGCAAGACCCAACTCGGCCTGGAGGGCCAACTGGACCTCGTCGGCGTACAGGTCGCGGAGACGGACGGCGGTTGAGGTGGTTGTCTCAGCCATCGAGATCCACCCCCGTCCTACGACAGATCCTGACCTTCACGCCATCGGCATCGAAGCGGTAGCCCACCCTGGTCGGCTTACCGTCACTGGGGCTGATGAGCGCCACGTTGGACACGTGGAGCGGCATGGCCTTGTCGATGATGCCTCCCTGCATGGTGGCGCTGGTCGGCTTCTGGTGGCGCTTGGCGATGTTTACGCCCTCAACGATCACCTTGTCCCCTGCCGGGAGTACGCGGGTCACCTCTCCCTCGCGTCCCCTATCCTTGCCGGCCAAGATCCGTACGTTGTCACCCTTCTTGATCTTCATCTCAGAGCACCTCCGGCGCAAGGGAGACGATTCGCATGAACTTCCGGTCCCGCAGCTCGCGACCTACAGGACCGAAGATGCGTGTCCCGCGCGGCTGGTCCTGTTCGTTGAGCAACACTGCAGCGTTCTCGTCGAACCTGATGTATGAGCCGTCGGGACGCCGACGTTCCTTCTTCGTGCGTACGACAACACACCTGACGACCTCGCCCTTCTTTACCGCTGCGCCCGGAGTGGCTTCCTTCACCGTCGCGGTGAACACGTCGCCGATGGACGCATAACGCCGCTTCGAGCCGCCCAGCACCTTGATGCAGAGCACCTCACGGGCACCCGAGTTGTCGGCCACCCTGAGTCGGGTCTCCTGTTGGATCATCTACCTGGCCCTCTCGAGAATGTCGACCAGACGCCACCGCTTCAACTTGGAGAGCGGACGGGTCTCCTGGACCCTGACCCGGTCGCCGATCTTGGCGTCGTTGGTCTCATCGTGGGCGTGTAGGCGCTTGGACCTCTGGATGGTCTTGCCGTAGCGGCGGTGCCGCACACGGTCGACCACGAGGACCACCGCCGTCTTGTCCTGAACGTCTGACACGACCACGCCTTCACGCACCTTGCGGCGGTTCGGCCTGGCCTCTGTCCCCTCAGGGCTGGTTGCTTCGGTCTCGGCCATCAGCCGGCCACCTCCTCGCCAGCATTAGCCATGGCTTCTGCTGCTTCGATCTCACGTGCACGCAACTCTGTCAAGAGGCGGGCGATGGTCTTCTTGACCTCGCCGATGCGTGCGTGGTTCTCCAACTCGCCGGTTACCAACTGAAACCGCAGGTTGAAGAATTCCTCTTTGGACTCGCTCAACTGCTCGAGCAATTCGGTATCACCGACATCGGTAAGTGCCTTCTTCTTCGCCATTACTAGAAGCCCTCCTCACGCTCGACGAACCGAGCCCTGATCGGAAGCTTCTGGATGGCCCGGTCGATCGCCTCTCGGGCAACGACTATGTCGCTGTAGGAGAGTTCGAACAGGACTCGGCCGGGCTTGACCACGGCAACCCACTTCTCGGGGCTTCCCTTGCCTGAACCCATGCGGGTCTCAGCAGGCTTTTCGGTGACCGGCTTGTCTGGGAAGACGTTGATCCAGACCTTGCCACCGCGCTTGATGTGACGGGTCATGGCGATACGGGCAGCTTCGATCTGGCGGGCGGTGATCCACCCGGGCTCCAGTGCCTGGATTCCATACTCGCCGAAGGTGACCTCGGTCATCCCCTTGGAGTTGCCGCGCATCCGACCACGGTGCTGCTTTCGGTGCCTGACCTTCTTTGGCATCAGCATGATCAGTCACCATCCCCGGAGCGGAAGTGGGGTGTTTCGTGCTGTTCGCGGGTAGAGGCCTCGATGGCCTCCTCTTCGGCGAGCAACTTCTCGAACTCGGCGTCGCCCTCCTTGACGAGCGGAGCCGGTTCTGCGTCGGTGTCGCCGGCCTCGGCGGTTGCCTCTGACGGCACCTGCTCCTGTTCAGCCACTACCTCTTCAGCCGGACGGCGATGGACCGCTGCGGACGAAGAGACAACCTTGCCCGGCTTTGTCTGGCCCGAGGTCTCCCCGACGGCCATTGCGGCCTCCCTGGTGATCTTGTCCTCGAGTTGGCTCTTGTAGGGCAGGATGTCGCCCTTGTAGATCCAGACCTTCACGCCGATGCGGCCGTAGGTCGTGCGGGCCTCGCGGAACCCATAGTCGATATCGGCCCGCAGGGTGTGAAGCGGCACACGACCCTCGCGGTACCACTCGGAACGGGACATCTCTGAGCCACCGAGACGACCCGAGCATTGCACCCTGATTCCGAGGGCACCGGCCTTCTGGGCGTTCTGGACGGCACGCTTCATTGCCCGTCGAAAGGCGATCCGGCCGGCCAACTGGTCGGCGACACCCTGCGCAATGAGGGCCGCATCCAACTCAGGCTCCTTGATCTCCTGGATGTTGAGTTGGACCCTGTTGTTCCCGGTGATCTCACCCAGGCCGGCCCTCAGGCGGTCGGCTTCGGCGCCCTTTCGGCCGATGACGATCCCTGGCCTGGCCGTGTGCACATCGATCCGGAGACGGTCGCGGGTGCGCTCAACCTCAACACGGCTGATAGCAGCGTGTGGCAACTCGGTCATGAGGTACTCGCGCACCTGCCAGTCCTCAATGATGTTGTCGGCGTACTCCTGCCGGGTCGCGAACCATCGCGACTTCCAGTCGGTGGTCACGCCTAGGCGGAACCCGTACGGGTTTACCTTCTGGCCCATCAGCCCTGCTCCTTCGGGGACTCTGTGGACCCGTTTTCGTCGGCGGCTTCATCTTCTGGTTCTTCGGGCGCCTCTTCGACAGCCTCAGCGGCCTCTTCATCAGTATCTTCGGCTTCTTCGACAGCCTCATCGACTGTGTCGGCGGCTGCTTCTTCGGCGGCTTCCTCGGCAACCTCGGCCTCGGCGGCACGGCTCTTCTGGACACGTTGACGACGTGACTCGGCTGCCTGCTCGCTGGCTCCGGTCCGGCCCCGGGACTCCGCCCGCTCACGCATCGCCGTCAATTCATCGGCGCTGTAGCGGCTCACGATGATCGTGATGTGACAGGTCCTCTTGTTGATGCGCGTTGCACGTCCCCGTGCCCTCGGGCGCCAGCGCTTGAGCGTCGGCCCCTCATCGGCGTAGCAGGCCGACACGTAGAGTTCCTCGGCGCTGATCTCGTCGTTGTGCTCGGCGTTGGCGACAGCCGAGTCCAGGCACTTGGTGATCACGTCGGACACAGAGCGCTCGGAAAACTCCAGGATCTCTGAGGCCCGCCCGTAGGACTCGCCCCTAATCAGGTCGAGCACGGCACGCGCCTTCGACGCCGACACACGAATGTGCCGTGCCACGGCCCGGGTTCCCGGCCGCTCATTGGTCTTGGTTGCGACCATCAGCGATTGACCGCCTTCTCCTGGGTCGAATGGGACCTGAACGTCCGCGTCGGGGCGAACTCGCCCAACTTGTGTCCGACCATCGACTCGGTCACGTAGACCGGCACATGCTTGCGGCCATCATGGACCGCGATCGTGTGGCCGACCATGTCGGGGACGATCGTCGAGCGTCGTGACCAGGTCCTGATGACCTTCTTCTCACCGGACTCGTTCAACACATCGACCTTCTTCAGGAGATGGTCGTCTACGAACGGTCCCTTGCTGAGACTCCGTGGCATCTCTGCCTACCTCCGCGATCCGCGGCGGCGGCGCCGGCGCACGATCATTTTGTCGGACTGCTTGTCCCGCTTTCGGGTACGGCCCTCGGGCTTTCCCCATGGAGAGACCGGGTGTCGGCCACCCGAGGACTTGCCCTCACCGCCACCCAACGGGTGGTCGACCGGGTTCATCGCCACACCGCGGGTCTGTGGGCGCTTGCCCTTCCAGCGGTTGCGGCCGGCCTTTCCGATCTTGATCAGCTCATGTTCCTGGTTGCCAACCTCGCCGACTGTCGCCTTGCAGTCGATTCGGACCCTACGCATCTCACTGCTGGGCAGGCGAAGTGTCGCGAAGTCTCCCTCCTTGGCAACTAGCTGAACGCTGGAGCCGGCACTGCGGGCCATCTTGCCACCGCCGTCGGGCTGCAATTCGACGTTGTGGACGACGGTTCCTACCGGGATGTAGCGGAGAGGCAGGGCGTTGCCGGGGCGGATCTCGCTGCCCTGACCGGATTGGAGCGTGTCGCCAACCTGGACACCCCTGGGCGCCAGGATGTAGCGCTTCTCACCATCGTGGTAGTGCAACAGGAGAATCCGGCAGCTGCGGTTCGGGTCGTACTCGAGAGCGGCCACCTTTGCGGGCACTCCGTCCTTGTTGCGCCGGAAGTCGACAACCCTGTAGCGCTGCTTGTGGCCACCGCCGCGGTGACGTGAGGTCTTACGCCCGTAGTTGTTACGACCGCCGGTGGAATTCTGCTTCTCGAGGAGGGACCTCTCTGGGGTTGTACTCGTGATTTCCGAGAAGTCGGCGACGGTCTGGAACCGTCTGCCCGGACTGGTCGGCTTGCGCTTGCGTTGTGGCATGGCCCTATACCTCGAACAACTCGATCGAGTCACCCTCGACGAGGGTGACGTATGCCCGCTTCACATCGGGGCGGGAACTGTAGGACATTGTGCGACGGTTCCGCTTGCGCTTTCCGTCGCGGTTGAGCGTGTTCACCTTCTTGACGGTGACATCGAAGATGGCCTCGACCGCATCGCGGATCTCGGGCTTGGAGGCCGAGTTGGCGACCTCAAAGGTGTAGACGTGATCCTCGAGGAGCCCGTAGGACTTCTCGGAAACCACCGGGCGTCGGATGACGTCGCGTGCGTCCTTCACTCCTCTTCCTCCTCGTCGGTTGCCGGCTCGGAGTCGACAGGTGCAGGTGACCCGGTCGATGCGGAACCGACCGGCAGGGTGGCCTGGGTGAAGACAACCCAATCGCAGACCAGTACGTCGTATGCATTCAGTTCGCCGGGCGAGATCACGTGCACGTTTCCGAGGTTGGCGAAGCTCTTCCAGGTGTTCACGTCGCCACGATCGGCCACCAGAAGCACACGTCCCTCGAGGTTGAGGGCCTCCAGGGCGGCAACGGCATCGCGTGTGCGTGGAACCTCGAAGTTCCAGGCATCAACGACAGCAACCCGGCCCTCAGACGCCCGGTCCGAGAGTGCCGAGTTGAGTGCAAGGCGGATCATCTTCTTGGGGGTCTTCTGGGCGTAACTGCGGGGCTTGGGGCCGAGCGCCACGCCACCACCACGCCAGATCGGCGACCTGCTGGAACCGTGTCGGGCACGACCGGTTCCCTTCTGACGCCAGGGCTTCGCACCACCACCACGGGCCTCGGCCCGGGTCTTGGTGCTCTGGGCTCCGCTTCGGCGTGCCGCCAACTGGGCAGTCACCACCTGATGCAGGACGGCTGTGTTGGGAGTTATGCCGAACACCGATTCATCGAGTTGCAGCGAACCGCCGTTGGAGCCTGTCATGGTGCGAACTGTTACATCAGCCATCGTCAGGCACCCTTCACGGCGTTGCGGATCAGGACCGTGGCACCGCTGGGTCCGGGTACCGAGCCCCTGACCAGCAGCAGACTGCGCTCGGAATCGGCCTCGACGACCTTGAGGTTCAGCGTGGTGGTGCGCTGGTTGCCGAGCCGACCGGGCATCTTCTTGCCCTTGAACACGCGAGATGGCGTGGCACACTGGCCGATGGCTCCAGGCTTGCGGTGCACCTTGTGGGCACCGTGCGAGGCCCGCTGGCCGGCGAAGCCGTGACGCTTCATCACGCCGGCGAAGCCCTTGCCCTTGCTTACAGAGGTGACGTCGACCCGGGACTCGTCGGCGAGCGAATCGACGGTGATTTCCTGACCAAGTTCGTACCCGTCGACATCGTCGACCCTCAACTCGACGAGGTGCACACCGGCATCCACGCCGGCACCGTCGAAGTGGCCCGCCTCGGGACGGGTCAACTTGGCTGAATCTCGCTGGCCGAAGGTGACCTGGAGGGCGCTATAGCCGTCGCTGGCGACGGTCTTGATCTGGACGACCCGGTTGGGGAGCACGCGCAACACGGTGACGGGAACGACGTGGTTCTCGTCATCCCACACCTGGGTCATGCCGACCTTCTGGCCGACTATTGCCTTGCTTGCCATGATGGCTCCTGCGACTTGAACCGGTGGGTGCCTCCCACCGGTAGCGACCTCTGGCGGCCGCTCACGCGAACGCTCCGCACGGAAAACCCGGCGGAGCGACGATTCGGTTGTGCCGTACGGTTCCGCTGCGCTGCACCGATATGAATCGGAGCGGCAGACGGCCTTAACGGACATCGGTTTTCTCACCCCGGGCCCTCCGGAGCGCTGGAAGGTAACGATACGGCCGAAGCGGCCGCCCCACAACCGGGTGGCCATCCCTCAAGGGTCATGGGTCTACCGGTAACGTCGGGACCAGATCCGGCGATGGTCAGGAGCACGCCCCGGTGAACCACCCGAACGAGGGTACGACAGACGAACCCCCAGTTCAACGCATGTTTTCCGGTATTTCCACAGCCCCGCCAGCGTGGGTGGGCAGGGCCCTCCTGACACTTCTGGGCGGCTTGGCCGCACTCTGGTACCTGCGCGGGATCCTGGCATCGTTACGGTCCCTCTTCCTCATTTTCCTGGTGGCGACATTCCTCTCGTTCGCCCTGGAACCGGCCGTAGACCGATTGGAACGGATGGGCCTGCGCCGCGGTCTCGGAACGGCGCTCGTGTTCCTCATCGGGGCGGGCGCCCTCGGAGGATTCGGGACACTCGTGGGAACGATGCTGGCCGAGCAGGTGACCTCCTTCAGCGAGAACGTTCCCTCTTACCTGCGAGACATCGACTCGTTCCTCGAGGACGCCTTCGGCATCTCAGGTGCCACCTCTGACCTGCGGGCCGAGTACGACGACGGAATGGCGCGCTGGCTGGGTACCGTCGCCAATGACTTGGCCCGCTTCGGAACCACCATCGTCAACGTGTTGTTCCAGATCTTCACAGTTGGGTTGTTCGCCTTCTACATGTTGGCCGAGGGACCGACCCTCCGTAGGACCGTGTGTTCCCACCTGCCACAGCACAGGCAGAGGGCCGTGCTCGAGGTGTGGGACCTGGCAATCGCCAAGACCGGTGGTTACATCCTGTCCCGCACGGTCCTGGCAGTGGCATCAACGATCGTCCACTGGGTTGCCTTCGAGATGATCGACCTCCCCTCCCCCCTGGCACTCGCCCTCTGGGTGGGCGTCATGTCCCAGTTCGTCCCCGTGGTCGGCACCTACATAGCGGGTTCGGTACCGATCGTCATCGGGTTGCTCGAAGAACCCGTCCACGGCCTCTGGGCGCTGGTGGTCATAGCCGTCTACCAGCAGATCGAGAACTACCTCTTTTCACCCCGAATCACATCGCAGACCATGCAACTGCACGCCGCTGTCGCCTTCGGATCCGTCATTGCCGGTGCTGCCGTACTGGGTGTAGTCGGTGCGCTGCTAGCACTACCGGCCGCAGCCACGGTCCAGGCGGTCCTGTCGTCAACCGCTCCCCGCCACGAGGTCGCCGAGGACCTGTTGGACCAGAGCCGAGAGCGACGTGGTCGCCGGCAACAGCCGACACGACACCCGACCGTCGACACCGCCGGCGAAGATCAGGAGACCTGAGCCTTCCTCGGGCAAAACCCGGAGGACGCCCCACAGGGCGTCCTCCAACTCGTTCTGTTGTACCCGTTCAGGACCCGGCCGGGCCCCACGTGATCAGGTCTGCTGGATCTTGATCTCGACGTCGACCCCTGCCGGCAGGTCAAGCCGCTGGAGCGAATCGATCGTCTTGGGTGACGGCTTCATGATGTCGAGAAGACGCTTGTGGATACGCATCTCGAAGTGCTCGCGCGAATCCTTGTCCTTGAAGGGTCCCCGGATGACCGTGTAGCGGTGCTTCTCGGTCGGAAGCGGCACCGGACCCCGGATATCAGCCTGGGTACGAAGGACAGTCTCGACAATCTTTCGCGTCGACTGGTCAATCACCTCGTGATCGTAGGCCTTCAGGCGAATCCGGATCTTCTGGTCAGCTGGCATCCGTGGAACCCGACTACTTGATGACCTTGGTTACAGCGCCAGCACCGACTGTGCGGCCACCTTCGCGGATGGCGAACCGGAGGCCGACGTCCATAGCGATCGGAGCGATGAGCTCAACGGTCATGGTGGTGTTGTCACCGGGCATGCACATCTCGACACCCTCATCTAGGGCGATGTTGCCGGTCACGTCCGTGGTCCTGAAGTAGAACTGCGGCCTGTAGTTGGAGAAGAACGGCTTGTGGCGTCCACCCTCCTTGGTCGTCAGCACGTAGACCTCAGCCTCAAACTGGGTGTGTGGCGTGATCGAGTCGGGCTTTGCGAGGACCTGGCCGCGCTGGACCTCATCCTTGTCGATACCCCGCAGGAGAGCACCGATGTTGTCGCCGGCGATTCCCTCGTCAAGCAACTTGCGGAACATCTCGACGCCGGTACAGACCGTGGTCTGGGTGTCCTTGAGGCCGACGATCTCGATGTTGTCGCCGGTGTTCACCTTGCCCTGTTCGACACGACCGGTTACGACGGTGCCGCGACCGGTGATCGAGAACACGTCCTCGATGGGCATGAGAAACGGCTTGTCAACATCGCGGTCGGGCTGGGGGATGAACTCGTCGACTTGTCTCATGAGTTCCACGACCTGGTCGCCGGCAGCCGCGTCGCCCTCCAGGGCGTTCAGGGCCGATACCCGGACCACCGGTGTGTCGTCGCCCGGGAACTCGTACTCGTCGAGCAGCTCACGGACCTCCATCTCGACCAACTCGAGCAGTTCCTCGTCGTCGACCATGTCGCACTTGTTGAGGGCAACGATGATCTTGGGCACACCCACCTGGCGGGCCAGCAGCACGTGCTCACGTGTCTGGGGCATTGGGCCATCGGCGGCTGACACGACAAGGATCGCACCGTCGACCTGGGCCGCACCGGTGATCATGTTCTTGATGTAGTCGGCGTGGCCGGGCATGTCGACGTGGGCGTAATGGCGGTTCTCGGTCTCGTACTCGACGTGCGAGACGTTGATCGTGATGCCTCGCTCGCGCTCTTCGGGTGCCTTGTCGATGTTGTCGAAGTCCGTGAATGCCGTTGAATCGGGATCACGGTCCGAGAGGACCTTGGTAATCGCCGCGGTGAGGGTTGTCTTACCGTGATCGATATGTCCCATGGTGCCGACATTGACGTGCGGCTTGTTACGTTCAAACTGGGCCTTGGCCATGACTCTTCCTTGGATTTGTGTTTCTGGTTCTTCTGCTCAGTGGTCATTCACCGCGTATGCGGCTCACGATTTCTTCCTGCACCGACCCCGGTGTCTGCTGATATGAGTCGAACTGCATCGTGTAGGTCGCGCGCCCCTGGGTGCACGAACGCAGGTCGGTAGCGTACCCGAACATCTCGGACAACGGTACCTGTGCGCTCACCACCTGGTTTCCGCTCCGGGCCTCCATCTGTCCGACCCTGCCGCGTCGGGAATTGAGGTCGCCGACGACATCACCCATGTACTCCTCAGGGGTCACCACCTCGACCCCCATGACGGGCTCGAGCAGAACCGGCCTAGCGAGGCGGACGACCTCACGGAACCAGGCCTGTGCGGCGATCTTGAAGGCCATCTCAGATGAGTCAACATCGTGTGACTTGCCGTCGTTGAGGCTCACCTTCAGTCCCAGCAGGGGGAATCCAGCGAGAACTCCGCCTGTCATGGCCGACTGGATGCCTGCGTTCACGGACGGGATGTACTCCTTGGGCACGCGGCCACCCCTGATGTTGTCCTCGAACATGTAGGTCTCGTCGTCTTCGCTCCAGGGAGTGATCGAGGCAACGATCTCTGCGAACTGTCCAGAACCACCGGTCTGCTTCTTGTGCGTGTACCGGTGGTCGGAGACCTCTCTGGTAATGGTCTCCCGGTATGCCACCTGTGGCTTGCCGACGTTGGCATCCACCCTGAACTCGCGCTTCATGCGGTCGACCAACACCTCGAGGTGCAATTCGCCCATGCCGCCGATGATCGTCTGTCCGGTGTCATCGTCGCTCTTCACCGTGAAGGTGGGGTCCTCCTCGGCCAGCGCTCCGAGCGCCCTGCCCATCTTGTCCTGGTCGGCCTTGGACCGTGGCTCGACTGCGACATGGATGACCGGCAGGGGGAACTCCAGCTGCTCGAGCACGATCGGGTGGTCCGGGGCACAGAGGGTGTCGCCGGTGCGAGTGTTCTTGAGGCCGATGCCAGCCACGATGTCTCCGGCCCGGACGTCGTCGCGGTCCTCACGGTCGTTGGCGTGCATCTCGAGGATCCGGCCGATCCGTTCCTTGGAACCGGTTCGGGTATTCAGCACGGCCGATCCCTTGTCGAGGGTGCCGCTGTAAGCCCGGAAGTAGATGAGCTTGCCGACGTGGGGGTCGGTCATGATCTTGAATGCCAGAGCGGCAAACGGCGCCTCGTCGTCGACGAGGCGTTCGACCGTGTCGCCCGTCCGGGGGTGGACTCCCTCGACAGGGGGAAGATCCAGGGGCGACGGAAGGTACTTGATCACCGCGTCCAGTAGGGGCTGCACCCCTTTGTTCTTGAACGCCGAACCCGTGAGGATCGGCACGCAGTCACCCGAAATCGTCCCGGTACGCAGAGCCGAACGAATGTCGTCGGGGGTTACCTCCTCCTCGGCGACGAACTTCTCGAGGATGTTCTCGTCGAACTCGGAAAGGGAGTCGATCAGCTCGCTGTGGTACTCCTCGGCCGTTTCGACCATGTCCTCGGGGATGTCCACGACCTCCCACGAGGCACCCAGGTCTTCGCTCTGCCACACGAGGGCCTTCATCTCGACAAGGTCGACCACCCCGGCAAACTCGGCCTCGGCGCCGATCGGCAACTGGACAACCGCAGCATTGCAACCCAGGCGCTCACGGATGGTTCCAAGTACGAAGTAGAAGTCGGCACCCGTGCGATCCATCTTGTTGATGAAGCACATGCGGGGAACGGCGTACTTGTCGGCCTGCCGCCAGACGGTCTCGGTCTGGGGCTCTACGCCTGCGACCCCGTCGAACACTGCAACGGCACCATCCAGCACACGAAGTGAACGCTCCACCTCGACGGTGAAGTCGACGTGACCCGGGGTGTCGATGATGTTCACCCGGTGATCGTTCCAGAAGCAACTCGTTGCAGCCGAGGTAATGGTGATACCCCGCTCCTGCTCCTGTTCCATCCAGTCCATGGTGGCGGCGCCGTCGTGGACCTCGCCGATCTTGTAGTTGACACCGGTGTAGTAGAGGATGCGCTCGGTGGTCGTGGTCTTGCCCGCGTCGATATGGGCCATGATCCCGATGTTGCGGGTCTTTGCTAGCGGGTGTCGCTCGGCCATGTCAGTGTCTCGGTGGTCAGTTGTTCAGATCTGGTTCCGGGCCCGCGTGGACCCTCTGGTATTTCTGGTGCACTCGTGACTTCCGCTACCGGACTTCCCCAGCAGCGGAACGGGCTTCAGGTCGTGTACCGCCCCCGGGGGTGGCTCACCAGCGGTAGTGGGCGAACGCCTTGTTGGCCTCAGCCATCTTGTGCAGGTCCTCACGGCGCTTCACCGAGGCACCGACGCCGTTGGAGGCATCCATTATCTCGTTTGCCAGGCGCTCGGCCATGGTGTGCTCACGACGGTCGCGCGAGTAGTTCACCAGCCATCTGACGGCGAGGGTGTTGGCACGACGAGGGCGGACCTCGACGGGAACCTGGTAGGTGGCACCGCCTACACGGCGACTCCGGACCTCGAGCTGGGGCCGGACGTTGTCGATGGCACGCTTCAGGGTGCCGACCGGTTCGCTACCGGTCTTGGACTCGACCATCGTCATCGACGAGTAGACAATCCGCTCCGCGGTAGACCGCTTGCCCCTCTGGAGAACCTTGTTGACCAACTGGGTAACGACAACCGACCGGTAGACCGGATCGGGGGTCAGCTCGCGGCGTACCGCTGGACCCTTGCGTGGCACGATCAGCCTTCTTTCTTGGCGCCGTAGCGGCTACGGGCCTGACGGCGCTGGCTTACCCCGGAGGTGTCAAGGGTGCCACGGACGACCTTGTAGCGAACACCGGGAAGGTCCTTCACACGGCCACCACGGACCAGGACGATTGAGTGTTCCTGGAGGTTGTGACCCTCACCCGGGATGTAGGCGGTTATCTCAGCACCACTGGTCAAGCGGACGCGGGCCACCTTGCGCAGGGCCGAGTTCGGCTTCTTGGGAGTGGTCGTATACACCCTCGTGCAGACGCCTCGGCGCTGGGGCGCGCCCTTGAGGGCCGGCGTGGCCTCCTTGCGGCGCTTTGACGTGCGGCCCTTGCGGACCAACTGCTGAATGGTGGGCACTTGTCTACCTCGTTGTGGAACCCGTACAGGTCCCTGAATGGAGAAACTCGAAACAGCGCCGTGGTGACACTGGGGTCGTACCACGGCCAGCGGATGAGTCTACGGGTGGAAAAACGCTACTCACAAGCGCGACCCGCACGACATGCAACTGAATCCTGCACTCAACCGACTTCAGGTGACTCATCGGGGACAGCTGCAGCAAGGTCGATGACATCGGCCTCATAGGCACCCTCGAACTCGTCGCCCGAGACCGCATCGACGGCACCGAGCTGGTCGGTCTGGCCTGCCAGCCACTGTGCGAGATCCTGTTCCTCGTCGGCTGATGAGTAGAAGTCCATCGGCTTGTAGTCGGGAGCATGCGTAACCACTCGACGGTACCTCTCCATGCCGGTTCCAGCCGGCACCAACTTGCCGATGATGATGTTCTCCTTGAGGCCGATGAGCTTGTCGCTCTTGCACTCGATGGCCGCCTCGGTCAGGACCCGTGTCGTCTCCTGGAAGGAAGCTGCAGAGAGCCACGAGTCGGTCGCCAACGAGGCCTTCGTTATACCCATCAGTTCGGGGCGACCCTCGGCAGGCCGCTTGCTCTCTGTCACGAGCTGCCGGTTGGTTTCGGCGAACACCCGCTGGTCGACCTGTTCGCCGGGAAGGAAGTCGGACTCGCCGGGGTCGTTAATCTTCACCCGTCGGGTCATCTGCCGGACGATCAATTCGATGTGCTTGTCGTGGATTGACACGCCCTGGTCGCGGTAGACCTTCTGGACCTCTTCGACGAGGTACTGCTGGGTTTCACGGACACCCTTGATCTCGAGCAGCTCCTTGGGATCGCGTGGACCCTCGACAATGGCGTCGCCGGCCCGGACCTCCTGCCCATCGGTGACTTCCAGCCGGGGGGAACCCTGGATCGTGTAGACCTCTTCGGTTCCATCGTCGGCAACGACGGCGATCTCACGGCCCCTGCCCTCGTCCTCACCGATGCGGACGACTCCGGAGATGCGAGCGAGGGTTGCCTTGCCCTTGGGGGTGCGGGCCTCGAACAACTCCACGACCCTCGGTAGACCACCGGCGATGTCCTTGCCGACCACACCACCGGTGTGGAAGGTACGCATTGTCAGCTGGGTACCCGGCTCACCGATTGACTGTGCGGCTATCACGCCGACGGCCTCGCCTACCTCGATGGGCTTGCTGGTCGCCAGGGACATGCCGTAGCAGGCAGCCGAGACGCCGACCGCGGAGTCGTCTGTCAGCGGGGAGAGCACCCTCACCCGTTCGACCGAAGGGTCGTCGCGGAGGGTCACGAGCTCGGCCTCGCCGACAATCGTGCCAGCGGACATGGTCGAGCCGTCGGACAACTCGACGTCGTCGGCCAGCGTGCGGCTGTAGAGCCGGTTCTCGATGTAGTAGCGCTTGCCCGGTTCGTCATCACGAACGCCGTCGATCCAGACACCACGCACCGGGCCGTCTGCCTCGAACGGGTTGTACTCGTTAATGATCAACTCCTGGGAGACATCGACAAGGCGACGGGTCAGATAGCCGGAGTCGGCGGTCCGAAGGGCGGTGTCGACCAGGCCCTTCCTGGCGCCGGGCGTGGCGATGAAATACTCAAGCATCGTCAGGCCCTCACGGAAGTTGGACTTGATCGGGCGGGGAATCATGTCACCACGGGGGTTGGCCACCAGCCCACGCATACCCGCGATCTGACGGACCTGCATCATGTTTCCACGGGCACCCGACTTGACCATCATGTCGATCGGATTGAAATCCTGGGCCTCGAGGGACTCGACCATGCGCTCGGTCACCTCGGCGGTGGCCTTGTTCCAGATCTCGACCTCTTTCTGGCGTCGCTCACCGTCGGTGATGATGCCGCGGCGGAACTGCGCGTCGACCTTCTCGGCGTCCTTTTCGTGCCGGTCCAAGATGGACTGCTTCTCGACCGGTGTGCGGACATCATCGATCGAGACGGTGAGACCCGACCTCGTGGCGTACTTGAAGCAGGTGTCCTTGAGCAGGTCCAGGCTGACCGCCACGTCCTTCTTCGGGTAATGGCGGGCCAGGTCGTCGACGATGACACCCATTTCCTTCTTGTCGATCTGGTGGTTGACGAAGCCGAAACCAGCCGGAAAGGCCTCGTTCAGGATCACCCGGCCAGGCGTCGTCGTCTTCCAGACAGCTGGTGAACCGTTGGCAGCCGTTTCGACCATCTCTGGGTACTCATCGGAGCGGTACTGGATGCGGGCGTGCAGGTGCACCGACCCGGCCTCGAGTGCGTGCTCGAGTTCGTCGATCCGGCGAAAGGCCCTGCCCTCGCCGGCGGCACCTTCGGCCTCATCGGTCAGGTAGAAAGCCCCGATGATCATGTCCTGGGTTGGCGTCACCAGAGGTCGGCCGTGCGCCGGGCTCAACACGTTGTTGGCCGACAGCATCAGCACCCGTGCCTCGGCCTGGGCCTCGGCTGACAGCGGCAGGTGGACCGCCATCTGGTCACCATCAAAGTCGGCGTTGAACGCGGTGCAGACCAGCGGATGGATCTGGATTGCCTTGCCCTCGACCAGCACCGGCTCAAAGGCCTGAATCCCCAGGCGGTGCAGGGTGGGAGCACGGTTCAACAGCACCGCGTGTTCCCTGATCACGTCGTCGAGAACGTTCCAGACCTGCGGCTTGCGGCGCTCAACCATGCGCTTGGCTGACTTGATGTTCTGTGCAACCTCCTCGTCGACCAGCTTCTTCATCACGAATGGCTTGAAGAGCTCGAGTGCCATGATCTTTGGAAGCCCGCACTGGTGGAACTTGAGGGTTGGGCCGGCCACGATGACCGAACGGCCCGAGTAGTCGACGCGCTTGCCGAGCAGGTTCTGACGGAACCGGCCCTGCTTTCCCTTGAGCATGTCGGAGAGGGACTTCAGCGGTCGATTACCAGGTCCGGTGACGGGTCGCCCCCGACGTCCGTTGTCGAACAAGGCGTCGACGGCCTCCTGGAGCATGCGTTTCTCGTTGTTCACGATGATCTCGGGCGCACCCAGATCCAGGAGCCTCTTAAGCCGGTTGTTGCGGTTGATGACCCGTCGGTACAGGTCGTTCAGGTCGGATGTGGCAAAACGGCCACCGTCCAGTTGGACCATCGGTCGCAGGTCAGGCGGAATCACCGGAACCACGTCGAGGATCATCGCCCGCGGTTCGTTGGCACGCCGCCCGTACTTGTCGCGGCGGTTGAACGCAGCCACGATCTTGAGCCGCTTTATGGCCTTCTGCTTGCGCTGGGCGGACAGGGGCTTTTGGCCCTCGGGAGGATCGATCATCGCCCGGAGCTTGACCTCTTCGTCGTCGAAGTCGATCTTGTCGATGAGCTGTGCCAGCGCATCGGCACCCATACCACCCTCGAAGTAGTCACCCCAGCGGTCGACCAGCTCACGCCAGAGCAGATCATCGTCGATGATCTGGCGTGCGAACAGGGTGCTGAACTCGTCCCACGCCCTATTCAGGACGTCGAGCTCGGTCTCGTACTGCTCACGGATGAAGGCCAGGTCCTTGCCGGCCGCCCGCTGGCGAGCACGCAGGTCGGTATCCTTGGCCCCTTCTGCCTCGAGTTGAGCCAACTCGGCCTCGAGGTCCTCCTGTCGGCGATCAAGCTCGCGGTCGCGCTCCTCTTCGATGGCGGTGCGCTCCTCGACCAGCTCCTCTTCGAGCTGGGGGAGGTCCTCGTGGCGCTTGTCCTCGTCGACCCAGACAACGAGGCTGGCAGCAAAGTAGATGACCTTCTCCAACTGCTTGGCCTTGAGCTCCTCGCGGGGCTCGGTGCCCATCAGCAGGTACGCCAGCCACGACCTGGTTCCGCGCAGGTACCAAATGTGGACGGCCGGTGCCGCCAACTCGATGTGGCCCATGCGTTCACGCCGGACCTTCGAGCGCGTGACCTCGACCCCGCAGCGCTCACAGATAATGCCCTTGAAGCGGACGCGCTTGTACTTGCCGCAGTAGCACTCCCAGTCCTTGGTAGGACCGAAGATCTTCTCACAGAAGAGCCCGTCCTTTTCAGGCTTGAGCGTGCGGTAGTTGATGGTCTCCGGCTTCTTCACCTCACCGTTGGACCACATGCGTATGCCGTCGGCGGTGGCAAGGCCAATCCGAAGCTGGTCGAAATCGTTGACGTCGAGCACTCGTCTACTTCCTACGTCTTGTCACTGGGTATATGTCACTAACTAACGGTCTGAACCTGGATGAATCAGTGGAGAAGGCCGGCGCTGCGGCGTTCATCTTCCTCATCGGACCCACGTTCGGGCCTTGAAATGTCGATGCCGAGGGACTCGGTCGTGCGGTAGATGTCCTCGTCGAGTTCATGCATCTCGATCTGATGCCCCTCCTCGGACAGCACCTCAACATCGAGACAGAGGGACTGCATCTCCTTGATGAGCACCTTGAAGCTCTCCGGGATTCCCGGCTCGGGGATGTTGTCGCCCTTGACTATCGCCTCGTAGACCTTGACCCTGCCGAGCACGTCATCGGACTTGATGGTGAGGAGTTCCTGAAGGCAGTAAGCGGCCCCGTAGGCCTCAAGTGCCCAGACCTCCATCTCGCCGAAGCGCTGGCCACCGAACTGCGCCTTACCGCCAAGCGGCTGCTGGGTGATCATCGAGTACGGGCCGGTGGACCGTGCGTGGATCTTGTCGTCGACGAGGTGGGCCAGTTTCAGGATGTAGACGTAGCCCACCATGATCTCGTGGTCGTAGGGCTCTCCCGTGCGACCGTTGTAGAGGGTGGTCTTGCCGTCGACCTGCACGAGGCGTTCGCCGTCGGCGGACTCCGGGTTGATGTTCTGGAGGATCTTCTGGATTGTCGGATGCTCGCCGGAGCGGTCCTCTTCGTCCCAGTGGGCTCCGTCGTACACCGGGGTGGCAACGTGCACCGAAGGCGGTGTGGACGTACGGGTCTTGCGCTCGATCCCGGTGACGGGCTTCTCGCCGACGGTTTCGCCGTCGACCTCCCAGCCCCACCTGGCGCAGTATCCGAGGTGGGCCTCGAGCACCTGGCCAACGTTCATGCGGGAGGGAACGCCGAGGGGGTTCAAGATGATGTCGACGGGGGTGCCGTCGGCAAGGTACGGAAGGTCCTCGACGGGCAGGACCCTTGAGATGACACCCTTATTGCCGTGCCTACCGGCCAACTTGTCGCCGACGCTGATCTTGCGCTTCTGGGCCACGTAGACCCGGACCAACTGGTTGACGCCTGGCGGAAGCTCATCGCCGTCGTCGCGGTTGAACACCTTGACGTCGATGACCTTGCCGGTCTCGCCGTGGGGAACCTTCAGAGAGGTGTCGCGGACCTCGCGGGCCTTCTCGCCGAAGATCGCCCTGAGGAGCCTCTCTTCGGGGGTCAGCTCGGTCTCGCCCTTCGGGGTGACCTTCCCGACCAGTACGTCGCCGGGTGAGACGTCGGCGCCGACCCTCACGATTCCAAGGTCGTCGAGGTCAGCCAGAATCTCGTCGGACAAGTTCGGTATGTCGCGGGTGATCTCCTCGGGCCCCAACTTGGTGTCACGGGCATCGATCTCGTGCTCATGGATGTGGATCGAGGTGAGGACGTCGTCCTTGACCAGCCGCTCTGAAAGGATGATCGCGTCCTCGAAGTTGTAGCCCTCCCAGGACATGAACGCCACGAGGAGGTTCTTGCCGAGCGCCAACTCGCCACCGTCGGTCGAGGATGCATCGGCCAGCAGTTCGGCCTTCTTGACCTTCTGTCCCGGAACAACCCTGCTCTTGTGGTTGATGCAGGTGTCCTGGTTAGAACGCTCGAACTTGGACAGGTCATGCGTGACGATTCCGCCCTTGCCGTAGTCGACGGTGATCGACACGCCATCGACCTCGGTGACGATTCCGGCAGCATCGGCGAGGATCATGTTTGCGGCGTCCCTTGCAGCGCGGCTCTCGATTCCGGTGCCGATGTAAGGGGCCTCGGATCGGATGAGCGGTACTGCCTGGCGCTGCATGTTGGCGCCCATGAGGGCCCTGTTCGCATCGTCGTGCTCGAGGAACGGGATGAGGGCTGTCGCCACCGACACGATCTGCTTCGGGGTGACGTCCATCAACTGGACCTCCTCGGGCGGAACGTAGGAGATCTCAGTGGTTGAACCGAAGAAGACGTCCTGTTCCAACTGGAGGCGCAGGTCCTGGAGGGAGGCGGCCTGTGGCGAACGGCGCACGAGGACACGCTGGTTGGCGAAGGTGCCATTGGGGTTGAGGGGCGCGTTGGCCTGCGCCACCACGTACTCCTCCTCCTCGTCCGCTGCCAGGTAGATGATCTCATCGGTGACCTTGCCGTTCTTCACGATCCGGTAGGGCGACTCGATGAAGCCGAACGGGTTGATCTGGCCGTAGGTGGCGAGCCCACCGATGAGGCCGATATTTGGGCCCTCAGGGGTCTCAATCGGGCACATACGCCCGTAGTGCGAGAAGTGGACATCGCGGACCTCAAATCCGGCGCGCTCGCGGGAGAGGCCTCCGGGACCGAGGGCGGACAGGCGTCGACGGTGGGTGAGGCCCGAAAGAGGGTTCACCTGATCCATGAACTGAGAGAGCTGGCTGGTGCCAAAGAACTCCTTGATGGCAGCCACGACAGGTCTGATGTTGATCAGGGTCTGTGGCGTGATGGCCTCAACGTCCTGGGTGGTCATACGCTCACGTACGACCCTCTCCATGCGGGACAGGCCAATGCGAACCTGGTTCTGGATCAGCTCACCGACCGAACGGATGCGACGGTTGGCAAAGTGGTCCTGATCATCGAGGCGGTAGCCCGGCTCGCCCTTGGCCAGGTGCAACAGGTAGGTACAGGTGGCAAGAACCTCTGACCGGCTGAGAACCGACTGATCGGGATCGGGCCTTTCAAGTTCGATGCCGAAGAGCTCCTCACAGCGCTCGATCTCTGGGCCCAACTTACGGTTCAGCTTGTAGCGACCGACCCTGGACAGGTCGTAGCGGCGTGACTCGAAGAAGGCGTTGCGAATGTAGGCACGGGCCGCCTCGAGTGATAGCGGCTCGCCTGGACGTACGCGCTTGTAGATCTCAAGCAGAGCCTCGTCCTGTGGCGACTTGCGCTCGCCAGCCTCGACTGCTTCCTCCCAGCCCTCGGGGAGCCGGTCCTTTTCCCACTGGCCCTCCAGGTAGTCGAAGTGACCGACGAGGCGTTCGAGGAAACCGGGATGGTTCTCCTCGTCGTAGCCGAGGGCACGGAGCAGAACGAACATCGAGAGCCTGCGCTTGCGGGCGACCCTCGTTCCGGCGGTCACGTCCTTGCCGGGCTTCTGCTCGACGTCGAATTCGATCCATTCGCCGCGGTACGGGTGGATGGTTCCGGTGACAAGCTGGTGCTTTGAGAGGTTCCTGAGGCGGTACCTCTCGCCCGGCTGGAAGATGACGCCGGGTGACCGAACGAGCTGGGACACCACGACGCGTTCGGTTCCATTGATGATGAACGTGCCCTCGTCGGTCATCACAGGGAAGTCGCCCATGAAAACTGTCTGCTCCTTGATCTCTCCGGTGTTGGAGTTCATGAAGCGGGCCCTGACAAACATCGGGGCCGAATAGGTCATGTCCTTTTCACGACACTCCTCGACGGTGAATTTCGGCACTGGCCGGAGGTCCTCGTCGTTCGGGTCGAATTCCAGTTCGAGAGAGAGCGTCTCGCTGAAATCGGTGATCGGGCTGAGGTCGCGGAACGTATCGGCAATGCCCTGATCGAGGAACCACCGGAACGAATCCCGTTGGATGGCGATCAGGTTGGGCAACTCCCGAACTTCTTCGAGAGACCCAAACGAATAACGTTCCCGGACGAGGGGGCGAGCAGACACCTAGAACTCCTGGCCAGGGTTTACGGACAAGGGGCAAGCCGGGTAATGACGATTACCGATCCGAAAACGGAACGAGCAACAGGCGCGACCACAGCAACTGGCAATCCTAATGCGAGCGCGCAGGGCTCCGCAACCCCCAAACCATCAACGGCCCGGGGAGGAGACACCACGGCGTGATGCCCTCCACACACAAGGCTAGGGAATCTGAACCCGCCGGTCAAGGTTCTTGAAGCACCGATGGTGTGATGGGCCAATACGACCGATGCCCCCAGGGCAACCCCGGGGGCATCGTGTACGTCGGTTTCGCGTAGTTACTTGAGCTCGATAGACGCGCCTGCAACCTCGAGGGACTCCTTGGCCTTTTCGGCGTCTTCCTTCGACACACCCTCCATCACGTTGCTGGGGGCTCCGTCGACAAGCTCCTTGGCGTCCTTGAGGCCCAGGTTGGTCAGCGCCCTGACCTCCTTGATCACCTGGATCTTCTTGTCACCGGAGTCGGTCAGGACGACGTCGAACGCGTCCTGCTCCTCTTCTTCCTCGCCATCACCGGCGACAGGAGCAGCTGCAACCGCAGCCACGGGAGCAGCTGCTGTAACACCGAACTTCTCTTCGAAGTCGGTCAGCATCTCGCTCAACTCGAGGACGCTCATCTCGGCGATGGCGTCCAGTATCTCTTCTTTGGTTGCCATGATCAGGCCTCCTCGGTTTCCTCGGCCGCAGCCGTCTCTGTGTCGGCATCTGCCTCATCGGCAGTTGCCCCATTGTCATCAGCCGGTGCCTCATCGGCAGCAGCATCATTGTCATCAGCCGGTGCCTCATCGACAGCGGCATCAGAACCTGTCTCATCAACCGGTGCCTCATCGACAGCAGCATCTTCGTCTGTTGAGGACACCGGACCACCCTGCTGGTCGATCAGGGCCTTGAGCCCATACGCCAGGTTCTGTGGAAGTGCGTTGAGCAGGCTTGCAAGCTGCTGCATCGGTGCCGCCATTGCGCCGGCGATCTGGGCGAGCAAGACCTCACGTGGTGCGATCTTGGCCAGGGCCCTGATCTGTTCGACGGTCAACCGCTCAGAGTCCAAGAGGCCACCCTTTATCACCAGGGCCTCATGGTTCTTGGCAAAGTCGTCGAGGGCCTTTGCGAGCGACACTGCATCGCCGGCTGAACCGTCGGACCGCTCACTAACCAGGGCGATGGCTGTCGGCCCAGTCAACAGGTCGTCGATCTCGAAGTCCAGATCGCTGACAGCCAACCTCACGAGGGTGTTCTTGTACACCTTGTACTCGCCACCAACGGCACGCAGTGCAGCACGCAACTCGGCCAGAGCAGGGACATCAAGGCCCCTGTACTCGGTAAGTACGACAGCTTCGGTGTTGGACAGCCGTTCACGAACCTCGTCAACAACAGCAACCTTGTCGGGGCGGGGATTCTCCACGCTCCTACCTCCTGGTGTTTCTCGGGTCAGGGGCTGCCGGTTACACCGGCCTCCCGTGTACGTCTTCAATCTGGTTTGACGGTCGTACACCGATAACCCGGTCCGGACATGGCCCGGAGCCGATCAGGAGACTCGCCTGCTCGGGTGGCTGTTAGGCGCGTTCTGTGCTGCATGGCGGCACAACCCGGAGGTCTTCGGTGAGCGTGTCAGTTGTGGCGGTCAGGGTAGCGCTGCAGCGTCACACCCCCACCCCCGCTGCTGCGACAGGCGTCAGTCGATGACCTGTAGTGGGTCGATCCTGACGCTTGGCCCCATGGTTGATGAGATGGCCACCTTCTTGAAGTAACGGCCCTTGGTGGATGCGGGCCTGAGACGCTCCAACTCCTCGACTGCGGCCTTCATGTTGGCTGCAAGAGCCGGAACCTCAAAGCTGACCCGCCCGATCGGGAGGTGGACGTTGCCGAACTTGTCGGTCCGGAACTCGACCTTTCCGCCCTTGAACTCGGCTACAGCCTTGGCGACGTCGTCGGTGACGGTGCCGGACTTCGGGTTGGGCATCAGACCACGAGGTCCAAGCGACCGGCCCAGCTTGCCGACTGTCGGCATCATGTCGGGGGTCGCAATGGCCACGTCGAAGTCGAGCATTCCGCCTTCGACCTCTGCGGCCAGGTCATCGGCACCGACATGGTCAGCACCGGCCTCACTGGCGGCGGTAGCCGCCTCGCCCTGTGCGAAGACAGCCACACGGACGTCCTTGCCGGTTCCCGATGGCAGGCTCACGGTGCCGCGGACCAACTCCTCGGTCTTGCGGGGGTCAACCCCGAGACGCACGACCAGGTCGATGCTCTCATCGAACCTGGAGCCGTGGACCGACCTGACCATCTCGAGCGCATCTGTGCCCGAGTGGAGTTCCTGTGGGTCTATCCGGGCTGCTGCATCGTCGTACCGCCTGCCCCGGCCACTGCTGTTATCACTCTTCGCCATGGTTTTCCTCCCGGCTTCCTCGGCTTCGGCTCCTGTGTCCGGCGGGGCGAGGTACTCCCCAGTCCCGGAGCCACCCATTGCGGGTGATGGCCATTCGGTCTTCGTCTAGGTCAGGCAACCTCGATACCCATACTGCGTGCAGTGCCTGCAACCTGCAGCTTGGCACCTTCCATGTCGATGGCATTGAGGTCGGGCATCTTGGCCTCGGCAATCTCCTCAACCTGGGCCCATGAGATGGACCCGGCAACCTCACGACCCGGGTTCTCGGCAGCCTTGTCGAGCTTTGCCGCCTGCCTGATGAGAAATGAGGTGGGTGGGGTCTTGGTGATGAAGGTGAAGGAACGGTCCTCGTAGATCGTGATCTCGACGGGGACGATCTGGCCGCGCTTGTCCTCGGTCTTGGCGTTGTACTCCTTGCAGAAGTCCATGATCGCCACGCCGTGGGGGCCGAGCGCCGTGCCGACAGGCGGTGCCGGGGATGCCTGACCAGCAGGGATCTGGATCTTCACGATCGCCATTGCCTTTTTCTTAGCCATGTCTGTTGCTCGTAGTCAGTAGTCGGTCGGGGCCGCCTTCGGCGGCTGGGTGGAACGATCAAGTCTGGGGGTGGGCCAGGTGATTGGCAACCCTGACTCCGGACACCACTCGGCGACCGTGACAGGGTCGGCCGCTCAGAGCTGTGCCACCTGTGAGAACTCCAACTCGACCGGAGTCTCCCGGCCGAAGATGTTGACCAACACCTTGACCTTCAGCTGGTCAACGTTTATCTCGATGATCTCGCCCGAGAAGTCGGCGAACGGGCCTTCCTTCACCCTCACGGTGTCGCCGGTGTCAAAGCCCAGCCTGGCCTTGGCCTTTACCGGGGCCTCGGCTGCGGTTTCGTCAGCGGTCGGCAGGAAGGTCTCGACCTCGCGTCGGCCCAGCCGGGAAGGCTTGCCGCCGGCCCCCACGAAGTTGACAATGCCGGGTGTGTCACGGATGGCGGCCCAGCTGACGTCGTCGAGGTAACAGCGCACGAGGAGGTATCCGGGGAACATCTTCTTGGCAACGGTGACCTTCTTGCCGTTGCGGAACTCGACGACATCCTCCATAGGGATGACGATCTCAAGAATACGGTCCTCGAGGTTCATGGATGCCGTACGGGCATCGAGGTTCTTGCGGACCTTGTTCTCGTAACCGGACTGGGTGTGGACGACATACCAGTTGCCCGGCTTGTCAAATGCACTCTCCGCCTCTGGAGCCTGCTCGCCGTCGTCGGGCGCGAGGAGGGCTTCCTCGTCGAGCACCTCGACCTCGGTGGCCTGGTCTTCCGCGGCTACTTCTTCTTCGGCCTGGTCTTCGTCAACAAGGTTGCCGACAGGAAGGAGGTCGGCCGGCGTCGGCCCGGCTGAGTCCTCGCCGGATGGTTCGTCAGCGGAGCCGCCGAGGTTCCCGGCGGGGAGCAGATTAGCCGCAGCGACGGGTGCCTCGGTCTCTTCTGTGGTGCTCATCAGATGTCAAACAGGTTGAGTACGGAGTTGGAAAACACCCAGTCAAGGCCAGCCACGATGGCGGTCACGGCGATGATGGTGACGACCACGACCGTTGCGTAGTTGGCGGTCTCTGCACGCGAGGGCCACGCCACCTTCCGGAGTTCGGCCCTGACCTCGCGGGAGAACTGAGCGACGCTGGTCCTCTCCTCGGCCTGGTGCGATGACTGCTCACGACGCTGGCGGATCGGTTCGCCGTCGGCGTCAACCTCACCCTGGCGCTGCAGGAGTCTCTTCTGCTCGCGGTTCATCGACATGGACAGGCCTCAAGTTGGAATATCTGTGGATGGATCAGGCTAACGGGGTCTAAATCGCCACGCGCCCCTGATGGGCATGTTGACGAACTAGCCGAAAGCCCAGCCGGTCGACGGTACCGCGACCTACCTTGCAGGGCAGGAGGGACTCGAACCCCCAACCGCCGGTTTTGGAGACCGGTGCTCTACCAATTGAGCCACTGCCCTGTGTTCCCGACCTCCGGCCCAGTGTCGGAGTCGGGGGGCGGATCCGGCGGCAGGATACCAGCCGACCTGACCTGATCCCGCAGGGAACACGGGGTCCGCGGGCGTGCCTGTCCGTGGGCATGGCCCCGCAGGGGGTCAGCGGGTTTCCTTGTGGTCGACGTGGGAACGGCACCACCGGCAATACTTCTTGAGCTCGATGCGCTCGCGGGTGTTCGCCTTCGACTTGGTGGTTATGTAGTTGCGACGCTTGCACTCCTGGCACTCCAGGGTGACCTGAACTCGCTTGTCGGATGCCATGACGGTTTCTCACTTCCGGGTCTATGTACGGCCCACTGGTCTCTTCGGCGGGCCGGGTCGCCATTTTGGCTGGTAGCGACGGACAGATTCGAACTGTCGACCTCTCGATTATGAGTCGAGCGCTCTCACCAACTGAGCTACGTCGCCAGCGAGCTCCCTGACAGAATCGAACTGTCGACCTTCTCCTTACCATGGAGACGCTCTGCCGACTGAGCTAAGGGAGCACAACCACCTGCTGGCGGCCGGGCAACAGGATGCCACGCTAGCCCTGCGTTCCCCAACGTCCCCCATCTCATCTGATGGAGCACCAGCGTCATTACAGTCAGCCCCATGTCCCTACTCCGGACGCGGCTGGCCCAACCCGGTGACTCCGAGGCCATCCGTCGGATCTACAACGTCGAGGTTCTTGCCTCGACTGCCACGTTCGACCTCGTGGAACGAACGGCTGAAGAGCAGGTTTCGTGGTTGGCGGCAAGGTCCGGGGCGTTCAGCGTGCTGGTCGCAGAGTTGGACGGGGCCGTTGTCGGCTTCGCGTCGTTGTCCCCCTACAAGGAGCGTGCCGCCTACCGGACGACAGTAGAGAACTCTGTGTACGTCGATGCTGAGTGCCGCAGCCGCGGTGTTGCCGATGCGCTGCTGGGCGAACTATTGGGGGTTGCCCGCAGCAGCGGCTTCCACTCCGTCATCGCACGGGTCGGTGGCGGCAACGAGGCCAGCATTGCCCTGCACGCCAAGCACGGTTTCAAGATGGTTGGCACCGAACGCGAGATCGGGCGCAAGTTCGGCCGATGGCAGGACGTGACCGTAATGCAGACTATTTTGGATACCCCCTGACCCGACGGGCACAGGACGGCGTTGCAACCGGCCCGCCCGCACGGACCCGAGGCTGCTTCGCGAAGTGGTGGGCCGGGGAGGATTTGAACCTCCGAAGGCAATGCCGACGGGTTTACAGCCCGTTCCCTTTGGCCACTCGGGCACCGACCCAGAACGTCGGAGGATACCGGCCACCCAGGGTCCAGCCACCGGAGACCGGTAGACCGGGGACCGTCGCTAGGGTTCGGCCATGGCCTCCTTCGACGTCGTGTCAGAGATCGACCTCCAGGAGGTCCGCAATGCGGTCGACCAGGCTGCCAGGGAGATCCACACCCGGTTCGACTTCAAGGGAACCAACTCGAACGTGGAGTTGGGTGACGGCGCAATAGCCCTGGAATCCTCCACCGAGGACCGCCTGGCCGCCCTCGTGGTCGTGCTCGAGGAGAAGCTGGTCCGCCGCAAGGTTTCCCTCAAGTCCCTCGACTGGGGAACGGTCGAGGCCGCCAGTGGTGGTCGTTCCCGTCAGGTGGCCGGGCTACAGGCGGGAATCGACAGTGATTCGGCCCGCACCATCAACAAGATGGTCAAGGACCTCGGCATCAAGGGAATCCAGACCCAGACCCAGGGTGACCAGATCCGCGTCAACGGCAAGAAGCGCGACGCCCTCCAGGAGGTCATCGCCGCCCTGAAGGCAGCCGACCTGAGCCTGCCCCTTCAGTTCACCAACTTCCGCGACTAGGAAATCGGACCCCCGCTGAGGGTCTCGCCTGACCTCCAGGAGGCACCCCTGAGGCGGTCAATGCGATCCTGGGTCGAGGGGTGGGTTGAGAACAGGTTGCTGCGCCTTCGTCTTCCAACCGCCTGGGCCTTGAGTGGGTCAACGATGTAGGACGAGGCCTGGTTCGGGTTGACACCTGACGGGATACGTGCGGCAGCCACCTCCAGCTTCTCTAGTGCGAGGGCAAGGGGCTCGCCATCGCCCATCAGCCTGGCCGCCGAGGCATCTGCCTGGAACTCACGGCTCCGGCTGATCGCCGCCTGGATCACCATGGCGGCGATGGGAGCAAGGATTGCCAGTGCGATATCACCAATCGGGTTGCGGTCCCGGTCCCGGCCACCACTGAACATTGAGGCCCACATTGCCATCCGGGCAATCATGGTGATGGCCATTCCAACCGCCGCAGCCACCGAACCGATCAGGATGTCGCGGTTGCGGATGTGCATCAGCTCATGGGCCAAAACGCCACGGATCTCGTACCAGTTCATTCGGTCCACGAGGCCCTGGGTGATCGCCACGGCAGCGTGGTCGGGATTGCGACCGGTAGCAAAGGCGTTGGGCTGGTCGTTGGGCGAGATGTAGAGCTTCGGCATGGGGAGGCCCGCCGCCGTGGCGAGCTCAGACACCACACGGTGGTAGTCGGGATGGTCGGCCGGGTCGGCCGGAACGGCACGTGCAGAGGCAATGGCGATGCGGTCGCTGCCCCAGTAGGAAGCCCCGACGACCACGAGCCCGATGACCATGCCAAGGACCATTCCGCCGTTGCCGCCCATGGCGCCACCGATCACGATGAAGAGGCCGCCCAGCAGTGCCAGCAGGGCGAAGGTCTTGGTGGTGTTGATCATCGGTTCCTCGCGAACCTGGGCTCAGTCAGGAAACCCAAGCGTACGCCCGCCATCCCCGCCATGGACATCGCCCGGAGTGTCCGGCGACCGCCCGGGAACCCGTGGAACGCAGAGCGAACGGGTGTGGCAGAGGGCCTGGGCGGGTGTCAGGCGTCGTAGTAGCCGGAGTGGACGTAGACGGTCGGTACTCCCTCGGACCGGTACATGACCAGGTTCTCGGGGTCATCGTCGATGGCCAGGATCGACTCGTAGCCATCACTCCGCAGGTCGGAGAGGATCGCCCGCTTGACCTCGGGTGAGCTCCTGTGGTCGCCCTCGTCGCGCATGGCGAGCAGGTCCCACCTGACATCATGGCGATCCAGCCACTCCAGGGTGGTGTCGGCTGAGCCGGATGGTCGGGCGGTCAACAAGATGACCGCCTTGTCGTCGGTAAGGCACTCGACCAGACGGATCGCCTCGGGGATCGGAGGATCGTCGACGGAGGCCTCAAAGAACGCCCACCAGTCCTTCGTCGGCCCATCCAGGAAGTGCTGCCTTCCTGAGGCGTCAGAAAGAACGCCGTCCACGTCGACGATGACGACCGGTCCCTCTGGTGGTCTCCCGTCGCGTTCGAAGCGGATCCCGGACAGGGCTCAGTCCTCGTTCGACGACTCAGCGGCCCGGGCGCGGATCTCATCGACGACGCCGGAGTCGGCGAGGGTGGTGGTGTCACCCAGGTCGCGGCCTTCGGCCACGTCGCGCAGAAGGCGTCGCATGATCTTGCCACTGCGGGTCTTGGGCAGGTCGGGCACGAGGAACACTGCCCTTGGCCGGGCTGTGGGTCCCAGCTTGACGGCCACGTGGCCCCGAACCTCTTCGCCCAGTTCGTCGGAGGCCTCGTGGGTTCCCCGGAGGATCACGTACGCGACGATCGCCTGGCCGGTGATGGCGTCGGTTGCTCCCACGACAGCCGCCTCGGCGACAGCGGGATGGTCGACGAGGGCCGATTCAACCTCGGCTGTGGAGATGCGGTGGCCGGACACGTTCATGACATCGTCGACCCGACCCAGCAACCACAGGTAGCCGTCGTCGTCGAGCTTTGCTCCGTCGCCGGCGAAGTACCTGCCTTCGAACCGGGACCAGTAGGTGTTGTGGTAGCGCTCAGGATCGCCCCAGATTCCCCGCAGCATGGAGGGCCAGGGTCGCGAGATGGTGAGGTATCCACCCCCGTGCTCGACCACGTCGCCGGCGTCGTCGACCAGTTCTGCGAACACGCCGGGAATGGCGTGGCACGCTGAGCCCGGCTTGGTGGTCGTCAACCCAGGCAGGGGCGAGATCATGTGGCCGCCGGTCTCCGTCTGCCACCAGGTGTCGACAATCGGGCATGAGCCTCCGCCGATGTTCTCGTGATACCACATCCAGGCCTCGGGGTTGATCGGCTCGCCGACCGTTCCGAGCACCCTGAGCGAGGACAGGTCGTGGGCTTCCGGTTCGGACTCGCCCCACTTCATGAATGTCCTGATCGCGGTGGGTGCCGTGTAGAGCTGGGTCACCCCGTAGCGCTCGATGATGTCCCAGAGGCGGTCCTTGGGCCACTGGCTGCGGTCGCCGCTTCTGTGTTCGGGAAGTGGCGTGTCCGGTGTCCCTTCGTACATGACCGACGTGCACCCGTTGGTGAGCGGTCCGTAGACGATGTAGCTGTGGCCGGTCACCCAGCCGATGTCGGCGGCACACCAGTAGACGTCCTCCTCCCGGTTCAGGTCGAACATGTACCTGTGGGTGTAGGCAACCTGGGTCAGGTAGCCGCCGGTGGTGTGCATGATGCCCTTGGGCTTGGCCGTAGTGCCCGAGGTGTAGAGCAGGTAGAGCAGCTGCTCGCTGTCCATGGGTTCGGCTGGGCAGTCGGTGGACGCGTCGGCCATCAGGTCGTGCCACCAGAGGTCACGCCCCTCGGTCATGGTGACGTCGGTGTCGCAGCGGTTCACGACGACCACGTGCTCAACAGAAGCGGCACCCGTGTCGAGGGCGGCATCCACGTTCACCTTCAGGGCGGACGGTTCACCCCGCCGGTAGCCGGCATCGGCGGTGATGATGAGGCGGGCCTCGGCGTCCTCGCAGCGGTCCACGATTGAGTCGGGTGAGAAGCCACCGAAGATCACGCTGTGGACGACACCGATCCTGGTGCAGGCCAGCATCGCAACAGGCAGCTCGGGGATCATTGGCATGTAGATGGCGGCCCGGTCGCCCTTCTCCAGGCCCAGGCCCTTCATCACGTTGGCGAAGCTGGAGACCTCGGCCAGCAGGTCCGAGTAGGTGATCTCGCGGGTGTCGCCCGGCTCCCCCTCCCAGTAGTAGGCGATCCGGTCGCCGTAGCCGGCCTCGACGTGCCGGTCTAGGCAGTTGGCCGAGAGGTTCAGTTTCCCGCCCACGAACCACTTGGCAAACGGCAAGTCCCACTCGAGGGTGGTGTGGAAGTCCTCGTCCCAGGTCAGCAGCTCGCGTGCCTGCCGTGCCCAGAAGGCCTCGTAGTCGGCTGCTGCCTCCTCGTAGTGGGAGCTGTCGGACAGCAGGGCCGCAGCGGTGAAGTCCTGCGAGGGTGGAAAGGTCCGGTCCTCCACGTAGTAGTCCTCGATTGTCGGCTCGCTCATGGCCAGTCCTCTCCCGTCGTCATGGCGTCCACGCCAGAGGTGACGATAGTCAGTCGGATAGTGGGTGTCAGGGGCCGACTACCCACTCAAGGACGGTGAACGCTCCCAGGCCGTCGGTGGCCATGAGCGCTTCGGCCTCGATGGCGCGGCTGCGGGCCCGAATCGCCTCGAGGTCTCCCAGGCCGGCCCTCTCGGACCATGCCAGCCGACCCTCTTCGACGAGTTCCCCGATTCCGTGACGGGTGAGGAAGTCGGCCTGGCTCATGGCTGATGCTCCAGCTGGCAACTGGTCGGTCGCCACCTCGACCGTGATGTCCTGTCCACCCGGTGAGTCCAACGGCGCGCCGCCCCGCTCATGTTCCACGTAGGTGCGCAGCCACTCCCCGGGGGGCTGCGAGGCCATTTCCGCGGTGGTGGTGCAGTAGTCGATCAATGCCAGCGATCCACGTTCGAGCATGGACAGGGCGCCCGAAACCCATGCCGAGGCTGTGTCCTGTACGGCAATGCGGGCGCCGTCGACCGGTTCCACCGGCACCGGTGGCTCCAGGGGTTCGGCAGGAACCTCGACCAGTCCGTCGCCGCCCTCATCAACCCGAATCTGGTGCCAGGCACCATCGACGGCAGTCAGCAGGCCGAATGCCAGGTTGTCCAGCAGTTCATTGGCGATGACCACCCCAGTCAGCGGTCCGGCTGGAAGGTCGGCTGGCGACTCCACGCCCTCCGGGTGCTCCGAACGAAGGAGTTCAGAGCGTTCGACTGCGAGATAACTGCCTTCCGACAGGCACTCCGGGCCCGCCGCCAGCACGGACCGTGCGAGGGCTCCCCTGCCGGCACCGGCCTCGACAACCGTGAACCCGCGGGGTCGACCGAGGTTCTCCCACACGGAATCCATCCAGCGCGCCAGCACTGTGCCGAAGAGTGGCCCCACCTCCGGGCTGGTGATGAAGTCTCCCCTACGGCCGGCCGCTCCACCTGTGGTGTAGAAGCCGTCGGCAGGGTCGTAGAGACATGCCTCCACGTACTCGTCAAAGCGGATTGGGCCATCTGCCCGGATGCGTGCAAACAGTCGCTGTACCAGCCCGTCACCTGGCGGGCCGGGGATGTCAGCCTCCGAGAGCCAGGAGGCTGACGTCGGTGAAGCGGGCCACCACCTGCGGCAGGACGCCAAACACGAGGGTCACACCGCCGCAGATCACGAGTGCCGACACCAGGGAGGGCGTGAGGGGCACGTCTGAGACCCCCTCGTCGGGTGCCTCGTCGACCCACATGCGCAACAGGACCGAGGCGTAGTAGTAGAGGGCGACCACGGCGTTCACCGCTGCAACCACCGCCAGGGCGTACCCCCACGTATCGCCTGCGGTGGTCAGCACACGGAATACCTCGAACTTGGCGAACCATCCACCAAGAGGGGGTATCCCGGCCAGGGAGCCGAGGAAGATCGTCATGGCGACGGTGATTGCCGGCGCATACCGGAACGCCCCGGCGAACGAGGAGATCTCGGCGGATCCGGTCCTTCGGGCCAGGGAGATGATCACCGCGAACGCACCCAGGTTCATGGCGGCGTAGATGGCCAGGTAGGTCACGGTTGCTGAGAGAGCCTGGTTGCCGAGAGCGGCGCTGTGGCCGGCCACCGCCAGTGGAGCGATCATGAAACCGGTCTGGGCGACGCCAGAGTAGGCCATCATCCGCACGATGTTGGTCTGTCGTAGGGCGATCAGGTTCCCGACGGTCATGGACACGGCTGCGAGAGTCCACACAAGCGGCTCCCAGACCTCGGGGCGACCGTAGAAGCCGACGAAGACGAGGGCCAGGAGTGCGACGAATCCAGCGGCCTTGGATGCCACCGACAGGAATGCCGTGACCGGGGTGGGCGCACCCTGGTACACGTCGGGAGCCCAGGTGTGGAACGGTGCCGCCGATACCTTGAACCCGAACCCTGCAACCACGAACACGATGCCCAGGGTGACCACCGATACCGAGGCTCCCCCCGCGGTGACCACCGAGTTGATATCGGTTAGGAGGGTGGAACCGGAGATGCCGAACAGCAGCGACATCCCGTAGAGCATCACCGCCGAGGCGAACACACCCATCAGGTAGTACTTCAGACCGGCCTCGGTGGAACGCATGTCGCGCTTGCGCCATGCGACCATCAGGTAGGCGGGTATGGACAGAAGTTCAAGTGCAACGAACAGCGAGATGAGGTCGCGGGACGACGCCATCATGACCATGCCCATGACCGAGGCCAGGAGCAGGCCGTAGTACTCGTTCTCCCAGTACTCGCCCTCGGCGACGTAGTTGGTCGACAACAGGATCACCACGTAGCCGGCCAGGATGAAGATGGCCTTCATGACGAGCGCGAACTCATCGACGACGTAGGCGCCTCCGAACATGACCCGGTCGCTTCCGTCGAGGGCCAGCGTAAGCAGTGGAATGGCCGTGGCCAGGAGGCCGAGGCCCGCCACCGCAGCCGTGATCGGCCTGGCCCTTTCCAGGAAGACGATGTCGATCAGGGTCACCATGCCGCCCACGCAGAGCAGGACGATCTCGGGCGCGAGGGCATGCCAGTCGAGGGCCGGCCTCTCAAACGCCAGGAGCAGGAGTTGGGAACCCACCCCTAGTTGCCTGTCGCCGCGTGATCGTCGTGTCCGCCACCGCTACCGACCTCGTAGACCACAGCACAGCCCAGAGCCTCGGCCTCGGCGTCGGTCAGTTCGGCCGTGTTCACCTGCAGGCAGTCGTTCAGGGAGGCATCTACCGCACCGTCGGTCACCCGAAACACCAGGTTCGGGTAGATGCCGATGGCCACGATCAGGGCCAGGATCGGCGCCCATGCCATCCATTCGTGCCTTGAGACGTCGCCGATTTCGGGGTTGTCGGCGAACTCCTCGGGCGGGTTGCCGAAGGCGACGCGTTGCAGCAGCCACAGCAGGTAACCGGCTGCCAGGACGGTGCCCACCGCAGCCACGACCATGAAGGTTCGGAAGGTCTCGACGGGGAGCCCGTTGGCCGGGTTGTACGAGGACAGGATGGCGGGGAACTCGCCCCAGAATCCTGCCAGTCCGGGTAGGCCCAGCGAGGCCATGACACAGATGCCGAAGATCCATCCCATACGGGGCGCCTGGACCAGCAGGCCACCGAGGCGGCTGATCTCGAGGGTGTGGTAGCGGTCCTTCATGGAGCCGGCGAGGAAGAAGAGCATTCCCGTGATCAGGCCGTGGGCGACCATGCCCATGATGGCGGCATTGATCCCGAAGTCGGTGAGGGTTGCTATGCCGAGCATCACGAAACCCATGTGGGCGACCGAGGAGAAGGCGATCAGGCGCTTCACGTCGGTCTGGGCGAGGCAGCCGAGGGCGCCGTAGATGATGCCGACAACGGCCAGCAGGCCGATCCACGGTGCCCACTCGACAGCGGCTTCCGGGAGGATCGGGATTGCGATGCGGATGAACCCGTAGGTGCCCAACTTGAGGAGCACGGCTGCCAGGATCACCGATCCGACGGTGGGTGCCTGGGTGTGGGCATCGGGCAGCCAGGTGTGGAACGGGAACATCGGGACCTTGATGCCAAAGCCCAGGAACATGCCTCCGAAGATCCACAGCTGTGCCGTGCGCGAGACCCCGTGGGCCAGCACGTTGTCGGCCACCTCGGTAAAGGCAAACGACTCGGCGCCGGTGAGGAAGAAGAGAGCCAGGAAGCTGACGAGCATCAGAGCCGACCCGAACAGGGTGAAGAGGAAGAACTTGAGCGAGGCGTAGCGCCGGTCGTCGCCACCCCAGACAGCGATCATGAAGAACATCGGCAACAGGACGATCTCGAAGAACACGAAGAAGAGCACCATGTCCTGGGCCACGAAGGTTCCGATCATCCCGGTTTCGAGGATCAGGATTAGGATCAGGAAGGCCTTGGGGTTGCGGGGCTCGGGGAAGTGGTTCCAGCTGTAGATGATGCACAACGGGACGATGAACATTGTCAGCAGGATCAGCGGTAGCGACATGCCGTCGATGCCGACGAGGTAGCGGCTCCTGATCACGTCGATCCACATCTCGTCGACGACGTACTGGAGGCGGCCGGTTGCGCCCATGTCGAACCAGACCAGTAGGAGCACACCGATGAGTGCCACCCACAGGGAGGTGGCGAGCGCGACCACCTTGTGTCGCTCCTCGCGTTCCCCGGGGATGAGCAGCATGATCGCCACGCCCACGAGGGGTGAGAATGTGGCGAGGGTGATTCCCCAACCGTCGAGCAGGTTTTCCATCTCGGCGTCTCCTAGACGATGACTATTAGTATTCCGGCGAGGACGGTCGCAGCAGCGAAGAGAATCGCTGCGTAGTCCTGGACCTTGCCGGACTGGATCTTGCGGAGTTCCTCGCCCGTGTCAGATGAGACACGACCCGAGGCATTGACTATGCCGTCGACCACGATCTGGTCGACCTTGTCGTATACGAACCGGCCTGTCGAAACCGCTGTCTCACCAGCGAGGTCGACTGTCCTGTCGATGACATTCTGGTTGACCCGGTAGGCGGCGGCCGCAACGGGTCCCTTGGTTCCACCGGCGATGATCCCGGTGTAGAGGTGGTCCAGGTAGTACTTGTTGGACAGCAGGGTGTGTCCCTTCATGGCGAGCGCTGACCTGGTGGTGAGACCGTCGGGGAGCTCGGTGAGGCTCCGGCCGGCTGCCGCCGATGCGGCCTCCACCCTACCGAAGTAGTAGTGGCCGGCAACGGCGACACCTGCGAGCACGACGAGTGTTGACACGATCGCAAGGGACCAGCTGGGGGTGGCGTGGGTGATCGTGGGGAAATAACCGGCCACGGGTTCCACGAAGTGCCCGAAGCGTTCCTGGAGGGATTCAGGTGCGAGTTGGAAGCCTGACGGAAGGTTCAGGAGACCTACGACCATGGCGAGGCCGGCCAGGATCCACAGCGGCACGATGATCCGTGGGCCCGACTCGTGTGGTTCGCCGTGGCCCCGATACTCACCGTGGAAGGTCAGGTACACGCACCGGGTCATGTAGGCGGCGGTCATCGCTGCCGTGACCATGCCCATTACCAGCATGAGGGTGTAGGCGCCGTTACCACCGGTGCCGCCGAACAGGCCCCAGCCGCCGGTTCCTGCGAGGATCTCGTCCTTTGACCAGAAGCCCGCGAACGGCGGCAGGCCGGCCAGGGCGATGCTGGCGATCACGAACGTCTTGTACGTGTGGGGCATGACCTTCCTGAGGCCACCCATGTCGGACTTCATGTCGAAGCTGTGGGTGGCGTGTGCTGCCGAGCCTGAGCCGAGGAAGAGGCAGGCCTTGAAGAAGGCGTGGGTGAACAGGTGGAACATGGCTGCTGTCCATGCGCCGACACCGAGGGCCATGACCATGTATCCGAGCTGTGAGATGGTCGAGTAGGCGAGCACCTTCTTGATGTCGCGTTGCACGAAGGCGAGGCTGGCTCCGACCAGGGTGGTGACGCCTCCAACGACGGCCATCAGGTTGATGGAGTTGTCGCCGATGCTGAGGCCCGAGAAGAAGACGCCGTAGAGGCGGGCGATCATGAATACGCCTGCCACGACCATGGTGGCTGCGTGGATGAGGGCCGACACCGGGGTGGGTCCGGCCATGGCGTCGGGTAGCCAGGTGTGCAGGAAGAACTGGCCGGACTTGGACATGACGGCTGCCATGAGGCAGCAGGCCGCCACCAGCAGAGCCGTGTGGGGCAGCATCCCGGCAGCTGCGAGGGCGTTGGTCTCGGCGATGGAGAATGAGCCGAAGCGGTCCGGCAGGGCTGATCCGACGATGAAGAACAGGATGCTCACGCCGACGATCAACCCCATGTCGCCGACACGGTTTGTCAGGAATGCCTTGAGGGCCGCGTCGCTGTTGGGTTTCTCCTCCCACCAGTGGCCGATGAGGGCAAAGGAGCAGACGCCGACGAGCTCCCATGAGGTCAGCAGTTGCAGAGTGTTCTCGGAGAGGACCAGCATCAGCATCGAGGCGCTGAACAGTGAGAGGAACGCGAAGTAGTGCGTGTAGCGGCGGTCGCCGTGCACGTACTCGGTCGAGTAGATGTGCACCAGGAGCGACACCAGGGTCACGACCAGGAGCATCATCACGGCCGGTCCGTCGACCAGCGTTCCGACCGAGAACTCGATGCCGCCCGCCTGGAACCAGGTGACGGTGCTGATCACGGCCAGCGAAGGTTCGGCGTGTCCACCACCGTGACCGGCCTCGGCGTGGTCACCGGATTCGCCGTGGTCGACGGCCACGACCGAGGCATGGATCTCTTCACCATGGTGGTTGTCGCGGTGGTCAACCCATGCCGCGGCGGTCAGGATCGACAGCACGAATGCGATTCCGACTAGGGCTATGCCCAGCTCGGAGCCGCCCCTGGGCATGCGCTTTCCGAAAAACAGGATGGTCACGAACGAGAGTGCCGGCAGCAGCGGTATCAGCCAGGCGTTCCGCAGGAACCAGTTGCCTCCCTCGGTGATTCCGAGCGGCAGGTCCACGGTGGCCACGGCCAGGGTGAGGAGGTCGATCATCGGCGGTTCAACCCCTCATCATGTCGATCTGGGTCAGATCGATGCTCTTGCGGTTCCGGTACAGCAACAGGACCATTGC
This sequence comes from uncultured Candidatus Nemicrothrix sp., assembly GCA_913055915.1. GTDB lineage: Bacteria > Actinomycetota > Acidimicrobiia > Acidimicrobiales > MedAcidi-G1 > UBA3125. The sequence goes on along the minus strand of CAJXKL010000002.1, from coordinate 28,000 downwards.
CAGGCCCACGCCGACCTCGGCGGCAGCCACCGCGATCACGAACAGTGCGAAGACCTCACCTGCCAGCTGGTTACCGAAGGCTGCGAACGCCACGAGGTTGATGTTCACTGCGTTCAGGATCAACTCGATCGACATGAGCACCAGCACGCCGTTACGGCGCGCCAGCACTCCGTAGACGCCTATTGCGAACAGGGCGGCCGACAGCAGGAGGAACTGATTCAGGTACATGCTCAGTCCCCCCTCGCCACGACGATTGCTCCGATGAGGGCTGCCAGCAGCAACACCGAGATCGCCTCGAAGGGCACGATGTACTGGCTGAAGATGAGGTCGCCGACATCGGCTGTGAGGCTGGGCTGGGCCCGGCTCAACTCGGCATCGCGGAAGGTGTCGACCAGCGCGGCTGCCATTACGGCCAGCACCAGGGCGCCGACCATGGCCGCCATTGAGCGGCGCTCCCCGTCGACGTCGTCGTCGTCACCGAAGGACCCCTTGGTGAGCATGATCCCGAAAAGGAACAGGACGATGATGGCACCGATGTAGACGAGCACCTGGGTGACGCCGACGAACTCGGCCCCCAGGAGGATGAATGTTCCGGCGGCTCCGGCAAGCACGATCACCAGGTAGAGGGCGGCATGCACCACGTTGCGGGTGGTGACCATGCGCACGGCGCTCACGAGCATCGTCACAGCCATGATGGCGAAGGCGATGTTCTGGGCGACCATTACCTCACCTCCGGTGAGAGGGTCGAAACCGCCTGTTGCGGCGAACAGTGCCGAGGTGCTCACCTTGGCACCTTCGCCTTCTTGGCCTCGCTGCCAGACTCGTAGTCCTCGAAGTCGAGGACGGTCTCCATCCACTTTCCGAGCAGCGACTTGTCGTGGAGGAGGTCGGCGATCCTGGGCTCCGAGTACTCGTACTCGGGGGTCCAGAACAGGGCCTCGAACGGGCAGACCTCGACGCAGATGCCGCAGTACATGCACAGGGCGAAGTCGATGTCGAAGCGGTCAAGGGCGTTCTTCTGGCGGGGCTTGCCGCCAGGGCGTCGGGGCGGTGCCTTGTACTTGTGGCCCTCGATGTAGATGCACCAGTCGGGGCACTCGCGGGCGCACAGCATGCAGGAGGTGCAGTTCTCCTCGTGGAGGGCTATCACGCCGCGGGCCCTTGGTACCGGCGCCTCCTTCACCCTCGGGTACTGGACCGTGTGGGAGCCCTTCACGAGCGTGCGCACCATCGTCTTGAAGGTGACCCCCAGGCCGATGAGCATTCCCGGCAGCTTCGGCATGGCTGGCATCAGAAGACCACCTTCAACACACCGGTGGCCACGATGTTGACCAGCGACAGGGGGATGAGGAACTTCCAGGCCAGTTGCTGGAGCTGGTCTTCGCGGAACCGCGGGTAGGTGAAGCGGAACCAGAAGATGAGGAATGCCACGAGGACCATCTTGCCAATCAGCACAAGGGGCCCGATGACGTTGAACAGGTTGTCGGTCGGGTCCAGCCCCGGGACGTACCAGCCTCCCAGGAACATCGTGGCAGCCAGCGCTGAGAAGATTCCGGCGGTGGCGAACTCGCCGATGAAGAACATCAGGAAGCGCAGGCCGCTGTACTCGGTCAGGTAGCCGGTAACCAGCTCTGACTCGGCGACGGGCATGTCGAAAGGTGGCTGGGTGAGCTCGGCCTGGACGGCAACCAGGAAGATGGCGAATCCCACGAACTGGGTGAGGATGAACGGGTTGCCGATACCGCCCCACCCGAATATCTCACCTGAGGCCTGGGCCATGACGATTCCCTGGACGTTCAGCGTTCCGGCCTGGATGACCACGCCCATCACCGCAAGGACCAGGGGGAGTTCGTATGCGACCAGCTGGCCGGCAGCCCTGAGGCCACCTATCAGCGAGTACTTGTTGGCAGACGCCCAGCCGGCCATGAGGATGCCGATCACCGATATGGAGGAGACGGCAAGGGCCAGGAAGATGCCGGTGTCGATGTCGATGAACCAGAGGTCCGGACCGGCCGGGATGACCAGCACCAACAGGAATGTCGAGATCAGCACTACGAATGGGGCCAGCTTGAACACGACCCGGTCGGCCGCCGCCGGAATCAGGTCCTCCTTCTGGAGGAACTTCCCGACCTCGGCCAGAAGCTGCAGCGACCCGTAGGGGCCGGCCTCCATGGGCCCCAGCCGGCTCTGCATGAAGCTCATCATCTTGAATAGGAACAGGTAGACGAGTGTTCCGGCTGGCAACAGAACGGCGACTATGCCCAACAGCGCCCTCAGCCCGGTCTGCTGCCAGTAGGCCAGCTCAATAGCGAGGATGGTGCTGCTCACCGGTCTATGTCCCCGAGGATGAAGTAGAGGCTGGCCAGGATCGAAACGACATCGGGGACGTAGGTGCCCTCGAGCACCCACGGCGTTATCGAGATGTTGGAGAACGACGCCGACCTGATCTTCACCCGGAACGGCACCAGGTCTCCCTTGGAGACCACGTAGTAGCCCATTACGCCGAGGGGGTTCTCGGTCTCGACGTAGGCCTCACCGGCCGGGACCTTGATGATCCTGGGGACCTTGGCCATAACGGGCCCAGAGGGAATGCCACCCAGGAGTTGTTCGATTATGCCGCAGGCCTCGCGCACCTCCTGGAGGCGCACCCAGTAGCGCGAGAAGGAGTCGCCGTCGGGATGTGTCCAGACCTTCCAGTCCACCTGGTCGTGGGCGAGGCCCACACCGCCGTCGCGTCTTAGGTCCCAGTCGACACCGCTCGCCCGGATGTTGGCTCCTGAGAGACCGTAGGCCAGGCCGACTTCGGGTGGGATGACACCGATTCCGCGGGTGCGTGCCTGGAAGATCTCGTTGCCGGTGACAAGGTCCTCTATCTCGTCGCAGAAGGTCCGGATGCGTCCCAGGACACCGGTGGTCTCCTCTATCCATCCCTTGGGGATGTCGTCCTTGAGCCCGCCGATACGGTCGAAGTTGGGGTGGAACCGGCCACCCGTGACCGCCTCGATCTGGTTCAGCACGAACTCGCGGTCGCGGAAGGCGAAGAAGGCCGGTGTCACGGCCCCCAGTTGCACACCCATGTCGCCCAGGAAGAGGATGACGTTGGCGATCCGGGACAACTCGAACAGGATCGTGCGGATCCACTGGGCCCTCGGTGGTGCCTCGACCTCCATCAGGCGTTCGGCGGCGAGGATGAACGGCACCTCGTTGGCGAAGCTGCCCAGCCAGTCGATGCGGTTTACCAGGGCCGTGACCTGTGGGTAGGTGCGGACCTCGGCCAGTTTCTCGTAGCCGCGGTGCATATAGCCCATCATCGGGTCGGCCCTGAGGACGCGTTCGCCGTCGAGCTTCACGATCACCCGGAGAGTTCCGTGGGTGGCAGGGTGCTGGGGACCCAGGTTCAGGGTCATCCCCTCTGTCTCGAACTCCACGTTGACCCGTGCATCGCTGGCCTGCGCGGCTATGTAGGCGAGTTGGTTCCTGTTGGAGACGTCGGTCATGACCCGCCCCCGTCATCGGGTTCGTCGCCATCGCCGGGCATCGCCTCAACATCGACGATTCCGGGCCATGGCTTCACCCTGCGGGCCAGGAGCGGGTAGTCCTTTCGCAGCGGGTTTCCCTCGAACTGCGACGGCAGGTACAGGTTCACGAGGTTGGGGTGGCCCTTGATGGTGATGCCGAACATCTCCCATGCCTCACGTTCATGCCAGTCGGCTCCCGGGTACACCGGGATCCAGGAATCCACCCGGGGGTTGTCCGTATCGAGGTCGGCCTTGACGGTCACCCCGATGTGGCCGACCGGGTCGTGCACCCTGGCGATCATCTGGAAGCGGGTTGACCCACCGGTGATGCCCCAGGCCAGTGGCTCGGGATCCACCTGTGGGTCGTCGGCCCCGACGAGGTCCACCTGGGCGTCCATGTCACGCCCGAAGGGTGACGGCATCCAGTCGATCGCGGAGAGGAAGTTGAAGTAGGCCATTCCACAGATGTCGCGCAGGACGGTGGCTGCGGCAAGCCATGAGCCGGCCATGACCCTCACCCAGACGTCGGTGCCGGCCAGGACTTCGCTGGCCACGAGGCCATCGCCGAGGCAGTCGGCGAGGGCCGCCACGATGGCGTCGCGAGCCGGATCGGCCACCGGCTCAGAACCCTCGGGGACCTCGTCGAGGTTGGTGTCAGGAGACGACAATTGGGTCCCTCGTCCATCGGTCTGTCATGTCCTCGGAGGCGATCCGCTCCTGTAGGAGGACGATGCCCTCCAGCAGGGCCTCGGGGCGGGGCGGGCAGCCGGGTACGTAGACGTCGACCGGGATTATCTGGTCGATGCCCTTTGTCACCGAGTAGCTGTCCCAGTAGGGGCCACCGCAGTGGGCACATGACCCCATCGAGATGACGTACTTGGGTTCGGGCATCTGCTCGTAGAGGCGACGAACCACCGGGGCCATCTTGTCGGTCACGGTTCCCGAGATGACGACCATGTCGGCCTGTCGGGGGCTGGCGGGAAACGGGATAACGCCCAGCCTCATGACGTCGTAGCGGGGCGACGCGAACGCAGCACCCATCTCCATCGCGCAGCACGCCAGACCCCACTGATAGACCCACAGGGAGTACTTGCGGCTGATGTTGAGAAGCGCTGTGAGGGGCTTCGGCATCTTGCCGTTCTCGACCAGTCCCATCAGAGTTCCGTCCCTCGAGCGCCCATCAGATCCACCGCAGCAGGCCCTTGCGCCAGGCATAGAACAGACCGAGCGCAAGGATGAAGATGAAGATCGCCATCTCCACCAGCCCGAACACGTCGTAGACCTCGAGCCTGGTGGCCCACGGGAAGATGAAGACGGCTTCGACGTCGAAGAGCACGAACATGAGGGCGAAGACGTAGTACCGGATGTTGGACTGACTCCACATGTCGCCCTGGGGGTCGACGCCGGACTCGTAGGCGACCATCTTCTGGGTGGTCTGGCGGGAGGGCCTCAGGAGGCTTCCGAGACCCAGGAAGGTGCCTACCAGGAGAACAGCCACCCCACCGAAGACAACGAGCGTCAACCAGTTGCGGAGGTAGTCGGACACGGAGGGAGAACCTACCTATCCACGGGGGTCGTAGCCAACGTCGCCGGAGACCGCATGGGAGGTTTCCGCCACCGGTGACCGCGGATCGTTCGCACGGCTCAGCCCACCACCAGGACCGGAACGGCATCGCGAGCGAGGTCCAACAGGGGTCCCGGGACGAGGCCGGCCAGGAGGACAGTCGCAGCTGAGACAATAATGACGACCAGTGCCCCGACCGGTACCGCACCTGGTACCTCGGATCCGGTCGGTGCCTCTTTGAGGTACATGGCAACGAGGACCCTCAGGTAGACGAATGCAGCTACGGCCGCTGCCAGCATCGCCACCCCCGCCAACCAGTAGGTGCCCATGTCCACGGCTGCTGCAAGGACGCCCAACTTCACGACGAAGCCGCCTGTGAACGGAATGCCCGCCTGGCCCAGCAGGAGAACGGTGAAGGTACCGGCCAGAAACGGCCGACGTCGACCGAGGCCACGGTATGAATCCAAACCGTGGGAACTGTCACCGGTTCCGCCGACAACGGTGACGACCCCGAAGCTGCCCACGGTCAACAACGCGTAGACAGCCAGGTAGGCCAGGACCGACGAGTTGCCCCGATCGGTGGTGGCCTGCAGGCCCACCAGGATGAAACCGGCGTGGACGATCGACGAGTAGGCCAGCATCCGTTTCACGTCGATCTGCACCACCGCCACAATCGCGCCGACGAGGACCGTGGCAGCGGCGACTACCTGGAAGGCCGGCCGCCAGTCCGACACATGGGTTCCGAACGTGAGGACGAACACCCGCATCAGCGCAGCGAACCCGGCCGCCTTCACGCCGGCGGCCATCCACGCCACCACAGGGGTCGGCGCTCCCTGGTACACGTCGGGGGTCCACGCATGGAACGGGACCACGGCCACCTTGAAGCCGAGGCCAACGAGCAGCAGGCCCAGGCCCGCGAGGAGCATGGCGTCGTCGATCAGGACGGTGTTGGCCAGGTAGGCGCTGATCCTGGCCATGTTGGTCGAGCCGGTGGCGCCGTACACCAGGGCGATTCCATAGAGGAGGAAGGCCGAGGAGAAGGCCCCCAGCAGGAAGTACTTGAGGCCGGCCTCCTGGGACTCGATCCGCCGCAGGTGCATTGCGGCCAGGACGTAGACGGCGATCGAAAGGACCTCGAGGCCGAGGAACAACACGATCAGGTCATTGGCAGAGGCCATGACGACGCCGCCTGCAGCAGACAACAGCAACAACACGTAGAACTCCACGCCGGGCAGGTCCTCGCGGGACAGGTAGTCGTGGGCGATCAGGGCGGCGGCCACCATCGCCGCGGCAAGGATTCCCGTTACGAATACCGACGAGGCATCGACGCCGACGGCGCCCGCCAGGAACGAGCCGGCACCGTCGCTGCCCACCCTCGACCACATTGGCACCAGATACACGAGCACGGATACTCCGGCAGCGACCGTCCAGGCCGGTGCCAACACAGCAGGCAGCCGGCGCACGAGCGATGCCATGGTCAACAACAGGAAGCCGGCCCCTGCAAGAATGATGAGGGGGACCAGGGCCCACCAGGCGACATCGGGGGTGGCTACGGCGGCGATCATTCGTGTTCACCGTGGTCGTCGGCTGCGGGGACGATGCCTGAACCCATCTGTGTCACGGGCTCGCTGAAGCCGTCAACGTGCACCTCGACGTGTTCCACCAGCGCATCCACGGCCGGTTCCATGCGCTCTATGACCGGCTTCGGGTACACGCCCATGAACACGATCAGGGCCAGAAGCGGCGCCATGACCAGGGCCTCCCGCAAGGTCAGGTCGGGCATGTCGGCGTTGTCTCCCTCGGCCGGCCCGTGGAAGACCCTCTGGTAGGCCCACAGCAGGTAGAGGGCAGCCAGGATCACGCCACCGGCAGCCACCACGGCCCACCAGCGGTGAGCGTTGAATGCCCCCAGCAGAACGAGGAACTCGCCGACGAACCCGTTCAAGCCTGGTAGTCCGATCGAGGACAACATGGCCACCATGAACACCCCGGCCATGACGGGAGCTGACTTCTGCAGGCCACCCAGATCGTCGATCAGGTGGGTGTGTCGCCTCTCGTAGATCATGCCCACCAGGAGGAACAGGGCACCGGTCGAGACACCGTGGTTGACCATCTGGAGAAGCCCGCCCTCGATGCCCTCGGTGTTGAGGGCGAAGGTACCCAGGATGATGAACCCCAGATGGGCTACCGACGAGTAGGCCACCAGGCGCTTCAGGTCGGCCTGCATGGTCGCCACAACGGCCCCGTAGACGATGCCGACCACGCCGAGGGTCAGGAACACGGGTGCGAAGTAGTGGGAGGCCTCGGGGAACAGGTAGAGCCCGAACCGTAGGAAGCCGTACGTTCCCAACTTGAGGAGCACGCCGGCAAGGATCACCGAACCGGCGGTGGGCGCCTCGGTGTGGGCATCGGGCAGCCAGGTGTGCAGGGGGAAGATCGGCACCTTGACGGCGAATGCCAGGGCGAAGGCAGCAAAGATCCATCTGGCCGCACCGGTTGACAGGCTCTGGGACTCGGCGATCGCCACCAGGTCGAACGACAGGTCGGCACCGGTGGCGTCTGCATGCAGGAATGCCAGCGCCAGGATGCCGACCAGCATCAGTGCCGACCCGGCCATGGTGTAGAGGAAGAACTTGGTTGCGGCGCGGGCGCTGTTGCCGTGGCCCCACCTTCCGATGAGGAAGTACATCGGGACTAGGACAACCTCGAAGCAGAGGAAGAACACGATCAGGTCCAGCGCACTGAACACGCCCATTACGCCGGCCTCCAGCAGGAGCATCCAGGCGTAGTAGGGACGTGCGTCGTGTCCGGGGTCTATTGCCATCAGCGCTATCGGAAACAGCAGGCCCGTAAGGACAACCAGGAAGAGCGAGATCCCGTCGATTCCGAACTGCCATGCAATGCCCAGGTCGCTGATCCAGGAGGTTTCTGACAGGAACTGGAAGCCGGGGTCACCGATGTCGAACGCACTGAGCAGCCAGAACGACATGGCTCCCGTAACCGCTGAGGCCAGGAGGGCTGCCAACTTCAACAACTCGGGGCGACGACGTGGGAGCACCATGACGACAAGGGCACCCAGAGCCGGGGTCACCACGAGCGCCGGCAACACCGGGAACGGCCCGGTGCCGACAGAGGCGAGGAGTGCTGCGGCGGTCACAGTGTCGACCTCGTCAGGAACCAGGCCAGGAGGGCCGCTGCACCCAGGCCTGTGCCTGCCGCATAGGTCCGGACCATGCCGTTGTGGAACAGGCGCAGGACACCGGCAAGCCTGCGGACGATACCAGCGACGCCGTAGACGGCCCCGTCCACCACCTGCCCGTCGAACCGGTTGATTGCCTCGAACCCCCGGCGGCCGGGTCCGCCCATAAAGGTGGCTACCGCCCGGTCGATCCGCCAGGCGTCGGCGAGGATGGTCTGCTCGAACGGTTCTCGGGCGATCCGGCCCTTCACGTACACCGCCACGGCCACACCGATGCCCACCAGTCCACCAACCACGGTGACGGCAGCCAGGAGTACCTGTGTGGCACCACCGGTTCCGAGGTGCACCTCGTTGGCGTAGAGGGACGGCTCCAGCCAGTGTTCCAACCACTTCGTGGACGAGGAGAACGGCAACTGCATGAAGCCGGCCACCACGGCAAGGACCGCCAGCACCACCAGGGGTGTCGTCATCGTGCGTGGTGACTCGTGGGGTGTGTGGTCGACCCGCAGGGTCGCCGCCTCGACGTCCTCCTCGTCGGGTCGCTGGTCGGCGTAGCGGCTCTCACCGGCGAAGGTGAGGGCGATCAGGCGGGTCATGTAGAAGGCAGTGAGAACCGCTGTGAGGAGGCCCAGTGCCCACAGGACGGGGCTCTTGTTCCATGCGAAGGCCAGGATCTCGTCCTTTGACCAAAAGCCGGAGAACGGTGGGACACCGGCGATGGCCAGCCATCCCACGATGAAGGTACCTGCGGTGACCGGCATGAACCGACGCAGGCCGCCGTAGTGGCGCATGTCCTGGTCTCCATCCATCCCATGGATCACTGAACCGGAGCCAAGGAACAGCAGGGCCTTGAAGAATGCGTGGGTGACCATGTGGAACACGGCCGCCACGTAGGCACCGCTGCCGACGGCCAGGAACATGTAGCCCAGTTGGCTGACCGTGGAGTAGGCCAACACCTTCTTGATGTCGGTCTGTGCCATTGCGATGGTTGCAGCGAACAGGGCGGTTCCCACCCCCAGCCAGGCAACCATGTCGGGGACCCATCCGGCTGAATCGGCAATGATCGGGGTCACCCTTGTCAGCAGGTAGACGCCCGAGGTGACCATCGTGGCTGCGTGGATCAGTGCCGAGACGGGTGTGGGGCCCGCCATGGCATCGGGGAGCCAGAGATAGAGGGGGAACTGGGCGGACTTGCCGACAGCCCCCACGAGGAGCATCACGGCAATGAGGGTGGCGGTTGTCTGCGTGACCGTTCCCGCTGTGGTGGCATCAAGCACGTCCACGTAGTTGAGCGACCCGAACGCGAAGAAGGTGGCGAACATCGCGACCATGAACCCCCAGTCGCCGATGCGGTTGGTGACGAAGGCCTTCTTTCCGGCTGTTGCGTTTGCGGGTTCGGTGAACCAGAACGAGATCAGCAGGTAGGAACAGACACCGACCCCCTCCCAGCCGAGGAAGGTCAACAGGAGGCTGTCGCCCAGGACCAGCATCAGCATGGCGAAGGTGAACAGGTTCAGGTAGGCGAAGAACCTGGCGAAACCGTCGTCTCCGTGCATGTAGCCCACCGAGTAGAGGTGGATCAGGGCACCGACTCCCGTGATGAAGAGGCACATCGTGAGCGAGAGCGGGTCCACGAGGAAGCCGATGTCGACCGAGAGGTCGCCAGCCGGTATCCACTCGAAGAGGGTGACCACTGCCCGTCTGTCGTGGGTTGGCCGACCGGCCATGTCGATGAACACGCCGAGGGTGGCCAGGAAGGAGCCTCCCATCACGCCCGTCGCCAGCCAGCCGGCACCAGGCTCGCCGACACGGCGACCAGCGAAGATGAGCACGGTGAACCCGGCCAACGGCAGGGCTGGCACGAGCCAGATCAGGTTGACCATGGCCCTAACCCCCCAGCACCGAGAGGTCGTCGACGGTTGCACCTGAGCGACGCCGCATGATTGCGACGATCACCGCCAGGCCCACGACCACCTCGGCGGCCGCAACCACGAGCACGAAGAACACGGAGAGCTGACCGCCCAGGTCGCCCAGTTCGGCACCGAGGCTCACGAACGTGAGGTTCACGGCGTTGAGCATCAACTCGACGCACATGAACATGACCAGCGGGTTGCGCCGGACGAGAAGGCCGACCGCTCCCATTGAGAACAGTGCTGCTCCGAGTGCCAGGTACCACCCCGTGGTGACGATCATCAGGAACCATCCCCAGTCGCCTCGGCCGGGTCATCGTCGACGTCTTCCGGCTGGTCATCAGCTTCAGCAATGGCCACTACCGGCAACGGTTGCATGGGGCCGTTGAGGCGTCGGGCCAGTGCCACGGCCCCGACCACGGCGACCGTCAGCAGGATCGCCGTCAACTCCACTGCAAAGACCATGTCGGTGAACAGGGCCTCTCCGAGGCGCCGGGTGTTGTCACCGGCATCACCGAGCGGAGTTCCCCCGCGGGCGCCGGTCAGGCCGTCGACTGCTACGAGAAGCACCGTCGCCAGGAGGCCGGCAAGAGACACCCCGACCACTGCCGCCATCGGCCTCTGGCCGACGATCGGCTCAATTCCGAGATCCTCGGCACGGTCGACACCCAGGAGCATGATCACGAACAGGAACAGGATCACGATCGCACCCGCGTAGACCATCACCTGAACGGCTGCCAGGAAGGTGGCTTCCAGGAGCACGAACAGCACGGCAACGCCGAACAGGGTCTGCACGAGGAACAGCGCCGCATGCACAGGGTTCCGGGCCAGGAGGACGCCCAGGCCTCCCGACAACACGATCACGGCGCCAAGGGTGAAGACGGCTACCTCCATCAGACACCATCCCCCGGCTCGTGGTCGGCCGACTGGCCGACCTCGGGGCTGCGCACGCCGTATCCGAGCTCACCGGACCATGCCACCCGCCCAACCTGGGTGGCGTCGCCGCTGGGGGAGGTCGCCCGCATCCACCCGGAGGTAGCGAGGTCCTCGCCCTCGCGCCAGTCCTCCCATGGCAGTTGCCGGGGCCTACCGGTGTCGGCATCGACGACCAGTTCGTCCTTCGTGTAGATGGCATCGGCACGGTTCGTGAAGGAAAACTCGAACAGCTTGGTCTCGGTTATCGCCTGCGTCGGACAGGCCTCCACGCAGAGGTCGCAGTGGATGCAGCGCAGGTAGTTGATCTCGTAGACGAAGCCGTAGCGCTCACCCGGGGAGACAGGGCCGTCCACGGGGTTGTCTGCACCTCTCACGTAGATGCACCTGGCGGGGCACACGCCGGCGCACAACTCACAGCCGATGCACTTCTCCATTCCGTCCTCGTACCGGTTCAGCACGTGTCGGCCGTGGAGGCGTTCCGGCTTGGCTCGCTTGGCGTCCGGGTAGGGAACGGTGACGCGCTTCTCGAACAGCTTGGCGAACGTGACGGCGAAACCCCTCAGGTATCCCATCAGGCCTCCCCATGTCCTGCCGGTGTGCCGGCACGCTCATCCCGGTCGGCCTCGGCATCTTCGAGCCTCTCGGCCCTTGCCTTGCGTACGGCACTCGAGAGGAGGGCAGCCCCACCCCACAGCACCAGGACACCGATTACGACGACCGGCACCGTGGGCCAGCCGAGGTCCCTTGCAATGTCGAGGGTGGCGATCAGGAGGAACCATCCCAGGGCTGTCGGAATCAGGACCTTCCAGCCCAGGTCCATGAGTTGGTCGTACCTTAAGCGGGGAAGGGTCGCCCGTAGCCACACGAAGGTGAACAGGAACGCCATCACCTTCAGGAAGAACCAGAACAGCGGCCACACCCATGCCAGCCGCTGGGTCACGATCGGTCCTGCGGGGCCACCCAGGAAGAGGGTCACAGCGATGGCCGACATGGTGATCATGTTCATGAACTCGGAGAGGAAGAAGAGGGCGAACCGCATTGAGCTGTACTCGGTGTGGAATCCACCGACCAGTTCCTGTTCGGCTTCGACCAGGTCGAACGGTGGACGGTTCAACTCGGCGGTACCGGCGATCAGGAAGATCCAGAACGGGACTATCCCTGTGGCGAGCACGTTCCAGGTGGTGGCTGACTGGCCAACCACGATCTCATGGGTTGAGAGTGAACCGGAGGTCAGGAACACCGTGGCTATCGCCAGGCCCAGCGCCGCCTCGTAGCTGATCATCTGGGCTGAGGCCCGGACCGAACCCAGCAGCGGATACTTGGAGCCGGACGACCACCCGGCCAGCATCACCCCGTACACGGCTATCGACGAGAGGGCCAGGAAGAACAGGACACCTACCGGCGGGTCGGCCACCTGGAGGAACGTGGACCGGCCGAACATCGACACCGTTCCGTCGCCTCCGCCGGTGAAGTCTCCTCCGACAGGGACAATTGCGAAGGCCACGAACGCCGGCACGAGGGACAGGTAGGGGGCCAGCCTGAACACCACCCTGTCGGCCCTTGCCGGCAGGAGGTCCTCTTTGAAGAACAACTTGATCCCGTCGGCCAGGGTCTGGAGGATCCCCCAGGGACCCGCCATTGCCGGGCCGATCCTGTTCTGCATGTCGCTGATGAGCTTGCGCTCGAACCAGATGACGAGCATCGCGGACACCAGCAGCATCGCGAAGGCCACACCGGCCTTCAACAATACGATCAGGACAACTGCTAGGTCGATCCCGTCGACGAGGAGTGGGTCGACGGCCAGGATCATCGGGGCCTCGCCAGGCTTACGTCGACGACCACCATCGAGGCGTCGATGAGCCCGCCTGCGGTCAACCCGTCCTGGTTGAACAGGACGTGTGCCGTGCCGGGCGTGACCCGGAGTGAAGCGGACACCTCCGCTGTGACCGACCCCCGGGGCCCGGAGACCTCGACGTTGGAGCCGTCCCCGAGACCAAGCCGTTCCAGGTCTGATGGCGACACGCCGATGAGTGTTCCCGGTGCGAGCCCGGCGAGGGCACTGCTGTGTCCGTTCAGCACACCGTTGTCGAACATTGACCGGGTGACGACCAGACGCAGGGTGGACCTCCCGGGCTCGGGCACGTCGATCGCCTCGGACCCTGTGTGGGGCATGCTGCCGGTCACCAGGATTCCCTCGGTGCCCGAGTCCCTGATGGTTTCGGGGTTGACGTCGGCGTGTAGCGGGGAAACGGATGCAACCTCGGCCCAGATCCCTTCGAGGGACGTAAGGCCCAGGTTGGTTCCGAGCCGTTCGGCCAACTCGGCTGCGATCATCCAGTCGGGTCGGGAGGTTCCGGGCGCGGAGGCTCCACGTGCCACCGCGCTTACACGGCCTTCGAGGTTCGTGAACGATCCGTCGGCCTCGGTGGGCGCGGCGGCGGCCAGCACGATATCGGCGCATTCAACCGTCGGTGTGACGAAGAGGTCGACGGCGACCACCGTTCCGACAGCATCGAGAGCCCTGCGCGCGAGGTCGTGGTCGGGCAGGTCTACGAGGACATCGGCCCCGAGCAGCACCAGCACGTCGATGTCACCTGCAGTTGCAGCCTCGAGGGCGGCGACACAGCCCAGCCCGGTCGAGGTGGGGGTCCCGGTCCATGCGCCCTCGAACCTGCCACCACCGGTGTCGAGGGTCGTGCGACCCGGGAGGAGGCCCGGCGACATGCCCATGTCAAGGGATCCGTGCACGTTTCCGCGACGTAGTAGCGAGAGGAACCTGACGTCGTCGACGTTGTCGAGGATGCCCACGGCGGCGGCGGCAACCAGGTCTTCCGTCTCGGCGAGAGAGGTCCGACCCAGGAGCACGGTTACCGGACCACCCGAGGAGATCGCCGCACCAACACAGCCCAGTTCATCTGACCCGCCCGCGAACATGGTCCGTACCACTCCCGCTGCCTCGCCGGGGCGGACCCGGATGGAGTGCGTCGCGATACCGGTGAGGCCGGTCGGCTGGGGGGTCAACTCGATGAGGGTCGCCCCGTCGTGGGCCACCGCGTGACGGAGGCGCAGGTAGAGGCTTCCCAACTCCTCTTTCGGGTCGGGACCCAGCAGCACGATGGTTCCGCCCGGTGTGCATGCCTGGTTGATGGTGGCCCGTGGGAGACCCAGGAGCAGGTCGGCTGGCAACCCGTCGCCCAACTGGGCGTCGACATTGTCGGTACCGAGTACACCCTTGGCCAACTTGGTCCAGGCGTATTGGGATTCGTTGCTGAGGCGGGCTCCACCGATCACGGCTATCCGGTCAGGATCAGCACCGGAGAGTGCTTCGGCGGCTGCCTCGAGGGCGTCGGCCCAGGTGGCCGGTACCAGCTCGGCTCCTTCGGGTGTCAGGTTGCCCCGGCCATCGCCACGTAGCAACGGACCGTGGAGACGGTCGGAGCTGTCGTAGGCCTCGAACACGAACCGTTCCCTGTCAGACAGCCAACCCCAGTTGACCGCATCCGAATCAACGCCCATGAAGCGCAACACGCGTCCGCGCGACGAGTGCACCGAGATCCGGCTGCCGACGCTGTCGACCACGCTCGTCGACTCGACCTCTTCGAGGTCCCAGGGTCGGGCCCTGAACCGGTATGGAGCCGCAGTGAGTGCTCCGACGGGACAGATCTGGACGGTGTTACCGCTGAAGTAGGAGCTGAAGGGCTCGCCGGGGAAGGTGTTCACCTGGGTACGGGAGCCACGCTCCAGGAAGTGGATGAGGCGGTCGCCGGCCACCTGGTCGGCAAAGCGGGTACAGCGGTCGCACAGCACGCACCGCTCCCGGTCGAGCAGGACGTTGGTGTTGACCGGAATCGGCTTCACGAAGTGACGCTTCTCCTCGACGTACCTGCTCTCACCTGGTCCGTAGGTCATTGTCTGGTCCTGGAGCGGGCACTCGCCACCCTTGTCACACACTGGGCAGTCAAGTGGGTGGTTGGCGAGCAGGATTTCGAGGACCCCGTTCTGGGCACTTCGTGTGCGTTCGGATTCAGTGTCGACCTGCATGCCCGGTGTGCACGTGAGCATGCACGAGGGCTGCAGTGCAGGTCCCCTGCCGGTGTCGACCTCGACAAGGCACATGCGGCACATGCCGACTGGTTCAAGCCTGGAATGGTGGCAGAACCGTGGGATGTAGGTGCCTGTCCGTTCGCATGCATCGATCAACAACTCACCAGGCAGGGCGGCCACCCCGGTGCCGTTGACGCTGATCTCCACCGTGTCGTCCACGGTCTCGTCGCTCATGTGCCCACCTCCGATACGACGGGTATGGAGTCGCTACGGGTGATCAGGGCCTCGAACTCGTGGCGGAACCGGCGGATCGCGGATGTGATCGGTGCGACCGACGACGGCCCGAGGGGGCAGATAGTGGTCTGGGTGGGTGGGAACGGCACGGCCTCGAGGCCCTCGGTGTCAAAGGACGCCACGGGATAGGGGCCCGGACTTATGTGGTTGCCGACACTCAGGAGCAGGTCGATGTCGGCCGGCCGTCCCTCACCGTCGTGGATTCGCTGGAGGATCTTCTGCTCCCAGCTCGTTCCCTCACGGCACGGTGCGCACTTGCCACAGGACTCGTTCGCGTAGAAGCGGACCAGCCGCAGGCATGCCTTCACGGCGTCGGTCGTTTCATCCATCACCACGATGGCGCCGGATCCGAGCATGGAGCCCGCCTCGGACACGGCACGGTCCTCAAGCGGCAGGTCCAGGTGTTCTCCGAAGAACCAGGGCGCCGAGCCGCCTCCCGGGATGAACGCCTTCAGTGCGTGACCACCGCTGATTCCACGGCAGTAGTCGGCTCCGTAGAAGAGGTCGCGGAACGTGGTGACGCCCTGTTCGACCTCGTACACCCCGGGCCTCACGACGTGGCCTGACACCGCGAACAGCCGGGTTCCGGGAGATGCCTTTGAGCCGTACCCCTTGTAGGCATCGGCACCGTTCTCCATTATCCAGGCCAGGTTGGAGAGGGTCTCGACGTTGTTGACGATCGTGGGCTGACCGTAGAGGCCGATGGCTGCCGGGAAGTAGGGGGGCTTCAGCCTCGGCATGCCGCGGTTGCCCTCGAGGCTCTCAATGAGTGCCGTCTCCTCGCCGACTATGTAGGCGCCTGCCCCCCAGTGCAGGACGATGTCGACCGAGAAGTCCGATCCGAGCACGTTGGCTCCGACGAGACCGGCTTCATAGGCATCGTTGAGCGCGCCGGCGATCCGTTCCTGGGCTAGGGCCATCTCGCCGCGCACGTAGAGGAAGCACTGCGACAGCCCGAGGGCATAACAGGCGATGAGGCAACCCTCTATCAACTGGTGCGGGTCCCGCTCCATGAGGAGGCGGTCCTTGTAGGTGCCGGGTTCACTCTCGTCGCCGTTCGCAACCAGGTAGCGGGGCCAGATCCCGTTGGGGCAGAAGCCCCACTTGACACCGGCCGGGAAGCCGGCGCCTCCACGTCCGAGCAAGGTGGCCTGCCTCACCTCGTCGTGCACCTCGGTCGGCGTGCGTGAGAGCGCTGTGCGCAGGCCCGCGTAACCACCTGTCTGCATGGAGCGTTCCAGGGTGTACGAGTCCTCGAACAGGAACCTTCCGGTCAGCAGGGTCGGGCCACCGTTCACGACGTAGCCGGGAGCGTGTGGCACGTAGCCGTCCGAGGTCGAGCTGGCGTCAGCCATCGGCGTCGACATCCGCGGGACCGGGCAGCCACACGGGCTGCCCCAGTGCCTGCTCAGGTGGGACCACGCCGGCCATCCGGTCGACGGGTATCTCCTGGCGCACCCGTCCAAGGATGCCGTGTTCGGGCATGTCTCCGGAATCGCCCGCGCTGCCCCTGTCGACGGGGCTGTGGCCGTCACGCAGGTCGGACACCACCTGGTCAAACACCTCCGGGGTGGCCCGGTGGAAGTACCTGTAGTTGACCGTGAAGCACGGGGCCTCGGTGCATGCGGCCACGCACTCGACCTCCTCGACGGTGAACAGTCCGTCCTCGGTCGTGTCACCGGCACTGATGCCGAGGGTGGATTCGACGTGATTCAGGAGTTCCTCGCCACCCAGGAGCTGACAGGAGATGTTGGTGCAGACGTTGACCATGTACCGCCCCACAGGGTGGAACTTGAACATCTCGTAGAAGCTTCCTGTGCCGAGAACCTCCGCGGCGGTCACCCCAGTCAGGTCCGCTATCTGGAGCATTGCCTCGCGGGTTACCCAGCCATCCTGTTCCTGGGCCAGGTGCAACAGTGGGATGACGGCCGACTTGGGTCTCGGGTACCGCCCGATGATCTCGTTTGCCAGAACCTCGTTGGCATCGCTGAAGTAGCCCATCAGCGGTCCACCTCGCCCATGATCGGGTCCACCGATGAGATCACGGCTACGGCGTCGGCGATGAGGCCGCCCTCCATGAGGTGTGGAAGCGTCTGGAGGTTGACGAAACTGGGGCCCCGGATGTGCATCCGGTAGGGGTTTGGCCCACCGTCGGACACCAGGTAGCAGCCCAGTTCGCCGCGGGGGGACTCGACCGCCACGTAGACCTCGCCCTCGGGAACGTGGAATCCCTCGGTGAAGATCTTGAAGTGGTGGATGAGGGCCTCCATGGAGTCGTCGATCCGGGCCCGGGGTGGGGGCGTGACCTTCTTGTCCTGGGTGCGATAGTCGCCGCTGGGCATCTGGTCGAGGATCTGCTCGACGATGCGCAGCGATTCACGTGTCTCGTTCAGGCGTATGGCGAACCGGTCAAAGGAGTCGCCGTAGGTACCCACGAGGACGTCGAAGTCAACCTGGTCGTAGGCCAGGTACGGCTCGTCGCGCCGCAGGTCCCAGGCGTATCCGGTCGAGCGCAGGATCGGGCCGGTGGCTGAGAGTGCAAGGGCCTCGGCGGGTGTCATGACGCCGACTCCCTGGAGGCGCTCCCGGAAGATGGGCTGTCCGGTCAGCAGGGTGTCGTACTCGTCGAGCCTCGGCGGGATCAGGTCCAGGAGCCGACGAACGTCATCCTGCCATCCGTCGGGAAGGTCGGCCGCCACACCGCCGGGTCGGATGTAGTTGTGGTTCATCCGGAGACCGGTGACCTTCTCAAAGAATCGGAGTACCTCTTCGCGTTCGCGCCAGCCGTAGATCATCATCGAGACAGCGCCAAGGTCCATGCCGTTGGTTGCCTGGAACAACAGGTGTGAGGCCACCCGGTTCAACTCGCACATGAGCATCCGGATCCATGTGGCCCGTGGAGGGACCTCGATGCCGAGCAACTTCTCGGTGGCCAGTGAAAAGGCCAACTCGGAGAACAGCGGAGCGGCGTAGTCCATCCTGGTGACGTTCGTGGGCCCCTGGAGGTAGCTCAGGTTCTCGCCGGTCTTTTCCATTCCCGTGTGCAGGTAGCCGATGACCGGCTTGGTCCGCAGCACGGTCTCGCCCTCCATCTCGAGCATCAGGCGCAGGACACCGTGGGTCGAAGGGTGTGATGGCCCCATGTTGAGGATCATGCGCTCGTCATCGTCGGGGTTGTCGGGATCGCCAGCCAGTTCGAATGCCTCAGCCTCGCTGACCCGCAGGACAGCACTGCCGTCGCGACGGTGAACCCGTTCGGCGCTGTCGAGGTCCGTGTGGGTGCCTTCCGGCGCTTCGATGCTCACCGCTGCACCGGGGCTTCCCTGAACTGGACGGGGATCCGGCCGGTGTCAACGTCCTTTCGGAGCGGATGGCCCTCCCATTCCTCGGGAAGCAGAATCCGGGTCATGTCCGGGTGGCCGTCGAACGTGATACCGAAGAGGTCAAAGACCTCCCGTTCCATCGCCTCGGTTCCAGGGAACAGGTCAAACAGGGAAGGGACGACCGGATCGCCTACGGGGACCTGGACACGCAGTCGCACACGTTCGCGGCGCTGGTGCGCGTGCAAGAACACAACGACCTCGAAGCGTTCGGGACTGACATCGGCTGGAAGGTCGGTTCGGCCCGGATGTGCCAGGTAGTCGACGGCGGTCACGTCGACCGCTGTCAGGAAGCCCCCGTCGCGCAGGTCGCTGGCCGTGGCGAACAACTGGTCGGGCAACGGGTGCAGCACCCGCTGACCAAACGACGACGTCTCGGGAACTGTCGTCGTCATCGGGAACCCAACTGGACCGGTTGTTCCGTAGTACCGTCCGGGGACGGGGGCTCAACGTGGATTGCCGCTCCGCCGTCGTTGGCCTCTCGGCGGCGTGTCAGCTCACCGGTACGGATGCTTTCGTGGAGGGTGAGGATGGCGTGCATGAGGGTCTCGGGTCCTGGCGGGCAACCCGGGGCGTACACGTCAACGGGAACCACCTGGTCGACGCCCTGGACGATGGCGTAGTTGTTGAACATCCCGCCACTCGATGCACACACGCCCATGGAGATGACCCACTTGGGTTCCATCATCTGGTCGTAGATCTGCCGCAGTATCGGTGCCATCTTCTGCGAGACCCGCCCAGCCACGATCATCAGGTCGGCCTGCCGGGGCGAGGCACGGAAAACCTCCATCCCGTAGCGGGCCAGGTCGTAGTGGGCGGCGCCGGTGGCCATCATCTCGATCGCACAACACGCCAACCCGAACGTGGCTGGCCAGCAACTGCGTGCCCGGGACCACTTCACGAGGTCCTCGATGCGCGCCGTCACGAAGTTGTGTTCGAGGCCCTCGAGGCCGTCGTCAGACACCCGGGACACGTCGCCCAGGATCGGCAGGCGTCGCATCAGGCGTTGCCCCTGGGTCGTCCCTCGAGGCCCACCTGGCGGATACCTGCACGCGACACCGTTGTCGACGAGGTGCGACCTGCCGACACGACACCCCCGCCCGGTGCTTCACGGCTGAGCGGTCCCCACTCGAGGGCACCGTTGCCGATCAGGTAGACGAACGACTCGAACACGGCGAACGAGAAGATGAACACGGACACGAGGCCGAACAGTCCGATCTCGCCGTGCGCTATCGCCCAGGGGTAGAAGAAGATGATCTCGATGTCGAACACGATGAAGATCATCGCCACCAGGAAGAAGCGCACCGGGAAGCGCTCAGGTGCTTCACGCCCTGGAATTATCCCGCACTCGTACGGGGCTTCCTTCTTGTCGTTGGGGCTGCGTGGAGCCAGCAGCCGTGAGGCGAAGAAGCTCAGTGCAGCAAAGAGGAACGCCAGCGCAAAGAGGAACACAAGGGGCAGGTACTGGCCGAGCACGTCAACCTCCCGGCCGCCGGCGAGCGGCTCTACAGGCGGCCACCACGGATCAGGCTCCTGCCGCTTCGAACTCCCTGCGCCGTGCCATGACCTCCTTGTCACGGACATGGAGCCAATGGCAGAGGGCGAGGAAGACCAGAAGCGATCCGATGGTGACGAGTGCCGGTCGGAGCCTGACGCTGCCCAGGTCCCGGACCATGATCACCGAGACAACGGGCTCATCGGCATCTGCGACAGGCCGTGGCGGTGCCTCACCGGGAATGGTCGGCTGGTCGACTACCGACTGCAACTGGACGACCGTGTACTTGACCGGGTTGGTAATGCGGGCAGAGTTGAAGACCCAGAGGCTGATGCGGTCCCACCGGTTCGGATCCTTGGGCAGCGTCGGTTTGCCGCCCATGGTAAAGGCGTCCAGCAGCTTGAAGTCACCGCTGGAGTCGAACCCGAGGTCACTGTGTGAAAGCACGTCGGCAACTGCCTGGGCCTGGGCATCGCCGGCCTCGGTGGTCGCCAGCAGTCGCCAGCCGCCGAGGTTGCCGAGGCCCGCGGCGGCTGTCACCTCTGGTGCGACTGCCGCCAGCTCGGATCTGGTGACCGTCTCGTTGCGTACCTGACGATCTGCACGAAGCATCTGGAGTTCGTCAACGGGAAGGTCAGGGTACTCGTCGGCTGTTGGGAGCGAGCCGTATTCGGCTACGGCCCTGGTGTCGCCTGAGGACACGACCATTTCGTAGCCGGACGGCAGGTCGCGGGGGTTGGGCAACTGCCTGGCCTCTGGCAGGCCGCTCGCGCCCAGGTCACCGACGTTGATGTCAACGGTGATCCATGCGGGACTGTTCCCCTGCCAGCCCTTGCCATACATCCACCAGGTGGACCCCATGATGAACATCCACCCCATGAGGGCGGTTACGGCCAGCAGCGTTCCGACCCTTATGCCAGAGTTGGTGGCAAGCAGCAGCCACACGGATCCAATGAGAACAACTACGCCCGTTGCCACGATGAGGATCCCGGCGATGTGCGGGTTGTAGGCGAGGCCTGCGAGCATGACGAATGCACTCATCAGAGGCTCCTCTCGTAGGCCACGATGGCGTCAATCTGTTCAGGCGTGAGCAGCTGGCTGCGCTCGACGGTTCCGATCACGTCGAGATCATCGACCCGTCCGCCGTATCCGGGCATGCCGCCCGAGCCGGTCCGTGCGTTGCCGAAGCCGATGCCCACCTCGGACCCGGCGCGGATGAACTCGGACTGCCGCTGGCTCGTTGAGAAGTGGGCCTCGACACCGGCAAGGTCAGGGCCCACGTGGCCTGCTCCAGGCTGCCAACCGGTGAGTATCCCGGACTCGGCCAGCCGCGGCCACGCCTCGAGCAGGTCGGCTGTGGCGGCCTCGCTGGTCGCCCCGAAGGAGAAGCCGGGGGTATGGCAGCGGGCACAGTTGTTGGCGTCCTGTGCCGAAGCGTTGTTGAAGAGAAGTTCACCGTACAACAGGTAGTCGTCACTGGCCGGATCGGTTGCACCTTCGAGCCATGTGTCGATTGCTGCGTCGACGTCATCGCGATCGGTTAGGGACGGATCGGCTGCCGTTACCACGGCCCCTACCCCGGCTCGGATACCTGAGTTGATCTCGGCCGTAGCAGCGTCCTGGTCTAGCTGGATGGACCGCAGGTACACGACAAGCTGTTCGACCTGTTGGGTGGTCAGCGGGCCACCGCCGGACAGGCCCCAGGCCGGCATCGGGGTGCCCGGACGGCCGTAGTTGAGGATGTCGGTTACCTCTGCCTCGCTGAAGCGGGAGAGGGCCGTTGTTAGTGCGGGCGCCTTCCACTCGACCTGGGCCACGAACTGGCCATCAGGGTCCGCGATGGTGAAGGCCGCCACCCCACCGACACCGCCTGGTCCGTGGCAGTTGGCGCAACCGTCCTCGAAGATTCTGGCACCCTTAACCTCGAAGCGGCCGACCCAGTCGATGGCTGCGTTCTCCTGTCGGGCCGGTTCCATCAGCCAGTACATGGGCAGTACCAGAGAGATGGCTGCGAGCGTGACGAGCGACCAGGCGAGACTCCGATCGAGCACCCTGGTTTCCAGCTCGAGGTCGTCGACATGGGGTGTCCGGTTGGCAGCCAGGTCGATCTCGGAGCCGACCTCGCGCTTTCCGATACGGAAGTTGAAGAGCATGTATACGACGAGCCCGACCATCACGAGAACGGCCAGCACCAGGCCGACTGTGCGTTGTGTGCTTGCTGCGAGGATCATCGGGTTGTCTCGTTGGTCTCCTGACGGGGCGGGCCTAGTGGCCGCCGGCGGCGCCTATGCAGTGCGGACCCTCGGCCTCCTGGCCGGTGGTGTTGGTTCC
Organism: uncultured Candidatus Nemicrothrix sp.; assembly: GCA_913055915.1. GTDB lineage: Bacteria > Actinomycetota > Acidimicrobiia > Acidimicrobiales > MedAcidi-G1 > UBA3125. The sequence continues at coordinate 5,329 of CAJXKL010000002.1, read as the reverse complement.
GATGGGGGGTCCCTGGACGATCGTGCCGGTGTCAACCGTGAGCACGCCGTCGGCCACGGTCATGGCGAACCGGTCCATGCCCCTCGGTGAGGGTCCTCCGCGCTTTTCTCCGACCTGGTTGAACTGGGAACCGTGGCAGGGGCACTCGAACCACTGCGACGACACGCACTCGGGTACCCGACAGCCCAGGTGGGGGCACTTCTGGTACAGGGCGACGACCCCGCTCTCGAATCCGCTCTCGACCCCGGCCGCCATGCCGGTCAACTCAGGTGAGGAGTAGGCCGTCCGGGCTTTTTCCACGGCGCCGTTCGGATACGCGGTGATCCACATTCGGCCTTCGGGCCTGTAGACGAAGCCGTTCTTGTCCTTGATCTCGGCCAGAAGCTCGATCATGTTGCCGACCTTGATCTTGGAGCCGAAGCCGCTCACGCCCTGTGGCCAGAGGAAGGCTATGCATGTGCCGCCGAAGCCGGAGAGGCCGAGGCCCATCATGCCCACGATGCTGCGATTGAAGAACTGCCGGCGGGACACGCCCAGGGCCAGCGGGTCGGGTGCCACGAACGGCTCGGCGGGTGCCGACTCGACGACCGGTGCGTCTACCACCTTCCTGGTTGCGATGGCTTCCTGTTCCACCTGGCGGCCAGTTGGGGCAGTGTCGCCGTCACCTGCCGAAAGGACGAGGCTGGCCTTGTCGCTGCGACGGGCCTCGCGGGACAGGCCGGCCGCCCTTTGTTCACGTCGCCGGGATGTTCCTACAAGCAGCACCCCTGCGAGCGCCACGAGCAGGACGATTGGGATCACGACTACCACGGATCAGCTCCCGGGGTTCCGGCCTGAGGCCGCGAGGTGGGTGGGCATGGACATCACAGTTCGAAGAACAGGCCGCTGGTCCATGGGAAGATGAAGTTGAAGCCGGGGCCGCGGAAGAACGAGCCGATCATCACGAGGACGGCCCAGAACATTAGGTGGACTGTCATGAGCGAGATGGCGAACTTGCGGTCCTCGGGTGCCTTGGAGGGGTTCTTGTCGATGTAGGGCGCCATCGCCAGGAGGATGAGGCCGATACCGGGGATGGTCACGCCCGCCACCATCGGGTGGAACATGGTGAGCATCTCCTGGAGTCCGAGGAAGTACCAGGGTGCCTTTGACGGGTTGGGGGTCTGGTTGAAGTTCGCCAGGTCGAGCAGGGGTGCGTTGACGAAGATCGAGAACGCCAGCAGGAACAGGGTGACGGCCAGGGCTGCCAGGAACTCAGCCACCAGCAGGTGGGGCCAGACGTGCACCTTGTCCTGGGGAACCGACTTGGCGTCCTGGATCGAGCCGGACTTGACGACGGTGAGGAGGCGCTGGTTGTGCCCGTCGGGGCCGCTGCTCGGCGCGGGTGTTCCGCCACCGGCCGGAGCCGGATCGGCGTCTGGAGCCGGTTGGTTGGCTACTGCCTTGCTGCGGTCGAGCAGGTGAACCGGGATTCGGCCTTCGGTTGAACCGCCGGATTCGGCATCGGGGGCTGTCGTCTCGGATGGGGCCGCGTCGGCTGGCTTGTCGGCGCCGGATGCCGCCGCAGCCTTCTGGCGGGCCTCTTCGGCACGCTTGCGCAGGTGTTCGGGGATTTCAGTCATCGTCGTGTCCCTGGCCTAGAGCGGTCCGGAGATGCCGCCGTCCTTGCGGACGCGCCAGAAGTGGATTGCCATGAAGATCACGGTCACAAAGGGCAGCATCAGCACGTGGAGTACGTACCAGCGCAGCAGGGTGTCGGTGCCGATCTCGACCCCGCCCAGGAGGACGAACCTCACCTGTGGCCCGAACACCGGCGTGAAGCCCATCATGTTGGTACCGACTGTCACCGCCCAGAGCGCCAGCTGGTCCCAGGGCAGCAGGTACCCGGTGAACGAGAGAAGCAGGGTGAGCTGCAGCAGCATCACCCCTACCACCCAGTTGAACTCCCGAGGCGGCTTGTAGGCGCCGTGGTAGAAGACCCGGGCCATGTGGAGAAACACCGAGAGGACCATGAGGTGGGCAGCCCACCGGTGCATGTTGCGCACGAGGAGGCCGAAGCCGACCGACGTCTGGAGTGTCAGGATGTCATTCCACGCCTGGGCCGCTGTGGGCCGGTAGAAGAACATCAGGAAGATGCCGGTGACCGTGAGATGGATGAACAGGAAGAAGCTCAACCCGCCCAGGCAGAGCGTGTAGCTCACCTTTACGGCGTGCCTCTTCACCTTCACAGGGTGCAGGTGGTAGAGGACGCTGTTCATGATCACGTATGACCGGTTCCGGGGGCTGTCGCTGTAGCCCTTCCGGAAGATGGAACCGGGCCTGAAGATGGATCCCCAGGTCTGTGATCCCTGAACGCGCTCTGCCAGCGCCTGTCCGGTCGGCTTGCTGCCGTTGCTATCGACCACTGTCGTCGTTCTCCTGTGAACCTGTGTGGGTGTTCATGTTGCGCATAGTTCCCGCCTACCGCCGATCAGCCGAGGCGCATGCCGTAGCCATAGCCATGGCTGTTGGCGCGTTGGTGTGCGTCGCCGTCTGCCGGTGGGTCGCTCATCTTTCCGAGGATGATGACACCGGTGGGACAGCGATCGACACACAGGGCGCAGCGGGTGCAGACGTCGTCGTCGATGGTGAAGATGACGTTGTCGCTGGGGTCGTCGCCGGGCATTCCGGTTCCGACCGCCTCGACGATGACGTCGGGGCTGACCATGTGGATGCACTTCCAGGGGCAGATGTCGACGCAGCCCTCGCACATGATGCACTCGGACTGGTCAATGTGGATGAACTGCTTGAGCTTCACCGCCGTGGCCATCCAGGCGGCATCGACCTCGCGAAGTGTGTAGTCGTCGACAAACATCGGATGTGCCGGGTTGGCGTCGATGACGCTCATGTTCCGGCCCCCTCGCGTACCAGCGGCCGGCCGTATTCGGAGGTTGGTGTGGGTTCGGCAACCTCTGCGCCCCGGTTCTGCCACTTCTTCCAGAGCACGGCGTTGCCGCCGATGCCGACGAGGTAGATGATCACAGCGACGATGTCGCGGATCACCTCGTAGGTCATGGTGAAGGGAAGGACCCACTCGACGATGCCCTGTTCGCCGGTCCACGGCAGCGACGGTCCGACGAGGAAGCGGTCAGGGCGCCAGTTGAGTTCGCTGTCCGCCCAGGTCAGCCACTGGTGTGGGACAACGCCGTAGACCCAGAACATGATCATGAAAACGTAGGTGGCGAAGAGCATGGCCTCGCCCCAGGTGAAGTCCTTGTCGGCGGGGCAGCGGTCACGGTATGCACCGGCGCCGGCGACCATGAGAGCCAGCACGATGACGGATACAACGAACGCGACCATCGTTCAGGCTCCTCCTCGGCAGGTCTCGGCGACTGGGTGGTTGCAGCGACTTAGTGAAGCGATGCACAAGCGCTGTGCCCGCCCCATGCTAGTGGGTGGTCCAGGGACTCCGGGACCCTCCGTTGATCCCGTCGTGGCACCCCTGCACAGACGGTGTGTCTACCACACCGGGCACGTTGCGACTACCCGGACACAGACCATCTGGCTTGTCCGGATCGGCGCCGGACGACCTACAGTGCCAGCTAGCCTGCAACTGTCCGATCAGCGGTCGGTGTCGGGCCCACCGCACACCGACTGAACCGAACACCACGTCGCCCCGGAGACCACGTTGACTGAGATTCCCGAGCACCTCCTGAAGCGCTCACGCGAAGCCCGCGGCTCCACCGCCGACGAGCCGACAGAGAAGGCTGCCGACCCGGCTTCGACAGCTGGCTCCGCTTCCGTCCCGGCCGCTGCCGAGGCACCCAGCGTGCCTGAACCGGCAGAGCCGACCCCCTCCGCACCGGCGGCTCCGTACAACGCTGCGGCTACCGGTCGGAAGAAGATCCCGTGGTGGGCCGCAAGCACGCTGATCCTGCTGCCGATCTGGGCTATCACCTACGTGGGAACCCTTGAACGGCCCCCCGAGTCCGGCTCAGCCGGGCTACTCGCCGACGGCGCCCACGTCTACGAAGCAAGCTGTGCCGCCTGCCACGGAGCCGGTGGCGAGGGTGGTGCCGGACCGGCAATGACAGAAGATGAGATGCTCGCCACGTTCCCGACGCCTGCCGAACACATCGTCTGGGTCGTGTCAGGATCGACCGGTGTGGGCCTCGGCAACCCGTACGGAGACGAAGCCACCGGCCGTGTGGTGGCTGGCGGAATGCCCGGCTTCGGTGCCGCCCTGACAACAGAGGAGTTGATCGGGGTGGTGCTCTACGAGCGAGCCCACCTGAGCCACTCCGAGTTCGATGAAAGCCTTGCCGAAGCCATGGACGAGGCCATCCACTCGGGCGACATGGACCTCGAGGGCCACCTCGATCCCGAAACCGTCACAGTCGACGAGGTTCTCAACCTGTTGCGGTCTGCCTCGTTCGGAACAGACGACCAGTTGGCGACCGGCTGAGCCAGTGACAGGCTCTCCTATCCGGGAGGCCGACATGATCCCCGCCTACACAGGATCCTCCAGTCATGCCTGACCACGTCCACGACCTGTTGGTCATCGGTGGCGGACCAGCGGGGGCGGCAACCGCCTACTGGGCAGCCAGCGCCGGCCTCGACACGGTCGTTGTCGAGCGCAAGGTGTTCCCCCGTGAGAAGACCTGTGGCGATGCCCTTACACCGCGGGCGGTCCACCAACTCGAAGCGATGGGCCTTGGCGAGCACCTTGAGCGCTACCACCGCTTCGACGGGCTCCGGGTCGTCGCCCATGAGCGCACCTTAGAGATGGGATGGCCCAACCATCCCGTATTCCCGTCCTACGGCTTTGTGATTCGCCGCTCCGACCTGGACACGTTCGTCGCCCGGCACGCCGTGCTTGCAGGAGCAACCCTGCTCGAGGGAACAGATGCCGTCAGGCCCATCGAGGCCAACCAGCCCGTAGACGGCTCCGATCCGACGGGGTCAGGTCGCATTTCGGGAGCAGTCGTTGTCGACCGGGAGACCGGCGTCGAAAGGCCGACCCTTGCGCGATTCGTGGTCGTGGCAGACGGTGCCAACTCACGCTTCGGCAGGGCGCTTGGAACTTCACGCGACCGCTCCTACCCGATGGGCATGGCCATCCGGGGTTACTTCGAGAGCCCGATGCATGACGATCCGTGGATCGAGTCGGCGCTTGACGTCAGGGACCGCAGGGGCACCACCATGCCCGGATATGGGTGGATCTTCCCGGTAGGCGACGGCACGATCAACGTCGGCATAGGCCTACTCTCGACCTTCCGCGACTACCGGTCGGTGAACACCACCCACCTGTTCGAGGAGTTCGCCTGCACCCTCCCCAGCCACTGGCAGATCG
>CAJXKL010000001.1 GCA_913055915.1 uncultured Candidatus Nemicrothrix sp. | reverse complement strand
GGCCAAGAAGGCGCCTGCCAAGAAGAAGGTTGTGGCCAAGAAGGCGCCTGCCAAGAAGAAGGTTGTGGCCAAGAAGGCGCCTGCCAAGAAGAAGGTTGTGGCCAAGAAGGCGCCTGCCAAGAAGAAGTCACGTCTCGACAAGCCCTTCGTTGCGGCACAGAAGAAGCTTCTTCTTGAGGAGCGGGCCACCTACCTGCAGAGTGCCACGACCCTTCAGGCCGAAGCCGACTTGCTGCTCGAGAGCCGAGACCCCGGCGATGTCCAGTTCGACGAGGAATCCGGCGAGGGAGACACGCTGGCAGTTGAGCGTGACCTGGATTTGGCCCTGAGTGCCCAGGCTCGCGACGCTGTTGACGAGATTGATGCGGCCCTTGACCGCATCAGGACAGGCACCTACGGCATTTGCACAACATCTGGCCAGCCAATCCCCAAAGCCCGTCTGAAGGCCATCCCTTGGGCAGCCGAGCGGGTCGAGGTCAAGGCCGGAGGCCTGGGGCGACGTTGACAATGGAAGCCGACTGGACAGGTCGGTGGAGGCTGTCGGCCCTGGTCGGCGGTCTGGTCCTGACTCTGGACCAACTCACGAAGTGGTGGGCTGTGGGTGCCCTCGGCGACGGCCACACGATCGACCTGTTCTGGACGCTCCGCCTGCGCCTCGTGGAGAACACCGGTGCAGCCTTCAGTCGGGGCGAAGGCTTCGGCCCCCTGATCGGAGTGCTCGTTGTTGCTGTGGTGATCATGCTGGTCCGTGTCGGAGCACGGACGGCTGATCCGGCTGCAAGGCTTACCGTGGGCGCCGTCGTGGGCGGGGCGCTCGGAAACCTGGTTGACCGCGCGTTCCGATCTGAGGACGGCCTGTTGGGAGGTGCGGTGATCGACTTTGTGGACCTTCAGTGGTGGCCGGTCTTCAACCTCGCCGATTCGGTTGTAGTCGTCGGTGCCGTCGTGATCCTGTGGCTTGGCAACCTCAGGACAGTGGATCCAGCATGAAGTCGCCTGATGAGGGTCGCCCGGTCGAGGTCATCCCCGACGCGCTCGATGGTGAGCGCTTGGACCGCATAGTCGCACTGCTGGGCGGTGTGAGCAGGAACAGGGCGGCTGCGGCGATCGACGATGGTGCTATCTACGTTGACGGCTCACCCTGCACCCATCGGGCCTACCGTGTTAACGCCGGCGAGGAACTCCTGATCTCGGATCTGAGCCGCGACGAAAAGGCCGGTCCGGTGGCAGACGAGAACGTCTCGGTGCCTGTTGTGCACATCGATGACCAGGTCATCGTGGTTGAGAAGCCGGCCGGGATTGTCGTGCACCCCGGAGCAGGCAACGAAACGGGGACCCTCCTCAATGGGTTGTTGGCATCAAATCCCGAGATCAGGGGCGTGGGATCATCGGCCCGCCCTGGAATCGTCCACCGCCTCGACCGGGGGACCTCTGGTCTCCTGGTGGTTGCACGCACGCAGGTCGCCTATGACAGCCTGGTTGTGCAGTTGGCGGACCGCTCAATGGGGCGGCGCTATGTCGCTCTGAGCTGGGGGCGGTTCAAGGAGGTACGGGGCCTGGTGGACGCTCCGATAGGTCGGTCACCGCGTGACCGCACCCACATGGCTGTTGTGGCTTCCGGAAAAGAAGCCAGGACCGGTTACGAGGTGAGGAGCCAGTGGTCGGTACCCGAGGTGACCCTCGTGGAATGCCGACTCGAAACGGGACGAACTCATCAGATCAGGGTTCACCTGGCGGCCATCGGGCATCCCCTGGTGGGCGACGCCGCCTATGGAGGTGACCGGCCGGCCATTCAGCTCGACAGGCCGTTCCTGCATGCGGAGTACCTGGCCTTTGACCAACTAGCCAGCGGTGACCGGCTGGAGTTTGAATCATCCCTTCCGGCAGACCTGGATGACCTGCTCGAGGGGCTTGGAGAGCCTGACGGCTGATCGGTTGGCGGGAGGCTCAGGCGACAGGCCAGGCGATCTCGCCTTGGGCCATGCGGGCAATGTCGTCAAGTGTGAATGAATCCAGGTACTCACGCATGTGGGTGCCTGCACCTGCCCAGATCGAGAGAAGAACACACTGGCCTTCATGGTCGCATGCTCCATCGGTGTGAGGATCGGTGAAGTCACCCGCGACAATCGGCCCGTCCACTGCCGAGACAATCTGGGACAACAAGATCTCCTCAGGTTCACGGGACAGAACGTATCCGCCGCCCACGCCACGCTTAGAACGCACAATTCCGGCACCCTTGAGGGCCAGCAGGATCTGCTCAAGGTAGGGCTGGGGGAGGTCCGTGCTATCGGCGATGTCGCGTACCGACCGGGGGGTCTTTCTGTCGCCGTGGAGCGCCAGGGACAGCAGGGCTCGGCTTGCATAGTCGCCACGGGTCGAGACCTTCACGGACAGCGATCCTAGACTGCCCCGGCTCGCGGTACGGTCGTGGACCCGATGAACGAACGTCCGCTCCCGCTGGCTCCCGACTACCGGAACGCATGTGTAACGCACCTCGTGCCCGCCCTGCTTGAGGGCACTGAGGAGCCTGAATGGATTCCAGCCGCGGTCCTCGAGTCCGACAGCGTGGTTCTGGTGGTTCTGGACGGGCTTGGCTGGAACCAACTTGGACCCCGAAAAGGCATTGCACCCACCCTGGCGGCGATGGAAGGCGGATCGATCACCACGGTGGCGCCCAGCACCACAGCCGCCGCCCTCACCTCGATCTCCACGGGCCGCCCCCCCGGTGAGCACGGTCTACTCGGCTACCGGATGGCCGTATCGGATGGTGTGTTGAACACGCTTCGTTGGAATACAGCAGATGGTGACGCCCGTACCAGGCACGACCCGACAGCCATCCAGCCACTTGATTGCTTCGGTTCCCAGAGGCCACCGGTGGTCACATGGAGCGCCTTTGCCAACTCCGGATTCACGAGGGCCCATCTGGCCGGTGCCCGACTGGTCGGGTTCAAGGATAGGGAAGGGTTTGTCGACAATGTGGTCGACCTGATCGCAGCAAGCGAACCGTTCGTATACGCCTACTGGGACGGAATCGACCACACGGCACATGAGTTTGGGCTCGCCGACAGGTACGACGAGGAACTAGCAAAGTGCGACAGGATGATCGCCAACCTGCTTGATCGACTTCCACCAGGCACCGCGGTGATGGTGACAGCCGACCATGGACAGGTGCACGTCGGCGATTCCATGATCGACCTGCCCGCCGAGGTGACGACCCTTCTTGCAGGGCAGAGCGGAGAAGCGAGGTTCAGGTGGCTTCATGCCAGGCCTGCTGCCGCAGCGGATCTGGCGGTTGCTGTCCGGGAAGCCTTCGACGCTGTGGCATGGGTCCGCACTGCCGACGAGGTGGTGGATGCAGGTTGGCTGGGCCCGGTAGTTGCACAGGCTGCACGTGATCGACTGGGTGATGTCGCCGTGGTGGCACGGGACGGCGTTGGATTCGTTGACCCGGCCGAGGTCATACCGATCCGGTTGATCGGCCGACACGGCTCCCTCACCCCTGACGAGATGTTGGTGCCGGCGTTGGGGGCGGTCGTCTGACCGGCGGCACCGGGCCTAGAGTCAGCGGTGCCCGGAAGCGAGTGCGGTGACAGGTCGATGGAACATCAGGACGCAGTGGAACCAGAGGTGATGGCGGCACCACCTGACGACGCCGTACCTGAAGACGGTGGGAACGCTGAGAGCACCATCGAACAGCCGGCCAAGGTCATGCGCGTCGGCACGATGATGCGGCAACTGCTCGAGGAGGTGCGGGCGGCATCCCTCGATGAGGCCAGCCGTGGGCGCCTCAGGGAGATCTTTGAGACCTCGGTCGACGAGCTGGGATCGGCCCTTTCCGAGGAGTTGAGCAGCGAGCTGGACCGCCTGATTCTGCCCTTCGGTGAAGGTGACGCTCCCAGCTCTGACGAACTGCGGATAGCGCAGGCCCAGTTGGTCGGTTGGCTCGAGGGCCTGATCCAGGGCATACAGGCGACATTGTTTGCCCAGCAGATGGCTGCCCAGCAGCAGTTGGCCGGAATGCGCCACGGTCAGTTGGGACCCGGCGGCCATCAACCGATTTCACAGGGTGGACCCCCGAGCGACTCCCGTCCGGGCACCTATCTCTGATGTCGACCCTCTGTCGATGTCCGGTTCCGTACGCATGTCACCGGTGCCCGCTGGTCGTGGTGTGAGGTGAGCGCCGACTTCACCCACCTCCACGTCCACACGGAGTTTTCGATGTTGGACGGTGCGGCAAGGGTCGATGAAATCGTGGCCGCTGCCGCTGCTGACGGCCAGACAGCGCTCGGAATCACCGACCACGGCAACATGTACGGGGTCCTCGACTTCTACCGGGCCTGCAGGGCCCAGGGCATCAAGCCCATCATCGGCACCGAGGCCTACATGGCCCACGAGGACCGCACAGAGCGCCCCGCAAGGAGGGGGAGGGTCGACGACTCCGGCGGCGAGACCGACGGCGGACGCAAGCTCATGTACCACCTGACGCTGTTGGCTGAGAACAACACCGGATACAGGAACCTCATCCAGGTAGCCAGCCGTGCATTCATGGAGGGCTACTACTACAAGCCGCGCGTCGACTGGGAGGTGCTTGCCGACCACAGCGAGGGCCTCATAGCCACAACGGGTTGTCTTGGCGGGCATGTGCTCCAGTCGCTTCTGCGTGACAACTACGACGAGGCGCGGGCAAAGGCTGCCCGTCTTCAGGAGATTTTCGGCAGGGACAACCTGTTCGTTGAGCTCCAGGATCAGGGAATTCCCGAACAGCGCCAGACCAACCCCCAGCTGATCAAGATCGCCAGGGAGATCGACGCCCCCGTGCTCGCCACCAACGACAGCCACTACACCCATCAGGACGACGCAGTGGCCCACGATGCACTCCTGTGTGTGCAGACCGGCTCACTGGTGAGCGACCCTGACCGCTTCAGGTTCAGCGGGGACCAGCACTACCTGAAGAGCGCGCACGAGATGCGGAGCCTGTTTCGTGAACTGCCCGATGCATGCGACAACACGCTCTGGATCGCCGAACGCTCCAACGTCGAAATCGAGTTCGGCAACCCGCAGTTGCCCGACTTCCCGATTCCAGCCGAGTTCGATGACCACGACGCCTACCTTGAACACCTTACGTTCGAAGGGGCCCGGCGGCGCTGGGGACCAGACCTTCCAGACAACGTGACCGACCGCCTGGCCTTCGAATTGCGCACCATCCGCGACATGGGATTCTCCTCCTACTTCCTCATCACCTGGGACCTGATCAGGTACGCGAGGGACAGGGAGATCAGGGTCGGCCCAGGGCGCGGGAGTGCAACCGGCTGTGCCGTTGCCTACTGCCTCTGGATCACCGATCTGGACCCGATCCGCTACGACCTCCTCTTCGAACGGTTTCTGAACCCCAGCCGAAGCTCAATGCCGGACATCGACATGGATTTCGACTCGCGGCACCGTGACGAGCTGATCAGGTACGCAGCCGAGAAGTACGGCCGGGACCACGTGGCTCAGATAGTCACCTTCTCCCAGATCAAGGCCCGGGCAGCCGTCAGGGACGCCGCCCGGGTGCTCGGCTACCCGTATGCATTGGGGGACAAGATCGCCAAGGCGATGCCACCACTGGTAATGGGGCGGGACACACCTCTCGGGGCCTGTTTGGAGGAGACCGAGAAGCACAGGGGCGGTTACAAGGCGGCTGCCGACCTCCGCGAGATGTACATAACCGACTCCGACGTGAAGGCGGTCGTGGACGTCGCCAAGGGCCTTGAGGGCCTGCGTCGCCAGGACGGTATCCACGCGGCTGCAGTGGTGATCACCAAAGAACCGCTAACCGACTACCTGCCGATCCAGCGAAAGCCCGAGTCTGGCCAGGCCCCCGAGGACGCACCGGTCGTAACGCAGTACGAGATGCACGGCGTCGAGGACCTAGGCCTCTTGAAGATGGACTTTCTGGGGTTGCGCAACCTGGACGTGATCACAGACACACTCGAACTCATCAGGCGTACCCGCGGAACAGAGGTTGACATCGATTCGATGGACCTCGAGGACCAACTCACATACGACCTACTCTCAAGGGGAGACTCGATCGGCGTGTTCCAGTTGGAGTCGGGGCCGATGCGTTCGCTGATGCGGTCCCTTGTTCCTTCCAGCTTTGAGGACGTAGCTGCCCTTGTCGGCCTTTACAGGCCGGGTCCCATGGCAGCCAACATGCACAACGACTACGCAGACCGGAAGAACGGTCGGCAGGCGGTCACCTACATCCACCCCGACGCCGAGGAGATCCTCGCCGACACCTATGGCCTGATGGTTTACCAGGAGTCCGTGATGCGGGTGGCCCAAAAATTCGCCGGTTACTCGCTTGCACAGGCAGACAACCTCCGAAAGGCCTGTGGCAAGAAGATCCGCGAGATGATGCAGCAGGAGCGCGACGGGTTCATCAGCGGTTGCGAGGAGACCGGTTACGGGAGCGCCCTTGGCGAGGAACTGTTCGACATCATCGAACAGTTCGCCGACTATGCCTTCAACAAGAGCCATGCCTACGGCTACGGCCTGATTGCGTACCAAATTGCCTACCTCAAGGCCCACTACCCGGTCGAGTACATGGCTGCCCTCCTGACCAGCGTCAAGTCGAACCTCGACAAGGCGGGGGTCTACCTCAACGAGTGTCGGATACTGGGAATTGAGGTGGTGGTCCCCGACATCAACAAGGCCCGCTCTGACTTCAATCCGGTGCCTGCCGAAGACGACGATGGCTTGGGTCAGATCGTCTTCGGCCTCTCAGCCGTGCGTAACGTTGGTTCCGGCCTGGTGGAACTCATTGAGGCGGAGCGGGATGCTGTGGGCCCCTTTACCGACTTCTTCGACTTCGTCGAGCGTTGTGACATGAGCGCCCTGAACAAGCGGACCGTCGAGTCCCTGATCAAGGCGGGGTCATTTGACAGCCTCGGCCATCCGCGACAGGGGCTCCTCTACGCCCATGAGCAGATCATCGACCACACCCTGGCGCGGCGCCGGGAACACGACATGGGGGTCATGTCGTTGTTCGGCACCGACCAGGAAGGGCCATCGTTTGACGAGAGGGCCGAGATTGCCGACATCGAGTTCGACAAGTCGACTCGGCTGGCTTTCGAAAAGGAGATGCTCGGCCTCTACGTGTCCGACCATCCGTTGCGAGGTTACGAGGGCGCCCTACGTCGCCGAACAGACACGAGCATCGCCGAACTCCGTGAGGCCGAGGACGGCATGTTCCGCACCGTGGGCGGCGTAGTCACGAACCTGAACAAGAAGTGGACCCGACGCGGCGACCTGATGGCCGTCTTTGACCTGGAGGACCTTGAGGGCTCGATCGAGGTGATGGTGTTTCCGAAGACGATGACGGAACACGGACACAAGTTAGCCAATGATGCCGTGGTCCTGTTGAAGGGGCGCCTTGACACCCGAGAGGACGCTCCGAAGGTGATCTGCATGGAGGTCGAGGTGTTCGAAACCGCGAGCATCGGGGTCTCAAAGCCCGTGCGGATCAAGTTGCCGCTGGAACAGGTGAGCGAGGATGCAATCGACGAGTTGAAGGCCCTCTTGAGCGCCCATCCCGGCGATTCAGAGGTGTTTCTGCACCTCGGCGATAAGCATGTACTCAGCCTGCCGGCAGAGTTCCACGTGGATCCGGCAGCTGGTCTGGTTGCCGAGATCAGGGTGTTGTTGGGGGCAGAATCGGTCCTGACCGGCTGAAGAGGGTTTCGGCTGAAGCCGCAGGGTTGGGATAGTGCCGGTGCTCCGGCAGGATGGAGGGGCGTTCGGCTTGCGAATTCGGCCGAAGGTCCGCTGTAATTGCCCGGTGAAGACCGTGCAGGCAGCTCGGACAGGATCAACAGCTAGCGAGGGGTCGGGAGTCGATGGCAATCGAGGTTGAGACCAAGGATTGCACGATGCTCGGCGATGCCGAGATCGAGGAGATGGCCGATCTCTCGGCCGCCGGACCGAACTCGTTCGGAATCGGGCTCCTCTCAAAGCAGACCGAGGAATGGGTGCTGGTGACCACCGCCCGTGAGGGGGGGCACCTGAAGGGCTTCGCCTTCTGCACCCTTGAGCGCATCGGCGGCACCCCGAGTGTGATCATCGGGCTTGCCTCGATTCGTCGTATAAGCAAGCGTGACACCGTCCTGCGTGCGGTAATGGCCGAGCAACTCCGACGGGCGGCCCTGGCCTTCCCAGATGAGGATGTTGTCATAGGCGCCCGCTTCAACGATCCCTCTGGCTTTGAGGCCTACCGCATGCTCGTAAACGTTGTGCCCCGTCCCGGCCACAAGGCTGCAGGCGAGGAGCGTGCCTGGGGACGACGCTTCGTGAAGAGGTTCGGCATGTCGTCGCTCTCGTACAACGAGCGCACCTTCCTTGCCCCCGGATGTGACGGCCAGCCATGCGTGTTCGACCATGCCAGCCTCACACCCGAGACAATTGACCCCGATGTGGCCGACTACTTCGGAGGTCTGGACCATGAGCGCGGCGATGTCCTGGTTGCCTGCGGATGGGCGATGGCCGAAAGCCTCGAGAAGCTCCTCTGAGCAGAGCCGACAGCCCGCTCGACGGCCTGTCGGTCGCTGAGGCCCTGGCATCCAGGCGAGCCTGCCGTTCCTTTTCACCTGAGCCGATTGCTGTCGGCGTTCTGGACAGCCTGCTGGACAGGGCACGACGTACTCCGACAGCTGGAAACTGCCAGGGAGTCGAGTTCCTTGTTCTCGAGAAGCCCGATGAGGTTGAAGCGTTCTGGGACACGACACTTCCCTTGGAGAAACGCCCGGGCTTTCCATGGCCGGGCTTGCTATCGGCCCCTGGCATCGTCATCCCGTTCGGGCTGCCTGAGATCTACCTCGAGAGGTACAGCGAGGACGACAAGGTAGCCAGCGGACTTGGTGGAGACATCGCCGACTGGCCAGTTCCGTACTGGTTGACCGATGCGGCATTTGTGGCGATGGCATTTCAACTGCTGGTGGTCGAGGAGGGGCTGGGTTGCTGTTTCTTCGGCCTGTTCGACAACGAGGGAGCCGTCCGGGAGCGGTTCGACGTACCGGACGGGGCCCGGTCACCCGGCGCCATCGCAATCGGCCATCCGGATGGGAAGACCCTGAGGCCGAGCACTTCGGCCGCCCGGGACCGGCGTCCGATCACCGGAGTGGTTCACCGCGGCACCTGGTAGGCCCGACTCCAGCCCCACGGCGGTGCAGGGTTAGGGTCAGCCCGAACCGATCTGAGCTCCGAGAACCCGATTGGGAGAAGTGATGCCGAGCACCCAGCAGGTACCGATAGTCGACTACCTCAGGATCGGGGCCCGTCCTTACCTGCGTGCCAGCGAATGCGGGTACTGTGGGGCCAGATACTTCGATCGCCGCAACGCCTGTGCCAAGTGTGGAAGGGTCGAGTTCAAGAACGCCAGGGTCTCGAACCGCGGGGTGCTCCGCTCGTACAGCATCGTCCACCGGGCGGCGCCCGGAATCCCAGTTCCGTACGTGTCAGCCCTTGTGGAGACCGATGACGGAACCACGGTCCGGTCCAACCTGGTCGACTGCCCCTCTGATCCCGACCATGTAAGGCTGGGCATGAAGGTGCGCCTCACCACCTATGTGACCGGTGTCGATGATGCTGGAACCGAGTGTGTCGCTTTCGGCTACCGGCCTGCCTGACACACTAAGAGATCCGACACGTTCATCTAGACGAACTCAGCGAAAGGACGATTCCATGGCAGGTGACTCAGTCTGGGTACTCGGAACGAGCATGACCCGGTTCGGGCGCTACCCCGACCTTGATGCCGTCGACCTTGGGGCCAGGGTGTGCCTGGAGGCTTTCACCGACGGCGGCGTGACGGTACATGACATGGACGTAATGGCCGCTGGAACCCTGTTCCAGGCCAACACAAGCATGGGCCAGCGCATCCAGAAGCAGATCGGCCAAACTGGCATTCCGGTGTTCAACGTCACCAACGCGTGCGCCACGGGCGCTACAGCGATCCGTACGGTGTACCTAGCCATCAAAGCCGGAGAGGCCTCAATGGGCCTCGCTGTCGGTGTCGAGCAAATGGGAAAGATGGGCCTGCTCGCCGGTGGCTCCAAGGTCGAGGCCAATGTCTACGAGCCGTCTGGCAGGTTCGGGGCGGTCACCTCTGTAGACGGCGTTCTCGGCACTGCAACCATGCCGGGTGTGTTCGCCCAGGCTGGTATGGCGTACGCCTACGAGAATGACGGCGTCGGCTTCGAGCAGTTCGCCAAGGTCGCCTACAAGAACCACCTCCACTCCACACTGAACCCGCTGGCCCAGTACCAGAAGGAGTTCTCGCTTGAGGAGGTCATGGACTCACCGGTTCAGAGCTACCCGAACACTCTGCTGATGTGCTGCCCGACCGGCGACGGTGCCGCCGCAGCCATCCTGGTCTCTGAGGAGCGCCTGCGTTCGATGCCCAAGCGGGCCCAGAAGAGGGCTGTCCGGATAGCCGCATCGGTGCTCACATCCGATCCGTACGTGGAGAGCGGCCAGGTCCAGCCAGACGTGAATACCCTCACTCGCAATGCCGCCAGCCAGGCCTACGAGAAGGCCGGCATCGGCCCCGAGGACCTCGACCTGGTCGAGTTGCACGACTGCTTTGCCACGGCCGAACTGATCCACTACGACAACCTGGGGTTGTGTGAGCGGGGTGGCGCAGGCGACTTCATCGACTCCGGGGCTCCGTTCCGTGACGGCACCACGCCGGTGAACGTGTCCGGTGGACTCATCTCCAAGGGGCACCCGATCGGTGCGACCGGTGTCGCCAACGTGTTCGAGGTCACCACCCACCTGCGTGGCGAGGCAGGGGACCGTCAGATCAAGGGCGCCAAGGTGGGCCTTGCCCACGTGATCGGCCTGGGGTCCTCCTGTGGAATCCACATACTAGAGAAGGCGGCAGCGTGACAAAACGCATCTTTTGTCGCCCTGCCGACTACTCCCTGGAGAAGGCCGCCTGAGGCTGTAGCAACTAGGTGAGACTCAGGGCCTCCTGCAGGGCATGCGGAGTAGCCCACCGACAGGGGGGTCGGTCTGTCCAACTCTGCAGCAGCGGCGCAGGCCTCTGAGCCCCACGGAAACCAGTCGACGGGGTTGTCAGCGTGTTGGCCCAGGTAGGGGTGGTTTCCCCGGTGAGGCGGTTCACAGGGCGCTGACCATACCGGTCAGGCGGCGTGGGATCGGCCGTCGGCCCCTTCGCTGGCAGACTGGGGTGATGCAGCGTTGGATACTTGGGGCACGACCCCGAACCCTTCCCGCTGCGATCGTTCCGGTAGCCGTAGGCACCGCGGTCGCAGCCGGCTCGGGGGTTGTCTGGTGGCGGGCCCTTCTGGCGCTCGTCGTTGCCGTGGCCCTACAGGTGGGTACAAACTATTCGAACGATCTCGCAGACGGAGTGCGTGGAACCGACGGACCGGACAGGACAGGACCGTTAAGGCTTGTCGGTTCGGGAATGGCCTCACCCACAGAGGTCAGGTTGGCCACCGGAGTAGCCTTTGCCGTGGCGGCCACCGCGGGCCTGTCCCTCGCCATAGCGGTCACCCCGTGGCTGCTTCTCGTCGGTGCAGCGTCGATTGCTGCCGGCTGGTTCTACACCGGAGGTCCGCGGCCCTACGGCTACCTGGGCCTGGGTGAGGTGTTCGTGTTCGTGTTCTTCGGCCTTGTAGCGACGGTCGGAAGCGCCTACGTCCACGCACGGGAGATCACGGGACTGGCCCTTCTGGCCGGCTCAGCGGTAGGCCTTCTCGCAGTTGCACTCCTCGTCGTGAACAACCTGCGTGACATTCCGACCGATGAGAAGGTCGGAAAGCGCACCCTGGCCGTGAGGATCGGTGAGCGCCGCACACGGTGGCTCTACGTGGCTATGGCTGACGGCGGTCTGGTCCTCGGATCCCTCTGTGCTCTGGAGCGTCCCTGGGCCGTTCTGGTCCTCGGCGGTGGGGTGACTGCGGGCCCGGCTGTCCGCGCAGTGCTGCGCGGAGCAGGTGGAGCCGACCTGGTTCCAGTGCTCGGCCGAACGGCTCGTACACAGATGCTGGCCGGCGCCCTGCTCGCAATCGGCCTGGTGCTATCCGTCTGAGCAGTGTCGTTTAGGAACGGGTGGCTGTAATCAACTGGGCGATCCCACCTGACAGGCGAACCTTGTCGACGTCTTTGAAACCGGCTGCAGCGACCATGGCCAACAGTTCAGGTTCGGGCGGAAGGTAGGCCACCGAACGAGGTAGGTACCGGTAGGCGGCCCTGTCTGAGAAGAGGCCTCCGACGAGGGGAGCTACCCTGCCGAAGTAGATGCCGTGGCCGGCCCGCAGGACCGGATTGGTCGGGCTGTCAACCTCGAGCAGGGCCATGCGGCCACCGTGCCTGAGGAGCCGGGCCGCCTCAGAGAGGAACGGCTCAAGGGCCGTGAAGTTCCGGAGGGCAAAACCACAGGTGAGTCCATCGAGGGCTCCGGACCTGGCGGGTTGGAGTAGGGCGTCGGCATGCACCAGGGGAGCATCAGTACGTGCCGCGGCGAGCATTCCCCACGACATGTCCAGGCCGATGGCCAGGTATCTCGCCCGCTGAATATCCCTGCAGAGGTCTCCTGTGCCGCAGGCCACGTCCATGACGGTGGAGCCGTCCGCCAACTGCAGCGCCGCCACGGTTCGCCTACGCCAGGCGACATCCAGGCGAAATGTCATGATCCTGTTCACCAGGTCGTAGCGGGGGGCGATGCTGTCGAACATGCGCCGCACCTCGACTGACTTGGCCTCTCCCCGGGGGAGCGGAGCGCCCTGACCTCCTGAAGAGGGGTCGGCGGTTCCCGACATGGTCAGGAGAACCAGACCCGTTGGTACTCTCTGCTGATCGGGTGGACAAGCAGGACCAGTAGGGCCACCGGGAACACCAGAATCAACAGGACCGTCGGGGTGAACCCGTAAGAGACGATTGAGGTCAGTCGAAGCAGAACCGCGAGGGCAGCGGCTCCTACCCCGAGCCTCCAACCCCAACGCCTGTCGTTGGCGATCGCATAGGCGGCTGGGAACATCACGAGCCCGATGAACATCAGCTCCGTTCCTCTGACAAGGTTGAAGAGGCCCTCGATGTAGAGGAGCATGGTCCCGGTGACGAGTGTCTGTGGTTGGTACCGGTTCAACCAGCGGCGTGATTCCATCGGTTCAGTCTGGCAGGCGAGGTGGCGCTTCACGCCGTGGTGTCCCCAGATCAACCGATGTGCGCTCGGCCCTCAACTGACCGCATGCAGCGTCGATGTCAACACCGCGGGTGCGGCGGAGAGTTGCGTTGATTCCCCGGTTCCCGAGCTCGCCGGCGAATTCCCTGACCCGGAGGGGGGATGAGCCGCGGGTTGGCCAGTCGGGTGTGGGGTTGAGCGGGATCAGGTTCACATGGGCCGCCAGGGGGCCTACGTAGTCGGCCAGCTCGGCGGCATCTCTGAGCGTGTCGTTCACGTCGTGCATCAGGGCCCACTCAAAGGAGAGCCGCCGCCCGGTCGTGGCTGCGTGGTGGCTACAGGCCTCGGCTAGCGCTGCCAGCGGCCATCGGCGGTTCACCGGCACAAGGTGGTCGCGGAGTCGGTCGTTTGCAGCGTGGAGCGATACGGCCAGGTTCACCGGTAGGCCCTCCTCGGCAAGCCTGAGGATTCCGGGTATGAGGCCGACGGTGGAAATGGTCAGGTGTCGTGCTGAGAGGCCGAGGGCGCCGTGGATTCGCTCGACCGCTGCCCAGGTGTGGTCGTAGTTGGCGAGTGGTTCACCCATGCCCATGAAGACCACGTTCGAGACCCGCCGCTCGCCGGCCTCGCGCTGTGCCCGTACCACCTGCTCGACCATCTCTCCGGTTGAGAGGTGCCGGTCAAACCCCATCTGGCCGGTGGCGCAGAAGCCACAGGCCATGGCACAACCGGCCTGGGAGCTGACACAGACGGTGGATCGATCCTCGTAGTGCATGAGCACCGTCTCGATCAGAGAGCCGTCGGCGAGGCGCCAGAGCCACTTGACCGTCTGGCCGGTGTCGCCCACCGACCGGTGGTCCAGGTGGAGGGCAGCGGGTAACTTGTCGGCGAGCTCACTTCGAAGCGTTACCGGAAGCGTGGTGATGTCGGCCGGGTCGGCCAGGTCGCTGTAGAGGCCCTGCCACAGCTGGTTCGTCCGGTAGGCCGGCAGGCCAGTTAGCAGGGCTTCCAGGTCTGAGCGGTCATGGTCGTAGCGGGAGGTTGTTCCGCGGCGTTCAGCCCTGTCAGAGGCGTCAGACGCCGGGGTGTCGGCGGTCATCGAAGAATGCGCTGGTAGGCCCGGTTAGTGGCCTCGTGCTCGAACCCGAGTTCGTCGTACATCCGGTTGGCAGGCCGGTTGTCTGACTCCACGTAGAGGATCGTCCGTCGTAGGCCCAGGCCGGCGAGCCACCCTAGGCCGGCGAGGGTGAGTTCACGGCCGAGGCCCTGCCCTCGGAGATCAGGATCAACGGCAATCGCATAGATCTCACCAATCGGAGGTTTGACGTCGGTGTGGACCTTGGTCCAGCAGAATCCGCCCAGTTCTCCGTTGCCGTTATCCCAGATTCGAAAACCCTTAGCGTCGAACCACGGTTCTGCTAGTCGGGCTGCGAAGTCGGCTTCGGTCATTTCGCCCTGATCCGGATGCCAGTCGAAGGCCCGGTTGTTCACCTCGAGAAACGAAGCGGTGTCCGCCTCGACAAAGGGCCTGGTCGCAATAGAGCCCGGAATGGCGGGAAGCGGTCGACCCAGCTTCCATAGGTCCCTGAAGGGAGTGAAGCCGGCGGCCAGCGGCACACGGTCGCCAGCCTCGTCGGCGTCGTCGACCCAGAACACGATGCGTCCGCCACCTTCGGTGCCGAGGGCCTGGGCAGCGGCTTCGAGGAGGCGCTGGCGGCGCTCAGCCTCACCGCGGGGGACATCTACGGTCAGGACCCAGTGATCCTGGGTGGCGACCAGGGTGGCAGTGTCCGTACCGTCCGAGACAACAAGTCGCTCCATTCGAGAGGAGGCTACCGCCGGTAGGCGGCAGCGCCGGATACTGTCCGACGACGTGGGAACACCGAGAACCCCCCGGGGGCGAGCCAGAGAGGCACACAGGCGCCTCGGAGCGGAGTACCCCGACGCCCAGTGTGAACTCGACCACTCCAACCCGTTCCAGTTGCTCGTAGCCACGATCTTGTCGGCCCAGTGCACAGACAAGCGGGTCAACCTGGTTACACCAGCGGTCTTCGTCGCCTACCCGGATGCTGATGCCCTTGCAGATGCCGCTCCCGAAGACCTCGAGGAACTGGTGCACTCGACGGGCTTCTACTCTGCAAAGGCACGAAACCTGATGGGAATGGCCAGGAGGCTCGCCGATGTGTACGACGGCGTGGTCCCCGGAGCAATGTCGGACCTGGTTTCGCTGCCCGGCGTCGGCCGCAAAACGGCGAACGTCGTTCGTAGTGTGGCCCTGGATCTGCCGGGCCTTCCTGTCGACACGCATGTTGGTCGCCTGGCGAGGCGGCTCGACATTACCGACGAGACCGATCCAGTGAAGGTGGAGACGGTCCTCAACCCCATGGTTCCTGCAGTCGAAAGGGGCCTGTTCAGCCTCTTGTTGATACTCCACGGGCGGCGTGTCTGTCCGAGTCGTTCGCCGCGTTGCGAGGACTGTGTGTTGAATGACTACTGCCCGTCCTCGACTGTCTAACGGGTTCGGCGCTCCAACTCCCTACGGGCACCCACAAGGTGGCGTTCGACCTCCAGAAGGGCTGATTGGCCGTCGGCCCGGTCGCCTTGTTCCGTGTTTCCTAGAATGGTTCCAACCCGCCCGATCAACTCGTCGAGCTGGCTGGCGAGCGAGGAGAGTTCCGCCTCCGGGTCCGGTTCCACGTCGGGAGTCTGGTCCAGTACTGCAGCGGGTGCCACAGGTGACCCGAAATGCCGCCGTCCGTACCGGTGCTGCCCGGTAGCGTGGCGGGGTGCTGACCCGACTCGACCTCCGAGGGTTCACCGGCTCTCTGGCCGAGGTTCTGCCGCGTCCCGAACCTGTTGGTGCCACGGCCGTCGAAACGGTCCGTTCGATCATTGCCGCGGTCAGAGAGGGCGGTGACGACGCCTTGGCGAAGTTCACCGAGCGGTTTGACGGCACCTCACCGCCGAGCCTTCGTGTCGGTCGTACCGAAATGGGTGAGGCTCTCGAGAGGGTTGGGGCCGAGGTCCGCGAAGCCCTCTACGCATCGGCCGAGGCAATACGCAGGTATCACGAGGGTCAGGTTCGGCCGGAGAGCATGCATGGATCAGATGGCCTGGTGGTCCGCACGATTCCAAGGCCGGTTGACCGCGCCGGGTGCTACGTGCCGGGCGGTAGGGCGGCCTACCCGTCAACGTTGCTCATGACGGCTGTTCCCGCCAGGGTCGCCGGGGTCGACGAGGTCGTCGTATGTGTGCCGCCGGGCCCCGATGGCCGGATACCCGATTCCACCCTCGCTGCGGCCGCTGTTGCCGATGTCGACATGGTGCACCCTGTCGGCGGAGCCCAAGCCATCGCAGCCCTCGCCTACGGCACAGCCAGCATTGTTCCGGTCGACGTGATCGTGGGCCCCGGGAACGTCTATGTGGCTGTTGCAAAACAGGAGGTCGCTGGCGCGGTCGGGATCCCCGCGGGATTCGCCGGTCCCTCAGAGGTGATCGTCATCGCCGATGACAGCGTCCCACCCGAGTTCGCTGCCATCGACGTGGTCGTGCAGGCCGAACACGGCCCAAACGGCCTGGCGTGGCTTGTCACTTGGGACGAGGAGGTAGCCGATGCAGTTGAGGCGGCAATCGGCCAAATCGTCGCCACTTCACCCCGCAGGTCCGACATCGAGGCGACCCTTGCAGTGGCCGGGAACTGTTTGCTCATTGACGGCCCGGTGGAGGCACTGGCGGTTGCCGATGAGATCGCGCCCGAACACCTTCAGTTGATGTGCGCGAATGCTGGCGAGCTCGCCCTGAAGGTCAGAAATGCCGGTGCTGTGTTCTGTGGGCCGTGGTCGCCGGCATCTCTCGGTGACTACATGGCCGGTCCCAGCCATGTCCTACCAACCGCCGGAACCGCAAGGTTCGCCGGTGCCCTGACCGTCTCGGACTTTACCAAGGACGTCCATGTGGTCACCGCCGACAGGGCAGCCATCGAGCGGTTGGGGCCCCATATCGTGGCTCTTGCCGAAGTCGAGGGACTCGACGCCCATGCTGAGTCCGTAAGGATGCGCCTGGCCGATGGCTGAATCCGAGACTCCACTGGGGCAGAGGGCTCCTGCACGTTCAGACGTTGCCTCGCTGGTCGGCTACCACTCTCCCCAGGTTGACGTTGACGTGCGCCTTAACACCAACGAGGCAGCCGAGCCACCACCGCCCGGATTCATGTCTGACCTGCGCCAGGCCCTGGCCGGAATGGACCTCAACAGGTATCCCGACCGGGGTGCGGACCGGCTGCGTGCCGCCCTGGGGGACCGCTACGGCCTGGACCCCGACTGGGTGTTCTGCGCCAACGGCTCAAACGAGGTGCTCCAATCCACTCTTCTGGCCTACGGAGGTGCAGGCCGCTCCGCCGCGGTGTTCGAACCCACGTACGCAATGCATTCCCAGATCGCCAGAATCACCGGGACACGCCTGGTCCGGTCCACCCGACGCTCCGACTTCTCGCTCCACAGGGACCTCCTGGCCGAGACCGTTGAGGCCGAGCAACCCGACGTCCTGTTCCTGTGCTCGCCGAATAACCCGACCGGCATGCTCGATCCCGATGGCCTGGTCCAGAGTGCGCTTGACCTGCTTGAGCCCCACGGTGGCCTCCTTGTCGTCGACGAGGCCTACGGCCAGTTTGCTCCCACGAGTGCAGTGAGCCTCCTCGGAGAGGACCAGTCGCTTGTGGTGAGCAGGACGTTTTCGAAGACGTGGGCCATGGCGGGCCTGCGCCTCGGTTACCTGCTTGGGCCACCGTGGTGCCTCAGCGAGTTGGAGAAGGTCGTTCTGCCGTACCACCTGGACTCCATCAAACAGGAGGCCGGAATACTCGCGCTTGTCTACGGTGGTGAGATGGAAGCACGTGTCCAGGCCGTCATAGCCGAACGTGAGCGCCTCACCTCCGCCCTCGGGGAACTTCCCGTGACCGTCTGGCCGTCACAGGCCAACTTCGTCCTGTTCAGGCCTGAGACAATGTCGGGGACACAGGCATGGCAGGGTCTCCTCGACAGGTCGGTCCTCGTGCGTGACTTTTCGTCCGTGGCGGGTCTCAAGGACTGCCTGCGGGTAACCATTGGTACAGAGAGCGAGGACGACCGCTTCCTGGTTGCCCTCAGGGAGGTGTTGTTGTGACAGACCGGACCGGTTCATGTGAGCGCACGACCAGCGAGACGGCGGTGAAGGTCGTGATCGACATCGACGGCGGACCGGTCTCCGCCTCGACCGGAATTCCCTTCTTTGACCACATGCTCGACCAGTTGGGGCGGCACGGTGGCCTCGGCCTGATCGTCGACTGTCGCGGCGACCTCGAGATCGATGCACACCACACCGTCGAGGATGTCGGGATTGCCATTGGTACAGCGTTTTCTGAGGCCCTCGGCGACAAAGCCGGGGTCAGACGGTTCGCGTCCAACCGGGTTCCTCTCGATGAGGCACTCGTCGACGTCTCCCTTGACCTGTCCGGACGCCCGTACCTGCACTATGAGGTGACCTTTCCGGGCCAGAAGATCCTCGGCGAACCACCCTTTGATCCCCAGCTCATTGAGGAGTTCTGGCGCGCATTTAGCGCCTCGGCAGCGCTGGCCCTGCACATCGAGTCGATCCGCGGAGCCAACACGCACCACATAGTCGAAGCTGGCTTCAAGGCGGTCGCCCGCTCGCTCCGCGACGCCGTAGCAGTAGAGGGTGACGCCGTACCGTCCACCAAGGGGAGCCTGTGACCGACGGGCCTCTCGTCGCCGTCCTGGACTATGGCATCGGCAACCTCAGGTCGGCTCAAAAGGCGCTCCAGCGGATGGGTGCCGACGCCAGGCTCACAGCGGACAGGGGCCTCGTGGGCGATGCGGCTGGAATCGTCCTACCCGGTGTCGGAGCGTTCGGTCGCTGCCTCGAGGCCCTGCACGAGTCCGGGCTGACAGACATTGCCGGGGAGGCCGCTGCTGATGCCAGCGCTGGCGGCAGGCCCTTCCTTGGAATCTGCGTGGGTATGCAGATGCTGTTCGACGCAAGTGACGAGTCTCCCGGCAGTAAGGGCCTCGGTGTGATCGAGGGGCGTGTGGAGCGGCTTGCTGGTGACGTGAAGCGTCCACAGATGCAGTGGAACCGGCTGGACATGACAGGCAGCGGAGCTCTCTTCGCGGGCCTGCAGGATGGAGCCTGGATGTACTTCGTACACGGATACGCCGCACCGGTGGGTCCGACCACGGTTGCCACCTGTGACTACGGCACGACCCTGTGCGCGGCGGTGCGACGAGGCAACCTCTGGGGGGTGCAGTTCCACCCTGAGAAGTCCGGAGGAACTGGGCTGAAGGTCCTCAGCAACTTCGTCGGTTCGCTGCCAGGAGGAGCCTGATGGGCCCGGCGCTGTTTCCCGCTGTGGACCTTAGGGGTGGCCAGTGTGTGAGGCTTCTGGAAGGCGACTTCGCCCGTGAGACCGTCTACGGCGACGATCCGGTTGAACAGGCCCTCCGCTTCCAGGCTGCTGGCGCACAATGGCTGCATGTGGTCGACCTGGACGCAGCTCTCACAGGTGATCCCACCAACCGGGCTGTTGTCGGGGCTGTGGCGGCAGCTCTGGACATACCCGTGCAGGCTGGTGGCGGGGTCCGCTCCGTTGCAGACGCCCGGGTCCTCTTTGAGGCAGGTGTCAGGCGTGTCGTGATGGGAACTGCCGCCCTGGAGGACCCGGCTCTCGTCGGTCAGGTCGCCGACCTGGGTTCCGTGGCGATCGGGATCGACGTCAGGGGCGAAGAGGTTGCCTTACGTGGCTGGACACAGGTGAGCGACCTGACCCTTGCTGACGCAATCGGGCTGTTTGATCCGGTTTCAGTTGATGCTTTCGTCGTTACCCAGATCCAGCGTGATGGCACCCTCGAGGGCCCCGACACCGACCTCCTGCGGGCCGCGCTGGGGGCCACGGACATTGAGGTGATCGCATCTGGTGGGGTTGGCCAACTCCATGACCTGGTATCACTTGTCGACCTGGTCGAAGGTGGTCGCGGTGTCGGGGGGATCATCCTCGGAAGGGCCCTGTACGAGGGAACGGTGGACCTCGAAGAGGCCGTCAGGATGATGGAGCAGGTATGAGGACCGTGAGGATCATCCCATGCCTAGACGTAGATGGTGGTCGGGTGGTGAAGGGTGTCAATTTCGTCGACCTGCGTGATGCGGGCGACCCGGTCGAGTTGGCTCGGCGCTATGACGAGGAGGGCGCGGACGAGCTGGTTTTCCTTGACATAACGGCCTCGTCGGACTCCCGGGAGACCACCATCGACATGGTGCGCCACACCGCCGAAGAGGTGTTCATCCCGTTCACTGTCGGGGGCGGGATCCGCAGCGTCGAGGATGCCCGAGCCATCCTGCGTGCAGGAGCCGACAAGGTCTCTGTCAACACGGCAGCCGTCGAGAGGCCGGACCTGATAGCTGAACTGGCTGTTGAATTCGGTGAGCAGTGTGTAGTGGTGGCTGTTGACGGTCGCCGAAACAGCGAGGTCGAGAGCGGCTTTGAGGTGTTCATTCACGGCGGCAGGACTCCAACCGGCTTTGATGCCGTCAAATGGGCCGCCAGGGCTGATCACCTGGGAGCAGGTGAGATCCTGCTGACCTCCATGGACAGCGACGGCACACGTGATGGGTTCGACATTCCGATGCTTCTGGCGGTCGGTGGAGCGGTCAGCGTTCCCCTGATTGCCAGCGGAGGGGTGGGAGGCCTCGATCACCTTGTCGAGGGAGCTGTGGAGGGCCAGGCCGATGCAGTGCTCGCAGCGTCCATATTCCATTTCGGAGAGCACACGATCGGCGAGGCAAAGGCACACATGGCGGCAGCGGGGGTTGCCGTCCGACCAGCCGGTTCCTGAGGGCGTCACCCAATGGCCGCCCAACTGGGTACCGTTCCCCAGGTGGACAAACCAGCGATAGCAGCGGTTCCGGGCCCATCTGACGCCGAAGGACTACCCATCAAGATGCTCAATGACCGGATACTGGTCGGCATCGACGGAGCTGAGGGTGAAAGGCGTTCGACGGGGGGAATCCTCATTCCTGCGACCGCGCAGATGGGCAAGCGCCTGGCATGGGCCGAGGTGATCGCAACCGGGCCCAATGTCAGGGCCATGGAGGTCGGCGACCAGGTGTTGTTCAACCCCGAGGACCGCTACGAGGTTGAAGTACGTGGCATGGACTACATCATCGTGCGGGAACGCGATATCCACGCCGTGGCAGCCCAGCGACTCGAAGAGGGAAGCACTGGCCTCTACCTCTGAACAACCGGTACACCGGTGGGTCCACCAAATGCACTTCGCGTGGCATCGGGGTGACCGTAGGCTGAGGCAATGACCGACCCCACCACCCGATTCGGCGGGCCAATTTCAGCTTCAGCAGAGCAACTGGCTGCCGTCACATACAACGATGACGGCCTCGTGCCCGCAATAGTCCAGGAGGCCGACACCGGCCGGGTTCTGATGATGGCCTGGATGAACGCCGATTCTCTAGCCCAGACGCTTGAGACCGGACGAACCTGGTTCTGGAGCCGTAGTCGCCAGGAGTACTGGTGCAAGGGGGAGACCTCGGGTGACCGGCAGTACGTGCGCGAGGCTTACTTCGACTGCGACGGCGACACGCTCCTGTTTGTGGTCGACCAGGAGGGAAACGGTGCATGCCACACTGGGGAATACACCTGCTTCTTCAGCCCCTTCGGCGCCGACGGAACCTGATCCCGTGGACGGTCCGGGCAGGGAGGAGTTCGGTCGGCTGGCCGCCTCTCACAGCGTTGTACCCGTCTGGCGCGAACTCCTCGCCGATCTGACCACGCCGGTGGCCCTCTTCACGCGCTGCGTCGGAGACGGCAATGGGTTTCTGCTCGAGAGCGTTGACAGGGGTGAATCCTGGGGCCGCTGGTCGTTCATCGGCCTCAACCCCTCCCTGACCCTCACCCTGTCAGGTGGCTCCCTCACCGCACAGGGGGTGCTTCCTGCCGGTGTGGGCACTGACGACGGCATCCTGGTGGCGCTCCAGGGCCTCCTTGAACACTTCAGGTCGCCCGACATCGTGGGTCTGCCCCCCCTCCATGGGGGCCTGATGGGCTTTCTTGGCTATGACGTCGTGCGCGAGGTCGAGCACCTTCCAGACATGCCCCCCGACGACCGTGGCTTTCCCGATGGCGTGATGTCTGTCATAGGTGACCTGGTCGCAATAGACCACTGGAGGCAGAGGGCGGTTCTCATTGCCAACGTGGTGGTTCCCGACGCCGTCGACGAAACCAACCTAGACCTGCTCTACACCGAGGCCCAGGATCGCCTCGACCGCCTTGCAGCGGCCGGCGCCGCCCCGTTGGATGAGCCGCTGATGATGCCTCCGGGCCAGGCCGACGAGGCCCCCGCGACCACCTCGTCCATGAGCCGAGACGACTACTGCCTTGCCGTGGAGACAGCCAGGGAACACATCCTTGCTGGCGACATCTTCCAGGTGGTGCTGTCCCAGCGTTTCGACGTCGAACTCGACGCTGAGCCCTTCGACGTGTACAGGGTCCTGCGACAGATCAACCCCAGCCCCTACATGTACTTCCTCCGCTACCCGGACATGACTGTCGTGGGTTCCTCGCCGGAACCGATGGTCCAACTCCTTGACGGGCGTGTCATCTCGCGGCCCATAGCGGGCACCAGGCGTCGAGGCAGTTCCGAGGCCGACGATCGGCAGATGGCAGCTGAACTAGTCGAGGATCCAAAGGAACGGGCAGAACACGTGATGCTCGTGGACCTTGCCCGAAACGACGTCGGTCGGGTGGTGAAGTTCGGCTCCGAGGAGGTCGAGGAGATGATGGCCCTCGAGCGGTACAGCCACGTGATGCACCTGACCAGTCAGGTCGCCGGTGACCTGGCCGACGGCTGCAGCCCGATCGACGTGCTACGGGCGACCCTTCCCGCAGGCACGGTCTCGGGAGCCCCCAAGGTGAGGGCGATGGAGATCATCGACCAGTTGGAACCGGTGAAGCGCGGGCCCTATGCGGGTGTGATCGGCTACTTCGACTTTTCGGGCAACATCGACACGGCTATAGCGATTCGCACGATGCTGATAAAGGATGGGGTTGCTTCGGTACAGGCCGGTGCCGGAATTGTTGCTGACAGCCAGCCCGACTCCGAGTACGAGGAATGCTGTAGCAAGGCGCGTGCGTTGCTCGTGGCGATTCCAGCGGCTCGCAGAATGACCTTTGAGCGCTCAAGGGCCAGTTGAATCGTGAAGCCTACGCAAAGGTCATGACAAGGCCGGAACGGTGATCGTCAGCTTGGTGGCTTCGCCTACGACAGACTCTGCTGACACGGTGCCACCCATTGCATGAACCAACTCCCTGACGATGGCTAGACCCAGTCCGGAGCCCGACTCCTGGCCAGCGGGCCTCCCTTTGGACACATAGAGGCGTTCAAACACGTGTGGGAGGTCTTCGGCCGCAATTCCGGGACCATCATCGGAAACGCTCATGTGGACATGGCCAGGGGTTTTCGACACCTCGATGGCGATGTGCCCTGACGCATGACGCAAAGCGTTTTCAATCAGGTTCCCGACAATCTGACCCCATCGGTCCGTGTCAATTCGTGCCAGCGCAGTGCCCGGCGGAATGGACACCTGCAGATCCACTTCTGCGTCTGAGGCAACTGGTCGGAATGCGCTAACAGTTCGTTCCGTTGCCACCCCGACATCAGCTGAGTGTAGGTCCAACTTGAACCGCCTCGAGTCCAAGCGGGCCAGGTCCAGGAGGTCATGGATGAGGCGATCCAGGCGACGGGCTTCACCCAAGATAACGTCACCCGCCCGCTGGGCATCATCGATGGTGCCATCGCTGAGGGCCTCGGCGTAGCCCTGGATTGAAGTCATTGGAGTTCGGAGGTCATGGGATACGGAGAGGAGGAACTGGCGTTCAAGGCCCCTTGACCGCTCAAGACTCTCAGCCATGGCATTGACGGCCCTGACCAGTTCTGCGATTTCGTCAGGAGTCTCTCGTGAAGGTGCTGGTAGGCGGGTTTGCAGGTCACCGTCTGCAATGCGATGGGTCGCTTCAGCGACTTCAACAAGCGGTTTGGCTAAGTTGCGACTTAGGCGAAGCGCCACGACTACAACACCGGCGATGGTCACTACTGCAGCGACCAAGAACCATTGGCCAGAAGGGCCGATATGGGCGGATAGAGCGCTACTTACGACCACGATGACGGTTACGGAGGGGCCGCGCACATCCGTGCTCACGGCGGCAGCGGCCCAAGCGTTGTTGTCTCCGACGCTACCGCTACTCGTGCCCGTGGAAATCAGGAGTTCAGGATTAAGGTCTGCGAAAGTCAGACCCTCCGGCAGGGCAGCTAGAACTCCAGGCGGCATAGTGGGTTGAGGCCATATCAGTAGCACACCGATGTTTTCGACATCCATTGCACGCCTAAGTTTCTGCATATTTTGGTTCGGGAGCGTTCTTTGGCGATCGGCGGTGATGGTTTCCCCGAAGACCGCAGCAAGGGTCGTGGCACTCTTTTCGAGGTGCTCGACAGTGGTATCAAAGGCAGCCAGCCTGACGAGGACCACCGTAAAGATGCCGACCACCAATAGAGCTGCTGAAACTACTCCAACTAGAGCCGTGAGAAGACGCCTTCTCATCAGGTTGTCCTCACCCCAGCCGGTAACCGGTACCGGAAACTGTGGAGAGTGGAAGGTCAGGTCCCAATTTGCGTCGGAGTTGACGCACATGGACGTCGACAGTGCGTTCGTCTCCAACCCAGTCGGCCTCCCAAGCTCCGTCAAGGATCTGCCGTCGGCTTAGTGCGAACCCACAGTTCTCGATGAGGAACAAGAGAAGGGAGAACTCTTGGGCTGTAAGGGGAGTCGGATCACCGCCGACGAGTGCCTCACGGCGACTCGAGTCAATCACGACTTTTCCAAACTCATGGACTGAACTGGTGGAATCATGAGAAGTTCGTGATCGCCTCAGGACCGCCTTGACCCGTGCGGCCAGTTCTCTTGGGCTGAATGGTTTCGTGACATAGTCGTCGGCACCCAACTCAAAGCCGACAACCCGATCGATTTCGTCGTCGCGAGCGGTCAACATGATCACTGGTACATCAGAACTGGCTCGGATCCTGCGACAACACTCGAACCCGTCAATGTGTCCTGGAAGGCCGATGTCCAAGATAACGAGGTCCGGGGAGCGTTGCCCGATTATGTCAAGTGCTTTTTCGCCCGTGGAAGCCTGATAAACGCGATGGTCGTCACCTCGCAAGTACATGTCCACGAGATCGGCAATGTTCGGATCATCCTCAACGACTACGATCACTGTCTTTTCGGACATAACTTCTCCATGCTGCCATCTTGACGATATGTGACCCTGTGCTGATGATGTCGGGCCGATGTGATGAAAAGGTTAGAGATCCGTGTCCAGTACGAAATGGCCGGTGCCCACCTTCGAGCGCTGGTTAGCCTCTGTGATGTGGCTAACTATCTGGAGCGGATTCTCGAACACCATCGTGCTATAGCTGCTGATGACAGGCGGTCGTTAGATCTCCTGATTGAAAAAGCAATGACATTTTCTGAACCACGCGGGTTTCGTGCAGCAATCGAATCGGTTGAAGAGGGCCGGGTGGCGGTGATCGCAGAGGTCAAACGGAGGTCACCATCAAGGGGCGATCTGGCGGTCGATCTCGATCCTATTGAAACCGCAATCGACTACGTGGCCGGTGGTGCTACGTGTCTCTCGGTACTAACAGACAACGAGTACTTTGGTGGCAGTGCCGCCGATCTCGGTATGGCATGCAAGTCAGTCACGGTTCCGGTGCTACGTAAGGATTTCACAGTGGATGCGCGGGATATATGTGATGCAGCCCTGATGGGAGCCGATGCAGTGCTTCTCATTGCAGCAGCCCTCGAGGACGCCGAGTTGGCCGACTTCTTGGTGTTGGCATCTGAGCTTGGGCTGGATGCTCTAGCCGAAGTGCACGACGAGACAGAACTTGAGCGTGTACTCGTTTCAGGAGCTGATTTGGTTGGCGTCAACCAGCGTGACCTGCTCACCTTTGAGGTCGACCCGGGCCGGGCGCGCCGAGTGGGAGCATCCATCCCTACCGGTGTGGTGCGCGTCGCGGAGTCGGGTATCAGAGGACCTGAAGACGCAGGAGCCCTATACGAGGCTGGATTTCGGGCCGTTCTGGTGGGGGAGTCACTCGTAACTTCCGGAGACAGAAGAACGGCTGTGGCAGCCCTGGTGGCCGCAGGGTCCTCCGGGACCAGGTCGGGGTAGCGTCACGCCATGTTCGTGAAGGTATGCGGCATCACACGCGAGGAGGACGCCCTCCTCGCCACTGCCCTCGGCGCTGACGCCGTCGGCTTCGTGTTCGCTCCGTCGAGCCGCCAGGTCGCGGTGCCGATAGTGCGGGACATCGTCAGGCAACTCCCAGCTGACATGATGACGGTGGGCGTCTTCCGCAATGAGAGTGCCAGGCGGGTCGTCGAGGTGGTGAACGAGATCGGTCTCCGTGCAGCGCAGTTGCACGGTAATGAGACCCCAGAGGACTGTCGGTGGATCTCCGAACGGATTCCGGTGACGATCAGGGCGTTGGCAGTCGGATCGCCAGATCTTGATTATTTTGATGAATTCGGAGCCGACCTGCTGCTCCTGGACTCGCCAGTCCCGGGATCCGGCGAGGTGTTCGACTGGTCCCTCGCCGAAGGTGCCCCCGACAACAGGAAGATGATTCTTGCGGGAGGCCTGGACCCTACAAATGTGACTTCGGCCGTCGAGCGTGTTGGCCCCTACGGAGTCGATGTGTCCAGTGGCGTGGAGAGCACACCGGGCCGAAAGGATCCGAGGCTGCTCCGGGCATTTGTCGAGGCGGCCAGGTCCGCAAGGCCCGTGGCGGCCCCCTATAAGAGCCAGAGTTCACGACCGTTCGACTGGGAGGCCGAGGAATGACGCTTGCAGACCCCACGCCCGAGGGTCGATTCGGTGACTTCGGCGGACGCTTCGTACCCGAGACCCTCGTCCCCGCCTGTCAGGAACTCGAAGAGGCATTCAGCGAAGCCTGGGCCGATCCGGCCTTCAGAGCTGAACTGGACGGCCTCCTCATCAACTATGCCGGGCGCCCTTCTCCCGTGACCGAGTGCCCGACCCTGTCTGGAGAGCTCGGCCTTCGCCTTCTTCTGAAGCGGGAGGACCTCAACCACACCGGCTCCCACAAGATCAACAACGTCCTGGGGCAGGCTCTGCTGGCCCGGAGGATGGGCCGGAAGCGACTTCTGGCCGAGACCGGCGCCGGACAGCACGGGGTGGCGACTGCCACGGCTGCAGCCCTTCTCGGAATGGAGTGTCGGGTCTACATGGGCGAGGTCGATGTCCGGCGCCAGGAGTTGAACGTGTTCCGAATGCGGCTCCTCGGTGCCGAGGTGCTGACGGCGATGTCTGGCAGCCGCACCCTGAAGGACGCCATCAACGAGGCGATGCGGGACTGGGTGGCAACCGTCGAGACCGCCTACTACTGCCTCGGTTCGGTGATGGGCCCACACCCGTACCCGTTCATGGTCAGAACCTTCCAGGAGGTGATAGGCACCGAGGCCCGCCATCAGTGCCAGGAGATCATCGGCGGAGTGCCCGATGTGGTCTGCGCAAGCGTCGGCGGTGGCTCCAATGCCATAGGTCTCTTCTCCGGCTTCGCCGACTCCACTGCCGAACTTGTTGGCGTTGAGCCGGCCGGTGGTGCCGCAGTCGGGCGGGGTGTGCCAGGGGTGGTGCACGGGTCGGCCTCCTACCTCATGCAGGATGAGTTCGGTCAGGTGCTCGAGGCCGAGTCCATCAGCGCCGGCCTCGACTATCCGGGGGTCGGTCCCGAACACAGCTTCCTGGCCGCCACGGGTCGCGCCCGCTATGAATCGGTGAATGACGATGAGGTCATAGAGGCCTTCCAACTGCTCAGCAGGACCGAGGGCATCATTCCCGCCCTCGAGCCTGCACACGCGCTGGCGTGGGTATCCCGCGAGAGGGGGGCGCTGGTAGGCCGTACGGTCCTATTGAACCTCTCCGGTCGTGGAGACAAGGACGTCGGTCAGATGATGGAACTCCTCTCGTGACCGGCATTGGAGCAGTGGAGACGGCCCTACGGGCGCGCCGGGACGGAGGCGGAAAGTGCCTGGTGCCCTATGTAACCGGTGGCCTCGGTGGAGACTGGACATCTACCATCCAGGCAGTGGCAGGGGCCGGAGTTGACGTGATCGAGGTCGGAATTCCGTTCTCGGATCCGGTGATGGACGGGCCGACGATCCAGGCAGCCAACGATCGGGCTCTTGGGACTGGAGCCACCCCACCTGGCATCCTCGACGCCCTGAGAGGCCTTGACGTCGGGGTGCCACTGGTGGTCATGACCTACTACAACATCGCCTTCCGGATGGGCCTCGACAGGTTCGCTGCGACACTTGCCGATTCCGGCGTATCGGGCTGCATCCTTCCCGATCTGCCGCTTGAAGAGACCGGCCCATGGGCACTGGCAGCCGACGCCAGCGGAGTTGAGACCATCCTGTTGGCTGCACCCACCACCCCCGATGAACGGCTGCCAATCATTTGTGAGAGGTCACGGGGCTTTGTGTACGGAGTCGGGCTTCTGGGGGTGACAGGGGTGCGCTCTGCGTTGGCCTCAAGTGCGTCCACGATCGCTGACCGCCTCAAGGAGGTAACCGACCGACCCGTGTTGGTCGGCGTGGGGGTCGGGACCGCAGAACAGGCAGTTGAGGTGAGCGCTCACGGCGACGGTGTGGTGGTCGGGTCCGCAGTCGTCCAACGGATGCTCGACTCGGCCGGGCCCGATGGGGTTGCGGCCCTGGCGTCAGAGTTTCGGGAAGCTCTCGACGCTGTTTTCTGATCGCTGCTTAGCCCCTCGGGGCCAGACATAGCACCTCGTCAGGCTGCCTGACCGGCTCTTGTGATTTGCAGGGCCGTCAGCGAGCACAGCGAAATGCCCGGAATGAAAGGCAACATGGGGTCGCCTGAAGGCGGAAATGCTTGACATGGAGGCCAAAACCGTGAAGCGTGTCATTTGACCAAGGAGTGGGTTCGCCCATCCGATAGCCAAAAGAGGAGATGGTCGATGAACAAGAGCGATTTGATCGCTGCAATGGCAGGACGCGCCGAGGTATCCAATAAGGATGCCGGCGACTGCCTCGACGCCTTCCTGGACGTCGTATCCGATGTTGTGGCTGCCGGAGAGGAGAAGCTTTCCATTACTGGCTGGCTCTCCTTCGAGCAGGTCACACGTAGCGCCCGAATGGGCCGCAACCCGCAGACCGGCGAGGCACTCCACGTGCCCGCCACCAAGGCCTGCAAGGTTTCGGTGGGCTCCAAGTTGAAGGCGGCCGCCAAGAGCGGCGGCGCTGCGGCTGCACCAGCGCCAGAGGCACCTACCTCACCAGCGCCAGAGGCACCTACCTCTTCCTGGTAACCGGGAACCGGTGGACCCCCGGGATGGCACGCGCTGCCATCCCGGAGGGCTTGCCACCCGAAACACACAAGGTGTTGATAGATGACCGCTGAGGGCCTGCCAGCGCCGCGCGAGGTGATCCCGCACAGGGAACCGTTTCTGTTTCTGACCGGGGTGGAGGCCGTTGATCCCGGTGTCGGGGCGAGCGGCTACTGGAACCTGACCGGAGACGAACCGTTCTTCTCGGGGCACTTCCCGGGTCGGCCCACCCTTCCCGGAGTGCTGATGTGCGAATCGATCGCCCAGTTGGGGGCCTACGCCCTCCTCAGCGCCTCCGAGTTCGCCGGAAGGCTTGCCCTGTTCGGTGGAATCCAGAAGGTCCGTTTCCGAAGGCAGGTACTGCCAGGTGACCGTCTTGACCTTGAGGTTCAGCTTGGAAGACAGTCAAGGCTGGCAGGACGTGGCAGTGGCACGGCATCGGTGTCCGGCGAGATCGCATGCGAGTGCGAGCTGCTGTTCGTCTTTGTTCCGGCTTGAACAACGGCCCGACCCACCGCTTCAGATATTTCGTTCAGGGACGAGAATCAGGCTGGTCTCAGCACCAGGCTTCCGTTGTGCCCACCGAAGCCAAACGAGTTTGAGAGTGACGGCCCTGGAGACCACGGTGCCGGCTCTCCAACCACCAGGTTGACCTGTGGCATTTCGGGATCAGGTGTGGAGAAACCCGCCGTGGGTGGCACCAGCCCCTTCTGCATTGCAAGCACAACCGCAACGGCTTCAAGCGCACCGGCGGCACCGAGGGCGTGGCCCGTAATTCCCTTGGTTGAGGTCATGAGTGGCCCTGAAGAACCGAACAGCTTGTTGACGGCCTCGGCCTCAGCCATGTCGTTGAGCGGGGTGGAGGTTCCGTGGGCGTTGATGTGGGTAACCGCCCCAGGGGAGATGCCGGCCTCCTCGAGTGCCAGCTCCATGCAGGCAATGGCTCCCACGCCACCCGGTGAAGGGGCTGTGATGTGGTGTGCGTCGGCGGTGCTGGCCCCGCCAAGCACCTCGGCGAGGATTCTTGCTCCCCGCCGTTCTGCCATTTCCCATTCCTCGAGGACAAGCACACCTGAACCCTCACCCATTACGAAGCCGTCCCGCCCGGCATCGAATGGGCGCGACACCCCTGAAGAGGAGAGTGCAGTCATGTTGGTGAAACCGGCGATGGCGGCCCGGACGAACGGAGCCTCGCTACCTCCGGCAAGGACCACGTCACACCGGCCATGGGTGATCATGCGGGCGGCATTGGCAATGGCGTGGGTGCCCGCTGCGCAGGCTGTGCAGGTGTTCTCGGCAGGCCCCTGAAAGCCGTGACGCATCGAAACCGCCGCTGGGGCTGCGTTCGGCATCATCATCGGTACAAGGAAGGGAGAAACCCGGCGTTCACCCTTTTCGAGCATCACCTTGATCTGGGTCTCCAGGGTCTCGATTCCGCCGATTCCGGTACCGATCAGAAC
Source organism: uncultured Candidatus Nemicrothrix sp. (assembly GCA_913055915.1). GTDB lineage: Bacteria > Actinomycetota > Acidimicrobiia > Acidimicrobiales > MedAcidi-G1 > UBA3125. The sequence goes on along the minus strand of CAJXKL010000001.1, from coordinate 171,265 downwards.
CCCCCGGCGGAGTGGGTCAGCGACCAGGTCGCCGGCCTGTGCGAGCGCCATGTCACTGGCAGCAATGGCGAACTGGGTGCAGCGGTCGGCTCGCCGCGCCTCTTTCGGGTTGTCGAAGTGGGGTGTCGGGTCAAAGTCCGTCACGCGACGTTCGCCTTCTGGGGCGGGGCCGCAGAGACCTTCCCAGAAGGCTTCGATGCCGATACCACAGGAGGCCACGACCCCCAGGCCGGTAACGGCAACCCGACGACCGGGCATCAGATCTTGCCGGTGATGAGGGCGAAGGCGCCACCAATTGTGCCGATGCCCTCCAGTTCCTCTTCTTCGACCGTTACGTCGAACTCCTCTTCGAGGGCCATTACCAGCTCGACAAGATCGAGGCTGTCGGCATCCAGGTCATCAGCGAAGCTGGCTTCCGGGGTTATCTGGTCTTCTTCGACTGACAGCACTTCAACTGCACACTTCTTGAATCGTTCAAAGTTCTCGTCACTCACACCGGGCTCCGTTCCTGATCACTGATGGGGATCGTCCCACCCTAGAGGCGGCGGGGCTGGGAGACGACCGCATCTGGACAGACCAGGGTGATTCCGCTGTCATCCCATGAAGAGACCGCCGTCCACGGGGACTACTGCCCCGGTTACGTAACCGGCGCCGTCGGAGGCTAGGAAGCGGACCACCTCGGCCACCTCGTCGGGTTGACCCAGGCGTCCCAGCGGCACGGCCTCGGCGTAGGACGCCTGTTGCTCATCTGGGAGGGCTGCCAGCATGTCAGTGAGGATCGGCCCCGGTGCGACGATGTTCACCGTGATGCCCCGGCTAGAGAACTCCTTTGCAAGTGAGCGGCCAAGGCCAACCAGCCCTGCCTTGGACGCCGAGTAGTTGGCCTGGCCCGTCTGACCGACACGACCGGCGATCGATGACACAAGGACGATCCGGCCCCACCTAGCGCGCATCATGCCCTTCACTGCCCGCCGAGCGACCCGGAACGAGCCGGTCAGGTTGGTGTCGATGACATCGGTGAAATCGTCGTCGCTCATCCGGAGAACCAGGCCGTCTCGGGTGATGCCGGCGTTGGCCACCAGGACCTCGACCGGGCCGAGATCCTCCTCCACCTGCCTGAACGCAGCGTCCACCTGTTCAGGGTCCGTTATGTCACAGGGCACGGCCAGGATTCCGGCCTCGGTGATCTCGGAGGGGGGCTCGCCACGACATGTCACAGCCACCTCGTCACCCTGTTTGGCGAAGGCGGTTGCACATGCCAGACCGATGCCACGGTTGCCACCGGTTACAAGAACAACCCTGCTCATCTCAGCCTCCTGTGCTGGATCGACATGATCTTTGGTGGCACTATTCGGGCCGAAGCCAGGCGATGGGTTGGCTTGAGGTGACGCGTTCGGCGTCGACTGCCAACCATGCCATGAGCTCGCCAGAGAAGGAGGATCGCACCTCCACTTCGCCGATATGGCCGAGAAGTGTGCCAGCACCGATCTCTGATCCGACCGCAAGCGTTGGCAGCGGCGTGAAGATTCCTGCCCCGGGACTGACGACCATTCGATCGGTTGCGAACAGGTGCTCGCCTTCGTGGCTGTCAACAAGGTCGTCGGTCGCAACATCTGGCGCAGCGAGTGCGTCGAGTAGGCGGTCGAGGTGCTCGGGTCTGTTGACGGCGAGGCGATTCGCGGCGGGGAGGGTTCGCTTGACGAGGCCGGTCAGGACATTGCCGGGACCCAACTCCACAAACGTTGAGAACCCCGCATCGGCAAAGGTGAGGAGGCTCTGGCGCCACCTGACCGGACTGCAGAGTTGTGCATTCATGAGCGCCCGCCAGGTTTCGGGGTTCTCGTGGCCGGTGGAGTCAACGTTGGCCACCACCAGTCCCTCGGGCCTGCGAAGGTCGACCTCGGCGATTGCAGCGCTGAGTCTTTCGCGGGCCGGCGCCATGAACGGCGTGTGGAAGGCGCCTGAGACCTCCAGGGGAGCGATCTTTCTGGCGCCGAGGGCACGGGCTGCGTCACCGGCAGCTGCCACGCCGGCTGGCGAGCCGGCAAGGACAACCTGTCCAGGAGCGTTGTAGTTGGCCACCCAGACGTCGTTGGCCACCGAGGCGCAGGCCGTCTCGACGGCATCATCATCAAGGCCGAGCACAGCAGCCATGGTTCCCGCGGGCTCCGATGCTGCGACCTTCATTGCCGCGCCGCGCTCTGAGACGAGGGCTACGGCATCGCTGAAGTCGAGCGCTCCCGAGGCGGTAAGGGCGCTGTACTCGCCGAGGCTGTGACCAGCGTGGCCTGCGGCATCTACCCCCACACGTTCGACGGCATCCAGGATGACCATGCTGATTAGGAAAGTGGCGATCTGGGCGTTCTGGGTGTCTTTGAGCTCATCAGCGTCGGCGTCCAGGAGAAGCGCAGCCAGGTCGCGGCCCGTTACGTCTGATGCCTCCTGAACCAGTTCCCAGGAGGGGTGGCTCAACCAGTCGGCACCCATTGCCGGCTTCTGGGACCCCTGACCGGAGTAGATGAACACGATCATGGGAGGTCTCTCTCCGTGGGATGCACCAGCACAGTGTGGCGCGTTCCGCGGCGTATCGGAAACACGTGAGCGCTGTTTGGGTCAGACAACTGGTGTGTGAGGGCCACAGGGGGCGACCGGTAGGCTCTCTTGTCGCGCCCGGGTGGCGGAATTGGCAGACGCGGAGGATTCAAAATCCTCTGGCCGCAAGGTCGTGCGGGTTCAAGTCCCGCCCCGGGCACAACCAGGCGAGAGGGAGCACTAACAGGGCAGAGACCCCAGTTGTACAGATGGCACGACCAGTTATCGAGAGGCGACTCTCCGAGATCGGTGACCGCCTTCGACGCCTGCGCTCGGACCTGGCCGTAGCCGATGAACAGATGGCGCATTTCAGCGAAGAGGCCGACGACGCCAGGGTCCGGGCCCTCGTCTCGGAGACGGCAATTGCGGACCGAGAACACAGGAGCGCCGACCGCCATGCCAGGGCGATGGAGCAGCACAGGGCCGACCTCCTGGCGGAGATTGACCGTCTGGAGTCCAGCCAGGACGACCTGCTCGACAGGTTGGCGGAGGGCCGCTGAGGTGCCAGACAGGGTCAGCGTCGTCATCGCTGAGGACGAGGCCATTATCAGGCTCGATCTCAAGGAGACCCTCATAGAAGAGGGCTATGACGTGGTCGGGGACACAGCGCGCGGCGATCACGCGATTGAGTTGGTGGCAGAGCACGAACCAGACGTTGTGATCCTCGACATCAAGATGCCGGGCCTCGACGGGATCGAGACCGCGCGCCGTATCGCCACCTCTCATGACGCAGCCGTGGTGATCCTGACGGCATTCAGCCAGCGTGACCTGATCGACCGGGCCATCGAGGCCGGGGCGCTCGCCTACCTGGTGAAGCCGTTCCAGCGCAGCGACCTGGTGCCGGCAATTGAGGTTGCCCGTGTACGACACCGTGAGATGCGTGCGCTCACCGACCAGGCGGTGACCCTGGCCGACCGTCTTGAGGCGCGCAAGCTGATCGACCGGGCGAAGGGAGTCCTCATCGACGAGACTGGCCTGAAAGAGGTCGAGGCCTTTCGCTTCATCCAACAGGCAGCGATGTCGGGGCGGGCGACGATGGCCGATGTGGCACGCAGGGTGCTGGAGGAGGGCCTGAGGCCCTGAGAATCCGATGCCGCCAGCGGCGACGATTCTCCAACTCCGGCGGGGATAGGGTCGCTTGATGCCCGGCCTGATGCTGCTTGACGGCAACTCCCTCACCTATCGGGCGTTCTTCGCCCTACCGCCTGACCTCGTCACCGCATCGGGCCAGTTGACGAACGCCGTCGTCGGCTTTACCTCAATGCTGGCGACCCTGTTGCGAGACCACGAGCCCGAGGGAGTCGCAGTTGCGTTCGACAGGCCAGGACCCACCTTCCGGCATGAGCGGCTCCCCAGCTACAAGGCGAACCGTGAGAAACAAGATGACACCCTCTATGAGCAGCTGGCGCTCGTGCGCGAGCTCGTCGAGGCACTGGGTATGGTCGTTGTCGACGCTGAGGGGTTTGAGGCCGACGACGTTCTGGCAACCCTGGCGACCGTTGCCCGTGACGGCGGCCGGGACGTAACGATCGTCACCGGCGACCGCGACAGTTTCCAATTAGTTGAGGACCCGTACGTCAGGGTCCTCTACAACAAGCGCGGGGTGTCGGACTACGTGCTCTACGACGAGAAGGGGATAGTTGAGCGAACCGGGGTCCGTCCCAGCGACTATGTCGCCTACGCGGCCCTTCGTGGAGACAAGTCAGACAACCTCCCTGGTGTGCCCGGGGTCGGTGAGAAGAGAGCTGCAGGCCTGATAAACGAACACGGTGGCCTCGACGGGGTCTTCGCAGCCGCCGACGACCAGACACCGAAACTGAGCCAGAACCTCCACGACAACGAGCATCTGGCTCGTCAGAACGAGGAGTTGATGGAGCTGGTGAGGGACGTCCCACTCGATCTGACCGTTGACGATCTGACGTTGGGGCCCGTAGATGTTGAACGGGCATCTGAGATGTTCGACCGTCTTGAACTGCAGACGGCAAGGACGAGGCTGGCACCCCTCCTGGGAGTGGACTTTGGCGGTGGAACGGCTTCCGAAGATCAACCCAATGGTGGAATCCTCACAGCCGAAGTTGACCAGGCAACCGATGCAGATTCAGCCAGAGCGGCTGTCGAAGCGCTGGCAACAGGGCCGGACCCTGTAGTAGTCGCCACTGTTTCCGACCCGGCCGAGGGTCTCGGAGGTGGTCTGGCCCTGTGTGCATTCGGCTCGAGGGATGTCCTGTGGGTTTCCAGTGGTCTGTTGGAGTCACCAGACGTCCGTTCAGCGCTGGAGGGGTTGTTCGCGGTCACGGGGCCAGGCGTCCTGGCGCACGACTGCAAGCCCCTGGTGCGCCTACTGCGGGCGATCGGGGTCGATACACCGAAACTGGTCCTGGATACGGCTCTGGCTGCGTACCTTCTGGATCCGACCGACACCACCTACGAGCTGGCGACACTCACCGAAGAGCACCTCCGAATGAGCCTCCCTGACTCGGGTGCACCAAGTGGCCAACTGGACCTCGACGGTGACACCAGGGATCCATCGAGTGAAGCGGGCCATCGGGCAGCGGCCATTGCCTGTCTGGCTGAACCCATGTTCGAGGCCCTTGATGCCCAGGGCCTGAGGCACCTCAACGACGACGTAGAAGTGCCGCTCGTCCGGGCCCTCGCCAAGATGGAGGAGGTAGGGGTAGGGGTCGACGTCGAGGAGCTGACCCGCCTACGAGACGACCTGACTGCCGAGTGCGACAGGCTCCGGAGTGAGATCCATGAGGCTGCAGGAGAGGAGTTCAACGTGAACTCCACGAAACAACTCCGCGTGATCCTGTTCGAGAAGTTGGGTCTCGCTCCCGGCAGAAAGACCAAGACCGGCTACTCAACCAATGCGGCGACCCTGGAAACGTTGAGAGGGGAGCACGTCATCGTCGAACTCCTGCTCTCATACCGCGAGGTCGAGAAGCTCCGTTCCACCTACGGCGAAGGGCTTCTGGCTGAAGTGGGCGAGGGCGACAGAATCCGTGCGACCTTCAACCAGACGGTCACCAGAACCGGCCGCCTCAGCTCAGACGCCCCGAACCTGCACAACATCCCGGTCAGGAGCGAAATGGGAAGGGCGTTTCGTCGCGCATTCGTCCCTGCAGCCGGAACTACGTTTCTGGTAGCCGACTACAACCAGATCGAACTGCGCTGCATAGCGCACTTGTCGAGTGACCCCGGTCTGATAGCGGCCTTCGAGGCTGGCGACGACGTCCACACCGCTGTCGCATCCAGCACATGGGGCGTGCCTCCCGATGAGGTGACTGTGGAGCTGCGCAACAGGGCCAAGATGGTCGCATACGGCCTGGCCTACGGAATGGAGGCCTACGGACTGGCTCGGCGCCTCGATGTACCCAACGACGAGGCCGCAGACATCCTGGACTCCTACTTCAGGGCATTTCCGGCCGTTCGGTCGTACATGGACGCCACCGTCGACGAAGCCCGCCGGAAGGGCTACACGGAGACCCTCTTCGGACGTAGGCGACGCATACCGGAACTCACCTCACCCAACTTCAACGTGCGGCAGGCCGGCGAGCGCCAGGCGATGAACGCTGGAATCCAGGGCCTGGCAGCAGACATCTTCAAGGTTGCACTCGTGAGGATCGACAGCCTGCTCGAAGAGCGATGCCTGGCCAGTCGCCTGATTCTCCAGGTCCACGACGAGGTCATCCTGGAGGTTCCGGAGAGCGAACTGGTCGAGGTGACCGATCTGGTGACTGAGACCATGGCAGGAGCTTTCGACCTGAGCGTGGACCTCGACGTGCACCTGGCCACCGGCGACACCTGGGCAGACGCCAAGGCCTGAGGTGCCGCCCCTTAAGGGGTTCATGGCGTGCGCCGGTAGGCTTTCCCGGCCCGACGTAGCCAACGTCGGCGCCCATGTCCGCCTATTTCCCTATCCGACGAGAAGAACACGTGTCCGAGCAGACCCTGAACACACCCGCTTCCCCGCCCATGGGGACCTTCGACGACAGCGGGGAGTACACCCCACGTCAGATCGTGGAGAACGACCTCGGCACCCTCAGCCTCGAAGAGGCCTATCTGGCCACGATGCTGGACCTCGAAAACGGCCAGCTCGTAGAGGGAACCGTTGTAAGGGTCGACAAGGACGAGGTCCTCATCGACATCGGCTACAAGTCCGAGGGCGTGATTCCGCCCCGTGAACTCTCCATCCGGAACGGTGTCAACCCGACAGAGGTGGTATCGCTGGGGGAGCGAATCGAGGCCGTTGTCCTCCAACGCGAGGACAGAGAGGGACGTCTGGTTCTCTCCAAGAAGCGTGCCCAGTACGAGCGCGCCTGGAGCAAGATCGAAGAGGTCAAGGAGGCCGACGGTGTGGTCACCGGGTCTGTCATCGAGGTGGTGAAGGGCGGCCTCATCGTCGACATCGGGCTCCGCGGCTTCCTTCCGGCATCGCTGGTCGAACTGCGGAGGGTACGTGACCTCCAGCCGTACATCGGTACGAACGTCGACGCCAAGATCATCGAACTGGACAAGAACCGCAACAACGTGGTGCTGTCCCGTCGGGCATGGCTCGAGGAGAACCAGAAGGAGCAGCGCGAGGAGTTCCTCCACGACCTTCGTCCCGGCGAGGTCCGAAAGGGTGTCGTGTCGAGCGTCGTAAACTTCGGTGCCTTCGTGGACCTGGGTGGCATGGACGGCCTGATCCACGTTTCGGAACTCTCATGGAAGCACGTCGACCATCCGGGCTCGATCGTGACCGTCGGCGACGAGATCGACGTACAGGTCCTGGAGATCGACATGAGCCGCGAGCGAATCAGCCTTTCGCTCAAGGCGACCCAGCAGGATCCATGGGAGGAGTTTGCCACGGCCCACCAGGTCGGCGAGCTCGTCTACGGGCGTGTCACAAAGCTCGTACCATTCGGATCCTTCGTTCAGGTCGGCGAGGGAATCGAGGGCCTCGTCCACATTTCTGAGATGTCAGCCCACCATGTCGACCTACCAGAGCAGGTTGTGACGCCGGCTGAGGAACTGTGGGTGAAGATCATCGATCTCGACCTTCAGCGAAGGCGAATCAGCCTGTCCATCAAGCAGGCGGCCGAGGGTGGCGTCGTTGCTGCCGAGTATCAGGAGCACTTCGGCGAGCACGCCTACGACGATGAGGGCAACTACATCGGTGGGGATGACTCAGAGGGCCAGGAGGCCTGGACCGAGCTCTACGGAGCCGAGGGTGATGCGGGCGCAACCGCTGAAACCGACGGAGCCACTCCGGCAGAGTCGGCTGCCGATGCCGACACCGCCGATATCGAATCTGGCGATGCCGAGGTCGATGCCACCGTTGTGGAAGCCGATGAGGTAGCCGAGGTCATTGAGGCCGCTGAGACAGTTGAGGTTGCCGAAGACGCACCCGAAGAGGATGTCGATGTTGCCGAGGAGGTAGCCGACGCTGTCAAAGAGGTAGCCGAAGAAGCTGCCGAGGAACCCGGGGCCTGAGGCCTCCACTGAGAGGCCCACAACCCGGTTGCCGAGATGATCGAGATCGGCCTGACCGGTGGAATTGGTTCAGGAAAGTCCACGGTCGCGCAACTGCTCGTTGATCATGGTGCAGTACTCCTCGACTCCGACTCGCTGGTAAGGGAACTGCAGGTTCCGGGGACTCCGGTCTTTGAGGCAATGGTGGCACAGTGGGGTGAGCGGATCGTCGCCGATGATGGAACGCTCGATCGTGGGGAGTTGGCGTCGATCGTGTTTGACGATCCGGCCCAGCTGAAGCTTCTCAACGCCATCGTCCATCCGGCGCACGCCATTGAGATGGAGAGGCGTCGGTCCACCTACGAGGGCACAGACGCCATCCTCGTGTTCGACATCCCCCTTCTCGTAGAGGTGGGACACCAGGGCTTCGACGGCGTGGTGGTGGTTGACCTCGACCCGGAGCAGGCTGTCCCGAGACTGGTCGCTGACCGTGGCCTGGATGAGGCCGATGCCAGACGCCGCATAGCCAACCAGGCAACTCGGGAGGAACGCCTCGACAGGGCCGACTTCGTGATCGACAACGCTGGTACCAGGGCCGACCTGCTTGGCGAGGTGGATCGCTGCTGGGACTGGATCGGATCGCTGGCCGCGAAGTGATCGGTCCGGGCGGGCCGGATGCCGCTGGGTACCATGCGCCTGTGGCCAACCGGTTCCGGGTCGAAGCCCCATTCTCGCCAGCCGGCGATCAACCGGCGGCCATCGAGGAACTGAGCGAGGCGATCAGTGGCGGTGAACGCTTCACCACCCTGCTCGGAATCACCGGCAGCGGCAAGAGTGCCACGATCGCCTGGACGATCGAGAACCTTCAGCGTCCGACACTCGTCATTGCTCCAAACAAGTCGCTTGCGGCCCAACTGGCAAACGAGTTGCGGTCGTTCTTCCCGGACAACAGGGTCGAATACTTCGTTTCCTACTACGACTACTACCAGCCCGAGGCCTACGTCCCCTCAAGCGACACGTTCATCGAGAAGGACTCGTCGGTCAACGACGAGATAGACCGTCTTCGCCACTCTGCCACGGCAGCCCTCCTGACCCGCCGGGACACGATCGTCGTCGCGTCGGTTTCGTGTATCTACGGGCTCGGATCCCCGGAGCACTACGAGGGGAAGCTCCTGGTGCTTGAGAAGGGAGGCAGCGTCGAGCAGAGGGTGGTACTGCGCCAACTCATCGGCATGCAGTACGAGCGAAATGACATGACGCTCGGCCGCGGGAAGTTCCGGGTGAAGGGGGACACCATAGAGATCCACCCCGCATACGAGGAGACCGTCATACGCGTTTCCCTCTTCGGTGATGAGGTGGAGCAGATCACCGAAGTGGACCCCCTCACCGGCGACCATCTGCGACAACTCGACGACCTCGTCGTCTTTCCAGCGACCCATTACATGGCGGACCGGGAGGTCATCGGCCGCGCCATCACACGCATCGAATCCGAGTTGGCCGAACAACTCACCGTGTTTCGCGAGCAAGACAAGTTGCTCGAGGCCCAACGCCTGCGGATGCGAACCGAACACGACCTCGAGATGATGGGCGAGTTGGGCTTCTGCAACGGAATCGAGAACTACAGCGCACACATAGACGGTCGTTCCCCCGGGGAGCAGCCTTACACCCTGCTCGACTACTTCCCCGACGACTTCATCGTGGTACTCGACGAGTCACACGTGGCCGTGCCACAGCTTCACGGTCAGTACCAGGGCGACAGGAGCCGCAAGGAGACCCTTATCGAGCACGGGTTCCGCCTGCCCTCGGCCGCAGACAACAGGCCCCTGGAGTTCGAGGAGTTCATCAACCGGGTGGGTCAGGTGGTTCTCCTGTCGGCAACCCCGGGGTCATGGGAACGGGAGAACTCGGGCACCGTCGTGGAACAGATCGTGCGCCCCACCGGCCTGATCGACCCTGAGGTGGTGGTGCGCCCCACCAGGGGCCAGATCGATGATCTCCTCGAGATGATCGGCGAACGGGTGGGGGCCGAGCAACGGGCCCTCGTCACGACCCTCACAAAGAAGATGGCCGAGGACCTCACCGACTACCTCCTTGAGAACGGTGTACGTGTCCGATATCTCCACTCCGACATCGACACGGTGCAGCGGATTGAGATTTTGAGAGATCTTCGCCTCGGCGAGTTCGACGTCCTCGTTGGCATCAACCTCCTCCGTGAGGGTCTGGACCTTCCCGAGGTTTCGCTCGTAGCGATCCTGGACGCCGACAAGGAGGGGTTCCTCAGGAGCGAGACCTCGCTGGTCCAGACCATCGGCCGTGCCGCGAGAAACGTCGACGGACAGGTAGTTATGTACGCCGACCAGGTGACCAACTCCATGCAGAGGGCCATCTCCGAGACAATGCGAAGGCGGGAACTTCAACAGGCCTACAACGAGGAGCACGGGATCGACCCGCAGACCGTCAGAAAGGCCGTCAGCGACATCCTCTCGCTGATTCGCCCAGATGGATCGGCGCCCACTCCCAAGGGGCGGGGGAGGCGTGACAGGCGCAAGGTGCACGAACTGTCCGACATGCCGCGCGAGGACCTGTTCAGGCTGATTAGGTCGCTCGAGGCCGAGATGGCAGATGCCTCCGGTGACCTCCGGTTCGAATACGCAGCCAGCCTCCGCGACGAGATCAGGGAACTCGAACGCGAGGTCCGCGATATGTCCGAGTCGTCCTGAGCTTCCGCCCCGGATTGACCGCAGGACCTGGCCCCCTGTCCGCATAGGCTCGCCGCCGTGTCTGATCGACTTGTGGTGCAGGGAGCGCGGGAACACAACCTGCGCAACGTCAACCTGGACCTGCCGCGCGATCAACTGATCGTCTTCACCGGAATCTCGGGCTCCGGCAAGTCCTCACTGGCGTTCGACACCATCTACGCCGAGGGGCAGCGGCGCTACGTGGAGTCCCTCTCGTCGTATGCACGACAGTTCCTGGGTCAGATGGACAAGCCGGATGTCGACTTCATTGAAGGGCTTTCACCGGCCATCTCCATTGACCAGAAGAGCGCCTCACGAAACCCGAGGTCGACGGTCGGGACGATCACCGAGATCTACGACTACCTACGACTCCTGTATGCGCGGATCGGTGTGCCCCACGACCCCGAGACCGGTGAGAGGCTGGTCCGGCAGACACCCCAGCAGATAGTTGACCGGGTGCTCGAGTTGGAGGAGGGCACCAGGTTTCAGGTTCTCGCACCGATCGTGAGGGGCCGCAAGGGAACCTACGACACCCTGCTTGCCGATCTCGCCGCCCAGGGGTTCAGCCGGGCGATTGTCGACGGAGAACTCCACGAGTTCGGAGACGAGGTTGACCTTGCAAGATACGAACAGCACAGCATCTCCGTGGTTGTGGATCGACTGGTGTTGCGAGAAGGCATCGAGCGCCGTCTGACCGAGTCGATGGAGACAGCACTGACCCTCGCCGAGGGCGTGGCGGAGATCCAGATCGTGCCTGGCCCGCAGGACCCACCGTCAGGCGAGGATTCCGAGGATGAGGAGCCACGGACGATTGTGTTCAGCCAGCACCTGAGCCGTCCCAGTGACGGAAAGTCCTTTGAGGAACTGGCACCAAGGAACTTCTCGTTCAACAGCCCCTACGGCGCCTGCCAGTACTGTGCCGGCCTGGGAACTGTGTTTGAGGTGGATCCCGACCTGGTCGTACCCAATCCCGACCTGAGTCTTGCCGAGGGAGCCATTGCGCCGTGGTCAAGTGGTCGAAGCCGTTACTTCCCGCGGCTCGTCGAAGCGGTGGCCGCCGACCAGAAGATCGACATGGAGAGGCCCTGGCGTCGCCTATCCGCCAGGCACCGTGGAATCCTCCTCGAGAAGGGCCTCACTGGAAAGGTTAAGGTTCGCTACACCAATCGCTTTGGACGTACCCGCGTCTACTCCGCACGCTTCGAAGGTCTTCTTCCATACCTGCGCCGACGCCACGCAGAGGCCGAGAGTGACACCCAGCGGGAACAGATCGAGGGCTACATGAGGCAGGTCCCGTGCCCGACCTGTGATGGTGCGCGCCTCAACGACCTGTCGTTGGCGGTACTCGTGGATGGCCACTCGATCCGTGACATATGCACTCTCTCAATCGGCGAGGCGGCAAAGGTGCTCCAGGGCCTCGAACTCAGCGAACGTGAGACGATGATCGCCGAGCAGATTCAAAAGGAGATCAACTCGCGTCTTGGCTTCCTCCTCGACGTCGGGCTCGACTACCTGTCGCTGTCCCGCTCTGCAGCCACGCTGGCAGGCGGGGAGGCCCAGCGGATCCGCCTGGCATCCCAGATCGGCAGTGGCCTTGTAGGGGTCCTCTACGTGCTGGATGAGCCCTCGATCGGCCTTCACCAGCGAGACAACCAGCGCCTCATCGAGACCCTCGTACGTCTCCGGGACCTGGGAAACACGGTGATCGTGGTCGAACACGACGAGGAGACCATCAGGTCAGCTGATCACGTCGTGGATATCGGTCCCGGTGCCGGCGAGCACGGTGGCGACATCCTTCACAGCGGCGACCTGAAGGGACTGTTGTCCCACAGGACCTCGCTCACAGGCCAGTACCTTGGCGGCCGACGCCAGATTCCACTTCCTGAGATGCGCCGCCCAGCCAGCGCCGAGCGCCTGGTTGTCAGGGGTGCCCGGGAGAACAACCTCGCCGACATTGACGTCGAGGTTCCTCTGGGCTGTTTCGTGGCTGTTACTGGCGTTTCCGGATCGGGCAAGTCCACCCTTGTGAACGAGATCCTCCACAAGGCTCTCATGGCCGGCGTCTACGGCTCGAAGGTGCCACCCGGCCTGCACACTGCGCTTGAGGGTGTCGACGCCGTAGACAAGGTGATCAACATCGACCAGGCCCCCATCGGCCGCACACCGAGGTCCAACGCCGCCACCTACACCGGGGTGTTCGACCATGTCCGCAAACTCTTCGCGCAGACTGAGGAGGCCAGGATCCGTGGCTACAAGCCGGGCCGTTTCAGCTTCAACGTGAAGGGCGGGAGATGCGATGCGTGCAACGGCGACGGCACCATCCGGATCGAAATGCACTTCCTTCCCGATGTCTACGTGCCGTGCGAGGTCTGCAGCGGACGTCGTTACAACCGCGACACCCTGGACATCACCTTCAAGGGGCGCAACATCGCCGATGTGCTGGACATGCCCTGCGAGGAGGCCCTCGGCTTCTTCGACAGGCAACCGTCCATCACCAGGCACATGCAGACCCTTGTCGATGTCGGCCTCGGCTACATCAGGCTCGGGCAGTCGGCACCCACCCTCTCCGGCGGCGAGGCCCAGCGGATCAAGTTGGCCAGCGAACTCGCCAAGCGCCCGACCGGCCACACCGTCTACATCCTCGACGAGCCGACAACGGGCCTCCACTTCGAGGACGTGCGCAAGCTGTTGGGCGTGCTCAACCGGCTCGTGGACCAGGGCAACTCGGTGATCGTCATCGAGCACAACCTGGACGTGGTCAAGACCGCCGACTGGTTGATCGACCTTGGTCCCGAGGGTGGCAGTGGAGGGGGACGTGTTGTGGCAACAGGTACTCCTGAAGTGGTGGCCACCGTGCCGGAAAGCCACACTGGCCGCTACCTGGGCGCCCTCCTGACCAACTGAGCGACCTGCACCCGTAGGAGGCGGCGACCAAAGGAGGCCTACGCTCGTGTGATGGTGAAGAAGCCGCCAGCCGGGACCATTCCGGACGCACCAGGCTCCTACCAGTTCCGCGACGCCGAGGGGCGCGTCCTCTACGTGGGCAAGGCCAAGAGCCTCCGCCAACGACTGGGCAGCTACTTCGGGAACCGCGATCGAATGGTGCCGCGCACCGCCCAGATGCTCGAAGAGGCGACAGGCGTCGAGTGGATTCAGGTAGCCAACGAACTCGAGGCGCTCATGCTGGAGTTCAACCTGATCAGGGAACACAAGCCTCGCTTCAACGTAGACATGAAGGACGACAAGAGTTACCCATTCCTGGCTGTCACCGTCGACGATGAATGGCCCAGGCCGATGGTCACCAGGGCACGGCGGAGAAAGGGTGTGCGCTACTTCGGCCCCTACGGGCACGCCGGTGCCATCCGCGACACCCTGGAACTGCTGTTGAAGACGTTTCCTCTCAGGACCTGTACGGACACCAAGTTCAGGACCCATGAGAGAACCGGGCGTCCCTGCCTCCTGTTCCACATCCAGAAGTGTTCAGGGCCGTGTGTCGGCGAGATAGACGGCGCCTCCTACAGCCAGATCGTGGGTGAGTTGATCAGGTTCCTCGAGGGCGACTCCGACGGGGTTGTGACCCGCCTCAGAAAAGAGATGGAGGCATCCGCCGAGGCCCTGGACTTCGAGTCCGCAGCACGCCAGAGGGACCGTCTGGCGAGCGTCAGGCGGGTCCTTGAGCGTCAGGAGATGGTCGGTTCGGCAGACGAGGAGGTTGACATCTTCGGCATTGCCGGTGATGACCTCGAGGCTGCCGTCCAGGTGTTCTATGTCAGGCACGGACGGGTTGTGGGTCGCAAGGGTTTCGTGATGGAGCGCGTTGAGGACCTGAAACCGGCCGAGTTGGTGGACGAGGTGGTATCGGCCCACTACAGGTCCGACCCGCCTCGGGGTGTGCCCCGCACTGTGCTGGTTCCGGACCTGCCAACCGAGGCGCGGCTCCTCTCGGAATGGTTGTCGACCGAGCGCGGAACCCGTGTGGAGATACGTGTTCCCCAACGGGGAGGCAAGCGCAGGCTCCTTGAGACCGTGACGAGGAATGCGGACGAGGAGTTCCTGAGGCACCGCCTCAAGCGCGCCACTGACCACAACACGAGGGCCAGGGCGTTGAACGAGATGCAGGAAGGTCTTGGCCTCCCTGAGTCACCGCTGCGCATCGAGTGCTACGACATGAGCCACCTGCAGGGAACCGACTACGTGGGTTCAATGGTCGTCTTCGAGGACGGAATAGCCAAGAAGGCCGACTACCGACGCTTCCGGATCAGGCATGTTGACGGGAACGACGACTATGCGGCCATGGAGGAGGTACTTACCCGGCGCCTGAGCGCCTATCTGGAGGAGCGTGAGATGCCTGTGGCTGAGAGGCCGGGGCGATTCGCATACCCACCGAACCTCCTTCTGGTTGACGGTGGTGCCGGTCAGTTGGGCGTCGCCGAGCGCGTCGTTGCCACCTTGGGCCTCACCGACGAGATTCCGGTAGCGGCCCTCGCCAAACGCTATGAGCAGGTGTACCGGCCCGGCAATGACGAGCCGATCGACCTGCCGAGGGGTTCAGAGGCCTTGTACCTGTTGCAACGCCTGCGGGATGAGTCCCACCGGTTTGCCGTGGCATACCACCGCCAACTTCGTTCCAGGCGAATGACAGGATCCGTGCTGGACGGGATACCGGGCCTCGGGCCAAACCGAAAGAAGCGCCTCACCTCGGCCTTTGGTGGCGTCAGGGCGGTGCAGCGGGCTTCTCTCGAGGATCTCATGGACCAGCCATGGCTGCCCGAGGCGATCGCCGTGGCCATATTCGACCGGACACACGGTCAGAGTTGACCGAGGGGTCACCCGAGGGCGATCAACGCCACCGATCCGACTGCGCCGAACATCCCCAGGACCTGTGTGCGGCTCATCCTCTCGCTGAGGACCACCCGGGCCAGGACCACAGTGGTTGCCGGATAGAGGGCAGCGAGCACCGACACAAGGCTGAGCAGGCCGGTGTTGACCGCCAGCAGGAATGCCACGTTGGCAGCCATGTCGAACACGCCTGTCGCCACGATCAGGCCGGTCACCCCCTCCATTCGTAAGGGAAGACGGGGACCTCCTCGCAGGGCCAACAGTGCAAGGGTCAGGAGAACTGATGCGATCCGTGCACCGACCAGTGGCCAGGGCGCCGTCTGGTCCTGTGCAGCGTCGATCACGATGAAGAAGGCGGCAAAGCCGGACCCTGCGAGCATCGACTCGAGGACAAGACTCTTGGGAATTGCCGTGGCGTCACCGGGAATGCGGGACACCAGAACAATGGCCAGGAGGCCGACAAGGATTCCCAGCACATGCAACGTAGACAGTTGTTCTCCAAAGGCCAACCCCCATACAACCGGTATGGCTGCAGAGTTGACCGCTGTAATCGGGGCAACCACCGCCATCGGGCCGCGGCCCAGGCCCCTGTAGAGGAGTCCGATCCCGATCATTCCGAAGGCTCCTGCGAGTGCACCCAGCAGCAGTGCCTCGACCGAGAAGGCCTCGGCCATGAGGGGTGCAGCCGCCAGGACAAGTAGCAGGCCGATGATGTGGGTGGAGGCCACCACCCGAAGGGCGCTGATACGCCGTGACGCAAGGCCTCCACAGAAGTCACCCAGACCGAACAGGGATGCCGCCAACAGGGCGAGTAGTGCTGCCACGGGAGCAGGCTAGGAGCATGGCCACACGTCGCATGCGTTGATGTGCGACGCTCCTCTCATGCTGGCCGCCGAGGACCCATGGGAGAAACACGCTGCGTGGTGGCAGGAGGGCTTCAGCCAAGGTGCGGACGCGGAGTATGAGGAACAGATACTGCCACTGGCGGCAGACCTTCTGTCCGGCTACGACAGGATTCTCGACATAGGAGCCGGCGAAGGCCAGGTGAGCCGTCTAGCCAGCACCGGTGGATCGTCGTGTGTCATTGGGATTGACCCGTCGCTGGCCCAGGTCACGAAGGCCGGCGAACGAGCCGGCGGTCCAGCGTACGCCCGTGCCGAAGCAGCGTATCTTCCGTTCGGTGACGCAGCCTTCGATGCCGTCGTGGCCTGCCTGGTGTTTGAGCACATCCAGGAAGTCGACGCATCCTTGGCCGAGGTCGCGCGTGTATTGCGTCCCGGAGGTCGGTTCGCGTTCTTCCTGAACCATCCGCTCCTTCAGGCGCCGGGAAGCGGGTGGATTGACGACCAGGTCCTGGACCCGCCTGAGCAGTACTGGAGAATCGGCCCCTACCTCGTTGAGTCCCTGGAGTCAGAGGAAGTCGAAAAGGGAATCTTTCTTCCCTTCGTGCACCGGCCTCTGGGGCGCTACGTGAACGCGCTTGCAGAGAACGACCTGTTCATCAGGCGTATGTACGAGCCTGCACCACCTGAGGGTTTCCTCGCACGGGCCGTCGAATACAGGGAGGCCTCGACCATTCCCCGCCTCCTGGTTCTTGTCTGTGAGCGCACCGAGGTGAGGTGACCGGCTATGGAGACCACCACTAGAATCTCCCCATGAGCGATCTACTGGTGATCACCGGCCTGTCCGGCGCCGGTCGGTCGGAGTTCTCCAGTGACCTGGAGGACCTGGGCTGGTTCGTCATCGATCGCCTGCCGCCCGACATCCTCACCAAGGTGGCTGACCTGGCGGTCGGCCCAGAATCTCCGTGGGACCGTGTGGCCTTCGCCCTCAAGGCTGACACCGTCGAAGGCGACTGCCTCCGGGCACTGGATGACCTGCGGGAGGTCTCCAACCGGATGCGTGTGGTGTTCCTCGACTGTTCAACCGAGGAGTTGGTACGGCGCTACAAGGGCAGCCATCGGCCGCACCCGTTCCCCGGGGCCTCCGGTATCGAGGCCGGAATCGAGGAGGAACGGGCTTTGATGCAGCCGGTACGGACAATCGCCGATCTGGTCATTGACACATCCGATATCAGCGTCCACGACCTCCGGGACAAGGTGACCGAACTCTACGGCGAAGAGGGTGATCGGCCGATGCGCACCTCCGTCACCTCTTTCGGCTTCAAGCACGGCGCCCCCCGTGACACAGACATGCTCATGGACTGTCGCTTCATACCGAACCCCCACTGGGTCGACGAACTTCGCCCCCTCAGCGGAATGGACGCCCCGGTTCAGGACTTTGTGCTCGGTCAGGACATGGCCGCCTCGTTCCTCGACCAACTGGAGGAGATGCTGTGTCGCCTGCTGCCGGCGTACGAAGCCCAGGGGAAGGCGTACCTGTCGATCGCCTTCGGATGCACTGGTGGCAGGCATCGATCCGTTGCGGTGGCCGAGGCCATGGCTGTACGGCTCCGGGAACGTGGATTCGACCCATCAGTCAGGCATCGCGACCTGGATCGCTGACGGGGTCAGACCTCCAGCAGTGTGACAACCGACCATGTCGGACTGCGTGCCGAAGCCCTCCGTTTCGGCTATCAATGCAGGTAACCATTGAGTAGGTGGCCGGAGTGCCCCAGGAGGCAACATCATCATGACAGTGCGTGTAGGTGTCAACGGTTTCGGCCGGATCGGAAGGAACTTCCTGCGGGCGGCCCGTGCCTCAGGAGCGCCGATCGAGTTCGTGGCGGTGAACGACCTCGGGGCCATCGAGACCATGGCCTTCCTGCTTGCCAATGACTCGGTCCACGGCCGCCTTGGGGTCCGTGTCAGGGCAAACCGGAACGGAATCACGGTCGACGGGCACAAGATTGTCGTCCTGTCTGAGCGGAACCCGGCCGACCTGCCCTGGGGAGACCTTGGGGTGGATGTGGTGATCGAGTCAACCGGCATCTTCACCGCAAGGGAGAAGGCAGGAATGCACCTGGAGGCCGGTGCGAAGAAGGTAATCATCTCGGCCCCATCCGGTGACGCCGATGCGACCTTCGTGGTGGGCGTGAACGACGACTCCTACGACCCTGCAAAGCATCACGTCGTCTCCAACGCCTCGTGCACCACCAACTGTTTCGTGCCGATGATCAAGGTCCTCGATGACACCTTCGGGGTCGAGCAGGGCTTTATGACCACCACCCACGCCTACACAGGAGACCAGAGCCTGGTCGATGGCCCTCACAGCGACCTTCGTAGGGCAAGGGCCGCAGCAGTGAACATCGTCCCCACGTCAACCGGTGCCGCCCGGGCAACGAGCCTCGTGATGCCCAAGATGAAGGGACGCTTGGACGGAATCTCCCTCCGGGTGCCCATTCCCGACGGTTCTGTGACCGACTTCGTCGGCACCCTCAAGAAGAAGGCAACAATTGAACAGGTCAACGCCGCCTACGCTGCGGCTGCACGTAGGGGCCCCCTGGCAAAGGTGCTGGACTACAGCGAGGAACCGCTTGTCTCGGCTGACATCGTCGGCCGTCCGGCGTCGTGCACCATTGATGCTGGACTGACCATGGCCAACGGCACCATGGTGAAAGTCTGTGGCTGGTACGACAACGAAATGGGCTACTCGACGCGGCTCGTGGACCTGACAAGGATCGTCGGTACTCGCCGCACCAAGAAGGCCCGGAAGGCCGGCCGCAAATAGTCCCGATGCAACTGCCCCAGCTCGAGGACCTGGGCAACCTGGATGGTCATCGCGTCCTGGTTCGGTGTGACTTTAACGTTCCACTGGCTGACGGCCAGATTGTCGACGACCTGCGGATCAGGTCCTCGTTGCCGACCCTGCAGTACCTGTCTGATGCCGGGGCTGTGGTGACGGCCTGCTCGCACCTTGGTCGCCCCGGAGGTCGTCCGGACCCGGTGTATTCGATGGAACCCGTGCGGAGGCAACTCGCAGAACTTGCGCCCGGCGTGTCTCTGCTGGAGAACCTTCGCTTCGATCCGGGCGAAACCGGAAACGACCCGGCTTTCGTGGCGGGCCTGATCGAAGGGCAGGACGCCTATGTGAACGACGCCTTTGGTGCCTCGCACCGCAGCCACGCATCGGTCGTCGGCCCGCCGACCCACCTTCCGTCGGCGGCGGGACGGCTGTTGGCGAGGGAGGCCAAGGTTCTGGGAGACCTCAGGACGGCGCCAAGGCGGCCACTCCTGGCGATCCTTGGTGGTGCCAAGGTGAGCGACAAGCTGGGAGTGATCGAAGTGCTCCTGGAGGTGGTAGATGAGCTGATCGTGGGTGGCGGTATGTGTTTCACGTTCCTGGCTGCCAGGGGTGCGAAGGTCGGTTCCTCCCTGCTCGAGGAGGACATGGTCGAAGCCTGTGCACGCCTACTTGACTCCGGGGCACCGATACGGCTGCCGATCGATATCACGGCACTCGGGCCCGGCGGCGTCATCGGTGACCCGGAAGCTGGCGGCGAGGTCAGGCAGGTGGGAACCTCCATGCCTGACGGCTGGATGGGGCTCGACATCGGCCCAGGGTCCGCCGTTGAGTTCTGTGACCTGATCACCGAGGCTCGAACGGTCCTGTGGAACGGCCCCATGGGAGTGTTCGAAGACGCCCGTTTCGCCGCTGGCACCCGTACCGTGGCCGAGGCGGTGGCCGACTGCCGTGGGTTCACGGTTGTCGGAGGTGGCGACAGCGCCGCTGCTGCCCGGATGTTCGGCGTGGACGACAGGATCGACCACGTGTCCACCGGTGGGGGAGCGGCGCTGGAACTGATCGAGAAGGGTGACCTGCCCGGCCTTGCGGCACTGCGGGTCGGACTGGAGAGGGGCTGAAGATGGCCGGAGAGCGCAAGCCGCTTATCAGCGGCAACTGGAAGATGAACCACAACCACTTCGAGGCGATCCAGGCGGTCCAGAAGCTGTCCTACCTGCTCTCGGCAAACGACTACGACGCGGTCGACGTCTCGGTGCATCCGCCGTTCACGGACCTGAGGTCTGTCCAAACCGTCCTTCAGTCAGATGAAATCCCGGTCACGCTCGGTGCCCAGGACTGCCACTGGGAGGCCAGCGGCGCCTTCACCGGAGAGGTGGCACCGGCGATGCTGGCCAAGCTGGACGTGTCGCTCGTGATCGTTGGCCACTCTGAGCGTCGACAGCTGTTCGGCGAGATCGACCAGGTTGTCAACAGGAAGGTGAAGGCCGTTCTGGTCGCAGGCATGACGCCGATCATGTGCTGCGGCGAGACGCTAGAGGAGCGCGAGGCCGGTACTACGGAGGCCAGGGTGGCCGGTCAGGTTCGGGCCGGACTCGCCGGTGTGCCGCCTGAACAGGTTGCCTCGCTTGTCGTTGCCTATGAACCAATCTGGGCAATCGGCACCGGAAGGGTGGCGACCCCCGAGGATGCGCAGGCCGTATGTGCGGTCATCAGGCAGGTCGTACGCGAGGACTTCGGAAATGCAGCGGCCGATTCGGTCCGAATCCAGTACGGCGGCTCAGTGAAGCCGGTGAGCACCCCCGATCTGATGAGGCAGCCCGACATCGACGGTGCTCTTGTCGGCGGTGCATCACTGGACCCCGAGGAATTCGCCCGAATCATCGCCTACCGCCTGGTCGGCTGAAGCCGTGGCCAGCGATAGCCTGCTGTCACCATGTTCGTTCTTGTAGCAATCATTCAGGTAACCTCAGGTCTGGGAATCATCTTCCTGGTCCTCCTCCACAGCGGTAAGGGTGGTGGCCTCTCCGACATGTTCGGTGGGGGTATCGGTGCCCAGACCGCAGGCTCGACCGTGGTTGAGCAGAACCTGGACCGCATCACGATCGTGACGGCCCTGGTGTTCGCCTTTACCACCATCGCCCTGGGCCTGATGTTCTAGGAGGCGCCCTGAGTTGGGGCGCCACCGGACAATTCCATTCTGTTTGAGAGCTGCATTGACCGTGTCCCTCATGGTGGCGGTCTCGAGGATGGTCCGCGCCACAGAAAGAAGGTCGTCGTCAATGTCGACAAGGCGTTTGGTCATCTTCTGAGTACATACCGACAGTGTGTGTTGGCTAATTTCGTATACAGCCTGGTGTCAGGCGTCCTCTGAACCTTCGGGCAGGTGGTCGCCTATCAGTGGCCGGTAGCCTGACCGGCGTTCCGGGTCTCCCGGAGGCCACGTCGGAGTGGCGGAATTGGCAGACGCGCCAGCTTGAGGGGCTGGTGCCCGCAAGGGCGTGGGGGTTCAAGTCCCCCCTCCGACACAGATTGCGCGCTGGGTGCCGCCAGACGCCGCTCCCTATCGCTCAACGCCGCCAGATGCCGTGAACGCCCGGCCGGTGTCGGACGGGTGACTTGCATCTGACGCCCTTTTCAACGAATTCGCGTTTGCCCTGCTCAGAGGCGGTTTTCGCCGTTCAGGGGTGCCGTTCTGCAAATGGATTGCTAATGCCGGCTCGAAGCGGCGCCACAACTTGCAGCGCGTCACCCGGTTGTACAGCAGACCTCGGCCGATCAGGTCGTGACTCAGTAGCCCGAGCCTCTACGAACACCCGTGAGTGTCGTGTTGTTGATGTCAGTTGGTCGGGCGTGGGAGGCGGGGCCAGAAGGAGCTGGTGCGTTCGAGGTAGGCGGCGTAGTCGGGTCGGGTTCGGCGGACTCGTTTCTCGAGTGTTGGGGTGCCGGTGATGCGGGTGACGAGGCGGGTGTAGGCGATGGGTCCGATGATGCCGAGGGCGGCCCAGGACACGTCGAGAGCGGTGATGAAGATGCCCCAGGCCATCATGACTTCGCCGAAGTAGTTGGGGTGGGCGGTGTATCGCCAGAGTCCGGTGTCGAGAACGGTTCCTTCGTTGGTGGGGTCGGCGTTGAAGCGGACGAGTTGGATGTCGCCGACTGTTTCGAAGAAGAAGCCGATAGCCCACACCGCGGTGCCGGCGTAGGCGGCGGGGCCGAGCGAGCCGGGGTCCTCGGCGGTGAGGGCGATGAGGGCGGGGAGGCTGAGCAGGTACATGGTGAGGCCTTGGAGGCCGAAGACCTGCCGCAGGGCAAGGCGGTGGAATGGCCAGCCTTCGTCGACCCAGCCTCGGAGCTTGGTGTAGCGGGGGTCTTCTCCTTCGCCCCATTTGCGCCATCCGAGGTGGGCGGTGAGGCGAATCGACCAGAGGCACAGCAGGCCGAAGATGAGCGCTTTGCGGGCGTCAGGTGCCGATCCCATGGCGACGCCGGCGATTCCGATGATCGAGACTTCGATGAGGGTGAAGACGGCGTCGATGATCGAGATGTCGCGGCGGGCGATCGACAGCAGCCACAGTCCGATGACCCAGATAGCGGCGATGAAGGCTCCGACTGCGAGGGCGGCGGCGAGGTCGGTCCAGTTCATCGTTGGTCTCCGTTCTCGGCGGTGGATGCCATCAGGTGCCTGAACGCGGTGATCCCGTCGGGATGGCTGATCCAACCGTCGAGATCGAGGACCTCATTGGCTGCCTGGGCGAATCGGTCGTCGGTCACGGTGGTGCTGGTCGGGAACGCGACCCCGGTTGCCTCGCCGGTGACCAGGGGGCGGAAGGTGTTGGCGGCGGCGACGATGGTGGCGCCGGTGACCGGGACGTCCGGGCCGAGCAGCCATATAGCAGCCGGTACCACCCGGTCGGGTGAGAGGGCTTGGGCTTGTTCGTCGGTGACGAAGCCTTCGGTCATCTGGGTCAGCGCGTAGGGGGACAGCAGGTTCACCTTCACGCCGTCGCTGGCGTGTTCGAGGGCCAGTGTCTTCGCGAATGCATTAAGTGCGCCCTTGGCCGCGGCGTACGACGAAGCACCGAACTCGCCGTAGGCGCCGGCGGTCGATGTCATGAACAGGAAGCGGCCCGACCGTTTCTGGACTTCGGCGAGCGCGGCGCGAGCGAGGGCGACCGGAGCCATGAAGTCGATCTCAATCACGTGTCTGAACCGGTCGGAGTCTGCGTTGGCAAATGTCGCTCGGTCGACGATCGCCGCGTTGACAACCACGTGATCGAGGCGTCCGAAGTTGTCGAGCGCAGCAGTCACGAGCGCGTCGGCGGCACCCGGCGCCTCCACCGAGCTGCGCTCGGCAACCGCAACACCACCGGCCCGCTTGATCTCAGCGACAACATCGCTGGCGGGATCCGCACCGGCTCGGGAACGGTTGTTCACCACCACCGAAGCACCACGGGACCCCAGAGCCATCGCGATCTCACGCCCGATGCCCTTGCCTGCGCCGGTCACGATGGCCACTTGGCCGCTGAAGTCGATTATGAGTTCTCCTCGGTGGTGCGCCAGCGATCACGGAGATCGTTCTTGGCGATCTTGCCGAGCGCGTTGCGGGGGAGGGCGTCGACGATCTCGAGTCGCTCCGGGAGCTTGTAGCTGGCGATGCCCATGTTCCTCAGATGAGCGACGATCGTCTCCAACGACGGCTCGTGGTCGCCGGCGGGAGCCACGAAGATGCCGACTCTTTCGCCGAGTGACGCGTCGCGGTAACCGATCGCCGCGCAGTCGGCGACGGAGTCGTGGGCTGCGATCAGTCCTTCGAGCTCTGCGGCGGAGATTTTCATGCCGCCTCTGATGATGATGTCTTTGGCCCGGTCGACGAATCGAAGGAGCCAAGGGTCCGAGGAGGTGTCGGCCCATTCGAAGATGTCGCCGGTGCGGAAGAAGCCGGCGTCATCGAACTCGGCGCCCGACGCGTCGAGGTAGCCACCAAAGACGGTCGGACCACGAAAGCGAAGTTCGCCGGGTCGACCCGTCTCGTTGATGTCGTCCTCGCTGTCCGGGTCGACGAGGCGGACTTCGATGCCTTCCGCGGACGGCCGCGGGAAGTACCGGGCCCGGAGCTTGGGGTCGGGAACGGACGTCGCCGTGGAGAGCAGGGCGGCCCCCTCGTTGGATCCGAAGGCATTGACGATCTCCACCCCGAGTTCATCCCAACCCTGCACCATCCAGGGATCGAGTGGCGCGGCGCCGGAGGTGATCTTGCGCAGATGGGAAAGATCGACGCCGGCGAGGATCGAATCGTCCAGCAGCAACATGTTGAGCAGGGCCGGCGGGGCCACGGTGTAGGTGATCTCCTCCGATGTCAGTTGACCGAGAAAGACCGGAAGGTCGAGCGGCTGGTGGAGGAAGAGTACGGCGCCCACGATCGCCCAGGGCACCAGCATTCCGCCGATGCCGGCCATGTTGACGAGCGGGAACGGGCACAGGATCCGGTCGTCGTGGAGGAGGTCGAGTTCGTCGACCTGGAAGTAGCCCGATGCCAGCCACATAGATGGGGTTCTGGGCACACCCTTGGGGGTGCCGGTCGTCCCGGAGGTCCAGCAGATGGTGAGGACCTCATCGGGGCCGGCCGGCACGCCCTGAGACGCCGCCGCCTCCGTCGTGTCTACGGTGAGGGCGGTTCCGGTGTCGACGATCGCCGAGCCGAACGTGGCGATGTGAACCGGAGTATCGAGATCGTCGACGACTGCGGAGACGGTGTCGAGTTGATCTGGCCGGTCGGGACGGGTGCCGGTGACGATGATCCGAGCCGACGACGCCCGAAGCCCGTAGTCGAGTTCGTGGCGTCGGTGCTGGATGGGAAACGGCACCGCAGTGGCTCCGATCCGGCCGCAGGCCAGGATCGTGAGGACCAGCTCGACGACGTTGGGGAGCTGAACCGCAACCGTCACGTGTGGTCCGGCGCCGATGGCGGTCAACGCGACAGCCAAATTGTCGACGGCCCGGTCGACCTCGCGCCAGGTCAAACGAAGCGGCTCACCGGCGAAGAACGCTTCTCGGTTGGGCGCGTCTGCCAGAGCCAGCGCGTCGGGCCACTGTTCGGCGACCTGGCGAATGGCGTCATCAACGGTTGTTACACGCATGAGCGGGGCCCCTTGTCAGTTGCGATGGCGAACGAACGGTCACGTTTGTATCATGATTCCCTGATGGACCGCGGGGAGGATTTGCTCTTCGAGATTGGTGCCCATCATCTGGTCGACGCACACGATCCCGGGCAGCACTGCGGCGTCGACTCCGCAGCCCCAGGTTCTCTCGTCGTACTGGTCGCCGGCGAACCACAGGCCCGCAATGTGGCGGCTCTGGTGGGGGACGCGGTCGGTGCAGCAGGGTCGGTTGGTGCCGAGCGCCTCAGGTGATGGTGTCCTGATGATGAACTCGACGTCGTCGTCCCAGGTCGAGAAGTTCGCTCGGGTCCACGCCTCTCAGCGCTCGATGACCAGACCGACCCGCTCCGAGGATCCTTAATCCCTAGGAGGAGAGGGGAGCGAAGCAATCCCCAACCCCGGTGACACTCTGAGAGTGCCAATAGTGTGCGGACAGTTTGGTGCTTGCCAATCACGGCAACACCAGGGTTGCTAGGAGCGTCAATGAAACAACGGGAGGCCGACAAGATGCCAGTGAGTCCTCACGCTATGGGTGCGGAAGCGGAAATGTTGCCGCTATTTCAAGAACGCACAGCCGAGTTGCAGCAGCGCCTCAAGGATGAAGGCATCGATGTTCTCATCATTACCAATGTCGATTCGATCTACTATTTCAGTGCCTATTGGGGGGATCTGGGGTTGGAGTTCGGCCGTCCAACCCTTCTAGTGGTCGGAAGTAATGGAGACGTCACCTTGATAACCCCGGGATCTGAGTCGCTCATGGCGTATGCCATGACTTGGGTAGCCGATGTCGGCTTCTATTCGGATGGGGTCGGCGAAGAGTGGCGCGACCCGCTTCGCGAAGCTATGGGCGGCGTTGGAAAGAAGCGCGTCGCTATCGAAAGGAACGATATTCCGGCAGTCGTTTCGGGTTTCCTGCGTCACGAGTTAGACTTGGCCGACGAGGTCGATGCCACATCGATCATCGCACAGATGCGGGTCATCAAGTCTGCGGAAGAGATCAACATGATCCGCCAGGCCGGCCAAGTTGCTATCGCTATGGGAATCGCCGGGCGCGACGCCATGGCGGTGGGGGTGCCGGAGTACGAGGTATCACTCGCGTGCATGGCCGCGGGCACGCGAAAAGCAGCCGAGATCATCGCTTCTGAAGACCCCGAAGCGTTGATGAGTCCCATGATCCATAATCTTCAGGCGCTTCAATCCGGCTACTTCACCAGCTACACGCACCTGCACCCGAGGGTGAAGAAGATCGCGCATGGTGACCCCGTCTACATGTGCTTTTGCTCGATTTGTCATTTCAAGCAATTCAAGATCGGCTACGACCGTCAGTATTTCGTAGGTTCTGTTGACAATGAAACAGCCCGGACCTACAACGCTGCAATCGAGGCTCAGGCGGCTGCTTTCCGAGAGATGCGCCCCGGTGTTGCGGCCGAAGACGTGCACGAGGCCGCCGACGATGTTTACCGATCCGCTGGATTTGCACCGTCGTACCGGACAGGCCGTGCGCTTGGATACTCGTCGCTGGAAATTCCGGAGTTGAAGTACGGCGACAGGACCCCGCTGGAAGCGGGCATGGTGTTTGCCGTGGACGGCGGGATTACTGTGCCAGAGGTCTTTGGTGCACGAGTTGGCGACACCGTAATCGTCACAGAGGACGGCATCGAGATTGCAACCGATTACCAGCGGGACCTGCAAGTTGTGTAACAGGCAAAGTCACTAGGCACGATGTCGAAACACTTTTTCAGCAAGGAAGAATTTGCCCACCGTCACTGCAAGGTGCGCGAAGCAATGGAGGTCGCAGGAATCGACTTGCTGCTGGTCGTCGCTCCTGTGCACATCAACTACCTGATCGGCGCGACCGCCAAGGGGTACCAGGAGTTTCAAGTTCTGTTGTTCCCGCTTGAACCGCGGCCACTGGTGATTCAGAGCAGACTGTCAGAAGTACCGATGCTGATGGCCGATTCTCTTGCTGATGAGACTCGGGGTTGGGGCGGGCGCGAACCCGAAGACCCAATCGAAGTCTTTGACGACATCCTGCGCGAGCGAGCGTACAAGGGACTGAGAACCGGGCTTGAGGTACCGCTTTACTACCTGCATCCCCACAACTACCGAAGAATGGTCGACTTGCTTGGTGAGGATCTAGTGATGGACGCTACAAGCTTGATCGGCGACATAAAGCTGGTCAAGTCCGCAGCGGAGATCGACTACGTGCGCAGGGCCGCGGCGATGCTGGACCGGGGCATGGAAACCTGCTGTTCATCAGTTGCGGCGGGCAGGGCAGAGCGAGCAGTTTCGGCGGACATCCATCACACGTTGCTGGCTGCAGGCAGCGACATACCGTCCAGTCCGATGAATTTCCTGACCGGTCCGCGCTCGGCCTTTTCCCATGGCGAACCGTCAGACCGGGTTCTCGAGCCCGGCGATTTCATGCACATTCAGTTCGGCGCACACTATCGGCGCTATTGCGTGACCATTGGACGGCAACTCTGCTTGGGTGAGCCGACCCAACGGATGCGGGATGTGTACCAGACAGTGCGCGACGCTGGCGATGCCTGCATGGACGAGATACGCGCCGGTGTGTCTGCCACAGTCCCGCACTACGTCGCCAAGAAGGTCATCGCCGACGCCGGCTTGGACGCCTATCGGTTGCACATGACCGGCTATGCGGTAGGCGCGGCGTTTCCACCCTCGTGGATCGAACCGTTGGTTGTCGACGCCGGCTGTGAGTACACCCTGGAAGCTGGCATGGTGATCGCCGTCGAACCGCCTGTGTTCGGACTCGAGGACGGACTAGGCGTGCGCCTCGTCGATAATGTCATAGTCACGGAGACGGGATGCGAACGCCTGACCAGCACCACGCGCGACCTCATCGTTGTCTGACACCCGAGCACCGCAGGAACCTGTAGTCAAGAAGAGGTCAAAGAGTATGTCGCAAGAAGTCGTGCCAGGAGGCGCATCAAGTCCCGTTGTCCAGTCCGCTTCCCGTGAGGTGCCCTACGACGATGGAACCCACTGGCGTGCCCTTCTTGGTTTCATCATCATTTCGATGGACCTCGTCATGGAGGAGAACATCTACCGTCTGTCGCCGGAGGGTGTAGGTCCTAGCGTCACCCGGCTCAACAGCCCCAACGACTGCAATGTCGCCACACTGGCGGCTCAAATCGACGGGATGGCTGAAGCCGCGTCGATCTTGCAACCGCAGGCACGCCCGGCCGTCATCTGCTACGCCTGCACTTCCGGATCAATTGTTATCGGCGAGGACGAGGTCAGAGCTGAAATCCAGCGCGGCGCCCCCTGGGCGAAGCCATCGACGCTGGTCACCGGTGTTATCAACGCGCTACATCGGCTGGACGCTCAGAGAATTGTTGTCGCCACTCCCTACCTCGATGAGATCAATACGATGGAGGCCGCGTTTCTTCGAGAAAGGGGCTTTGATGTACTCAATATCCAGGGCCTGAACGTTGAGGATTGCGAGGCGATGGGTCGTATCACGCCGTCGTTCATCCGTGACTTCGCACTCAGTATCGACCACGAGGACGCCGACGCGATCTTCGTCAGTTGTGGCGGTATCCGCACACTCGACGTGCTGCAGGAGATCGAGGATGCAGCAGGCAAACCGGTGGTGTGCTCAAACCAGGCAATGATGTGGGACTGTCTGCGCCGGGCAAACATCAACGATACAATCGAGGGATACGGCCGACTCTTTCACATGGACTGGGGTGAGTCCGAGTAATCCTTCTCGGTGGTGTGGGCGAGGATCGCGGGCACGACTTCGTCCCAGCAGCTCTCAGAGAGAGAACTTGTGGCCGACTTTGTCGAAGGTGTGCATCTTCGCGCCGGGGCCGGCGACGAGGTCTTTGTGATGAACACTGGTGGCAACAATGTCGTGTCGCTTGACCCGCAGGATTTGCCCACTAGTTGGAGTCGCTGACCGTGACGATCCTGTTAGGCGAAGCGTCCTGTCAGGCGCCCGTGAAGGCGCCTACGGTCTCGATGTGGGAGGTGCCCGGGAACATGTCGACCACGGTCGCGCGCTGCAGCCTGAGGCCCGCAGACTCCAACAGACCTGCGTCGCGGGCGAACGATGCAGGATCACAGGAGACGAGCACGAACAGCTCAGGCTGGGCTGCCGTGAGGGCGGCCACACCCGGTTTGCCAAGACCCTCCCTGGCGGGGTCGGCAATGACGACTGCCGCTCGAGTCGCCTTCCAGGTCTCCACCGGTGCCTTGATGATCTTCACTTCGCTTTCAGCCAGGTTCACCCTTGCATCGGCAACAGAGTCGGCGCCACGCTCGATGGCGGTCACACGCCGGTTCACCCCAATCGTTCCGGCGAAGATGCCGATACCGGAATAGGCGTCAACCAGGGGACCATCAGTGCCGAGGGCCTCGACAATGCCGGCGACCTCCTTGACCAGGGCGTCGACACCCGAAGGACGGTTCTGGAAGAACGACCGGGCAGAAACACGCCATGTACGCCCGGCAACCTCTTCGTGAATCCAGGCCCTACGCCCCTCAAGCAGTTCCGCTCTGCTGACCACAATCACGTCGTCGGGCACTTCGACCTCGAAGGGATCTCCGTCGACCAGCACCAGACGCTCGTTGGTACGTGCCCCGACCCGGATCGCGACCTCTTCGGAGCCGCCATAGCGCCCATCGACGAGAAGTTCCTCCAGTGTCGGGTCGACGGCGAGGCACACCGACGGGATCACGACGTCGTGGGAACCGGCTTCCCGGTAGCCGGCGCGGTCGTCGAGGACAGCGACCCTTACGGTTGTCCGCCCTGTGTCGTTATCCAGACCTCGTGTCTGAATGGTCGACACATCCACACCAGCCCGGCTCAACTGCTCAGCGACAATCGTGGCCTTCATATCAGCCTGCCCGTCGGGATCCAGGTGCAGCAGATCGCATCCGCCGCATCCGGCCAGCTGGTGGTTGCAGGAGACAGGAACTCGGTCGGGCGATGCCGCCAGGACCTTGAGTACGCGGGCACGTGACCAGCGCTTCTCTTCTCTCAGCAGCACGGCTTCAACGGTCTCGCCCGGAAGGGCACCTTCAACGAAGACGACCCTGCCGTCAGCTGAGCGGGCGACACCGGCGCCGTCGCGCGAAGTGGCTGTCACCTCGAGTTCCACGGTGAAACGCTAACCGTCTTGAGTAGCGGAGGCGGTCTGGTTGACAAGCAGTTGCTGTCGCGGCGAAAGTGTTCGAGAAGCGCCGAAGGGACCGGCCAAACCAGAATGGAGAGTGTGTGATGCGCGCGGACCTGTTGATGAGTGTTGTTTCCAACCGGGCAGCAGATATGAGGGCGATAATCCTGCCCTTCGTACTGGCCCACACAGGGATCGTGATAGCGATCGCCTTCGGCGCAGCGGGCCTTGAGGCCGACGGCGTTACCCTGGCTGTAGCGGCCTGGGCCGTGCTGGGGTCGCTCTGGGCGATGATCTGGACCGACGGGTGCATTCAAGACATTGGCGCAGGGGCCAAGGACATGGATGAGGAAATGGCCAACAGCCACCTGGGGCGCAATTACGCCAAGAGCCCGTTCACTGCCTTCAGGGTCATGAACGTAACGATCGTCACCCTCATAGTGGTTGCGGAACTGATGGCTCTCTACTGAGCTGGAAGGCTCCGCAGCCAGTCCTGATCCTCTATGGCCTGGGAGTCAGACCCTCCAGGACAGGGTGAGGCTAGCCATCCCGTGGGGGTCATATCCGTTGGAGGCTCCCCAAGCCCAGTTTCCTCAGTTCGGTTCTGAGCAGCTTGTTGGCGGCGTTCCGGGGAAGGGACTCCATGAACAGGTAGCCCCTGGGTCGCTTGTAGGCCGCCAGCGGCCCCTCCCTGCACCATGAGTCAAGCTCACCGACCGAAGCCGCATCCTCAGAGACAACACAGGCGACGACCATCTCACCCCAGTAGTCGTCCGGGAAACCAACCACACCCACATCGCTGACGTCGGGATGGTTGGACAGAGCGGCCTCGACTTCATCGGGATGGATGTTCTCACCGCCACTTCTGATGATGTCGTCCATCCGACCGGAGTACTCAAGGTCGCCGTCTTGCCTGAGCCGAAAGGTGTCACCCGTGTGGTACCAGCCGTCACGGATCTTCTCGGCAGTCGCATTCGGCAGCTCCAGATAGCCGTCGAAGATGGCGTCGGACGCAGCAGAGATGAGCAGCTTGCCCTCCTCACCCACCTCCACCAGGTCAGCGGCCCCCCTCCGAACTCGACAAGGCGAACCGACGAGAAAGGGCCGGGCCGCAGCCGGGTGGGTTCATCACCCGGGGCGTGGTTGTAGAGCGAGACGATGGTTTCCGTCGTTCCATAGAGGTGGGTGGTGGTGACGTCCAAATCCTCGTTGATCGACCGTAGAAGATCTGGCCTGATCGTGGCTCTACCCCACATGAGGTTCCTGATGCTCGACAGCCTCTCGGGGCGGTAACCGGGGGCAGACATGAGAGCGAAATAGAAGGTGGGCACGGTGAACAGCAGGGAGATCTCGTTCCTCTCGATGCAGGAGGACACTGATTCAGGATCGAATATCGAACTGGTGAAGTAGGTGCCGCCCCAGTCGACGACAGGATGCCATCTGTTAGGTGCTCTGAGAGTTTTCCTCGGCCGATACGGCAGTTGCCAGTTCCGTCATGGAGAAGAAGACGTGATCCACCTCGGGCATGGGCTCCGGCACTTCACCTTCACCACTTCCACAGGCCACCGAGAGACGGTGCCGGTCTATCCATGCGTTGTCCAGGCCGATCGAGCGTGCTGGAATGTGGTCGTGCCTGAGGCTCTGGGCCGCGTGGAGGACGTCCTCCTTGCTATGGCCGAGATCAGCAGCCACATGCGTGAGCAGGTACTCGAAGTTGGCAAGGTCCGGCTTGTAGGAGCCGATGTCCTCAGCGGTGTACACGGCATCGAACTCGAACCCCAGGAGCGCACTTGAGGCCGCAAAGCCCGCACGGTCCACGTTCGACAGGATCACAAGATCGAAGCGCTCCGAGAGGGACCGGAGAGCAGCGGCTGAATCGGGGAACGCCGGCCAGTTTGGAACAGACGCTCCGAACGCCTCGTCGAGTGAACCTGTCGTCGGCACACCCAAGTGGCCTGCCAGCGAGCGGTGAACCCTCTCAAGCACACCGGGGTAGCCGAGCGCCGGAGTGGCTGCCTGCTGGTCAGCCTCGTGGAGATTGAAGGCCTCAAGGGCCTCTTCCCGGGTTACGTCCCCGCGCTGGTCGCCTCCGAGGAGCGGCTGGAGGGCCTCCCATATGCCTGCCTCCCAGTCGATGAGGGTGCCATAGCAATCGAAGGTAATGACGGAGTGGTCGGTGAGTTGGCGAACCATCTCTGGAGGCTACGGAGCAGTGGTGCGGGAGCGATCAACGTCCAGACGGAGGACATCGGGCCGGGAGTAGTGGCCTGCCGGGTCGAAGTTCTGGCGCTGTCTGCCCACCTCGTCGATGTCGAGGTCGGCCCACACAATGCCCACCTCGTTGCGCAGCGGTTCGGCCACCCAGGCGCCGTTCGGGCCTGCAATGCAGGTGCCTCCGTTGTGGTACCGCTCACCGTCTGGGAGCAACCCCCGCAGGGAGAAGTCGTCTGGTACGTGTTCAGACCTGTAGACGGCACCAACGCTTACCACGAACAGGCGGCCCTCCTTGGCGATGAAGCGCGTGATGTCCTCGGTGAGGCCGACCGAACCCGGCCATGCCGCAACGTGCACCTGAGAGCCCGCCGCGTACATGGCGGCCCTGGCCAGCGGCATCCAGTTCTCCCAACAGTTGAGGGCCGTTAGGCGGACGCCCTCGTGATCGTGTGCAACCAGGCCGGCTCCGTCACCGTCGGCCCAAACGAGGCGCTCCGTGTAGGTGGGCTTCAGCTTCCGGTGAACACCAACGATCCCCTCTATCGGATCGATCGCTACAAGCGAGCAGTAGACGGAACCCCTGGAGGCGGATCGTTCGACCACCCCCACATAGGCGAAGAGCCCGGCATGGCGGACGGCATCCACTACGACCTCGAACTCGGGCCCGTACACGTCAACTGATTGATCCAGGTACGTCGCAAAGGCCGCCTGCTGGTCAGGATCCTCCCATGCGGACGAGTGGGTTCGATCCAGCCAGACCGGGTAGCCGGGAACGAACACCTCAGGGAATACAACCAGATCAGCTCCTCCAGCTGCAGCCTCGACTATCCGGTCCACGACGATGGCGATGGTTCCCTCTCGGTCAAGGAAGGCCGGGGTGGCCTGGACGGCGGCGACACGCATGCCGTTCAGTCTGGCTGGCATCTGGTGACAATGGAAACCCAAGGGCTTCAGGCGGGAAATATGAGGGACCTAGTACCCGGGTCTGCCAAGGGCCGTCGCTGTAGGATCCGCCCATGGCGTCCCACTTTCCTCTGCTGATACAGGGGGGAATGGGAATAGCCGTCTCAGACTGGAAGTTGGCCCGATCTGTCTCGGTGGCCGGGCACCTCGGCGTTGTATCCGGAACGGCGCTCGACAGCGTCATGGT
Organism: uncultured Candidatus Nemicrothrix sp.; assembly: GCA_913055915.1. Lineage (GTDB taxonomy): Bacteria > Actinomycetota > Acidimicrobiia > Acidimicrobiales > MedAcidi-G1 > UBA3125. The sequence goes on along the minus strand of CAJXKL010000001.1, from coordinate 137,289 downwards.
GCGGCGCCTGCAACTTGGCGATCCCGGTGGGCACACCCGCCGGGCCCTTGCTCACTACCCCGTTCCAACGGTTGCCGATTCGATCTTGGACCGGTATTTCATTGAAGGTGGCAAACCTGCCAACCAGAGGTTCATCCAGACGCCTATGGGTTGCATAGCACCCTCAGGAAACCTCCTTAATCTCCTTGTTGCCTCCAATTTCGTAGAGGTGCACCTTGCCCGGGAGGGGCACTCCGGGCCGGTTGGGGTCAACTACATGGAGAAGATCCAGGCACCCCTCCTGGCGTCGATCTACGGCTCGATGCTTGCCGGCGTTGACTACGTGCTCGTGGGGGCCGGGATACCCAGAGCCCTGCCGGGACTTCTCGACCGGTTGGCTGATGGACTGCCAGTGGATATGCGCCTCGACGTCAAGGGGGCGTCAGGTGACGACCACCATGAATGCCGCTTTGATCCGGAAGAAGCAATGCACGGTGCTGCTCCAACTCTGGAGCGACCCATGTTTCTTGCGATCGTCTCTTCCCACATCCTGGCCACGATGCTGGCAACCAAGATTGACGTTCCCGCCGACGGCTTCATAATCGAGGCACCTGTGGCCGGTGGCCACAACGCCCCACCCCGGGGAAGGCTGCAACTCAGCGAAGCGGGCGAACCGGTCTATGGGGAGCGGGACGTTCCTGACATGGCTGCCATAAGGGACCTGGGTCTGCCCTTCTGGTTGGCGGGAGGCTACGACGACGCCGATCAGGTCCGTGAGGCACTGGAGTTGGGAGCCACCGGTGTCCAGGTGGGAACTCCCTTCGCCTTCTGTGAAGAGTCAGGGTTTGACTCCGATGTGAAGCGCAGGGTCCTGGAACTGAGCAGCAACGGCACCGCGACCGTGTACACCGATCCGGTCGCCTCGCCCTCAGGCTATCCATTCAAGGTGACCGACCTAGAGGGGACCCTGTCTGACCCGGGCGTCTACGCCGAGAGGCAGCGGGAACGGTGTGAACTCGGATACCTGCGTACCGCCTACCAGAAGGATGACGGACGGCTGGGCTGGAGGTGTCCGGCCGAGCCTGTGGAGGACTATGTCCGAAAGGGAGGAAATGACGACGATGCAATCGGCCGGAAATGCCTCTGCAATGCCCTCCTGGCCAACGTGGGGCTCGGACAGGTGCAGCGCGGAGGGGCCACCGAGAAGGCGCTTTTTACGTCTGGTGACATGGTGGCGGGGGTGGAGCGGTTCCTGCAACCGGGCGAGACTTCCTATACGGCAGCGGAGGTCATTGAACGGCTGGTTCCGAGTAGTTGACCAACGAGGACTCGCAGAACACCTCATTGGGAGCGGGCTACAGGGCTGGTAAGGAGCATCCATGATGCGCAAGCAGACCAGACGAGAGATGGCGACTGAGGCAATTCACGCCGGAGAGGCCCATGATATCTCCGGTGCCCACATTGCGCCCATCTACCAGACATCCACCTTCACATTCCCCGACATGGCCGCCGTCGAAGCCCGGGCCGCGGGGGAGTCCGATTCGTATATGTACTCACGTGGAGGAAATCCGGGAAGGACGGCCCTGGCTGCAAAGTTGGCCGCCCTCGAGGGCGGGGGAACCGAGGGGATCTCGGCCGAGATTTTCGCCTCTGGAATGGCGGCTATCACCGCGGCGCTAATGGGAACCGCCAAGACAGGCGACCACATCATCACCCAGCAGGTTCTGTACGGCTCAGCCGACCATCTCATCTCAGACGTGTTGACAGGGTTCGGGGTGAGCAACTCCCGGGTTGCGGGCCTTGAGCCGGAGGTGCTCCGAAATGAATTGAAACAGCACCCCGAGACCACGGCCGTCTACCTGGAGACACCAGCCAACCCGACGATGTCGGTCATCGACATTGCTGCGACGGCTGAGATTGCCCACCGGGCAGGAGCAAAGGTGATCGTGGACAACACGTTCGCAACACCCGTCCTGCAACGACCCCTCGGCATGGGCGCTGACGTGGTGGTTCACAGCACCACAAAGTTCATCAACGGGCACGGAACCGTGATCGGCGGAGCCGTGGTCAGCTCCGACGAGGTCCTGATGGCCGACGAGATTGCCTCGCTTATCCGCTTCACTGGCGGAGTTCCCAGCCCGTTCGATTGCTGGTTGACCAACGTGGGCCTCAAGACACTTCCTCTGCGTATGCGCCAGCACTGTGCTAACGGTATGGATGTCGCAGGGTTCCTGGAGGAGCACCCGGCGGTTGCTGCGACCGCCTATCCGGGCCTGAAGAGCCATCCCCAACATGAGTTGGCGGGCCGGCAGATGGACGGCTTCGGTGCACTGATCGCATTCGACCTGGGCTCATACGAGGCTGCCGCCAGGTTTCTCGAGCGGCTGGAGCTGTGCTCGCTGGCGGTCAGCCTCGGGAACGTCGACACCCTGATCGAACACCCTGCGTCCATGACCCATGCTGTCGTTCCTCCCGAGGAGCGTGCTGCCTCCGGCATCACCGATGGCCTCATTCGGATCTCCGTCGGACTGGAGGACGCCGCCGACATCATCTCCGACCTGGATCAGGCCCTTGGGACGTAAGTGGCGGCTGCTCTTGTCTGCGGAAGCGGGGGACAGGTAGCCTGCCGCCGCTGTTGACACGATCGAAGTGTCACTGAGGGGGGTGCTCCGTGGAGGTTCTGAACAGAGAGGAAATTGACGCCTTCTGGATAGACGGCTACCTGTTCCTGGAAGACGCTGTACCGGCAGAGAAGCTGGCGGCCCTGTCATCACAGTTCAACACCTGGGTTGACGAGAGCCGTTCCCATGCGGAGCCGTTCGGCAGCACTCTGGACGGCAGGCCCCGCTTCGATGTGGAGCCGGGTCACAGCGCCGAGGCACCAGCCCTCAGGCGGATTGCCTCGCCGACAGAACTGTCCGAGGCCTACCTGGACGTCATGCGATCCAGCATTGCCGTTGACGCAGCGGCGCAACTCATAGGCCCGAACGTCGCCTTGAACCACACCAAGGTCAACTCCAAGCTTCCTGGCGCCGGCACCGAGGTGAAGTTCCACCAGGACTTCCTCTTTGAGCCCCACAGCAACGACGACATGATCACCGTGCTCTACTTCATCGACGAGGTGACAATGCAGAACGGCCCTCTCGAGGTGCTACCCGGGAGTCACCTGGGGCCCCTCTACGAGCACTGGCATGAAGGCCTCTTCACAGGCGCAGTCTCGGAGTCAGTTGTCGGGAAGGCAAAGGATCATCTGGTGTCATGCCTGGGGCCCGCCGGCTCAGCCTGCCTGATGCACGGCCGAACGTTGCACGGCTCGGCACCGAACCTCTCCGACAGGCCCCGGACGCTCTTCATCTGTGCATACAGGGCCGAGGACTGCCGACCGCTGCAGGTCAGCCACGTGCCATCTGTCCACGAGGGCGAGGTTCTGAGGGGAGAGGCGACCAACCGCGTTCGCTGCAGCGAGTCCAACATGGAGTACCCGGAGGTCCCGACGGGAGCCTCCTTCTTCAACCAACAGGAGCGGCATACGGTGGACATGTGAGCCACGTCGACCTTCTCCAACTCGAGTTCACCACTGACAGCGGCATCGGCAGACGCGCCCGACTCGGCCTGGTCGTGCTGGAGTCCGATCACACGCTCGAGGCCGAGTTTCGGATGCTCGACGTTGAAGGGGTCGTTCACTACGTGTCGCGCATAGCCAACGACGCCACCATCACGCCGGACTCGCTTACGGCGATGGAGGAGAGGCTGCCCGTGGCTGCAGCCCTACTACCTGTTGAGCTTCAACTGGATGCAATCGGGTACGGCTGCACGTCAGCCGCCACGCTGATTGGAGAGCACGGCGTCAGGGAAGCCCTCACCTCTGCCCATCCAGGTGTTCCGTGCAGCAACCCCATCTCGGCCGCAGCCGCAGCGTTTGAGGCTCTCGGTGTCAGGCGCATTAGCGTGCTGACGCCCTACACGGCCGACGTAACGAATCGAATAGTCGAGCACTTCGAATCGCTTGGTCTCGAGGTGGTGGCTGTCGGCTCCTTTCTCGAGCCCGACGACCATGTAGTCGCAAGGATCACCGAGGAGGTCGTAGCGGCCGGCGCTGCTTCAGTGGGAGAGGTCGCCGGATGCGAGGCGGTGTTCGTCTCCTGTACAAGCCTCAGAACATTCGGGGTCGTATCCACTATCGAGAACCGTCTGGACAAGCCGGTGGTGTCCAGCAACCTGGCACTCGCATGGCACCTGTTGAGGCTTGCAGGGATTGACGACAAGCTTCCGGGCATGGGGCGCCTCTTCACCCTCGGGATCGATCGGGGCGGCGGTTGACCGGGCAGCCACCACCACGTGGCTTTCCCGAATCCGAGTACAGGCGCCGCACCGAGACAGCGCAGGCAATGATGGCCGACAGGGCCATTGCCTGCCTGATGGTCTGCACCGAGCCGGAGGTCAGGTACTTCACGGGCTTCTTCACGCCCTTCTGGCAGAGCCCCACCCGCCCCTGGTTCGTGCTGGTACCCCAGATGGGGAAGCCGATTGCGGTCATTCCCGGCATCGGTGAAGCCACCATGTCTGGAACCTGGGTCGACGACATCCGTACCTGGCCGGCCCCACAGCCCGACGATGACGGCCTGTCACTGCTCTCACAGAGCCTCAGGGATCTGGTTGGCCCGGATGGCACGATCGGCCTCCCGATGGGCCATGAAACACACCTGAGGATGCCCCTGAACGACTTCACCGCCCTGAAGGCGAGCCTTGGAGACATTGGCTTCGTGGATGCCACCGACATCGTGCGTTCGCTGCGCATGGTCAAGTCCGAGGCGGAGATCGCCAAGGTCGCCCACATCTGCAGGATCGTCTCCGACGCCTTCGATGCGCTTCCCAACCTCGTACACGTTGGAATGAACGAGAGAGAGGCGTTCACGGCTTTCAGGGTCGACCTCCTGCAACGTGGGGCAGATGCCGTGCCCTATCTGGTGGGAGCCACCGGACCCGGGTTCTCAGATGTGATCAAGCAACCTGACGACCGGGTGATCGAACACGGTGACCTGCTCATGTTCGACACCGGTTCCATGTTCGACGGCTACTCAAGCGACTTCGACCGCTACTACGCATTCGGAGAGGTTGCCCCTGCTGCTGCTCAGGCCTACCGGACCGTCTGGGAGGCCACCGAGGCGGGCCTCGGGGTCATGCGCCCCGGGGCGACCACCAGTGACATCTGGGCGGCAATGGCCGACGTCCTCACAGAGGGAGGTTCGTTGGGCAACTCCGTTGGCCGCCTCGGCCACGGACTCGGAATGCAGGTGACAGAGTGGCCATCGCACACCGCTGACGACAAGACCGAGATCGTGGAGGGCATGGTGTTGACACTTGAGCCGGGCCTCACCTGGGAGTCCGGCAAGCTTATGCTCCACGAGGAGAACGTGGTTGTCCGCAGCGATGGCCCCGAGTTGCTCTCTCGCAGGGCGCCACGAGACCTGCCGGTGATCGAGTGACCGGGCTTCAGGAGAACTCGCCGGCCAACCACATGTCCCTGAGCACGAACTTCTGGATCTTCCCGGATCCGGTCATGGAAAGTATGTCCACCAATACCCAGACAGGCGTCCCCCAGGGCGCAGTAGCCAGGGTTGTCCATTCCACAATGGCTGCCGGTACGGAGCCGTCCGTCGCAGGGAAGCTGCAGGGGAGGGACGCTGATACTCCTCACAGCATTGGCAGAACCCGTGTGGAGCGGGCAGGCTCGTGTTCTGGAGGGGCCGCGCCGCGTGCCACCAGTCGGGAGACCGGGGGTCTCGGCGACAAGGTTGATCTACTCAATGGGGACAGGTGCAATACGGTGATCAAGCATGGGTTCTGCACAGGCAGTGGCTTCTGCGATGCCACAGGTGCTGCCAGTCCGTTGGTGGTCCAGTGACCTTCCAGTTCGATATTGAGACCGCCGCAGTACCGAACGGAGAGGGTCACTGGAAGGCCCACCTCACGGACCGTTGGAACATTGGCGACAACCCGAACGGTGGGTACCTGGTGGCGGCGGCCCTGCAGCCCGTGAGACAGCTCTGTTCCCACCCCGACCCGATCTCGGTGACAGCCCACTTCCTTCGACCCGGAATGGGTGACGCCGACGCTGATCTGACCGCATCGCTACTCCGGACGGGACGCAGTGTCACGACGGCCAGGGCCAGCTTGAGCCAGGGCGGCAGAGTCCGCCTGGAGGTCCTCGCAGCATTTGGTGACCTTGACAGAGGATCAGGTCACGGCCATGTCGTTACAGAGGCCATGCCCGACATTCCGCTTCCGGAAGACTGTGTGGACCGTTCCCGACTGGAACAGGGTGTCGAAATGCACATCAAGAGCCGTGTCAACACGCGGGTACACCCCGACTATGCGACGGCAACTGCCCTGAAGAAGGCCGAGACCATTGGCTGGGTCAGGTTCGCCGACGGCCGTGAGCCCGACACCCTTTCAGCGGTCCTGTTCGCCGATGCCTTTCCACCTCCCATCTTCGGCCTGCTCGGCCGGATCGGCTGGGTACCGACAATCGAACTGACTGTCCATGTCCGCCAGAGGCCGGCGCCCGGCTGGGTGTGTGGCAGGTTCGTAACCGAGGACCTCCACGATGGTCGGATGATCGAATCGGGAACCCTCTGGGATTCCAAGGCATCCCTGTTTGCCAGGTCACGCCAGTTGGCGATGCTGCTCCCGGATGCTGAGGGGAAGTAGGTGCCTCCAGCGGATGCCTTCCGGTTCCAGGCGCGAATAAGGCCGCGGGCTCGCAGCGGGCATGTGGGTGGCACCTGGGGGCCAGACGGGGTCCTCCTCGTAACCGTAGATGCTCCAGCGGTGGATGGGAAGGCAAACCTGGCGGTCATCAAGGCCCTGGCAGATGCCCTGGGGGTTCCCCGGCGCTCTCTGACGATCGTGGGAGGGGAGCGTTCCAGGAACAAGGTGCTAGAGCTTGCCGACCCACCGAGCGACTTCACCACGCGCCTGGAGCGCCTGTTGGCGAACTGAGCGGGCCGAGGCGACCGGTAGCGTGAAGCCGACAGGTCTTGACACTGCACGACTCTGGGCCACGGAAGACTGAGGCCATTCGAAGCGGAAGGTTTCGTGCAACTTCGTCATCTACGACGTCGATCGGCCTGATGCAGGCAACCTCCGTGCAGAAACCCGTGCACGCCACCTCGGGTACCTTGCCGCCTACGAGATGCACTTCGCCGGACCCCTGCTCGACTCCGACGGTGAGATATGCGGCCCCCTGATGGTGATCGACCTTCCGTCCCGTGTGGAAGTAGTCGATTTGGCAGGGGCGACCCCTATGCCATTGCCGGTTTGTTCGAATCCTCCTCCATCACCGCCTTCAGGCAGGTGTTTCTACCTTCGGAGAACTGAGCGCCCCAGCTTCGTCAGCCCAGGCTGCCCAGGAACTCCAACAGGGCGGGATTGACGACTGCAGGGTTCTCCAGGTTGCTGGAGTGGCCCGCACCCGGAACAGGGACAAATGTGGTCGGCCCACCAAACCCGTCAGCCATTGAACGCCCCCGCTCCAGGGGAATGGCAGCATCCAGCTCCCCGTGGAACACGATAGCCGGACATGTGATCTCACCAAGACGGTCGTCGGTAGCGTCGCGTTCGAACAGGCATTCCTTGGCAGCAGTCCAGGCCGTCACCGGCCTGGCATTCCACTTGGCGCGCCAGATGGCCGTATCGAAGCCCGGGGCAAACAGCACAGCAGCGAGAATGTCTCCCACCGGCCCAGCGAGGCCGTCTGCTATCGCAGCGTCAAAGAGGTCCTGGAACTGGGCGCGTTCCTCATCGTTCAGGGCCGTTGCGTCGCTGTCAACGATGACCATGGCACGGACCCTTTCGGGAGCCGTGAGAGCCGCTCGAACCGTCAGGAAGCCACCCTGTGACATGCCACCGAGGACTGCCGAGTCCACACCCAGGTGGTCGAGCAGTGCAAGGGCGTCGTCGGCCAGGTCCCAGTACGTGAAGGGTTCGGTGTTGACCGTCTGACCCCAACCCCTCTCATCGTAGGTGACTACCCTCCAGCCGGCCTCCGTCAGGGGTTCAACCTGAGGTGCCCACATCTCGTGACCCATTGAGAAGCCGTGGCTGAGAAGAACCACGGGGCCGCCACCGCCCGAATCCACGTAGTGGATGGTCTGGTTGTTTGCCTCTGCGAACGGCATCTCATCTCCTTCGTCCAGATCTGGCTCTGAGGGGCGACCGTAGTCGCAGGTGGAGTTGCCGACCCGAAGCGGCCTCGTCTCCTTCCAGCCATGCCGCTAGAACTATGGGGTGCACCTGGACGAGCCCCACCGCCACGGCGAGCCGTTGTCGAGAGATGGCTCCCTGGAAAGGCTGTCGAGCACGAGATTCGACGTAATCGTGGTCGGCGGCGGAATCAACGGTGCCGTGTCTGCCCTCTCCCTGTCAGCACACGGTCTGAAGGTCGGCCTTGTCGAGGCCGACGACTTCGCCTCAGGAACCAGCCAGGAGTCCTCCAACATGATCTGGGGAGGCTTCAAGTACCTGGAGAGCTATGACATCCGCCTCGTGGCAGGGCTCTGCCGGTCCCGAAACCGACTTGCTGCCGCGTACCCGACACGAATTCTTGAGACGCGTTTCATGGCAGTCCTTGAACAGGGTGCATCCTTTGCCCCATGGTTTGCGGCCCTTGGAGCCAATGTCTACTGGGGACTGGGTCGGCTCCGGACCATCCGCCCGCGACACAGGAGCAAATCGACGATCCACAGGTTGGAGCCTGCCGTCGCAACGGCCGGGATCAGGGGAGGAATCGAGTACTCCGACTACCTTCTGGCCGACAACGACTCGCGCTTCGTATCCGAATTGGTAATCGATGCGGAGCGGCATGGTGCCGTAGTGGCCAACTACGTCAAGCTTGAGTCTGCCGAGTTGGGGACAGGGGTCTGGAACCTGGCTCTGCGCGATCGCTCCACCGGTTCGACCTTCGAGGCGAGTGCACAGGTCCTCGTCAACGCAGCTGGACCCCTGGTGTCCAATGTCGGAACTCTCACGGAGTCACGAACGTCTAGTCGCCTTGTGTTCTCCAAGGGTGTGCACCTCATCGTTCCCCAGGTAACCGATTCGGGAAGGATTCTGGCATTCTTCGATGATGCCGAACGCCTCTTCTATGTCCTGCCGATGGGACACCGTTCCGTGATCGGTACAACCGACACTCCGGTCGATGATCCCGAGGTCACAGTTACCGGTGCCGACAGGTCGTTTCTGCTCGAACAGGTGAGTCAGAGGCTTGACCTCGACAGGAACCTTGAGGCATCCGACGTGATATCTGAGAGGTGTGGTGTCAGGGCCCTCGTTGTTCCGCCGGGTGGATCGGGGCGTCGTCGCGACTGGACTGAGTTGTCGCGACGGCATGCGGTCGAGACAGATGAGGGGAGAAGGGTTGTCTCGATCCTTGGAGGCAAACTCTCAGACTGTCTGAACGTCGGCGCCGAGGTAGTCGATGCCGTCCGCCTCTGCGGACTACGACCGATGCCACCGGCTCAGAAGTGGTATGGAGAACCACCCGAGGATGAACAACGCTCGGCTCTATCGCGGGCAGCCGGGCTGGACGTCACCTCCGATGTCGCCTCTGTCATGTGGCGCCGCCACGGTAGGCGTATGGACGAGGTCCTCGACCTGTTGGATGGCGATGCGGACCTGGGGGGCCCACTGGGTGAGCTCGACCCGTTGAGTCGGGCCGACGTGATGGTTATGGGGCGCCACGAACGGATTCTTCGCCCATCTGACCTGTTGCGAAGGCGCACGATGTTCTCGATGCTCCACCGACCCGACACCGTTGCAGCTGACAAGGGTGTGAGAGATGCCATCAGGATGATCCTCGGAGATGAGGGCCTGAGGGCAATGGACGCGGATCCGGCGCCGACCGATGATCTCAAAGCTTGAAGGCGGCCCGGCGGACCAGCCGGAGATCGGGCTTGGCGAGGCCTATTCCGTTGAGACGCCCGACGACAATCGTGAACTGTACGGACGCTGGGCCTCCAGCTATGAGGCCGGCTTCGTATCAGACAACCGCTACGTCTATCCGTTTCAGGTTGCGACGGCGTTCATTGATCACTCTGAGGGGGCTGCGCGGCGTGTGCTTGACGTCGGGTGCGGAACCGGTCTGGTCGGGGTTGGGTTGCGGGCACTCGGAGGCCACCAGCCTGACGGCCTCGATCTCTCACCGGAGATGCTCTCGGAAGCAGGCCTCAAGACCGACTCCCATGGCCAGCCAATCTACGGAAACCTGGTTGTGGGAGATCTCACGGCGAAACTCAACCTGCCTGACGGGGTCTATGACGGAGTTGTGAGTGCCGGTACCTTCACCCACGGTCACGTCGGCACCGGCGCGTTTGACGAGCTCTACCGGGTCGCTGTTGACGGCGCGCTGTTCGTTGTGGGAATCAACACCGACCACTATGAGAACCTCGGATTCTCCGAGCGGTTCCGGAGCGACCGTCATTTTGGACGTATCAGCGAACCGGAGATCCGCCGGGTACCCATCTTTGAGGCTGGAGAGAACGCGGACGAGCGCGCCATCCTGGTGATCTTCCGGTCAACAGGCGGATGATCAGGTATCTCCCTTCCGGGTGGGGGCGTCGCGATTCCATTCTGCAAGGGGATGCCTCACCCACCTGCTGACAGAGTGGGCGATTGCCCCTGACCTGGCAAGCACCGGCTGGAAGGGCGACTGTCTGTCCAGAGGTACGGCCTCGCGTACCTGGCTCCGGTAACCAAGGTAGAAGACGAGTACGGCGAGCACCGCAGCAAGCGAGAGGAAGTAGCCACCAGGTCCGAACAGTTCGATTGCCGTTCCGAGGATGACGGGAGCCGCCACGGCACCGGTGCTTGAAGCAAGGATCAGGGCAGAGGCGGCCGCAACCCTCTTCTGTGGTGCAATCCAGTCGTTTGCGAGGGCGACGAACTGACCGTACATGGGGAAGACAAAGGCCCCAAAGGCCAGGTTCAACGGGATGAGGAGAATGCTGGTCGGTGGGATGACGGCTCCGACAAGCGCCAGCCCCAGCGCAATCGAAGCCACAACCAGAATCACGGCCCGTCGGGGATGGCGGTCAGACAGACGTCCTAGCGGCATCTGCAGGAGAACGGCGCCGACAACAGCAGCAGAGGTGAACAGAGCGATGCGCTGGGTGCTGAGGCCGGCAGCGGTACCGAAGACAGCAGCCATGCTCGTGGAGGCGGACTGGACGAAAGAGCAGAGGATGATTCCAACGACAGCTGACGGGATGGTCTGGTATAGCTCCCTCACCTGCATCGTCTCGGTGCTTGGCATCGGTGCAGCAGCGCCTACTGAGAGGGTCACGGGGATGACCGCAATCGAAATGAGGACCGAGGAGAGCACGAACAACTGGAAGCCCTCGGATGGGGCGACGTTCACCAGTAGTTGACCGCCCGCTGTGCCGGCCATCATGATCATCATGTAGATGCCGAGTATCTGACCCCGGGTCTCGTTGGTGGCCTTGTCGTTCAGCCAACTCTCAAGGACAACAAGGACGCCTGCATTGCAGATTCCACCTACGAAGTAGATGGCGGTCCATGCCAACGGAAGGACCAGAACAGCGTTGAGGAGCACTGCTGTGGAGGCCAGCGAGGCCAGGGCGGCAAAGACCCGGATGTGTCCGACGGAGTTGAGTACCCGGGTTATCACCTTGGCCCCGGCCAGGTATCCGGCGAAGTGGAATGCCATGACGGCACCCATTGCGCCGGCGCTGAAGCCCTCCGACTCGGCTCGGATCGGCAGGAGAATCCGCTGCAGGCCGTTGCCGACCTGTAGGAAGGCAAAGCCCAGGAACAGGGCCCAGATGCCTACGAGGGCAGAAGGGGTGCTCCTCCCGGTGGTGGTCCTGCTCAACGCAGGTTCCGGACGCCTCTGCCTGCATGGTCCGGGAAGACGACGTCAGCGTGGGCGTCGGCAACGGCCAGCGCACGCCCCAGGACCGGCTCGACCATCGGGGATGCGCGGGGAGACCCACCGTCGGGCAATTGGAAGACATGCAGGAGCATCGCCTCCTGGGTGGCAGCAGGGTCACGATGACCATCGACCAGCAGGTCGTGGTGCAGGTGGAGTCTCCTTGAGTCGGCACCGAGCACATAGGTGTCTGCCGAAATGGAGGCGCCCTCATGGACCTCCCGGAGGAAGCGGATGTGGGTCTCGACGGTGTAGAAGGTCCCGTGGAGGCTCCGGTAATCCTCGTCGAAGCCGAGGTGGATGAGCGCCTCGTCCGAGGCGGCACCAAAGGCCACACCGTAGAAGCCCTCCGTCAGGTGGCCGTTGTAGTCGATCCAGTCAGGTGGCACGACGGTCTGCCAGACCCTTAGAGGTTCTGATTCTGCTGACATCTGACTCACCTCTAGGTCCGGAAGTTCGCAATCTGGCGACCTCGCCGCGCGCAATCTAGGTCCGGCGGGTGCGTCCTACAACGCATACCCGTGTGCCATCGGGCTCACGTGATGGGGCCCGGCGGGAGCCCAGCGGGATCAAAACCAGAGAGCACGTCGATCGGTGGGCGTGGTGCGGTTCCGAGGACGGCCTCTGCCAGTTCGGCGGCGACCAGCAGGTAGGCATCGGCACCCCGCTGTCCCGACAGTTGGATGCCTATCGGCAGGCCTTTGTCGGTGAAACCCGCTGGAAGGGAGATGGACGGCCCTCCGGGCACGGTCAAGCGTGAGCAGGATCGCATCCAGTCCGTGTAGATCGCGAGCCCCACGCCGTTGATGTCTGCCACCCACTCATCGCCGACTGGGAATGGTGGAACCTGGCTGGTCGGTGTGAGGACCAAGTCGACCGATTCGAACAGGTTGTCAAAGGCGGTCCGAATCAGTATCTCGTCAGCTACGGCGGTCCTGATCTCGTCCTCGCCAAGCGCCATGCCCCGCGCAATCTCGAACCTGACTGTCTCCTTGACCCGGGAGTCCTCAAGGAGGCCTGGAAGCATCAGGAAGTAGGCCAGCGAGCGCAGTGTCTCAAAGCATCGGTCAACGCTGGGAAGCGGAAGGTCGCCCGACTCGATACGCCACCCGGCTGCCTCGAGTTGCCGCGCTGCCTGTTCAACCAGCCGGGCGACAGCAGGGGCAACAGGCAGATCGCCATGGTCGACCGAGAAGAGAACGCGGGGAGTCTCAACCCGAGGGGACATGGCCGACCCTCCGGTCATTGCGGTCAACAGTATCCTCACGTCGGAGACGCAGCGCCCCATTGGCCCGTTGCTGGGCATGGTGATCCTGTGGTCTGCGCTAGTTGTGCCCGGAACAGTGCCGGAAGACGGCCTGAACCCGACGATCCCGCAAAACGATGCTGGATTGCGGATGGACCCACCGAGATCGGAACCGTCGGCAACACAGAGTGAGCCGCATGCAAGGGCCGCCGCAGCTCCGCCACTCGACCCGCCTGCGCTCCGGGCGGGGTCCCAGGGGTTCCGGGTCACGCCGTGAACACTGTTGAATGTGTGGGATCCGGCCCCGAACTCGGGGGTATTGGTCTTTCCTATCACGACGACGCCGGCTGAGGCGAGCACATCAACCAGAGGGTTGTTCACCGTGGGTATGTGATCGGCATACACCGTGCTTCCGTAGGTGGTCACCATGCCGGCAGTGTCGAGGAGGTCCTTGTGGGCCGTGACAAGTCCCCGCAGGGGAGCGCCGTCACAGAACGACCTGTCCGAGTCGAGTGCTCGAGCCCGGTCAGTTGCCCTATCCCAGTCAACCGAGATCAGAGCGTTCACAACCGGTTCGGTCAGCAACGCACGATCCCGGCAGGCCGCCAGCAACTCAACCGCTGACAAGTCTCCGACCTTCAGGAGTTCGAGTTGTTCCGTGGCGGACCGGTCGACGAGTTCCACGGAAGTTGCTGTGTTGCCGGGAATGTCTGCCACAGGCATCCCCGAGGTCAGTGGACAGAGAGGCCTGCAGGCACGTTGATGCCGAACTCAGCACAGGCATCGGCCATCGCAGCGAACAGGTAGCCACCAAATGAGCGTTCACACGAGATCAGATAGGATCGCCCGGCGTCCCTGTCGTCTCGCACGAGGTCGCAGGTCACCTTTGCGACAGACCCCGAGAACACGGCCCCGTCGGGGGTCATGTCATCGGCCAGATCGACGTTGCAGACTTTGGCAAGGACATCGACCGAGTCGGAGCCCGATATGCGGAGCATCGCCCGGCCGTGGGAGATGTCGACAATGCTCACAAACCCTTCGTCGGAGACGGAGCCAACCACAGCGGCACCCTGGCCGGGACCAGCGAGAAGGGTCCACTCGTCGGGTCTGCTGCCACAGATGAGGGTGCCGTCCCTCCGGCGCCGGCTGCGGCCGTAGGTGACCTTGAGGTGGACTCCAGCGGCCGTCCCACGACCTGCGCGTACAAGGACCTTGGTGCAGTCGGATATGTCTTCGAGGGAGATGCCACCGTCAGATGTCGAGAGGTGCCCTGATCCGACTGGACTCATGAACTCAAGTTCAGACACGTTGCCGCGCTCCTTCCGGATCCACGTGAGCGTGGTGTTCCTGAACGGTTGCTGTGATCCGCCGGCCGTCGACCAGTTTCACGGTGACCGATGTCCCAGCAGATGCAAGTGAGGGATCGACCTGTGCCAGGCAGATGGACCTTTCGAGCGTCGGTGACATTCGGCTCGAGGTAACCCGTCCGAGTATCTCGTTGCTGCCGGCGGCGACGATCTGACATGCCTCCTCGGGCACAATCGTGGGGTCGTCGGGCTGCAGGCCGACTAACACAGGTAGATCGGTTCGTTCAAAGGCGGCGCGCAGTTCCGGCAGGCCGATGGTGTCAGCCTTGTCCAGTTTCACCAGCCCGCCGAGGCCTGCAGTTGGCGCCTTGCTGAGCCCGTCGGTGTCCTGTCCGACTATGTAGTGGCCCTTCTCGAGCCGAAGAATGCGTTGTGCCTCGATTCCGAACGGTGCCACCCCCAGGTCAGAGCCGCTCGAGACAAGCGACTCCCACACGTGCAGCGAATAGCCGGATGGCACGTGTATCTCGTAGGAGAGTTCTCCAGTGAAGCCGATACGCCAGATGATGCAGTCCTGCACACCGGAAACGGTGCCTGTCCTCACGCTGAAATAGGGGAACGCATCGGCGGACAGGTCGACGTCCTCGACAAGCCGCTCAAGGAGGTCGCGGGACCTTGGGCCGGCAACGTTGATGCTTGTGAGCCCTCCTGTGACCGGGGTTACGTGAACCTCCCAGTCGGGCCTGTAGGTCTGCAGCCAGTCCTCGAGCATCTCCCAGACAGCGCCCGCTCCTGATGACGTGGTTGTCATCAGGTAGTGGTCGTCGGCGAGACGGCCGGTGACCCCGTCGTCAGAGACCACACCGTCCTCGGTGACCATGGCGCCGTATCGGACCCGTCCGACCTCGAGCTTCTGCCACCGGTTCACATACACCAGGTTGAGGAGGTTGGCCACGTCCGGGCCCCGCAGGTCCAGCTTGCCGAGCGGTGTGACATCAATCAGGCCGACGTTCTCCCGCACGTTGGTGGCTTCGGCCATGGGGTCTCCGTAGTGGTCGGGACGGACCCACTGGCCGGCCAGCAGGTTGGTTGCGCCGTTTGCCTCGTGCCAGTCCTGGAGGGCTGAGCGCCTTACCGGTTCGAAGATGCGGCCGGCCAGTGCTCCCAGCGAAACAGGTGAGAAGGGTGGCCGCCAAACGGTGGTGCCGATGTCGGCCAGGTCGAGGGCTCTGACCTCTGCCAGAACCGCTGCAGCATTCACGGTTTCAAGTTTGCCCTGACCTGGGCCCATGGTCACCGTCGTGTAGCGCTTCATCAACTCGATCGAATCGAAGCCCTCTCCGGCAGCCTGGATCAGGTCCTTTGAGGAGATGTCCTCGGAGTAGTCGACAAGTCCATGTGTGGTGCTGCGGTAGCACTCTGGGTGCGGCGAACGCCTCAGGGGTATGCGGTTGTCGGGCACCGAAGCGGGCGGGGTCGACTCGGGTCGGACCGAGCGGGCCGTCTGTGTCCGGCGTTCGTGTCGAAGGCGCAGTGCACGCTGGGCGGCAAGGGCACCAGTTTCACGGCCGTGGGCCGCCAGTTCAGCGGTGGATCCGTCACCTTCGATCCCTCCTGTCGCCAAGACATTGTCGGGGAGCGACTGGGGGAAGTAGCGGGCTGCCACCTTGTCATAGACAGGACGGTCACCGGCCATGTTCAGCAGGGACGTGGGAGCGCTCCAGCCCGTGGCGGTTACCAGCAGGTCGGCTTTCAGGGTGCGGCCGTCGCCTGTCTGGACAGAAGCCACCCTGCCTCTTCCCCGGACCTGCACAATGTCTTCACCCGCGCGGGCATCAAGCACAGCTATCACCGCGACCCCAGCGGACTCCAGGTCGGCAACAGCGGCGTCACCCTCGGCATTGGCGCTCAGAACCACCGCTCGGCTACCGGGCTTCACGGCCCAGAGGTTGATGAGACGCCTAACGGCACCGGCGAGCATTACGCCCGGGATGTCGTTGCCGGCAAAGACGTAGGGCCGTTCAACGAGGCCGGGGGCCACGACCAGGGACCCGACCCTGGCCTTGATCAGGCGTTCGGGCACCACCGGGTGGCTCCGCTGCATGACAGCCACCCAGTTGTGGTCGTAGCGGCCGGTGACGATCGAGTCGCAGAGAACCTCGATGCCCGGTGTGGAGTACAGGGCCTCACGCAGGTCGGCCAGCACTGTCAGATCGTCAGGCCCGCCCCAACGGAGGTGACCGCCGAGCTCGGGCTCCTGTTCAACGAGCATGACGGAGGCTCCGGCCTCGGCTGCGGAGAGCGCCGCCGCCATTCCGGCAGGCCCGCCTCCGGCTACAAGAACGTCGGGGTGGGCGTAGCGCTTGTCGTAGTCGCCGTGGGTTCCGGTCTTCCAGTGGACGCGGCCTCCCGGGGCAAACTTACGCAGGATGCGCTGGTAGAGGTTGTGCCACAGGAACTGTGGACGCATGAAGGTCTTGTAGTAGAAGCCGGCCGAGAGGAAGCGTCCGACCAGTTGATTGGCGGTGCCGAGGTCCCATCGGAGGCTGGGCCACGCGTTCTGGGCACTCACCTGCATGCCATCGACCAGGCGACGGCTACCGGCCCGCACGTTCGGTTCGTCGCCAACCTGGACCGACAGGTTCGGATCCCAGTGATCGGCCGTCAGGATTCCCCGGCGCCGGTGGTACTTCATTCCCCGCGAGAAGACCTCGACACCTGCCGCAGCCAGGGCAGAGGCGATGGTATCGCCCTCATGACCGCTGAAGGAACGGCCGTTCCAGGTGAACGAGAGGCTCGTTGAGCGGTCGATGAGCTCACCCGCCCGGGTGGGGAGGCGCTGGCTGCTCATGAGCTCTCTGATTCCCTGATCTCGTTGGTGGAGGTGTTGCGCTCGATGGTGAAGTAGCGGCGACATCCGCTGCGGCAGTACCAGGTTTCGGTAACCCAGCCGGCCGGGTTCTCCCGCAAGTAGAGGTAGGAGCGCCACTCGGTGAGGCTGGTGGTCGCCGGATCGGGTCGGGCTACGACCTCGCCGGCATTTCGCAGGTCCGAGGAGTTGCGTGGGCCGCAGTTGGGGCAGGGTACGACGATCATCAGTGACCCACCGCCGCAGCGCCCTTTTCGCCGACGAGGTCCCCAGCGGTGAACCGGTCGATGGTGAACGGGGCGATCAGGTCGGCGGCTCGGCCGGTTGCAATCGTCTCGGCCATGGTCTCTCCGGCCACAGGGCCGGCCTTGAAGCCATAGGTGCCCCAGCCGACATCGACGAGATAGCCCTCGACGGAGGTGTAGCCCATAATGGGGGAGTAGTCGGGGGTCATGTCACACAGCCCGGACCATTGACGCATGAGGCGCATCTTGGAGATTCCCGGCATCAACTCCAGGACGTGGCCAGCCAGTTCCTCGGTGAACTCGAGGGTGCCGTTCACCCGGTAGCTGCCGACCGGATCAACCGAGGCGCCGAACACCAGCTCGCCACGGTCGGTCTGGCTGACGTAGACGTGCAGGGAGCCGGAGACCACCACAGTGGGGAGGAACACCTTGCAGGGTTCTGTGACGGCGGCCTGAAGCGGGTGTGTGGTGATGGCCAGCGGCACGCCCGCCATGTTTGAGATGAGAGATGCCCACCCTGCGGTGCAGTTGACGACAACAGGGGAACCTATGTCGCCATAGCTGGTTCGAACACCTGTCACCCTTCCGCCGGAGCCCTTGCCATCCGGTCCATCACCACCGTCGCAGATGATGTCGAACACCTCTGTCTCCTGGAGAAGGTGAACGCCAAGGTGGTCGGCGGCCCTGGCGTAGCCCCAGACGACGGCGTCATGTCTGACGATGCCGCCGGGTGGATGGTAGAGGGCTCCGAGAATCGGGTATCTGGTGTCGGGAGAGACATCGAGGCTCGGGGTCAGGCGCTTGACCTCGGCGGGTCCGATAACGGCGGAATCTATGTCGAGAAGCTTGTTGACCTCGGCACGCCAGTTCATCGTGCGCAGCGCCGAGTCGGTGTGGGCGAGGGTCAGGTGTCCCCGCCGTGACAACATGACGTTCAGGTTTAGGTCAGTGGCCATCGTGTTATACAGGTGGAGCGACCGGTCGTAGAAGGCCACGCCTTCAGGGGTGAGGTAGTTGGAGCGCACGATCGCCGTGTTGCGTCCGGAGCCACCACCGCCTATGTAGCCTTTGTCGACGACGGCCACGTTGGTGATGCCGTGGTTCTGGGCCAGGTAGTAGGCGGTAGCGAGGCCGTGCAACCCTCCACCGATGATCACGACATCGTAGGAGTCGCGGCGCTCGGGCCTCCTCCACATGCGCGGCCATGCATCGCGGGTCAGGCCGTGCCTGAGCAACCTGCCTGCCGAGTATTTATAGCCGTGGCGGGACATTCGCGGCTCCTGTCTGGTGGGCTCGTCGGCACCCGGTCAGGCTGGGTGGCCGGTGAACCCCCAATCGGTCGCTGACAGCGGGAAGGGTAGGGCCTGAGACTGCGTTTGGCGCGGCATGATGGCATGGATCTGAGAACGTATGGTGGGCCAATGATCGATACCTCAGCCAGTGAGTCGTCACCTCGACTGCACATCGTCGACCACCCCCTGGTTCAGCACAAGTTGACGCAGATGCGCAGGATCGAGACTCCGAGTGAACGCTTTCGGCAACTCCTCAGCGAAACCAGCCTGCTTCTCACCTACGAGATCACCAGGGAGCTCGCACTCCACCAGGTTGAGATTCAGACGCCCCTGACGACAACCTCTGCTCCCGAGCTCGTTGACGACCCTGTCGTCGTATCGATTCTCCGTGCCGGAAACGGCCTTCTGGACGGTGTCCTCAGGGTGATCCCCGGAGCGAGGGTCGGCTTCGTGGGCCTGTACCGCGACCACGACACGCTCGAGGCCATCGAGTACTACTGCAAGTTCCCTCCGATGGAGGGTCGGACCGTAATTGTCGTAGACCCGATGCTGGCCACCGGTAACTCGGCGGCGGCAGCGCTCGACCGGGTCAAGGACGAGAACCCCGACGCGATCCGGTTCCTCTGCCTTCTGGCGGCACCAGAGGGGGTCGCCGCCCTACATTCTGTCCACCCCGATGTGGACATCTGGACCGGCGCTGTCGATGAATGCCTGAACGAGGTCGGCTACATCGTGCCGGGCCTGGGTGATGCCGGTGACCGGATCTACGGCACGACCTGAGCAACGGCCCAGAGGCCGCCGCTGCCGTCCTGTCCTGCTCCTGGTGGCCCTTGTCGCCGCGCTGCTTCCGGCAATGTCAGGGGAACCGGCAGGCGGGTCTGAGATCGGCTGGCTCTCTGACGAAGATTCCACACCTGTCATGCACCTGAGCTTTGACGACGGCCCACACTGGCTGTTCACCCCGATGCTCCTCGACCTGCTTGACAGCTACGGAGCCCGGGCTTCGTTCTTTCCGACCGGCGAGACGATCGCAGCCCGCTGGGATCCCGAGACAACTCAGGCCCTCCTGAGCCGTGGCCACACTGTCGGCAACCACACATGGGTACACAGCGACCTTTCAACGCTTTCCGCCGACAGTGCCCTGGCGGAGGTCGCTCGGGCCTCAGTCGGACTCGAGGCACTGACGGGCTTCAAGCCCAGTTGTTTTCGTGCCCCCTACGGGGAGGTGGGACAGATCCGGGCTCGTCTGGGCCCCGACCTAGGTATGTCTCTGGCCGGCTGGACAGCGGATCCACAGGAGTGGCGCGATCCCCCCATCCAGGAGGTCCTTTCGTACCTGCAGAGTCGTGAGCGCGACGGAATGGTCGTGTTGCTGCATGACCGGAAGTGGTTGACCCTCCATATCGTCGAACGGCTACTGGCCATCTATTCATCAAGGGGGTGGACATTTGAGGTGCTCCCCGGCTGTCATGCAACTGGGGCCCGCGATTCCAGGGTGGCCATCCTGGAATCCGGTGATCCGCCGGTCGGGCGGATCGAGGCGTTCGGAGAGCGCGACGGGTCGACGTGGCTCGAGGGCTGGGCATTCGATGCAGACCTTCCCGGTGGGGGCCTACCTCTGCGTGTTACGGTGAGCGGACAGGAGCCAGTGATAGCCGGTCGTACCGCTGAGGACCATCACTTCTCGTTCCCCGTTTCCCTGGTATCGGCCCGCGTGTCTGGCCTCGTGTGCGTCTGGGCGGTAGACGCCGGCCAGCAGGGCCACGACCCGTCGCTGGGTTGTCGCAGGCTGCCCGCGGGCTGAGATTATGGAGCAGATGACCCCTCAGCCAGACCTGGCGGAACAGGCCGCGATCATTTCAACCATGCGGTTCGTCAAGACCATGATGGGCCTGTTCACCCGTTCCGACATCGGCCCGCCGCCTGACATCCCACCTGGGCCGGCCATCTACGCTGCCAACCACAGGAGCCTGGCCGACCTACTGTTGGCGTCGATCACGTTCCACTCCTGGGGCCGACCGATCCGGCCACTGGTCGCATCGTCCTACTTCCGTAAGCCCGGAATCGGACCGTTGCTCAGCCGCCTCAGATGCATCCCGGTCGACGGTTCCATAGCACTTGAACTGGCGGTTGTCGAGATTGAAGCCGGGTGGTCGGTTGCGATAATGCCCGAAGGTCGCGTGGTTCCCCCCGAGGAGTGGAATGCCGATGGCGTCGGACGACTCCACTCCGGTGTGGGGAGGCTTGCGCTTGACACAGGCCTGCCGGTTGTGGCGAACGGGGCGAGTGGGACCGAGGGCTTTTGGCCGCGAGGTGCCACAGGGCCGCGTATTCGGCCGTGGGGACGCTACCCCCTCGCCCTACGAAGTGAGGTGTTGGGTGTGATCACTGCCGCCACCTCCCGTGAGGCGACTGAGATCATCAGGGATGCCCTGGTGCGGTGTACCACTCAGGCCGATTCGGTGACGAGGGAAATGCGTAGAGGTCGCTGAACTCAGCCATGCTCTCCATGACCGTGCTCATCGAGCAATAGCAATCCCTCGGCGTGATCATGTGATGCGTGGTCTCCGAGGACCCTCTCACCGAATGCCCTTCGTAACAGATCCGGCCTGAGGACCTCATCGGGGCTTCCGTCGGCCACGAGTCTGCCGGCCAGCAGCAGGACCCTGTCGCAGTGACGGGCCTCGTCAAGGTGGTGGGTCGAGAGAACCACGGTTACATCCCGAGTGGTCTCTTCTTCGAGCACTTCGAGTATCCGCTCCTGACTGGCCAGGTCCAGATCCGTGATGGGTTCGTCCAGTAGGAGCAGGGGGGCACGCCTGGTCAGGGCCTGGGCGATGAGGACCCGTTGCCTCTGGCCGCCTGAGAGTTCCCCGAGTTGCCGTTCCCTGAGGTCTGCCACCTCCATCCGGTTGCATGCATAGGCCACGGCGCAGGAGTGGAGCCCCGTAGCGGCCCATCGTGACGACCTCACCAACAGTGAGAGGAGACCATCGGTGTGGATGATGTTGTGTGACCATCGCAACGATGTCGGGGCGACATTCCACGGTGCCGTTGGGTCGGCGCAAGGAGGCCTGCAAGCACCTCGAGCATCGTGGTCTTACCGGAACCGTTCGAGCCAACGAGAGCCACCGAGGTTCCGCTCTCAAATCCGACGTTGACTTCCTCAAGCGCCGTGCGGTTGTCCCGAATGACCGAGACCTCCTTCAGGGCCAATGTCAATCCAGCATTCATGATGAGAACTATTCTCGCTCAATCACGATCGTTGAATAACCTCCGGCGAAACCGATTTCGAATCACCGACCAGCGCCTCAGAAGTGGTACGGGAAGTCCGAATAGTCCTGAGGCCGCTTCCCAAGGAAGGCGTCACGCCCCTCGGCGGCCTCATCGGTCCCATAGGCAAGCCTGGTCGCCTCGCCGGCGAACACCTGCTGACCCACTAGGCCGTCATCAATCATGTTGAATGCAAACTTGAGCATCCGCTGGGCCGTGGGGCTCTTGGCATTCACCTCGGCTGCCCAATCCAAAGCAACGCTCTCAAGGTCACCATGGTCAACGACCGCATTCACCATGCCCATGGCATGCCCTTCCTCGGCCGAATAGCCACGACCCAGGAAGAAGATCTCTCTGGCACGCTTCTGACCTACCTGGCGGGCCAGGTACGCAGACCCGAATCCTCCATCGAAGCTCGCCACATCAGCGTCGGTCTGCTTGAACACGCCATGCTGGCGGCTGGCAAGGGTCAGGTCACAGACAACGTGCAGGCTGTGGCCACCACCCACTGCCCACCCCGAAACAACGGCGATCACAACCTTGGGCATGAACCGGATCAGACGCTGCACCTCGAGGATGTGGAGCCTGCCCGTGCGGGCAGGGTCCACGACTCCCGCATCGTCTGAATACCTGTAGCCGTCTGCTCCACGAATCCGCTGGTCACCGCCGGAACAAAATGCCCACCCGCCATCTGTGGGAGACGGGCCGTTGCCGGTGAGAAGAATCGTTCCGACATCGGTCCACATCCGGGCATGGTCCAGCACCCGATACAACTCATCGACCGTTGATGGTCTGAAGGCGTTACGAACCTCAGGTCGGTTGAACGCAATCCGAACTGTGCCCTGGTCGACGCAGCGGTGATAGGTCACATCAACAAGGTCGAAACCGTCGACGGGCAGCCACCGCGCCGGATCGAACAGGTCAGAAACTGTTGCAGGTTCCACGGCATCGCTCCCGGTAGTCCGATCGGAGCATACGGCCCGACGCTGGCCTGCATCGTGTCGACACCTACCATCATGGTGCGTGGAGGGACCTGATGGCCGAGTTCACGAACGAAATCCTCATAGACGCCCCTGCCGACGAGGTGTGGGCGGTGGTATCAGCCGCCGAGCGGCAGGCAGAGTGGTTCCCGGGGATGGTCTCATCGACAGTCGAGGACGGAATCAGGACCATTGGAACCGTAGCAGGGGGCTTCCTCCTCGAGAAGATCCTTTCCGTCGACCATGAGCAGATGCGTTTCGACTACACCATCACCGGCCCGCTGCAGTTCGACCACCACCTTGGCTCTCTTCACATCGAGTCAGAAGGCAATGCCTCGCGGGTGAGCTACACACAGGAACTCCGACCCGAGGCCCTCACCTATGCGCTGCGTGCAGCCACAGGAGATGCTCTCTCCGCCCTCAAGGACCTCCTTGAGAGCGGCATCTACTCCCGTGGTTTCCAAGCAGTACCAGGAGAGGAATCCTGATGGGACGCAAGATCTTGTTCGTGACCACAGACCAGCAACGCTACGACGCCCTCGGATGCAACGGTGGCGTGGTGGCGCGGACCCCGGTAGCCGACACACTGGCGGCCGATGGAGTCCGCTACGAGAGGGCGCACCCGCAGAACGTGGTCTGCATGCCCTCCAGGGCCACGATGCTTACCGGCCAGCACATCCGAAACCACGGGGTCTGGATGAACGGCGTTCCACTTCCCGCCGATGCGCCCACAGTGGCAGGACTCCTTCACGATTCCGGATACCGGACCGGCCTCTTCGGTAAGGCCCACTTCGAACCCTTCCTCGACCCCTTCCTGCGCTTTCCAGAAAACCGAATGGGCGTCTCCGGGGCCACACAGGACGAGACCGGGCCGCACCGGGGCTTTGAACGCATGGAGTTCGCCGGCCATGGGGCGGCTGGCTTCGTCCACTACGTCAGCTGGCTGAGAGACAACCACCCGGAACAAATGGCCGGATACTTCCCGGTCCTGGACATGACACTCGAGGTGAACTCCGAAGGCGGGGGAGACACCGGTGCTCCCCAGGTAAAACACAACCCGGTTCCGCGGGGCATCTACCACACGGACTGGGTGGCCGATCGTGCCATCTCGTGGCTCGACGGCCTGGACAGCGCCGAGAACTGGTTCTGCTGGCTCAGCTTTCCGGATCCACACCATCCCTGGAATCCGCCGGCATCGGAACTGCACAGGGTTCCCTGGCGCGATCTCAATCTACCGGCCGGCTATCCGACGGACCCATCCGAGCGTGAACGGCTGCTCGACTCAAAGCCGGCTCACTGGCGTCGATGGTACGACGGCGACCTCGTGTCCAACTACGAGGCGCCGGCCAGGTGGGTGCCGGCAACCCTCACCCCGGAGCAGGTACTCGAGGTGAATGCCATGGTCCACATCCAAAATGAACTGGTCGACGAGGCCCTCGGCAGGGTGCTCTCGGCGGTCAGCGACAAGGGCTGGGACAACGACCTCGATGTGATCTACACAACCGACCATGGCGAGTTCCAGGGAGACTTCGGACTCCTGTTCAAGGGCCCCTACCATGTGGACTCCCTGATGCGTCTGCCGCTCATCTGGCGTCCAGCGCCGTCGACAACGGGCCAGCCAGCGGTCGTCACAACACCCGTCGGCCTGATGGACCTGGCGCCCACCTTCTGTGACATCGCCGGTCTGGAGGTGCCCGACTGGATGGACGGCATTCCACTACCCCGCTCAGAAATCGATGCTTCCAATCACGGACGGGCAGGGGTGATCACCGAATGGGACAGCCTCCATCCCAACGGAACCGAGGTCCACCTGCAGAGCATCGTTGCGGATCAGATGCTCTGCACGCGCTACGAGGCCGGCACGTGTCATGACGGAACAGAGGGTGAGCTCTACGACCTTGCAGAAGACCCACTCCAACGGGTGAACCTGTGGGATGACCCGGCGGCGGGGCCCAGGAAGGTGGAACTGCTGGAGGCTCTCGAGGACACCATCCCGGACAGACCCACGCATCCTCTACCGGCCGAAGCTGCGGTGTAGGTGACCGTGGGAACCAGGGGAGAGGACGGCGACTTCAGGGGCGTCATAGGAACCACTCATGCCGAGTCAGAGCCCTGGTGGCCCGACTCGGCCAGCTCCCCCGAAGGAAGTCCCAACGTCGTGGTGATCCTGCTTGACGACACCGGGTTCGCCCACCTCGGTTGCTACGGGTCAAGTATCGACACACCCAACATCGACGGCCTCGCAGCGGGAGGCCTCAGGTACACGAACTTCCACACGACAGCGCTCTGTTCACCAACCCGCGCCTGTCTGCTGACAGGGCGAAACCACCATGCCGTCGGCATGAGGGCCGTGTCCAACTTCGACAGTGGGTACCCGCACATGCGGGGCTACATAGCCGACCATGCCGCAACCATTGCCGAGGTACTACAGGACAACGGCTACGCCACCGCATGCATCGGCAAGTGGCACCTGGCCCCAATGGCGCAGGCGTCGGCAGCGGGACCGTTCGACCACTGGCCCCTGCAGCGGGGCTTTGACCGGTTCTACGGCTTCCTGCAGGGTGAAACAGACCAGTTCCACCCCGAACTGACAGCCGACAACCATCACATCGATCCGCCCGCTAGACCAGAGGACGGCTACCACGTCAGCGAAGACCTGGTTGACAAGGCCATTGGTTTCGTGAATGACACGAAGTCGGTGCGACCGGACCGACCCTTCTTCATGTACCTGGCCTTCGGAGCGACCCACGCACCGCATCAGGCCCCTGACAACTACCGTGAGAAGTACCGGGGCCGTTTCGACGCCGGCTGGGATGTGGTGCGTCAGGAATGGTTCCAGAACCAGATCAACCTAGGGGTGGTGCCAGAAGGCACGATCCTCGCCCCGAGAAACCCCGGGGTTGAAGCCTGGGAGGACCTCAGCCTCAACCAACAGCGCTTCGCCTGTCGCCTACAGGAGGCCTTTGCGGCCATGCTCGACCACACCGACGCTCAGATCGGCCGCCTCATCGGGCACCTGGAGCGCCTTGGCCTTCTCGACGACACCGTGATCATGCTCCTGTCCGACAACGGTGCCAGCCAGGAAGGTGGCTCCACCGGTGTCACCGACGAGATGAAGTATTTCAACGTGGTCCCGGAGGACGTGGACACCGCCGTCGAGCGACTGGACGAGATCGGTGGACCCCGTTCACACAGCAACTACCCGTGGGGCTGGGCACAGGCAGGCAACACCCCCATGCGGTGGTACAAGCAGACGACACACGGCGGAGGGGTCCGAGACCCATTGATTGTCCACTGGCCCGGCGGGATAGGTGGAGCAGGGGAGAGGCGGAACCAGTTCCACCACGTCACCGACCTGACGCCCACCCTCCTTGACCTGATCGGCCTCGACATGCCCGGCGAGCGTCACGGTCGGGAACAGTCTCCAATGACCGGCACCAGCCTCGCCTATACCTTCAACGGGCCGGACGAACCGACTCGAAAGGGCCCCCAGTACTTCGAGATGTTCGGACACAGGGCGATCTGCAGCGATGGGTGGAAGGCAGTTACACGCCATTCACCGGGCGCGTCCTACGAAGAGGAACGCTGGGAACTGTTCCACCTGGACAACGACGTGTCAGAAACGAACGACCTGGCCGCAGCAGAGCCCGAGCGCCTCAGATCAATGATCGAACTCTGGTGGGGCGAGGCCGAAGCCAACGGCGTTCTGCCCCTCGACGACCGCACGATCGAACTGTTCCGGATCCCGATGCGACATGGTACGCCCCATCAGGGTCGGACCTACCGCTACGTCCCGCCGATCTCCCATATCCCGGCCGGTGCCGCCGCCCTCCTCGGCAACCGCTCCTTCCTTGTGGAGGCCTCGATCACGCGACCCCCCGGTGGTGAAGGCGTCCTTATGGCGGTCGGAACCGGAAACCTGGGGCTGACACTCTTCATCAGAGATGACCGCCTGGTCTTTGACTACAACATCTTCACAGATCACCACGTTGTTCGGACCCGACAACCTCTCCCAATCGGCGAGACCTCCGTGGGCGTCCACTTCCACCGCGATGGTGATGCTGGTACAGCCACGCTGTTCGTTGACGGAGAGGCCTCTGCAACGATGGCGGTCCCGTTCGTTGTCCGAGTACTGGGTTCGACAGGCCTCGACGTCGGCCGTGATGCCCTTTCAACCGTGTCAGAGGAGTATCAGGGGCCCTTCCCATTTAACGGAACCTTCCATGAACTGACAATCCACCTTCCTGAGCGCGGGACCGATGAAATGACCGAGGACGCAGTACTGGCAATGCGGACAGAGATGGCGCGGGAATAGGCAGAGGGGCCTACCCGGACGGGTCCACTGCCCGAAATGAACCGTACCTGAAGACCGATCTGGGAGCGCGGTACCCTGCAGTGTGTTCCAGCAGAACAGCCAACCCCACCAATGCCAACGACCCCACACCCCACACTTCGTACCCTGACAGCCCTGGTTGTCGCCCTCGCCGTCCTGATGCCGACGGGAGCATCAGGCGACACCGAATCAATCCGCGACGCCAGGGACCGTAGAGAGGCAGCCAAGGACCTGGCTGCTGATGCCGCCGAGGCACTTGAGCTTATTGAGGCCGAGGATGCCGAGGTCTCCGGGGCGCTTGGTGCTCTCGACGATGCGGTTGCCCTCGCACAGGCAAAGATCGCCGCATCACGCCAGGCAATAGAAGCCGCTGAAGCCGAGGCAACGCTCCGCTGGGTGGAGGTGGAGCAGGTGGGCGTGGAGATTCGCGAAGCCCGCGCTCGTGTCGAGGAACTGGCGGTAGATGTCTACATCTCGGGTCTACGGCCCGGAATCCTTCTCGAATCCGAGGACCTGTCAGCAGGCATACGCAAATCGGCGATTCTGAACGTTGTGACAGGAAACCGCTCCGACACCCTGGACCGCCTGCGATCCCTTGAATCCGAGATGGAAGACATCGCCAGGGCGGCTGACGCCGCCATCCTCGACGCCGACCTGCAGCAACGGGAACTGGAATCCTCGATGCTCGTCCTGGACCGGCGGATCAGGTCCCAGGAAAAGGTGAAAGAGGAACTCGAGACCCGGATTGGGAAACACGAGGCGGCCGTGAAGCAGTATGAGCGCGAGCAGTACCAGATGGCCGTTCTCATCGACAACCTGATCGCAGAGGAACTACGTCGATCAGCCCCCGACCTGACCAAGGAGTCCGGTGCAGGCTTCATCATGCCGATCGAGGGCAAGATCGGCTCAGGGTTCGGACTACGGGTCCATCCCATCTTCGGCACAAGCCGCCAACACAACGGCGTCGACATCAGCTGTGTTCGAAACCAACCCGTCTGGGCGGCCAAGGCCGGCGAGGTGATCTTCGCAGGCTGGAAGAACGGTTACGGCAACGTCGCCCTCATGGAACACGAAGGACCGGTAATCACCGTCTATGCGCACCAGGAGGAGCTTCTGGTCTCCAAGGGCCACATCCTCCAGACAGGTGACGTAATCGGCCGTTGCGGCTCCACCGGCTGGTCGACAGGCCCGCACCTTCACTTCGAGGTGAGGACAGGTGGCGAGCCGAAAGATCCCATGATCGTCCTGCCGGGCTGATCGTGGCCCAGTTCATCAAGGTCAGGGGGATTGCATGACCCGGCTTGCCGGAAAGGTTGCTCTGGTAACAGGTGCGGCATCGGGTATCGGGCGCGAATCGGCCCTCTTGTTCGCCGCCAATGGCGCCAGGGTCGTCTGCGTGGACCTCACAGGCGACGACAACGCAACCACCGCTGCCGATATCACCGGAGCCGGTGGTACCGCTGTCGCGCTCACAGCCGACGTTTCGCTTGCAGCCGACATGGAGAGCGTTGTCTCAACGACTGTCGAAGAGTTCGGCGCTCTTCACGTCGCCTTCAACAATGCAGGCATCATGCACCCAGAGGACAGCGATGCCGTCGATACCGGAGAGGGCATCTGGGACCTGACAATGGGAGTCAACGCAAAGGGCGTCTTCCTCGGCTGCAAGTACGAGATACCCGCAATGCTCGAATCGGGTGGGGGTTCGATCATCAATACGGCGTCATTCGTGGCCGTGGTTGGTGCAGCCACCCCACAGGTCGCCTACACGGCATCCAAGGGGGCCGTCCTCGCACTGACGCGCGAGTTGGCTGTCGTCCACGCCCGACAGAACATCCGGGTCAACTCCCTGTGCCCGGGCCCCCTCAGGACGGAACTCCTCATGAACCTCCTGGACACCGACGAGAAGAAGAAGCGTCGCCTCGTGCACGTGCCGATGGGACGCTTCGGTGAGGCCGCCGAGATGGCTCAGGCAGCGCTCTGGCTGGCATCAGACGAGGCCTCCTACGTGACCGGTACTGATCTGATGGTCGACGGAGGCCTCAGCGCCGCCTACGTGACACCCGAGACCTGAGCTCAGGGAGTGTCGCCTACGGCCAGCCGTGTATTGATTTCGCCGATGACCGCAGGCAACTCCAGCGGCTCGTCAATCACGTAGTGGGCCCCTGACCTCCACAACTGTTCGCGGGTGAATGCAAGCCGCTCTGCGAGCTCAGAAGCAGACATCTCAGCTGCCTCCTCAAGGGAGTTGATGTTGAGGTAGTTGCTGTAGCGGGCGATCCCCACGGCCCAGCATCCCGCTTCGACGCCCTCGCCCACACCTGAGCCCGTGTCATCGACCTTCACCACTGCCTGAATCGGATGCACGTCGAGCAGGTCCATGTTCCTGTAGACCATGAAAGGCCGCGGTCTGGCGCCATTCTCAACGTCGTCACCCGCCACGGCACAGTCAGGCCGGAAACCCTGCTCTGCTGCATGTTCGAGAAGGACCTCGACCATCGGCCTCGTAAAACCGGTTGACACACCTATGCGGATGTCATGGTCGGCTCGCAGGCTCTGGGCCATTTCAGCGACACCTGGCAAGAGTTTCGCGTACCGTGGAAGGCACTCGACCTGTCTGGGCACGAAGTCCTCGAACATGGCGGTGACGTCGGCCTGTTCGGGATAGCGAGCATGAGCAGCGTGCCATCGCTCCCTGACAGCAGGCAACTCAGTGAGGGCCGCGATGTGGAGGTCCTTGCGCAGGCCCATAGGGCCTCGCGCCTCCTCCATTGTTATCTCCACGCCCTGGTTGTGGAACACCTCAACGAACACAACCGCTGGTGCGATCACGTACGCGTCGACCGTCGTCCCACTCCAGTCCAGCACAACGCCCTTGACCGGCCCCCGGTAGCTGCGCCCATCTGGGCGTTCCACGGGCCTGGCCCTAACCCACGAATGCCGAGGCGAAGACCAGCGACACGATCGTCATAACCTTGATGAGGATGTTCATCGCCGGCCCCGATGTGTCCTTGAAGGGATCGCCAACGGTGTCACCGACAACCGCCGCCTTGTGGTTGTCAGACCCCTTGCCCCCAAGTGCACCGGCCTCAATGTACTTCTTGGCATTGTCCCACGCACCGCCGGCATTGGCCATGAAGATTGCAAGACAGAAGCCTGATACCAGCGCTCCGGCGAGGAACCCACCCAGAGCGTCGATATTCACGAAGCCGATCACCAGGGGAACCACCACGGCAAGCGCTCCGGGAACGATCATCTCCTTCAGGGATGCCTCGGTGGAGATCTCGACACAGCGGGCCGAATCGGGGTTGACACCCTGTTTACCCTCGCGGAGGCCCGGAATCTCCCGGAACTGGCGTCGGACCTCCTCGATCATCTTCTGTGCGGCGCGTCCCACGGCGTCGATCGTCAGGGCGGCGAACAGGAACGGGAGCATCGCTCCGAGGAACAGGCCAACGAACACCGTCACCTCGCCGATGTTCAACGAGAGGGTTCCACCTGCCTGCACCACAGCGAACTCGAAGCTCTTGAAGAGAGCGAGAGCTGTCAGGGCCGCGGAGCCTACAGCGAATCCCTTCGCTACCGCTGCAGTGGTGTTGCCCAGTGAATCCAGCGCGTCGGTTACCTCACGGACGCTCGGATCCAACTCAGCCATCTCGGCTATGCCACCTGCGTTGTCTGCGATCGGGCCATAAGCGTCAACGGAGACGACCACACCGAGTGTCGCCAGCATTCCGATGGCAGCGACAGCAATACCGTAGATGCCACCATCCAGGTTCCCGATCGAATCAAAGGCCATCTCTCCACCCCAGTAGGCGAGGGCCACGCCAACTGCCAGGAGGACCACCGAGGCGGCCACCGAGACCATCCCGGCCGAAATGCCACCGAGGATGGTGGTGGCGGGGCCCGTCTCCGTCTGACCAGCAATCTTCTTCACGGGACCGAAGTGGTCTGATGTGTAGTACTCAGCGGTCTTCCCGAGAGCCCAACCGACGACCAGGCCGCCGACCACCGCGATGGCGAGGCCCAGGGGGTTGTCGAACGCCGAATCGGAGCCGAACAGCCAGAACGCAATAGCGACGGTGGCCACGGCGGTAATCATCATTGCAGAGTTGGTGCCCATGTGGAGGGCCTTGCTAAGAGCCTTCGTGTCGGTCGAATCTCCGCCCTTCACGAGAAACGAGCCGAGAATCGAAGCCAGCATGCCGACGAAGGCAATGGCAATGGGAAATGACAGGAGAGAGATGTTGGTTGTGGCGGATGCATGCTCAGCGCCGAGTCCGAGGGCAAAGGCCACAAGTGAGATCGGGGCGATGATCGAGCCGGCGTAGCTTTCGAAGAGGTCGGCACCCATACCGGCTACGTCACCGACGTTGTCACCCACGTTGTCTGCGATCGTGGCCGGGTTGCGTGGGTCGTCCTCCGGGATGCCCGCCTCGACCTTTCCGACAAGGTCGGCACCCACGTCAGCGGCCTTTGTGTAGATACCGCCACCTACACGGGAGAACAGGGCGATGGACGAAGCGCCCAGCCCGTAGGCCGTCACCACCTCGAATGCGTTGTCAACACCGATGATCAGCACAAAGAGGATGTAGACGAGCATGAGTCCGCCGAGGGCAAGGCCTGCCACCGAGAACCCCATCACGGCGCCGCCACGAAAGGCGATCGGAAGGGCCTTGCCGGGCCCCTCCTTGGCAGCCTGGGTGGTTCTGGCGTTGGCCATGGTTGCCACTGTCATCCCCACGTATCCGGCAGTTGCCGAGAGGACCGCTCCCAGGACATAGGTCAGGGCTGCCATCGGGGCGATGAGGGCGGCAATCAGGGCGGCCATAGCGGCAACGAAGCCCGATACCCACGTGTATTCCTTCTTGAGAAAGGCGCGGGCGCCCTTTTGGATCTCTGTCATGAGGAAGACCATCCGCTGGTCTCCGGGGTCGGCAGCTCGCACCGAGCTGTAGAAGTAGGCGGCCAGCAGGAGGCCCATGACGGACGAGGCTGCAGCCAGGTAGGGGATGGCTTCCAAGGGTCGATCTCCTGAGGTATCGGGAACGTTTGTCGTGCGAATTCGGCAACAACGCCGGTCGATGGCTTCCTGGACTCCGGTAGGCATCTGTATTGCGCCCCGGAGCAAGAACCGTCGTGACGCTAGTGACCTGACGGGGGCGCTTCAAACACCAGTCCGGCGACATATGTCACCCGGTACTGGAATCGGAACGCTCCCTGGGCAAACATCGTTCAATGAAGTCCGATTCTGCGCGGGACCAGATGATCAGGCAGAGGGAATCGCTCTCTGGCGAGGCGGTTCAGCGGGCAAGCCTCAGGGCCATGGAAAGTGCCATGGATCTTGACGAGTTCAGAGCTGCCGGCACGATCGCTGCGTACGTTGGAATACGAGGCGAGATCGACCCCTGGCCCTCGCTGCTGGCAGGGGGTCTGAGCGGTGCCCTTCCCGTGATCCAACCCCGTGGAGACCTTGAGTTCGTGATACCCGACGGGCCCCTGCAACGCGGCCCGTTCGGTACCAGTCAGCCTGTCCGAGGCGAAAAGGTGCCACCGGATCGCCTGGATGCGGTCCTGGTACCCCTGGTGGCTGTTGACAGCAGGGGCAACCGCATGGGCCACGGAGCCGGCTACTACGATCGGACCTTCGCATTTCGCCTAAGCCAACCGGCACCCCCGGTCCTGATCGGCATTGCGCACAGCTTCCAGGTTGTTGCACTGCTTGAACCCCGGCCCTGGGACGTCCCGCTCGACATAATCGTGACAGAGACGGGCATCCTCCGCCCGGAGCCACCGATCGGCGAGGATTAGCCGGTGTACATCATCGTTGTTGGTGCCGGCGAGGTCGGCAGTTACGTCGCGGAGCGCCTGAGCAGCCAGGAACACGACATCGCCCTGATCGAGGCCGACCCTGACCGGTTCCGCGAGATCGACAAGAACCTCGACGTGCTGGCCGTCAGGGGCAGCGGCACGGACCCCGATTGCCTTCAACAGGCCGGCCTCGACAAGGCGGATCTGCTCGTAGCTGTAACCGCCAACGACGAAGCCAACCTGTTGAGTGCCCTTCTAGCACGACAGGCAGGCGTGCAGAAGACGATCGTAAGGGTCGAGTCACGTCGCCTCAGGCGACCCGAAGTGAACGCACTGTTCAAGGGTCTAACGGACCATCTCGTGATCGATCCCGACGAAGAGGTCGCTGAGCAGGTTCTGAGGCTGATGGAGTACCCGGGTGCACTCGATGTGGCCCAGATGGCGGACGGTGAGGTGGTGGCCATTGGTGCGAGACTTCCCGCACACGCACCGCTGGTCGGTGTCACCCTCGGCGCCCTGGGCAGCGACCTGGAACCTGACTGGGACTTCATCGTCGGCTCCATCACCCGGCAAGAGAAGGCCCGCGACCACTCCGTCAAGAAGACGACCTTCATCCCCCGGGCCGACGCTGTCCTTGCCGAGGGCGACCTTCTTCGAATCATCTGCAAGCGTCGGGCCCTAAAAGACGTCACCCACCGGCTGGGAATTGCCCGCGACATGCCAACCCGCGCCCTTCTGCTTGGCGGAGGCCGTACCGCACAGATGCTGTCCGAGGCTCTCATCAACCGCGGAATCGACGTTGCGATAATCGAACTCGACGAGCGGCGGGCCGAAGAACTCGCTGCGGAGCTGCCAGGAACCCTTGTGCTCCGGGGCGACATTGTTGATGCTGACATGCTCGAAGAAGCTGACGTGGGTGGACAGGACGTCGTGATCGCACTTACCGGTGAGGACGACTCCAACGTCCTGGCATGCCTCTACGCCCAGGCAGCCGGAGCCATGCGCAACGGAACCGAGGGGGGCCTGAAGACCATCGCCGTGGTGCATAGGCTCAAGCTTCTGGACCTCCTGGACACACATCGGGTTGGAGCGACCCTCAGCCCCAGGACGGCCACGGCCAACAGCGTGCTCAGGTTTGTACGCGGCGATGTCGGAACTGTTACAGCCGTGGCTACCTATCTCCGGGGAGACGTCGAAATCCTGGAATTCGCCGTATCAGACTCCTGCCAATGTGCCGGGAGCACGGTGGCAGAACTGCACATGCCGCATGACTCGCTGATCGGAGCCATCGTCAGGGACGGTAAGGCTCAGATCGCCCGCGGGCGTAGCACCCTGCGCGCCCGGGACCATGTCGTGGTCCTCGCCAAACCGGAGTCTGTCGACAGGGTCACCGCCCTGTTCGCCTGACCCGTCCGGGGCTCGCTGACCCTGTGGCCACCGGTGCCAACAGTCGCCCATGGGCCTCCTGGACGGCCGCTACCGCATGGGCTGCGTCCGCTTCCCTCCTCATGGTCGGAGGCCTGGCTGTCTGTTCAGGGCTCATTGACCTGATCGGTACGGGTTCCGATTCGATGACCCTGCTGGTCTCGGGTAGCGGTATGGGCCTGCTCGGGGCTCTGTTATTTCGCCGTGTTGCAGGCCCGGTCAACGTCAGGCCCGCCGACATCATCGCCGCGACAACACTGGCAGTGACCCTGGGAATACTCCTCGTGTCAGGCCTGTACCTCGTGACTGGAGCGGCGCAACAGCCCGACGATGCCCTATTCGAGGCGACAACCGGCATAACCACCACGGCAATGAGCGTCCTTGACCCGACTGGCCTCGGGCATGGGCTGCGTTTCATACGGGCCGGCAGCCAGTGGTTGGGTGGCTTCACCGCCCTTCTGGTCGGCATTGTGATTCTGCCCTTCTTCGGCTTCGGCAGGGAGTTCGCCGACCGGTCGCGTTCCGGTGGATACCGACCGCTGGCACCCGACGAAGTGTCGGCAACCCGCAACATCGCCCGCTTGTACGTACCTGGAACCGGACTCATCTGGGCCGCCTACATGCTGGCAGGAAAGTCACCTTTCGACAGCCTGTTGCTTGCCATGTCCACCGTTTCCACCGGCGGCTTCACCAACAGCCCCGACGAGTTCGCAGACCCGTCGGTCCAGTGGGTGGCGATTGCCGGGATGCTCCTCGCCGGATCAAGCATGGTCACGCTCTGGCACGTGATCGTGGGCGGGCGAGGGCTTCAGCGTCAGACAGGCCTTGCGCCGTACCTGGGGCTGCACGTTGCAGGTGTGCTTCTGTTGGTCCTGTGGTCGACAGGAGTCGACATCGCCGCTGTACGCCGCCTGCTGTTCGTGGTCGCAGCATCGGTATCGACCACTGGATTCCCAATGGATGTTCCCGGTGAATGGGCGACGGCTGCACCAGTTCTGCTGCTGCTGCTTGTCTCGGTCGGGGCAATGAGTGGTTCCCCCAGTGGTGGTCTCCAGGTGCGCCAGCATCGAATCCTCATGAGGTTGGCCCTTCGTGAAATGGCCCGACAACTACACCCCAGGGCAGTGCTGAAGGTGCGCCTGGCTGGGCGTGTTGCCGGCGAGGACACCCTCCGCCAGATCGTCATCCTGCAGTTTCTCTTCGTTGCAGTCATCTTCTCCACAGCCTTCCTAGTCGCTGTGTTCGGCCTCGATCTGGCTGACTCCCTCTCAGCGGCTGTACACGCCACCGCAACCGCTGGACCGGTACGTGGCATCGATGGAGCCATGCTGGACCCAGCCGACTGGCCACGAACGGCCCGCCTTGCGCTCCTGCCGGCGATGGTCTTCGGTCGGCTGTCGATATATCCAGCCGTTGTAGCGGTCGCTGCCCTCCTGAAGTTGCTGCGCGACAGGATCAGGCTCAGGCGGCGCTACATGGCGCGCAAATACGGAGCAGACCTGTGAGACGACCGGCAGCCAGGTGGGAGACCACTACCGGTCAGGTGACCGGTATCGCCCTCCTCTTCGTCGCCGGCGGCATATTCGGAACGGCGGTGATCGAGGCCCTTGGCGGGAAGCAGGGAACAGCGATGGTGTTGGCTGCTCTGGTGACCCTCATACCCGGAGCGGTGCTGTGGCTGTGGACACGACCCGGCCAGATAGACCGTGCAACGGTCTTTTCCGCGGTAGCCGGGACGTGGCTCATCGTCTCCC
This sequence comes from uncultured Candidatus Nemicrothrix sp., assembly GCA_913055915.1. Taxonomy (GTDB): domain Bacteria; phylum Actinomycetota; class Acidimicrobiia; order Acidimicrobiales; family MedAcidi-G1; genus UBA3125. The sequence continues at coordinate 100,831 of CAJXKL010000001.1, read as the reverse complement.
TATTTGGGGCACTCCCTTACCTGTTCGCTGGAACCTTTCAACGAACCGGCACCGGCTTTCCGGTGGTTCTCGCCGACGCACTGTTTGAGTCGGTCTCCGGGTTCTCCTGCACCGGTTCAACGGTCTTCGGATCCCACAACCTGATCGGTGACCAGGGTCCGGGCATCTTGATGTATCGCCAGTTCACCCAGTGGATCGGCGGTATGGGAATTGTCGTGCTGGTCGTGACCGTTCTTCCAGCGCTGCGAGCCAGTGGCCTCGGCCTGATCGGCGCAGAGGCTCCGGGAGAGGGCGGTGACCGCCTGGCACCCCGAATGGCCCAGACAGCCAGGCGTTTCTGGTATCTCTACGCCGGCCTCACCGCCCTGATCGCAGTCGCCCTCATGGCAGTTGGGCTGTCGCTGTTCGATGCCGTTGCACACGCGTTCACCACGGCATCAACGGGAGGCTTCTCCACAAGGGACACATCCATCGGATACTGGGACAGCGTCGCTGTAGAGATGGTCATCATGATCGGCCTCATACTCGGTGCAGCCAACTTCACCCTGCACTCGAGGTCCCTTGCCTCCAGGAAGCCGGTCCACCACCGCGACCCGGAGTTCCGTTCCTACATCTGGCTATTGACCGGTGCCACCCTGGTAGTGACAATCCTGCTGGTCGACGACGGCATGGGACTTGCGCGAGCACTCCGCTCCGCCGCCTTCAACGTCGTCACGCTCGGTACCAGCGGAGGCTTCGGCAACGCCACGGGACCGGGCAGCGACGGCGACTTCGTGAGGTGGGCTGCGGGACCCCAACTCATCCTTCTGATCCTATTGATGTCAGGTGGCTGCACTGGTTCCACCTCAGGTGGTGTGAAGGTCATGAGGCTCATCGTCGGCCTGTCCCACACCCGCAGAACGCTCCGCGGCGTCCGCCACCCGAGGGCTGTTCTGCCCGTGCGCTACGGAACCGGAGTAATGGCGGAGCCCCTCGTTGAGCGAATAGCGGGCTTCATGGTCGTCTACGGAATGCTCGTGGGTTCAGGGACGCTCGTAGTAGCGGCTCTCGGAACCGATCTGGTAACAGCGCTTGGCGGCGTCATCGGCTCACTGGGCAACATGGGCCCCGCCCTGAACCGGGCCGGGCCAACGGCTTCTTTCGTTGACGGCTTCTCAACACCTGCACGCATGGTGCTGGCCTTCTTGATGCTCGTCGGACGGCTGGAACTCTTTCCGATGCTCCTGATGCTGGTTGCTCCCTACAGGACCCTCCAGAAGCAAATCCGCTCCCACTGACCTGTCCAGCCGGGCTTCATCCCGAGATGGGCTGGTGAGCCAAACCGGCCTATATTGGGTGCTCAGATTCGGGAGACGGATGCAGACCTGCGCCTCTCCGCCCCAACTGTCGGCCCAGCCGGCGGGGAAGCCCCACCGTCGTGGCCGTGTCGGAGGTTGCCCCTGGCAGCCGGTGGCCCTGGTCGACGACGCCCAGGCCCTGGTTTACCTCTGATATCAGCATGAATGCGTACAGGTAGGAACCGATGTCAACACCAAGGCCACAAGGCACAGGTCTCTACGACCCCCGCTTTGAACACGACGCATGCGGCGTCAACTTCGTGTGCCATCTGCGCGGCCAGGCCAGCCATGAAATCGTGGAACTTGGCATCGGTGCCCTCTGCAACATGGCCCATCGCGGTGCACTCGGTGCCGAGAAGAACACCGGTGACGGTGCTGGCATTCTCGTGCAGATACCCGATGCCCTCTACCGGGAAATCGTGGACTTCGAACTGCCGGCGCCCGGCGAGTATGCGACCGGAATCGCCTTTCTGCCGCGTGATGCCCTTGATGCAGCCTCGGTGGAGTCCTCCATTGCCTCACTTGCAGAAGAGGAGGGGTTGGAAATCGTGGGCTGGCGGGACCTGCCCGTTGACAATTCGATGATCGGCTCAGTGGCCAGGGCCGCTGAGCCGACGTTCCGCCAGGTGTTCATCGCCTCCTGCGACACCGAAAATGGGAGGCTTTCGGGTCTCGACCTGGACCGACACGCCTACATGCTCCGGAAGCGGACCGAACACGAGATAGAGCTCAACCGGAACACAACACCGGCAGGGGGAGTGGGAACGGTGGGTACCGGGCACGACGGTGCCTACTTCGCCTCTCTCTCGTCCCGGACAATCGTCTACAAGGGGATGCTCACCACAACCCAACTTGCCGAGTTCTTCCCTGATCTGACCGATCCTCGCATGAGCAGTGCAATGGCACTCGTGCACTCCCGGTTCTCGACCAACACCTTTCCCTCGTGGCCCCTTGCGCACCCCTACCGATTCATTGCCCACAACGGCGAGATCAACACCGTGCAGGGCAACCGGAACTGGATGCGCGCCCGGGAGGCACTGCTTCGGAGCGATCTGCTTCCCGGTGATCTGGAACGGATATTCCCGATCTGTACTCCGGGGGCCAGCGACACCGCCGGCTTCGACGAGGCCCTGGAACTCCTCTACCTCGGCGGCTACCCACTGCCCGAAGCCGTAATGATGATGATTCCGGAGCCCTGGGAGAGGCACCGTGAGATGGATCCTGACCGGCTGGCCTTCTATGAGTACCACTCCTCCCTGATGGAACCCTGGGACGGGCCAGCCTCGATCGCATTCACGGACGGTTCGGTGATCGGAGCGGTGCTCGACCGCAACGGCCTCAGGCCGAGCCGCTACTGGGTCACCGACGATGACCTGGTGGTGATGGCCAGCGAGGTCGGCGTGGTCGACATCGCCCCGTCGAAGATCATCGAAAAGGGCCGCCTTGAGCCCGGCCGGATGTTCCTCATCGACACAGTCGAGGGGAGGATCATCAGGGACAACGAGATCAAGGCGGATCTGGCCTCAGCCCGGCCCTACCGGGAATGGCTGGACGGCAACCTTGTTCATCTGGGAGACCTACCTGCCGGAAGTGAGGCGACGGAACCAGACGCACAGGTAGTCCGCCGACAGCAGGTATTCGGGTACACGCTCGAGGAGCTGAAGCTCCTGATCGCACCGATGGCCAGGGACGCCAAGGAGGCAATCGGATCGATGGGCTCGGACACACCGGTTGCCGTGCTGTCCGGTCACCCCAGGCTCGTGTACGACTACTTCCAGCAACTCTTCGCCCAGGTGACGAACCCCCCTCTCGACGCGATGCGGGAGGAGTTGATCACCGCCGTGTCGGGAAACATCGGCGCAGAGGCGAACCTCCTGGACCCCACCGCCCAGAGCTGCAGTCAGATCCGGATACCGCATCCCGTTCTGACCGAAGCCGAGCTTGCCGCGATCACCAGGCTGGACGGGCTGGTTGAGCCGTCACGCTTCAACACGGCGGTGCTGGATGCCCGGTACCCGGTCATAGATGGTGGCATCGGCCTGACCAGGGCTCTCAAACGACTTGAGTCCGAGGCATCGGCTGCAATCCGCAACGGTGCCAACGTGATAGTCATCAGCGACCGTGGTGCTGACTCCGACTTGGCCCCAGTTCCCTCCCTGCTGGCCACCGGAGCGGTCCACCACCACCTGATAGCCGAAAAGACACGGACCCTCGTAGGCATTGTGGTTGAGAGTGGCGATGTCCGGGAGGTCCACCACGTAGCGCTACTCCTGGGGTTCGGCGCCGGTGGCATTTGCCCGTACATGGCATTCGAGTCCATCGACCTGATGCTCGAGACGGGATCCCATGGGCTGCCCCCGACCCTGACTCCAGAATCTGCCAGACGGAACTTCATCAGGGCCTGCGACAAGGGAATCCTGAAGGTGATGTCCAAGATGGGCATCTCAACGGTGGCCTCCTACACCGGAGCACAGATATTTGAAGCCATCGGTCTGGGTGCCGAGGTCATCGACCTCTGCTTCAGGGGAACCGTAAGTCGTCTCGGAGGTGTCGGCTTCGACGTCCTGGCCGACGAGGTCTCCCTGCGCCACGCTGTGGCCTTTCCTGAGCGGCCCGAAGAGAGGGCCCATAGAACTCTCGAGGTTGGCGGGGAGTACCAGTGGCGCCGCGAAGGCGAACACCACCTTTTCAACCCTGAGTCTGTCTTTCGCCTCCAGCACGCGACCCGAACAGGTCGATACGACATCTTCAGGCAGTACACCCGGCTGGTCGATGACCAGGCCCGGAACCTGGCGACCCTCCGTGGGCTGTTCCGCCTCCGCGACGACCTTCGACCATCCATCAGCATTGACGAGGTAGAACCGGTCAGCGAGATCGTCAGGCGATTTGCCACCGGTGCGATGTCGTACGGCTCCATCTCAGCCGAGGCCCACGAGACCCTGGCCATCGCAATGAACAGACTGGGCGGCAAGTCCAATACGGGAGAGGGAGGTGAGGACCCCTCCCGCTACGTTCCCGAACGCAACGGTAACCAGCGCCGCTCAGCGATCAAGCAGGTTGCCTCAGGGCGCTTCGGCGTGACGAGCGACTACCTCGTCAACAGCGACGACCTTCAGATCAAGATGGCCCAGGGCGCCAAGCCGGGAGAGGGTGGGCAACTTCCAGGCCACAAGGTCTACCCCTGGATCGCCAGGACGCGTCACTCCACACCGGGGGTGGCTCTCATCTCGCCTCCACCTCATCACGACATCTACTCCATAGAGGACCTTGCCCAACTGGTCCACGACCTCAAGAACTCCAACCCGACCAGCCGCGTACATGTCAAGTTGGTAGCCGAGGTGGGCGTCGGCACGGTTGCGGCCGGCGTCTCCAAGGCACATGCAGACGTCGTCCTGATCTCGGGGCACGACGGTGGAACCGGTGCCTCACCCCTGACATCCATCAAGCACGCCGGCGCACCCTGGGAACTGGGGTTGGCCGAGACGCAGCAGACCCTCCTGATGAACGACCTCCGTGACCGGATCGTCGTGCAGGTTGACGGCCAACTCAAGACCGGCCGTGACGTCGTCATTGCCGCCCTGCTGGGAGCAGATGAGTTCGGGTTCGCCACGGCACCGCTGGTCGTCTCCGGCTGCGTGATGATGCGCGTCTGTCACCTGGATACCTGCCCCGTCGGAGTCGCAACGCAGAATCCCGAGCTTCGAAAGAAGTTCTCAGGAAAGCCGGAGTTCGTGGTGACCTTCTTCGAGTACCTGGCCGAGGAGGTTCGGGAGATTCTCGCCTCTCTCGGCTTCCGGAGCATCCAGGAGGCCATCGGGCAGGTAGAGGTCCTCGACACGCTCGAGGCGGTAGAGCACTGGAAGGCATCACACCTGGATCTCAAGCCGATCCTCCACATGCCCGACATTCCAGAATCGGCCGCAAGGTGCAACACCACTGGACAGGACCACGGTCTCGAGGCAGCCCTTGACAATGACCTGATCAGGATGGCAGCCGCCTCGTTGGAGAATGGATCGCCAACCATAATCAGCTGCCCGGTCCAGAACGTGAACAGAACCGTCGGGACGATGCTCGGCTACGAGGTGACGAGGCGCCACGGTGGCAATGGGCTTCCGGACGACACCATCCGAGTCAACCTGGAGGGATCCGCCGGAAACAGCCTTGGAGCCTTCGTGCCCAAGGGAATAACGCTACGGCTGTCAGGCGATGCCAACGACTACGTGGGTAAGGGCCTCTCCGGTGGCCGGATTGTAATCACCCCTCCCACAGACTCGCCCTTCATCGCCTCGGAGCAGGTGATTGCCGGCAACGTCATCCTCTACGGAGCAACTTCGGGAGAGGCTTTCATCAGGGGAAGGGTCGGCGAGCGCTTCTGCGTCCGCAACTCGGGTGCCCTTGCAGTCGTCGAAGGGGTAGGGGACCACGGCTGTGAGTACATGACCGGCGGTCGGGCCGTCGTCCTTGGTGGAATCGGACGCAACTTCGCAGCCGGTATGTCCGGTGGAATCGCCTTCGTACACGACCCGACCGGCAGCTCGCGGGGCAGGGTGAACGCTGAGATGGTGATGCTCGAGGAACCTGACGACGAAGACCGTGAGTGGCTGCAGGCAGTGATCGGACGCCATCTGGAGGAGACCGGCTCGGCTGTGGCCGAGGCCCTGCTCGGTGACTGGACGACTACAGGCAGGTACTTCTTCAAGGTGATGCCCGTCGACTACAAGCGCGTCCTTGAGGCTGCGGCAGCTGCACGCGCCTCCGGAAGCGACGAGGTCGAGGCGATCATGGCCTCGACCCGGAGCTGAGGGGAGGCGCCGTGGGAGACATACGTGGCTTCATCAAACACGATCGCCAGCTACCTGAGCGCCGTTCCGTTCCGGTGAGGTTGAGGGACTGGCATGAGGTCTACGAAGACTTCCCCGAAGCGGACCTGAGACGACAGGCGAGCAGATGCATGGACTGCGGTATTCCCTTCTGCAACCACGGCTGCCCCCTCGGTAACCTGATCCCTGACTGGAATGACCTCAGCTTCCGCGGGCAGTGGCGAGAGGCGATCGATCGGCTCCATTCCACAAACAACTTCCCTGAGTTCACCGGACGCCTGTGTCCAGCACCGTGTGAGGCCGCCTGCGTTCTCGGCATCAACGAACCGGCGGTAACCATCAAGCAGGTCGAGGTCTCAATCGTGGATCGCGCCTGGGAGAAGGGATGGATCAGGCCCATTCCGGCATCGAGGCGCAGCGGTCGGCGGGTGGCTGTCGTCGGTTCCGGTCCAGCAGGTCTGGCAGCGGCGCAGCAGTTGACACGGGCCGGCCATGAGGTGGTGGTCTTTGAGCGGGCTGACCGGATCGGAGGGCTGCTCCGGTTCGGCATCCCGGAGTTCAAGCTCGAAAAGCGCCACCTTGACAGGCGCCTTGCCCAGATGGAGGCAGAGGGCACCGAGTTTCGGACCAGGACCAATGTGGGCGGCGATCTGCCACTAAAGGAACTCAGGCAGGACTACGACGCCGTGGTGCTCGCCTGTGGGGCAACCAGGTGGAGGGACCTGCCGATTCCAGGTCGCGACCTTGAGGGGGTCATGCAGGCCATGGAGTACCTGCCGTGGGCGAATCGTGTGCAGGAGGGGGATCTCGACCGGTCGCCGGTTTCGGCTGAAGGCAGGCACGTCGTCGTCATCGGCGGGGGCGATACCGGGGCTGACTGCCTCGGAACCGCACTCCGCCAGGGTGCTGCGAGCGTGCACCAGTTCGAGATCATGCCGCGACCTGCCGATGACCGACCCGCTACCGACCCGTGGCCGACGTGGCCGACGCTCTACCGGGTCTCCTCAGCACATGAGGAGGGTGGTCAGCGAAGGTTCGCCATTGAAACCGAGAAGTTCATCGGTGAGGGCGGACAGGTGATCTCCCTGCAGGCCCACAGGGTGAGCGTTGAGATCGTGGATGGCCGGCCCTCATTCGAGAGAATCGACGGCTCCGAGGAGAGCTACAGGGCCGACCTCGTGCTGTTGGCAATGGGCTTCACGGGACCCGAGACAGATGGATTGACCGATGGCATGGACATCGTCCTGGACCAGCGTGGGAACGTGGCCCGTGACGGTTCGTTTGCGACCTCGGCCGATGGTGTGTTCGTCTGCGGTGACATGGGTCGGGGGCAGTCCCTTGTCGTGTGGGCCATCGCCGAGGGAAGATCCTGTGCCGCTGCCGTCGATGAATTCCTTGTCGGATCGACGTCACTACCGACTCCGATTTCGCCTGGCGCCACGTCGCTTCGTTGAGCATCTCGGCCCGGCCGCTGCCGGCGGGCGCCTAGAAGGGTTGGGCGTCTATGAACTCAAGAGCGGCATCGATGAAACCGAAGTTTCCCGGAGTCGCGAAGTGGTCGACTCCCGTCAGCGTCGTGAGGGTGACATCTGGAAGTGCCGCAACGAGACGGTCGGGTGGGCCTGCAAAGTCCTGGTCACCCATGACCACGTGTACCGGCACGGTCACGCCTGCAAGCCTCTCTTCGGTAATGACAGGTGGCTCGGGCCTGGCGAGGAAGGCCGCCAACGCAGACCGGTCGGCCCCCGGCGACTCGGGAAGGCGCGCGAAATACGCGAGCTCGGGGTCATCGGCCCTTCCGGTCCTTACGGCGTTGATCACAGCCTTTCGGCGAACCTGATCATCCTCGAACAGGTTCCGGCCGACGCCCGCCACAACCAGACGGTTGAACCTGCTCGGGTCTTCGGCAGCCAGCACAAGCAGGACGCGGGCGCCCATCGAGAATCCAATGGCATCCACCGGTTCGTCTGGCATCTGCTCCATCACCAGCGTCTCGACCGCTCCGTACTCGTCAGGGTCTGTGGGCTTGGGCGCCCTGCCATGGCCCAGAAGGTCAATCGGCACCACCCGCCTCCCAGCATCGGACAGGAGTGCTGCCCAGCCACTCTGGTCCCAGGTGATGGCGAACGAGGTGCCAAAACCGTGCAGGAGGACTACCGGTGGTCCGCTGATCGTCGACATGCCCAGACGCTAGCGGTGGCCCGTGTCGCTATGCATCCCGCTGACAGGCAGCAGTGGTCAACAGGTTGAGTGTCGTTGGTGGCGGGCCCTGAGCTGCAGGATGACGACTGTGGCCGTAGGGAACAGGCCTACCAGAGCGCTCCCGTGTGCGAGTGCCCCATAACTGCTGAAGGTCACGACCACGCCAGAGCCCACCCCTGCAAGAGCCCCCGCTGCGGTCATTCCGACATCGGCGAGACCCTGTACCCGGACCCGTTCAGGCCCGTCGAACTCGCTTGCCAGAATGGCCGATGAGGCGATCAGGCCGAAGCTCCAGCCCAGACCGATGAGGAACAACCCTATGAAGATCCCCAGCGAATCCTCAGGACTCGTGTGGCCTGCCATCTCGGACCCGACGAACAGGATCAGGCCACCGGTGACGAGGACAGTGAGTGGACCCAGACGGTCGGCCAGCCAACCGACAACGGGTGCACAGGCGTACATGCCGATGATGTGGAGGGAGATCACTAAGCCGATGATCTCCAACTGGTGGGCCCCTTCACGAAGGTGAAGGGGGGTCATCGTCATGACCCCAACCATCACAACGTGTCCCACGACCATCGAGAGCACTGCCAGGCGCCCGGTCGTGGAACCGGCGAGGCTGCGCGCTGCGTCTGCAAGATGACGACCTTCGTTGCTGCCGCTACCGCCGACTCCACCGACAACCACCAGAGGGTCTGGCTTCAGCCACCTTCCGACTACTAGGGCCGCTGTCAGGAACAGGGCAATCGAGAGCATGTAGGGCCCGGCCAGGTCGGATGCGCCGAACGAGCTTGCCAGGGACTTGGCGGGGCCGAACCCGATGGATGGTCCGAGGACGGCACCGATCGTGGAGGCCCAGACGAGGGTGCCGATAGCCCGTGCTCGCCCGACGTCGGGGGCAAGGTCGGCTGCGGCGTAGCGTGCTGCCAGATTGGCCGCATTCCCTGACCCAACTCCGATCATCCCGAGTATGAGAAGCGCGTACCAGCCGGTGATCGCAGCCAACATGCACATCGTCGCTCCCGTGGCAGCAACCATGTAACCGACCAGGAGACCCGGCCGTCGGCCACGCTGTGACATAAGACGGGCAAGCGGCAGGATTGCCAGAGCCGATCCGATGGTCATACCCGATGCGGCCAGGCCACCCAGCATCTCGCTCCCGGTGAGGTCCTCTCCCAGCACCGCTGCAGCAGCGTAGGCGCCCGTCATGGCGGCACCCGCAGGTATGAGGCCGGCCATCAGCACCCGGATGGTCCGGCGCTGCAGGACCTCGTGCGGGTGGGCGCCTGTTCCGCAAACGCTGTCTGCCACCGGCGGGACCGTACCCGCAGGAGTGCCGTTGCCGTCGTACCGGGCGACTACGGTCCCGACATGGTCAGTCAGGTGGATTTCAGGTGGCTCTCAGGCCCTGCTCACAGCCGATGACGGGCGCCGTGTATTCCTGCTTCGACGTCGAAACCACCGGCCTCGATCCACGCCGCGCGCGGGTAATCGAGATCGCTGTCGTCAAGGTGACCCCCACCGGGGAGACGGTGGGGGAGTGGAGCACGCTCATCGATGCTGGCACCACCAATCTGGGCCGGATCGACATACACGGCATTCGCGGTGACCTCCTGGTTGATGCTCCGTCCTTCGCCGAGGTGGCCGGCGACCTCATGGCCGAGTTGTCCGGCTGCGTTCCCGTGGCTCACAACGCCTCGTTCGACGTGGGTTTTGTCACGGCGGAGTGGGCCCGTGCGGGGCTCGGGTCCATCGACCTTCGGGCACTCGACACGGTTCCGATGGCCAGGAGTCTGGGGCTTCCCGGGCGCCTCGGAGACCTCTCCCGGGTACTCGGCGTGGAGTTGAATGGAGCCCACAGAGCCCTCGACGACAGTCGGGCGCTCGCCGGTGTGCTCATCCACCTCCTCGAGCGTGGAGTGACCCCGCAGGAGGTGCCCCTTTTTGAGCCACCAGACCCGCCACCGCTGCCCACGGGTCGATTCAGACAACGTTCCGGAGCCTCCACCTGATTCCTGACACTGTGGCGGGTAGAAGGGGGAGGTGATCAACCGGCTTCGGATCCTCACCGCAGCACTACTGATTCCAGCCGAACTCACCCTTGCCTGCGCCACAGAGGAACCGTGGGCCGAACGGGTCGACATGGTCAGCCTTGGGACCGTCCCAACGGTGACCATCCCTGTCGTGACCATTCCGCAGACCACGACCACCTCAGTGCCACCACCCGCTACGACTGTGGCAAACGTGGCTGTCCCTGCCGCGACGACAACGACGGTCCTTCCGCCAGCCACCACCCAACCCGAGGTCGATGTGCCCTTCACTGTCGCAACGGCCACGGTTGGGCTGCTCGAGACATTCCGCACCCCGGACGCGAAGGAACCGTGGTAGCAACTTCCCAACCCTGGCACCTTTGCCAGAGCCCGCGTTGTCGCGGTACTCCGCGACCTCGGTGAGATGCTCGAGGTTGCACTACCCGTTCGCCCCAACGGTTCGACGGGGTTCGTGCGCAGCTCTGACGTCTCGTTATCAACCCACCGTGCGAGGATTGTCGTCGACCTCGGCGCCCACAGGGTGACTGCGTGGGAAGAGGTTGCCGAGGGTGCCGTGGCGCTCGGAGCCAACGCAACGCCGACCCCTCCCGGGGAGTTCTACATGAACGAGGTTCAGGAGCAGGACGATGCTGACACCCTGTTCGGTTCCTGGATCATCGGCCTGTCAGGCTTCTCTGAGACCCTTCCGTTGACTGACGGGATGGATCCGGCAATCGTCCTCCATGGCACAAACGATCCCTCCCTGCTCGGGACCGACGTCTCCGAGGGTTACATCCGAATGCACGACGATGTCATCGCACGCCTTGCCCAGCTTCCCGCGGGCACCCCGTCGAGATCAGGTCCTGAGGGCAGGCGTTCCGGCTCAGTTGAGCGAGGGGTCGTCGGGGTAGGTGGCCATCTGTCCGAGCAGTCCTCCCTGCCTTGCCAGCACGGTGGACCAGAGGCCCACAGGATCAGCAGTGGTGACATCTGACGTCTGGGCTTCCAGCACGAACCAGGATCCAACCGCCAACTCCACCTCGAGTTGGCCCGCTGACCAACCCGAGTAGCCGGCGAAGAGCCGAACGGCCGTTACTCCGGGAGCGTCGCCCGGGTCGCTGTGAAGGTCCAGGAGACCCAGAAGTCCGAGCAGGGGAGTGACACACGGGTGGCCGCCCTCCGGTGCCGACCCGAGGCCCACGATCGTCCCCTCTGACACAGGTCCACCCGAATGGAGAAGTCCTGGAGGTTCGATGAGGTTCGCCCATTCAGGAACGGCATCGGCGGCTGAAATGTCCATTGGCCGATTCAGGACGAGTCCCAGCGCACCGTCGTCGTTGTGTTCGATCATGAGCAAGACCGATCGGGAGAAGTTCTGATCAGCCAACTCAGGTGCAGCAACCAGAAGGAGTGACTTAATGGAATTCTTCATTGTCCTGATTCCTTAAGCGCTTCGCCCAACAGTGCGTTACTCCGCGACATTCCAAGGCTTCTGGCAATCTGTCCACCAGCAATCTCGGTATAGATACCCGTGGTGGCGATCGACGTGTGCCCAAGCAATGCCTGAACGACATTAAGTGGAACCTCATCCTCGGCCAATTGCACACCAGCGGTGTGGCGAAGAGCATGCGGCGTTCTTCTACGAAGGCCTGCATGATCATTTAGCAGGCGCAACCAATAGAGCAGTTGCTGATACGAAAAAGGTGTCCCATTATTGGTTACGAAGAGTCGGTCAGTGTTACGGGTTGGTCCAAACCGTTCGACTCGTTCCGCTTGCCATCGCTGATTTGAATAATAGAGTTCTTCTGACAAGGGGAGCCGCCTCTTGATGCCTCTCTTCCCAATCACGTCCAACATGCACGAGGCAATGGAAGAATTGACCTCTCCGCGTTCATCCCTGATCCAGTTCAACTCGGCAGCAAGTAGTTCGGCCGCCCGGAGGCCCAATACAGCAAGAAATCCACACATTGCTAAGTCACGACTCGGCCAGCGGACACGGTGTTGTTTCACGTCATCCGATACAGCTTCGGCGAACAAGCGACGGATCTCAGATCTTGAATAGAATTCTGGGTCCTGTTGATTGAAAACCTGGATACGAGCCAACTTCCGTATCCGGCCAATGTCTGGGATCTCCGGTGCTAATCCCTGGTCCTTGCAGAAGGCGTAAAACGATTTCAACGCAGCCAACGTCTGTGAAAGTGTGGCTTTCGAAAATCCACCCTTCGGGCCGTCAACTCTTCGCATCTCACGAACCAGATCGGTCAGTTCGGCCTGATTCAAACTCATAGGTCCAAAGGACTTGGGGTCAATATCCGCCAGGTGCATCACACGGCGAATAGCCTGGCTGTATTGCTTGATAGTTGGGGGAGCTTTTTCCTCAAATAGGGCGAGGGATTCGAGCCACTCCCGAACTACCGGCGACAGCGAGTCGAACTCCTCGCCCCCGGGGCTATGAGATTCAAGGTGCTGATCTATTGGTAGTTGCGAATGCGCCATGGTTCTGAACTCCTTCTTCTAAGTCAAAGATAATGTCGATTATCTTGACAAGTGGTGGATCGTCTCCGAAAATCAGCGGTTCAGGTAGCCAACCCCTTCTTACGGCTAGCGTTGTAGGCGATGCCACGTATTGAGATCGAACTGACAAGCAACCGCGACGACGGCTCGTGGACATGGCGGGCCGCAGGGGCGCGCGAACCGCGTGGTGCGGTCGACGCCACCCTTCTACCAGATGGCGTCTCGGTCGGCGACCTGCTTCGAGCCGAAACCGAGCAGTTCATGGACGGAATCGAGATCACGGCCGTCCTGGCACCAAAGGAGGGCAGCGGTAAGCCCGACCTACTTGAGATTCTCGGCAGTGGGCGCAACGAACCCGATGTCATAGCCACCCTCGCAAAGAAGGGTCGCTCTGGCCGCAGGGAGGACAGGCCCCGTCGCGACGGCGACTCACGCGGGCGGCGCAGGGAGGACAAGAAGGGAAGTAGTAGGCGTAGGGAGGGTGCCGAGCGCCGTGGTAGCTCCGACAAGGACCGTGGTGGCGATTTCAAGACCTCAGGCAAGGGCGGCGACCGTCGCAGGTCCCGAAAGGGCTCCGGTGGCGACAACCGACGCTCCCCTGCCAAGGCGGCGGCACCGAGACCAAAGCGCCTACGCCCACGCCGCAAGCACCTCAAGGCGGCCCTGGCAGTACTACCCGATGAGATGAGCCTCATCGGCCAACATCTGGCCCGAGGCGGCATCCCGGGCCTGCGCGATGCGATCACCGCTCAGAACAAGGCCGCAACCGAAGCCGGTGAGCCGGAGATCCCCGTAGACCTCCTGCTCCAGCTCGCCGAGCGGCTTCAGCCGAACCTGCGAACCGCCGACTGGCACGACCGCGCTGAGGCAGCCCTGGCCGGTATCGCCGAGGTCGACCTCCGTGACATCCGGTCTGTGGTCGTCGCCGCCGAGACAGCGGCACGCACCGACGAGACGAGGGAGTTGGCCGAGAGCCTCCGTGAGGGCCTGACAGCACGTGTTGACCATGAACACGCGGAGTGGGCGAACGAGGTGCGAACCACCCTCGACAACGGCCGCATTGTTCGTGCCCTCCGACTCAGTTCCCGGCCACCCAAGGCCGGCTCTCCCCTGCCGTCTGCCGAATTGGAGCGGCTGGCCGAGGCCGCCAATTCCAGCCTCACCTCCCAGGTCAGCCAGGATCGTTGGGCCACGATCATCGATGCTGTCGCCCTGTCACCGGTACACCTCCGGGTCGTCCCCGAGGGCATGCCGGCTGAACCGGCCGAGGAACTACTCGAGGTGGTCCGACGCGTGTCCATGAACGTTCCCGACGTAGCCGCCAGTTTCGGAATAGAGCCCACTCCCCCACGTCGCAACCGTCGTCCCCGGCGCCCCGCAGCCTCCTAGCAGCGCTTGTCCAACAGCGGGGCCATCTGGAACTGCTGACTAGAGTCGCTGGCATGATCGTCGAGTACGAAGTGCTGGAACGGGTCGGCCTGATCCGGCTGAACAGGCCTGAGGCCCGTAATGCCATCAACGGAGCGATGGCCAAGGCCATCGAGGCTGCAATCGATCAACTTGAGCACGATGACGAGGCATGGGTGGGCGTATTGTGCGCCAACGGATCGGCTTTTTGCGCAGGAGCCGATCTGAAAGTGATCGCCGCCGGGTTGGCTGACCTGGCGACAGAGCGCGGTGGCTTCGCTGGCCTCGTCAACCGCAGCAGGAACAAACCCCTGATCGCAGCAGTCGAGGGCCCGGCCGTAGCCGGTGGCACCGAGATTGTCCTGGCCTGCGATCTGGTCGTCGCCTCAACCGGGGCACGTTTCGGGATACCCGAGGTGAAGCGTTCGCTGATCGCCGCTGCTGGTGGGCTGTTCCGCCTTCCCCGGGTGCTGCCACCGAGGGTCGCCATGGAGTTGGCCCTCACAGGTGCAGACCTGAGTGCCACCGATGCACACCACCACGGAATGGTCAACCGCCTCGTCGAACCCGGCAGGGCACTCGAGGGGGCGCTTGAACTTGCCGCTGAGATCAACGCCAACGCTCCCCTGGCGGTACGTGCCTCACGTCGCTCGATCCTGACGACCAGCCTCCTGCCTGACAACGAGGCGAATGCCGTTGTAGCCGAGGAGAGCCGTGCGGTCTGGCACAGCGAGGACTTCAATGAGGGACCAAGCGCTTTCATCGAGAAGCGGCCACCCGTCTGGAAGGGCCGGTAGGGGTTCCTCAGGAGCCTCCCAGCACCGGGCCGCCCGGTAGGACCCCGTGCTCGAGGAGAAAAGCATACATGCCGTCAACCAGGTTGGTTCCGGCAACCTCCAGCAGGGGAACCCAGCGAACCTCACTGGCGTCGTCACCGGCAACCGGGTCGGCATCTCCCAGGAGTGTGACCTCGAAGTTGAGGATCACGTGGTGATGGCCAAACCCGGAGCGCTCCACCCATCCCATGAACGGGCCACAGACGCCCTCGAGCCCGGTCTCCTCCGCCAACTCGCGTACGACCGCTGAGACCACCGACTCTGCGGCCTCGACGCGCCCACCTGGAAGCGACCACTGGCCAAGCTCCGGCTCGGTACCACGACGGATCATGAGAAGGTGGACTCCACTGACAGCGACCGCTCCAACGCAGAGTTCCGGCCTCCCGACGCTCACCGGCCGTCCAACCATCGGTGCACAACGATCGCGCGTGCAACCATTCGCTGGCTTTCGAAGAAGTTCTTGGTCGCCCGGTCGCCGGGTAGTGCGAGCGCCTCGATCCACAGAGCACCACGGACCTTCGCATCCTCGATCAGGTATTCCATCAGGGCCTCACCAACTCCGACCGACCGAGCTTCGGGGTCCACGAAGAGTTCCTCGACGACAGCGTGAGGGTTGCCGTCGGCCACCTCTGATATCCGCATCACGCCGTAACCGACCGTCGTGCCGTCAATTGTGCCGACGGCGACAACCACTTCGGGAGACTCGAGACACTCGTGCACCCGTGCCGCCAGATCGTGGGCACTTCGGTCCAGTCGAGCAAGAACCTCCGCGCCCCGCTTGCGGGTCATGTCTCCGCGGGAGGCCGCCAGTAGCGCCTCGAGGTCGGCACAGTCGGCGGCGCTCGCCTCTCTCGCCACCTCCACGCTCAGGTACCTGAACGGGTCACGAAATGGGGCCGCCGCAGTGTCCGCATTCTCCGGTCTCGGCTATCGCAGTGGCCTGAACAAGCAGGAAGCAGTGGGGACAGTGGAGTTCGGTCTCCTGACGTTCCTCGACGCTCCCATGTGCCGTCTGACTCCCCTTGGCAGCAGTGTCCTCTTCGTCCTCATCCTCGTCGTCGCCGGCTGCAATCCGTTCTTTGAGGATTGCGTCAAGATCGGCTTCGACATCGTCGGGGTCGGGGTCATCATCGTCATCGACCACAACCACCTTGGCTGGCCGGGGTCCGTCCTCGTCTCCGTCTTCCTCCTCTCCGCCCTCCTCGTCGTCGCCAGCGGTGTCCGATTCGTCTTCGTCGGCGAACTCATCCCCCTCGTTGTCGAACTCCACGTCGGGTTCGTCGCCGAGTTCCTCGTCGGACGGTTCGTCGGTGGTCTCGTCGTCGCTCATCGCTTCCTCGACTGATCTGTGGATCGCGGCCGGAGCATAGACAGGTTCGGGCAGTGTTGGGCGCTATCTAGGCATCCAACTCTGGAAACGATCCTGAGAGTCGCCGAGTTCATGCGATCGAGGTGTCGGAACCGTCCATGGTCATGGCCCTCTTGTGCTCACTCCCGCGCTCCGAGTCGAGGCGCTCAAGATCGGTTCCTGAGGAGTGGTCGACAAAGGACATCATCTCGGCAATTGCCCGGTGTCCGGCCACGTCCCGAATCAGCGTGTGCATCTCCTGGCAGACACGCCTGTAGGCAGGATGGCCCTGTGGCGAGGTACGCAGCTCAAGGACGTGCATGGCCTCTCTGGCGTTCAGGTGCATCATGTAGCGGACCCGGTAGGCGAGTGACGCCGCATAGGGAGCCTGATCGGGAAATGCCGGTTCGAGGGCGTCATGAAGGGCCGCTGCGCGCTCCATAGAGGCATTGAAGCGGTCGGCCAGTCCAGCGTCGTCGATCTCGGGTGGCCTCACGTACCCGTGTGAGGTGCTGAGGCGTTGCCAGTCAAGGGTCATCATCCGGTGGCGCTGCAGGTCACGAAATGCCCCGTAGTCGGAAAGGATGTCGAAGCGGTAGGTAGGCCTCTCGAGTGCCCTGCCGGGTCGGTGCCGGCGGTTGGAGCGGTCTCCCACGAATGCCCGCAGGACAGTGAGTCGCTCATCAACGGTCATGTTCCTGACGCGAGCCTCGACGGTCCGGTCAGGCTGATTGGTGAAGGGGTACAGCGCCGCTGCAACCAACTTGACCTCGGCGTCGGGATCGAAGTCGGTCAGGTCGACCAGGGGTCTGGCGTGAGGCACCTCCCTGTCTGGGAACAGGTGCTCCGCAACGTCAGCGAGGCGGTCACGGCAGTCGGCTCCGTAGGCCCCCGTGGCCTCTCCCCTGTCAGGCAGGTCGACGCGCTTGAGGAACGACGGGATTACCTTGCGAAGTTCGGCCAGCATCATCTCGGCATAGGATCTGGCCTCCGGGAGGGGGTGGGCACGCATCCGGATGAGGAGAGACTCGTATGCCTGTCCGGAGGCGTAGATACCGACGTTTGACAGCGATGCCGCCGGGAGCATCCCCCTGACCGAGTCGAACGCCTTTGCCGCTATAGCCTGGCGGTAGACGAAGTCAGAGTCGCTGTCGGCCTTCGGCGCCACGGTGCGGAAGTGGTTGGCCATGAGCGGGACCATCTCGGCGTAGTTCTCAAAGAGCCTGTCCATGTCCGCTATGTAGCGGGTTCCGAGCGCCGAGGACAGGATCTCGGGATCCCGGTAGTAGCGGTATCGCCCGCCGAGCCGGGAGTCGTAGGCGATGTAGCGGGTCGACTGTTCGAGATAGGACATTAGGCGTCCCCACTCGAGCACCTTCGTCAGGAGGTTGGAGGCCTGCTCACAGGCAAGGTGAACGCCTCCCAACTGTGCGACGCTGTCGTCGCCGTATTCGAAGAACACGCGGTCGTAGAGTTCCTCAGCACGGCGCAGGCCGACGGTGGCGTCGATCGTCTCGTCGCCGGAGACATCCAGTTCGCCTACGAACTCCTCGAGGAAGAGCCGTCGCAGGCTCTTGTCGGAACGGGAGTAGCGTGCAAAGAGCGCACCCTTGACAACCTCTGGCAGGTTGACCAGCGCAAACACGGGCTGGTCCAAGTTGGTGAAGTAGCGACGGAGGACGTCCTCCTCTGCGGTGCTGAACTCCTCGGCGACATAGGTGGACACGGCCGCTGAGGCTACGTCGTCTGAGGGCTGCCTTCGCGGACTCCGGTTGCATCCGCAAACTCGCTTCTGGCCGCATCCAGAACCCCGCTGGAGGCCCAGCAGTCAACGACGGTGAGCGCCATTGAACGGGCACCGTGGAGGATGGCCTCGTCGGCTTCATCGCTGATCGCGGCTATTGCGAAGTCGGTGGTGTGGATGGCTGTGCCGACGGGTGCTGTCTTGATCATCGGGTGGATCGCCGGAACCGTGTAACTCACGTTTCCGAAGTCGGTGCTACCTACGACCTGGTGATTGTCTGTTGGAAGCACAACGCGTCCGAGTCCCATGGAGTTGGCCACATAGCGATCAAGCAGGACCTGGTTATCTCGTACCTCGTTGTAGATTGGCTGGATCAACTCGGAGTTGACCGAGCAGCCGCTCGCCAACGCGCCCGCTTCGAGACATGCGGTCACCCTCGTCGCCAGAGCATCTGCACCCGCCCGGTCGGGCGCACGCACGTACCAGCTAGCTGCCGCCCGCTCGGGCACGATGTTGGCCCGCTGTCCGGCGTCGGTGAAGATCCCGTGGATCCGTTCCTCAGGAGAAATGTGCTGTCGGAGGGCGGCCACGTTCATGTAGCTGAGGACCGCAGCGTCAAGGGCGTTGAGGCCACGGTCGGGAGCGGCCGCAGCGTGGGCTGCCCGACCCGTGAAGACCGCCTGGATCTGCTGAACGGCGAGGCTGGTGATGTTCCGTAGGTCCGCATCGGCGGGGTGCACCATCAGGGCGGCTTCGACATCGTCGAACGCTCCCCTCTCGAGCATCAGGACCTTTCCACCCCCACCCTCTTCGGCTGGCGTCCCGAGGATGCGTATCTGCCCGTTCATCTCGGTTGCAACGGCTGCAGCAGCCAGTCCGGCACCAAGGCCTGCTGTGGCGATGATGTTGTGGCCACAGGCGTGGCCGATTCCGGGTAGAGCATCGTATTCGCACAACACCGCTATCACCGGCCCCACACTTCCCGCCGATGCCTCGAAGGCAGTTTCCAGTCCATAGGCCGACCTGACGACCTCCATGCCTTCAGTCTCAAGGACCCCTGTGAGGATCCCGTGAGCGACGTGTTCCTTGAACCCCAGTTCAGGTTGGGCGTGTATCTGGTGGGATGCGGAGATCAGGGTGTCGGCCAGATCATCGATCCTGTCCAGAACCCTCTGCCTTGCCCCCGCCACGGTTGGATCATCTGCCATCCGCGGATCGTACCGGCCCGGCCAGACACGGTTGTCACGGGCCGTTCAGGCAGGATCAGACAACCAGATGGAGAGCGGCGGGTTCCAGGCGTACAGAGATGTTCCTGTAGGAACCGACTGACTCCGAGTCGAGGTGGATCGGTACCGGGTCCTGGAATGAGATCTGTTGTGCAGGCTGTCTCGTGTATGCGATTCCGGGATGTGGAACGTGGTTGCCTGCGCGCAGCCTCCGGTGGGCCTGCAGGCGTTGGCGGATCGGAAGGTTCGAGTCGAGTAGGTCCAACAACCCGTCTCCGGGGTGCGCTCTGGGTGCAAGATTCCAGCGCCCAAGGTGTGAGGCATTGGCGGCGATCCAGCAGCGCCCGATCAGCCAGCTGCGCCGGGCGACGAGATGTGCGACGAACCAGTGGATCCGGCCGTCCAGAAGCACCGATCCGATATCGACAACCACCCGGGTCGACTCATCCGAGAAGCCTCTGGTCCTACTCCTACCACCAAGCGTCCGCCACAGGTCGCCTCCGGTCAGGCCCACGGTCGGTGGGTCGTCTCCAGCAGCGCGGGCACTGGTGACCACGGCTCGAAGTTCAGCGTCACTACCGGCCACTTCTGACCCGTATGGCAGGTCACCTGTCCCGCCCCAGCTCTGGCCTCTAGAAAGCGACATGGTCGGCTACGCAGCTTCGGGGTTGTCGGCGGTGCCCGTCGGCTCGGTCGCCTCCGGTTCTGAGATCGCTCCGGCGAGGGCGACAACACCGCGTTCGAGGCCGTCCACGGCCCTTCCTGCAGTCGCTGCCAGATCCGGACCAGCTACCTTGCGCAGTTGGCCGAGCAGATCGGCAACAAGCCTCACGTTCCGGACGAACTCTCCTGCGTTCATGCCATCGTCGAGGATGGTGGCGAGGCTTCCACCGTCAACCCAGTCCATGATCGTCTCGGCGAGGCCGTGATCCGTCGTGAACACGACCTCAACGCCAAGGCTGGCTCCCTGAGAACCGATCTCCTCGCCAAGTTCACTGATCGCCCTGATCCTGGCTCCCGTTCGGCCCGGTGGCTCGGGAACGTCAATTCTGCGGGGTCCACGGCGCTGGTAGGTGACGCACGACAGAACGGCAGCGGTCTCGGCAGGGGTGAGGTCGTCAAAGTGGCCTGCCGCCAGCGCCTCCACGACCAGAAGGTCGGCCTCGTTGTGGATTCTGGCGAGCGCTGCACCCCGATCGGTCAACTGCCACGAGTCGGCCAGTCCCCTACTCTCGAGAACCCGTTCCATTCCGTCCAGTCGATCGACCATGTCCGAGCCGTGCCTCTTTCGCCGGCGGTCCTGGAACTGAGCAAACGAGCGCTCAACAAGGTCTCTTGCTTCTTCCCTCGTCCGGCAGAGAATGAGGTTCGCCAACATGTTGTAATTGGGACGGAATGCCGACATGAGGACGAAGTCCCTGCTTCGTGCAAGCTCGGCGACCTTCCTGAAGGGGACAAACGGCGTCCAGCAGATCAGGGCGTTGCCTTCGTCGTCGATACCGCGCCTCCCGGCTCGACCAGTCAACTGCGCAAACTGTCCCGGCGTGAGCATCTCGTGCGTCTCCCCGGTGAACTTCGTCAACTTCTCGATGATGACCGAGCGGGCAGGGAGGTTTACGCCGAGCGCAAGGGTCTCAGTTGCGTAGACGATCTTCAACAGGCCGGACGCAAACAGTTCCTCAGCCAGTTCCTTGAAGAGGGGCAGCATGCCCGCGTGATGCGCTGCGATTCCCCGGCGAAGGCCAACTTTCCACTGTTCGACCCCCAGTGCCTCCAAGTCCCCGCTGGAGATGCCCCCAAGCCTCTCCGAGAGTAACGTTTCGACCTCATCGGCCTCGCCCGGACTGTTCAGGTTCACACCCTCTCGGATCAGGGAATCGCGCGCATCGTCGCACCCGGCCCGGCTGAAGATGAAGTGGATGGCCGGTAGCAGGTCGTTGCGCCGGAGTTCACCCAGGATTTCGCGTCGCCTGGGAGATGCCCATCCGGGCCCATGTCGATTCCGGTCTCTCCGCCCCGCGACGTCAAAGCGTTCGCCCTTTCTGTTTGGGGCGCCACCGGTCAGGACGGACATCCTGTGCAGGCGCCTGCCGCCACGGCGCTCAACCACCATGTAATGGCTGCGAAGTGGGACCGGCCGCCGTTTTTCCACGACTACATCGGTCGCTCCCCGTATCTCACGAATCCATTCACCAAGTTCCGCTGCGTTGGAGACGGTGGCCGACAACGCCACGATTCCCACCTGTGCCGGAAGATTGAGTATCACCTCCTCCCAGACGGCACCGCGGTACGGGTCCTCGAGGAAGTGGACCTCATCCAGAATCACCCAGCCCAGGTCCTCTGCGAATCCTGAATCCGAGTAGAGCATGTTCCTCAGCACCTCGGTGGTCATGACCACGACCGGCGCCTGGGGTGAGATGGTGTTGTCGCCGGTGAGAAGGCCGGTCTGGCTGCTACCGAGGCTCCTGCTCAGGTCCCGGTACTTCTGGTTGGAAAGAGCCTTGATCGGTGCCGTGTAGAAGGTCCTCAGGCCATCTTCCATTGCACGGCCGATCGCATGTTCTGCAACCACCGTCTTTCCACTGGATGTCGGTGCCGCAACCAGAACCGAATGCCCGGCATCGACCGCGGCGATCGCCTCCTCTTGAAATCTGTCCAGCTTGAACGGCCAGCGGTGGATCACCCTTCGGCGCGCCTGCGACGGCGCTCACGCAGCGCACCGATCAGGATCGAAACCTCATAGAACATCCACATGGGCCCTGAGAGGATCAGAAGAGTGATGGGGTCTCCGCTGGGGGTCAGGATCGCAACCAGGGCGACGATCCCGACAATGGCGTAACGACGTGCACGTCGAAGCGCATCTGGGGTGAGAATTCCAATCAACTGCAGAAATACCAGAATCAGTGGGAACTCAAAGCCGATGCCGAACGCCATGGTCATCTTGACGACGAAGCTGATGTACTTGGCAGGAGAGAAGACGCTCACCAGGTCTTGACCGCCGATGTCAACGAGGAACTCAAGTGCCCTCGGTATGCTCCAGTAGGCGAGGCCGCAACCGGCTCCGAACAGGACCAGGCCGGACAGTATGAAGGGTATTGCCCAGCGGCGCTCACGTGAGTAGAGCCCGGGCACGACAAAGCGCCAGACCTGCCAGAGCAGGACGGGCATAGCCAGGGCCATGCCGCCGTAGCCGGCGACGCTGAGCCGTACCGTGAAGGGCTCCAGCGGATCGGTCACAAGCAACTCGCATCCGCTGCCGAACACCGCGTCCGGACCTGCTTCTCCGCGGATGCTGCAGTAGGGCTGGAGCAACAGGTCGAGGATCTGGGGGTAGAGGAACCAACAGGCGATAGCGCCCGTGCCGACGGCCAGCACAGCTATGAGCAGCCGCTTCCTGAGCTCTTCAAGATGGGACACGAGTGACATCGTTCCGGGGGTCTTGTCAGGCATCTGTGATGTCAGTCGCTTTGGGTGTTTCGGGGTCAGGGTGGGCTCCGGGCTCTGGCTCACCCTTGTCGTCCGTGTCCGCCGTCGGTGAATCTGGTCGGTTCCCTGCAGTCGAAGGCGGCGGCTTCCCGGAAGTCAGGGCATCTCCCCTGGCCCTTGCCTCCAGCTCGCGTCCCGGGTCCTCCACCGCTGCCCGCAGTTCATCCTGAAATCCGGTCGAGATCCTCCGCACCTCTCGCAGGACGCGACCGATCTGGCGGGTCATCTCGGGCAACCTCGTTGGCCCCAGAACCAGGAGCCCGACAAGGAGGATGACGAGAACCTCACTGCCTCCCAGATTGCCCATCTGGTCAGCCTACCGGTGAGCACCTGTTGGAGAACTGGGCAATGGTCGCTGAGCAGCCTCAGAGGCGACCGATGTCGCCGAGAGGCCAGACGCGCAGAAACGCCCTTCCGAGGATCGAGTCCTCTGGAATCGGCCCGAAGAAACGACCGTCCTTGGAGTTGGTCCTGTTGTCGCCGAGAACGAACACGTGGCCTGGTGGCACCAGACAGGTGTCGGCAGTACCGGACGGGTTCAGGCATCCGGGTGGGAGGGTGAACCCGGATGTCAGGTCCTGGGCTACCAGGTAGGGCTCCAACAGGAGGCCACCATCTATTCGGAGCCGTCCGGCCTCTGCACTGATGGTCTCGCCCGGTAGCGCAATCACCCGCTTGATCAGGTCTTCGACGCCGTTGACGGCGCCCGGTGGTGCCTCGAAGACCACGACGTCGCCCCTGTTGACTTGATGCAGCCTGTAGCTCAGCTTGTTGACGATGATCCGGTCGCCGTTGCCAAGGGTCGGTTCCATCGACGGCGAAGGGATGTAGAAGGCCTGGAACAGGTAGGCCTTCACGAGGAGGGCCATCACCAGCGCTCCGACGATGACGCTCCCCCACTCGACGGCCGCCTTACGGATGCTGATTGCAGGACCGGGTATTCCCAGATCGACCTGGCGCATGGGATCCGGTTGATTCTGTGCTGGCGGCCCGGCTGGTACCTGCTGGGTGAATTCCGGAACTGCTTCGGGTGTCTGTTCCGCTGGTAGGGCGGGAAAGGCCCCAGACGAACCATGCAGGTCCTCGAACGTCACGAGGGGTGGCCGGCGCTCCAGTGGCTCTTCCGGTGCTGCAGGCGCTGCGGGAACAGCCGCCGGGGTATCCGGGATGCCCTGGGAGGTCCCGGCCGCAGGCGAGGGTGGCGCCTGCCCGGCCACGGGCCCTGGTGTGTCACCGGCGGTCCTGGCCCTCGCCCTTTCGATGAGTTCGTCCGCCCATGCGTCGTCGGCCGCCTTCTCATCACCGCCGTCTCTGAAATCACCTTCCACGGTGCCGAACCTAGCCCCCGTGTGCCCCCCGGCGGTGGCGCTCAAACCCCGTACACGGCGAGAATGCGCCTGGCAGCAGCTGAGCGGACCTCAATGCCGAGCCCCTCGGGTGCCTCGACCACCACCCCAGTCGGTCCGAGGCGCAACAGCAGCCGCTCCAGCCACTGTGGCGATGACACCGGCAGGCACACGCGCACCTTGCCGCCGGAGATCTCCTCAACTCCGCTGTGGGGGTATTCCTCGACCACCCACCTCGCTTCTGTGGCAAGTTCCACCACCACCTCGGGGAGGCGTCCATCGGTTGGTATGTGGTCAACGACCTCCTCGGCTGCGTCCGGACCGTCAAACGTGAGAGAGGTCGGCTCGCAGCGGCTGATTCGATCGAGGCGGAACACCCGTTGGGAGCCTGCCTCGTGGCAGTGGCCGGTGACGTACCAGTGGCCCTTGTCCGCATAGAACCTGTAGGGGTCCACGAGACGTGCTCCGGCCACATCCCTGCCATACGAGTAGTAGTCGATATCGACCGAAACCCGATCCGTGACAGCTGCCCGGATGATGTCGATCATGTGGGTGGAATCCGGTCCAAGACACACCTCCACGGCCCTGTCGTCACCCGGAGCCATGCCACTCGCCAACTTCGTGAGCGCACGCTCCAGCGGTCCCAGCTCGTCGTCGTCAGTGATAGCTGCCACCGAACGGCCGGCGGCGTAGAGGGCGATGGTCTCGGCGGCGCCAAGGCGCATGGGCCTCCGGAACCAGTCTGCGTACCGGATCCAGACCCGTCCCTCGGCAACGGACACGTCGATCAGGCAGTCTGGGGTGAACGGATGGACACCGACGAAGAACAGAACGTGCTCGAGGTCCTCGAGCAGCTCAGAACGGCGGTAGTCGAACCTCTCGACGATCTCATCGATGAGCGGGCCGTCGCGTTCAACCACCCACGGGATCACTGCCAGAAGTCGCCGAAGCCGCTCAAGTGCGGTGAGGATGGTCATCGAAGTGCCTCGAGCCACTGGACCATGTCGCTCCTGAGTTCCTCAGGGCCGAGAATCTCGACACCGTCGAGAAAGGTCAGAACAAAGGACCGGAAGGCGGCACGATTCCTTACCGATTCCCCGACGATGACCGATCCCTCCTCCATGCGGTCGAGAACTGCCTCCTCACCGAGGAAGTCGACCATCCACGGGACATGGCGCTCGTGGACAAGGAGGCGGGCCAGTAGCAGCTGGTCCTCCCCATAGCGCCACGCCGGCTGGACGTTGACCTCGACAGGATCCCCAGGCCTTGCAAACCCGTCGGCCTCACCGGCTACAACCGAACCGTCGATCCGATCTACCCGAAACTGCCTTGACCCGGCGGGCCCTTGATCATGGCCAGCGAGGTACCAGCGGCCCCGCGTGAAGACAAGGCTGTGTGGTTCCACGGTCCGGTTCCGGCCGTTGTATTCGAAGGTCACGATACGCCGCTCCGCCGTGGCTGTCATGAGTTGCCTGACGGCCTCGCCTGCCGGCACTTCGGCTACGGCTCCCACATCGGGTGAGTCGACTTGGAGGATCCCTCCGAGCCTCCAGAAGGGGTCTGACCTGGGGGCGTCCCTGAGGCGCACAAGGTTGGATGCAAGGTGCAGGGCCGCCAGTTCATCGGGGGTCAGTGACGGCAGGTCGGTCTCATAGTCACCGGGGCGTATCCGGTAGCCATCCACTGGTGGATCGGTACCGGGAACCGGCTCAAGGGACAGCGGCAGGCCCATTGACCGCAGTTCCTCCTTGTCCCGCTCGAAAGTCCGCCTGAAGCTTTCGTCGTTGTCGGAGTAGGCGCCGGCGCCAACCCGATAACGGAGTTCCTGTCGACTGAGAGGCCGTTCGGTCGCAAGCATCGCAGTTACCAGGTTGAGCATCCGCTCCAACTTCTTCACACCGGCAGCCTAGGCCCGGGGCAGGCCTGCTCTCAGAGTGAGTCGATGAGTTTCTGGACCCGGTCGTCCTGGGATTTAAACGGATCCTTGCAGAGAACGGTTCGCTGTGCCTGGTCATTCAACTTCAGGTGCACCCAGTCGACGGTGTAGTCGCGTTTGCGTTCCTTGGCACGTTTGATGAACTCACCACGGAGCCTTGCCCGGGTGGTAACGGGAGCATTTGCCATGGCTTCCTCGACAGCGGCGTCCGTGGTGCTCCGCTCCATGAGGCCCCTGTCCTGCATGCGGTAGAAGAGGCCCCTGCGACGGTCGACGTCGTGGTACTGCAGATCGACCAGGGCCACTACAGGATCCGAAAGGGGAAGGTTGTGACGTCCCATGTAGCCATCGATCAAGTGCCTCTTGGCGACCCAATCACACTCTGCCACGAGGTCCATCGGATCGTTGGCGATTCCCTCGAGGCAGTGCTGCCACATCTCGAGAACCATGGCTTCCTCGGCACTCATGTCACGGTGTTCTGCAAACCTGAGTGCACGTTCAAGGAACTCCGTCTGCATGTCGAGGGCGGACAACTCGCGTCCATTGGCCAGGCGCACAGTTCGTCTGCATGTCGGGTCGTGGCTGATCTCGCGAATGGCCCTGATCGGGTTCTCGAGGGTCATGTCGCGAAGGATCACGTTTGGCTCCTCCAGCATTCGAAGGAGGATCCCACAGGCTCCCATCTTCAGGAAGGTCGTGTACTCGCTCATGTTGGAGTCACCGACGATCACATGGAGTCGCCTGAAACGTTCGGCGTCGGCGTGTGGTTCGTCTCGCGAGTTGATGATCGGCCGTGATCGGGTTGTGGCGCTGGAGACACCCTCCCAGATGTGCTCGGCCCGCTGGCTGATGCAGTACGTGGCTCCACGCGCCGTCTGGAGAACCTTCCCGGCACCCGTGTAGATCTGACGGCTGACCAGGAACGGAATGAGGGTCTCGGCGTATTCAGCTCCGTCATCACGTCGTGTGGTCAGGTAGTTCTCATGACAACCGTAAGAGTTGCCGGCCGAGTCTGTGTTGTTCTTGAAGAGGAAAACCTCGCCGTTGATTCCCTCTTCGCGTAGGCGCTCCTGGGCTGAACTTGTGAGTTGCTCGAGGATGCGCTCCCCGGCCTTCTCATGGGTGACGACATCGTGAACCGAGTCGCATTCGGGTGTCGCATACTCCGGGTGGGAGCCGACATCGAGGTAGAGGCGTGCTCCGTTCACGAGGAACACGTTTGAGCTTCGACCCCAGTCGACCACCCTGCGGAAGAGGTATCGCGCCACCTCGTCCGGACTTAGGCGACGTTGACCGTCGAGGGTGCAGGTGACGCCGAACTCGTTCTCGATCCCATAGATGCGACGCTCCACGGGTCGCCTGCCTTCAGCCGAGGAGTGCGGCGAGTGCCTCACCCTCGAGGCGCCGGAATGCCCGCCTGCCATTGTCCCTGGCAAGCACGGCCACCTCGAGATCATCAGGAGAGAGCGTCCTGTCGGGTCCGGCGAGTGCATCCACCGCCACACCCAGGGCGGTTTCGAGGTCGACACCAGACGCCCATGAGGCCTCCAGCCTCTCCCGTATCACGTCGGCCTCTCCGCCGATGACGACGTGGGTGGTCGTGTCCATAACGGTTCCGTCGTAGAGCAGGTGGAACAGGCGGTCACCGCCGGGCTCAGTCCCCATCTCGGCAATCAGCATCTCGACCTCGAGGGGCTTCATCTCATGGGTGAAGTACTGGCCGAGAATCTGTGCGTACTGGTTGGCCAACCAGCGTGCGTCAACATCGGCACGGCTGTAGGAATAGCCCTTCAGGTCTGCGTGCCGGACGCCTGCAATCCTGAGCTGGTCGAATTCGTTGTACTTTCCGACTCCCATGAAGCCGATCCGGTCGTAGATCTCGCTGACCTTGCGGAGGGTGTTCGAGGGATTCTCGGCGCACAGCAGGACACCGTCGCTGTAGGTGCTGGCAACTGCAGCCCGACCGCGGGCGATCCCCTTTCGGGCATAGTCGGCCCGGTCCTTCATCACCTGCTCGGGCGACACGTACATGGGGACTGTCATGGCCGTCTGCCTCCGACCCGGCCGCTGTCGCTGCTCATCGGTCGCTCCCGGTCAGGCGGTCCAGGAGCATCATCGTGCGGCTGGCTACGTCTTCGTCTGGAACCCGCTCAAAGCCGGCGGAGGTGATGGTAGCCAGTACGGGATAAATGCCCCGGACCATGTCGGGCCCGCCGGTGGCGCTGTCTTCGTCAGCGGCCTGGAAGAGGGCCTCAATGACAAGGTCGAGGGCCGAGTCGGCGCTGAGGCCATCGTTGAAGCGGAGTTTCATGACGGTGGAGGCGTGGAGGCTTCCGGTGCCGGTTGCCG
The DNA here is from genome assembly GCA_913055915.1 of uncultured Candidatus Nemicrothrix sp. Lineage (GTDB taxonomy): Bacteria > Actinomycetota > Acidimicrobiia > Acidimicrobiales > MedAcidi-G1 > UBA3125. Next base: position 72,250 of record CAJXKL010000001.1, on the reverse strand, counting down.
CGTGATCCTGTTCCTCGTAGCGCCCTCCGGTTATGTCGAACTGGAAGAGGCGGCCCCGATCCTGTTGTTCGTCGTAACCGGCGAACAGGGGCACTACGGGAAGGCCCATCATCGCCACCGGCAGGTGCGACCGCAGCATCAGGGCCAGTTGGTTGGCCTTGCCTTCGAGGCTGAGGGGGTTTCCCTCGACCTTTTCGTAGTGCTCCAGTTGAAGCTGGAACAGGCGAACCATCTCCATTGCCGGGCCGGCGGCACCGGCTATGGCCACTCCGGATCCGGAGTCGGCCGGGAAGACCTTTTCGATTGAGCGATGGCTGATCAGGTGACCGCTGGTTGCCCGCCGGTCCCCCGCCATCACCACGCCGTCGGCGAAGCGGACGGCGAGCACGGTCGTTCCGTGTGCCACGCCTTCAAGTCCCTTGGATGAGCCGAATCCAGGGTCGGACTCGACGCGGTCCATGCCAAGCCTGGCCAGCAGGCCCACGAAGCTGGGTCCGGGGTCCTCGGACGGGGTGAAGAGGGGAAAGGTCACGTTGCGAAGGCTAACCCGGCCTGGCGGTCGGCTACTCGCCGCCCTTTTGGATATAGCTCTTCACGAACTCCTCGGCGTTGGATTCCAGAACCTCGTCGATCTCGTCGAGCAGGTCATCGAGCTCACCTTTCAGGCGGTCGCTTCCCCTGCTGGCCGACTGTGCAGCGCCAACGTCTACGGGCTCCGCCGGTTCGCTCCCGTCGCGGACGGGCCTTCGCTGTTCCTGTTCAGCCATGTCGTCTCCTCGCTGGTGGGCCGGAGTGGGCCGTCAGGTGGACAGCCTGTCAAGCAGTTCTGCAACCGTTTGGCACTCGTCAAGGAGCGTACCCACGTGCTCGCGGGTACCACGTCTCGGTTCCATCATGGGGACCCGCCTTAGGGCCTGTTCACCGAGGTCGAAGACCATCGAGTCCCAGTTGGCTGCCACGATGTCCTCAGGCCACTTCTGCAGGCAGCGGCCCCGAAAGTAGGCCCTGGTGTCAACGGGTGGCTGCTGCTTTGCATCTGTCGCCTCCGGTGTGTCGACAAGTGTCTCAGCACCGACCCTCGCGAAGAGGGACCTCTCGGGCCGGAGGTCGTGGTACTGGAGATCGAGTGCAGCGAGGCGTGCATCGCCGGGGTTCAAGTCGTGTCGCTCAGCCATGGCGTCGAGGAGGTGCTTCTTGGTGATCCAGTCCACGACCCCCACCAGGTCCGACGGGCTGGCTTCGAGGGAGGCGAGGACGTCCTCCCAGCGCTGTAGGACCAGGTCGGCTACCGACCCGCCCGTGAATCCTGTCCCGCGTTGCAGGGTGTACTTCTGGGCCTGTTCCAGGATCTGCCACTGAATGTCGACTGCGGTCGCCGTGCGGCCGTCACCGAGCATGAGTGGTTGCCTCAGGCTGGTGTCCCTGGATACCGCCTGAAGGGAACGGACGGGATCGACAACCCGGAGTGCGGGGTCCATGAAGTCATCTTCGACCATTGCCAGCAGGATCGCTGTAGTCCCCAGTTTCAGGAAGGTTGCGACCTCGCAGAGGTTTGCATCACCCACGATCACGTGGAGGCGCCTGTAGAGGAGCGGGTCAGCATGTGGTTCATCGCGGGTGTTGATGATGGGACGCTTCAGCGTGGTCTCGAGGCCGACCTCCTCTTCGAAGAAGTCGGCACGTTGGGTCAACTGGAAGACAACGGAACCCTCCGGCATACACGGTGCCTCGCTTCCGACCTTGCCGGCACCGGTGAAGACCTGACGGGTTACGAAGTGGGTGGTGGCGTGCTGCACGATGTTGGCGAACGGGGTGGCCCTGTCCATCAGGTAGTTCTCGTGACAGCCATAGCTATTTCCCTTGCCGTCCGAGTTGTTCTTGTAGACGACCAGCTCCTCGCCGGCGGGCAGAACATCGTTTGCCGCCGCCATCGACTCGATCATTATCAGTTCTGCGGCGCGGTCGTGGCGCAGTACTGCCATGGCGTCGGCGCACTCGGGGGTGCTCAGCTCGGGATGGGCGTGATCGACGTAGTAGCGCGCCCCGTTTGTGAGGACGGCATTTACGAGGTGTGTCTCGACCTCAGGAGCCATTGATCCGATGTGGCTGAAACCCCGAATGTCGTTCTGGGGAGTCTCGTCGACGAAGTCCCAGCCCACCCTCGGGGATCCGGGTCCAGCCCCGGGTGCGGAGCGCCTGCTCAGATAGGCGTTGATCAGGAGCGACGAGGCGCTGATCGGATTTGGATCGTCAACCCCCCGGTGGACGATCCCGTACTCGGTCTCGATGCCGAGCGTCTTGGGAACGGGCATGCGCGGACCCTAGCGGTACTGCCCTGTCACAGGTGGTTGGGCTCCTACGCGGGCCGAAACGCCGATCAGAGGTACTGGCCGGTTCCCACACCGTCAATTGTGCGACCACCGCCGTCCTCGTCGGGGCCTGAGATCAGGGTGCGGACGTAGACGATCCTCTCACCCTTCTTGCCCGAAATCTTCGCCCAGTCGTCGGGGTTGGTCGTGTTCGGCAGGTCTTCATGCTCCTTGAACTCCTGCCGGACCGCCCGGATGAGGTCCTCGGTGCGGATTCCGCGGTGACCTCCGGCGAGTTCCCTCTTGATCGCCAACTTCTTGGCCCTGCGGACGATATTTTCGATCATTGCGCCGGAGGCGAAGTCGCGGAAGTAGAGCACCTCCTTGTCTCCGTTCTGGTACGTGACCTCGAGAAAGCGGTTGCTCTCGGTGTCGGCGTACATGGCTGCCACTGCCTCGTCGATCATTGACCTGACAGCCTTCTCTCGGTCGCCTCCTCCTGCTGTCTGCACGAGGTCCTCATCGAGCGGTAATTCGGCGACCAGGTAACGGCTGAATATTTGGCTCGCCGCCATCTCGTCGGGGCGTTCAATCTTGATCTTCACGTCAAGGCGCCCTGGTCGCAAAATGGCAGGATCGATCAGATCCTCCCTGTTGGATGCGCCAATGACGATCACGTTGCGCAGTGTCTCGACGCCGTCGATTTCAGCCAGCAACTGCGGAACAATCGTGGACTCGATGTCGGAACTGATGCCCGTTCCGCGGGTGCGGAACAGTGACTCCATCTCGTCAAAGAAGACGATGACTGGCCATCCCTGCTCAGATTTCTCGCGTGCGCGTTGAAACACGAGCCGGATCTGCCGCTCGGTCTCACCGACGTACTTGTTGAGAAGTTCGGGACCCTTGATGTTCAGGAAGAAGCTGCGTGCCTCGCGGTCTCCTGAGACCTCAGAGACCTTGTTGGCAAGTGAGTTGGCAACGGCCTTGGCGATGAGGGTCTTACCGCAGCCTGGTGGACCGTAGAGGAGGATGCCCTTGGGTGCGGGCAGGCTGTAGTCGGAAAACATGGCTCGGTGGAGGAATGGAAGTTCGACGGCGTCGACAATCATCTCGATCTGCTGTGCGAGGCCGCCCACGTGCCCGTAGGTGACGTCGGGAACCTCTTCGAGGACCAGGTCCTCGACCTCGGGCCTGGGAAGTCGTTCAAGCAGAATGCCGGCCCTCGGATCGAGCAGGGCCGAGTCGCCGCTGCGTAGGTACCCGGCGCGCACTCCGGAGGACAACTCAACGACCCTCTCGTCGTCGGCTCGGCCGACCACGAGTGCCCTGGTTCCGTCATCGAGGAGTTCCTTTACTGTCACCACCTCGCCGGTGCTTTCAGCTGCCCTTGCCAGGATGACGCTCATCGACTCGTTCAGGACGACCTCCTGGCCTGTCTTGAGAAGGCCGGCAAGGTCGGGGTTCACACCGACGCGCATCTTCCGCCCGGCTGAGTGCACGTCGACGGATCCGTCGTCGTTGGTGCCTGTGACGGTTCCGTAGGCAGATGGTGGCTGTGAGAGCTTGTCGACCTCCTCACGCAGAAGGGAAATGCGTTCACGCGCCGTCTCAAGGGTTGAGTTCAAGTTGTGATTTCGGGACGTGGCGCTAGCAAGGTCCCTCTTCACATCGCGAACCTCGGCTTCGAGCTTCTGGATCCGGACGGGGGCTGCCTCTATGCGCCTGCGGAGTTCGGTGATCTCGGCCTCGAGCACAGCCTGCTCCACGCCGTCGGCTGAGAAACCGGTTTCGTCTCCGTCGGTTGATGCCATGTCGCCTCCCTGGAGACGACCCTACCTGTCGCACCGGACGTGACCGATGGCATTGTCCTGAATCTCATCGGGGTGGCTGCTGCGCATACGGGTGCGGATAGGGTGCTCCACCTGAAACAGGTGCGAGAGGGCTAACGTCCGAGCGACCAATGGGCCGGTCAGAGGTTGGAGTACCCGGCCTGACACAACGGAAGGATGTCGGGTCGACGAGGTGTCGCCCGACCACAGTGAGAGGAACCCGACCAGGATGAAGGTCTGGATCGATCAGGATCTCTGCACAGGCGATGGCCTCTGCGAGGAAATTGCACCAGATGTGTTCGCCCTCCTCGATGACGGCCTGGCATACGTGAAGGAAGGCGACAAGATCTTCAGTGACCCGGGTGGTCCAGCGGGCCTTGCCGCCATTACCGAAGCCCAACTCGAGGGAACCATCGAATCCGCCGAGGAGTGCCCCGGCGAGTGCATCTATATCGAGGTCGATTGAGTCAAAACCCTGACAATTGCAGGCTCTGTTTCCCTCTTGTATAAGGAATTATAGGGAATGGCCTGACCTAGGGCCAGCATTTCGGAGAGATGCCTACTCCCCTACCGAGGCGTTCGGGCCTTCCGGTCGTGGTACTCCTGATGTTCCTCTTGCCACTCGACAACTTCATCTAGTTGCTCGTCAATCTCATGGACGGTCTCGGAGATGTCCTCCAACATGCCGAGGGCCTGGCCGTGGCTGTCGCCGTTCTCTCTCCATAGCCGTCTGAACATGCCAGTGATGACAGCGGCTGTATCTGGTTCGACGTACTCTGAAACGGCTAGCGGAGGAGGACCGGATGAAGCACGACGAATGGAACAACCCCAGCATCCAGCAGGCCAGAAACCCTTTCGGCAAGTTGTTCAGGGCAGTCTGGGCGTGGCACTTCGTCACCAAACTCGGGCTTGTCTTTCTGATTCTGGGGACGGTCGATGTCCTTTACTCCGAGAACCTGGACCGGGTGAGGTTCTGGCTTATCTATGGTGCCGCCTTGGTCTACCTGGGAGTCTGGCGTAAGCGTCGGACTACCTCACAGGGCAGGCTCCGTTGACGCACTGGTCGAGGGTCTGCCCGGCCTCAGTCCCAGGTCGACTGAGCCAAATCTCGATAAGTCAGTTCTGTGGACGGCCTAGGGACCGTCTACCGCTCGTTTTGGGCCTATCTGGGACGACATTCGCCGGAGTCGACCGGCTCTCCCTCGTTGCGCAGCGCCGATTCCAGAAGCGTTCTGACCTCGGTCGACTGAACTGCGTAGGCCACCTGGATGCCACCTCGGGTACGTGAGAAGACCACGCCCACGGCGTATCCAGCTTCGTCCACGACCGGGGCACCCGAGTTGCCAGACCGAACTGAAGCCTCTAGCTCAAGGGCGTCGCGTCCGTCGCCGGGCTCGCCGTATATGTCATCACCAACTGCTCGAACACGCCTGATCACGCGCGAGCGGGTCGTCTCCGGCTCTCCATCCTCGTCGAATGCCAGAATGGCGATGGCCTGACCAGGCGAGCCGTCGGCAAGGGTCAGCGGCCGCAAGGAGCCTGTGTCGACGGAGAGGACTGCCAGGTCGGATACCGGGTCGAAGGCCACTATCGACGCCACCTGACTGATGTCAGACAGGTGGACTTCAGGTGCACTCAAGCCGGCAACGACATGTGCAACTGTGACCACGAGGCCCTCCCCTGCCACGAACCCCGTGCCTACCTGGGATGCCGTGCACCCGAGGCCGGTAACCCGGGCCACCGCTGGCCAGGTCTGGTCGATAACGCCTCTATCGGGTCCGTCGCGCATCGGATCCGGTGCCTGGGTCAGCGGCACGCTGGCGGTCGTCGTGGTTCTGATTACCGGAGGTTCTGTAACTGTCGGTGCGGTGACCGTGTAAGCGCATGAGGCGGCGAGGGCCTGAACCAGACCCGCAAGTACAGCCAGAGACAGGACCGGTGTTCGGAGAATCACTACCCCAGAAGGCGCGCGTGGCTGAGAAAGGCTGTGTGGCCGACCATCCGGTGGTCTGGTCTTACCGCCTGGCCCTCTATGTGCCAACTCCTGTTAAGCACCTCGATTGTCTCCGCGAACTCGAAGCCATTGACGGCGAGGGCCTCCCTGAACCTCACCGCCTGCAGGATGCTGGGTGTGTAGGCGACGATTATCCCTCCAGCCTGCAGAGCCTGTGCAGCATGGGGAACCACCTGCCACGGTTCGGGCAGGTCCAGGACGACGCGATCCATGTCGACGAGATCGATTCCGTCGTAGGCGTCACGGATCTCCACCTGGTAGCGCCCCAGCGCCTCGCCTCCCAACATGGTCTGAACGTTGGAGCGGGCCCTCTCCGCGAACTCGTCCCGGATGTCGTAGCCAGTGATTTCTGCACCGGAGCGCAGCATCGTCATCGAGAGGGCGCCTGAGCCGACCCCTGACTCAAAGACCCTCACTCCGGGATAGATGTCGGCCAGCATGAGGAGGGGACCAAGGTCCTTCGGATAGACGACCTGGGCACCACGAGGCATCTTGAGGACGTAGTCGGACAGGGTCGGCCGGAATGCCACAAAGGAACTACCACGACTGGACCTCGGGGTTGCACCTTCAGGGCTGCCGATCAGGTCGTCGTGGCTGAGAACCCCTGTGTGGGAGTGGAACTCGCCGCCAAGCTCGAGGGTCAGCAGGTAGCGCCTCTTCTTGTTGTCGACAAGGAGAACCTGGTCGCCGACCTCGAGCGTCCGGGTCATCTGGCGTCACTTCTCCGGCCGTTCGCCACTGAGGTCCCTGAAGTGTCCGCCGAGGACACCGGCAGGTGAGTGACCAGAAGACCCTCACCTGGCTTCAGCGACTGCTCGAAGGCAACTGGTGCAGTTCCGAGTTTGGTTGCGCGCTGTAGGAGGCGGCCCAGAAGGACCACCGCCAGCGCCAGCTGCCAATGGCGTCCACCTCCGAGGAGGTAGCGACGCAGGAGTCGGCCGGTCAGCCCCGATGGCGATGACAACCTCATCAGATCCGTCGGATCTCCACAACGGTCGACCTGACCCTGCCAATGCGCCGGCCGAGAAGGTAGGCCACCAGGAGGGCGACAGCGCCACCTACAACCACAACCGTTACGATGCCACGCCTGCGGGCTTCGACCTTCTCGCCTGCACCACCGACGGTCCGCCGAAGCTCGTCCTCTAGGTCCTGGCGTGTAACCGGTTGCTCAACTGTCGAGCCCACGGCCGCCTCCAATCCGTGTGAAGGACAGGACAACCACGCAGCCGAGCCCTGCAGCCACCAGAAGGTATGGAACCCATGACCAGGAGCCACCCAGGATCTCGGCCCCCTGGAGCAGCCTGAGTCCTCCAACGGCAAGTAGTACGAGGCCCACGCCGATGAAAAGGGTGCCGCTGATTCCAAACAGCAGAAAACGACCGACGGACCTGAGGGGGTCGACGGTCTGTTGCCTCAGATAGCGCCGCAACAAGTCCAGTAGATCGCCTGAGGGTCGTTTTCGTGCCATGGGGATACAACGCTACAGCGGGTGGCAGCCGGGTTACTCCCGTGTGTAGCCGCACCCTCAGCCGACTACAGGCAGCGGCCCTAGGAGGTCCAGGTCCGGTCCAGATGGATAGGCCACCAACTTCAGGACAACCTGGTCGTGGAGGCGCTTGACCCTGTCAGGAAGCGGTTCGGCGTTTGTCAGCACAGCGAACGACAGGACCCTGCCCTCGATGGTCTCCACCTGTCCGGCAAGGCTGGTGACGTCCCGGAGGGTTCCGGTCTTGGCTCTGGCCCGACCCTCGGCTGAGGATCCCACCAGCCGACGCCTCATCGTTCCTGAGCGTCCGGCCACCGCCAGGCCGGCTACAAGGGCCGGTCCATGGTCGGCGTCCTCGAGAACGGTCGTCAGGATGCGACAGGTGACCCTGTTTGCCGGATCCAGGCCGGATCCGTCGGCAACCACCACCCCGCTCAGGTCGTGGCCGGCAGCACTCAGCGCCGTGAGGAGCACGCCGGTGCCAGTCGCCGAGGAGCCGGGTGGGCTCACGATCGCTCCAAGGTTCTTCAAGAGCAGCTCAGCCGTCGTGTTATCGGATGTGACGAGCATCTGGGTGACGATGTCGGCCAGGGGGGGCGAGTCGATGCTCGCGAGTTCGACAACGGCATCTAGTGGTGCGATCCCCGCCTGGGCCGACCTCCTGATAGCCACATCCCGGTCCTCGAGCAGATCATCGAAGAATGCTGCTGCGAATGCCGCCGGATCGCCGGCGGGCGTGTTCAGACCGTTCGCAGTGTTCTCGGCATGCCACCATGAAAAGCCGTCGTTCACCGAGAGGGCGCTCAGGGGACCCGCCTGGTTCTGTTGGCCCGGCCTGAAGCGCTCGGGCCAGGACTCGACGTATCGGAGGGAATCGAACCTGCTCTCGTCGCCGATGACCGCCCCGGAAATTGAGCTCACGCCGGCGTCCACCAGCTTGTCGGCCAGATGCTCCATGTTCGTAAACGCCATCTCGTCGTCAAAGCGGTTCACATAGCCATCGGTCATCAGTACAGGGTCTCCGCCTCCCACCAGCCAGACATCTCCATCCACCACACCGTTCAGCGGCGGTGTGCGGCTAACGAGGCGGGTTGTAAAGACCTGGTTAGCGCCCATGGATTCCAGCGCAGCAAGCCCGAGAAGCAACTTCTGGGTGCTGGCCGGTATCAACGGCGTGACCTCGTTGAAGCCGTAGATGAGGCGGTCGAACTCGGTCACCGCCACACAACTATTGTCGGGGAGACCCGATGCCACATCCCTGAGATCAGCGACCAGCCGCCTGTCGGCCTCGGGCGCCTGGAGAAAGAGCGGGATTCGCCGAACTGAGATGAGGGGCGTGACGAGCGACGCTGTCGGGGGCGTCGTAGGAGGCAGCGGTGGCCTGTCGGCTGTGGAATCAGTAGCCCGCACCTGCCATGTCGTTGCGAGGAGGGCCGTTGACAACAGCACGGGCAACAGCATGCGCCTCATCACGGTTCGTCATGCTAGAGCCCCGCCGTTGAACTGGTCGCGCACCCGTGAGCCGGCTGCGGCACGGTCACCTATGTTCATTCCATGCGCTACGCGGTTGCAGTTTCTGAACACCATGATCCCCGTGTCGCCGCGGCTGAGGTAATCGGTCAGGTTCTCGAGCGAATCGGAACCTCGCCCGGCCTCACCGTGCTGTTCGTGTCCGGTTCACACGCATCCGAGGTGGATCAGATTGCCCGAACCGTGCGCCAGAGCCTTGAACCCGGGCATCTCCTCGGCGCCACGGCCGCCTCGGTACTGGCACACCGACAGGAAGTCGAGGAGGCGCCGGCAATTGTGCTGTGGGCTGGACACACGGGTCCCGTCGACCTCCTCGTGTCCGACGGTCACCTTGATCTGGCCACCACACCCGAGGGTGCTTCCGTGATCGCACTCGCCGACCCGTTCACCTTCAATGCCCAGACGACGCTGGCCTCAGTCCCACCGGGGGTTCACCTAGTGGGTGGCCTCGCCTCATTTGCGCGTGCTCCCGGCGGCAACCGCCTGGTCGCCGACAATGAGACCACCTCAAGTGGGTCGGTAATGGCCATCCTGCCCGAGGGCCTCGCTATTCGTCCCCTGGTGTCCCAGGGTTGTCGCCCCATCGGTGACCCGTTCACCATCACCGACTCCTCACGGACGCTCATCCTCGGCCTCGGTGGGAAACCCGCAGTGCAGCGGCTCGACGAACTCCTGGCCTCAGCTTCCGAGGCCGATCGTCATCTCGTTGGACAGGGTCTACAGATCGGTCTCGCCGTAGATGAGCACGCCGGGGTACTGGGCTCTGGCGACTTCCTCATCCGAAACGTGGTCGGTGCAGACAGGTCATCGGGAGGCATAGCTCTTGCAGGCCTGCCGACCATCGGCGAAACCGCCCAGTTCCATGTCAGGGACCCAGACTCGGCAAGCAACGAACTGGCTGAGATGCTGCAACCGCTCCGAGCGGAGAGCGCCCTGTTGTTCACTTGCGCCGGGCGCGGGAGGGGCTTCTTCTCCCAACCTTCCCATGACGCTGAACTTTTCTGCGACTGTCTCGGCACCACTGCAGTCGGTGGCATGTTCTGTGCCGGCGAAATGGGACCAGTGGGTACCGCCCACCACGTCCACGGCTTCACTGCCTCCGGTCTGTTGTTCGGGGCATCGTCATCTCGGTGAGGTGACTCCAGGCAACACATGGCCTTCAGAAAATTCTGATTGTCGTTGGTGCCTGAAAGCCGATTGACGGACGGATATGGTGGCGCCGCGCTTACGTCGAGCAGGGGCTGTGATGACAAACATGACCGATGCCGAGTTGGAGCGCCAGGCGGTTGCCGTAGTCAAGGGCCTGTCGATGGACGGGCCGCACGCAGCTCGATCGGGCCACCAGGGAACGGCCATGGCACTCGCTCCCCTGGCCCACGTGCTCTGGACCCGGATCATGACCTATGACGCCTCAGACCCTCTCTGGATCGACCGGGACCGCTTCATCCTCTCGGCTGGGCACGCCTCGATGCTGCTCTATTCGATGCTCCACCTGACCGGACACGGCCTCAGCCTCGATGATCTCCGCAACTTCAGGCAGTGGGGTTCGGCCACCCCCGGACACCCAGAGGTCGGCCACACCGCCGGGGTCGAGGTCACCACCGGACCTCTCGGCCAGGGCCTCGCCAACGCCGTTGGAATGGCGATAGCAGAGCGCAACCTGAGGGCCCGCTTCGGATCTGACCTGTGCAACCACCACACGTTCGTTGTCTGCGGCGACGGCGACCTCGCCGAGGGGATTAGCCACGAGGCAGCCTCGCTCGCCGGCCACCTCGGCCTCGACCACCTGATCGCCGTCTACGACGACAACCACATCACAATTGATGGCCCGACCGAGTGGGCTCTGTCAGATAACGCACCGGCCCGATTCGCCGCCTACGGATGGCATGTGATCGATCTGGGTGAGGCGGCCGAGGACCTTGACGCAATGGAGTCCGCTATACGGCACGCCATGGACGAAACCGGCCGCCCGTCCCTGGTCGTGATCCGAAGCCACATCGGCAACCCGTCTCCCGATGTGGACACATCTGCGGTACACGGCTACTCCCTCAAGGACGAGGGCATCGCTGAGACACGGCGACACCTGGGGCTTCCAGCAGACGAGTCCTTCTGGGTTTCCTCTGAGGTGGGCAGCTTCTACGCCACTGCCGGAAGCCGCGGAGCCGCTGAGCGCAAGGCATGGTGTTCCCGCCTCGATTCTGCCGACGTCGACCTCAACGAATGGGATGTCTGCCAGGCGGCCGGTGGGCTCGAGGGCTGGGAGGCCAGCCTCCCCACATGGGAAGTCGGTTCCGGCGTGGCCACCCGTAAAGCCGGCAATGCCTGCCTCGAGGCCCTGCTGGACGTCGTACCGGGCCTGATCGGAGGTGGTGCCGACCTGACAGGCAACACCGGCACGACCATCAGTGGCCACGGTGTCCAGGGGGCCGACTGCCCCGAGGGCCGGCAGATCTTCTTCGGTGTCCGCGAGCACGCAATGGGTGCCATCTGCAACGGCCTCGCCCTCCACGGCGGGGCTCTACCCGTCTGCGGTACGTTCCTTGTCTTCAGCGACTACATGCGCGGCGCCGTCAGGCTCGCCGCTCTGAGCGGCGCACGAACGGTATTCATCTGGACGCACGATTCGGTAGGGGTTGGCGAGGATGGTCCCACCCACCAGCCCGTTGAGCATGCGGCTTCGCTGAGGGCCATTCCCGACCTCACCGTGTTCCGGCCCGCAGACGCGAATGAAACGGCTGCCGCATGGCGCTACACCGTGAACAGCGACGGACCGGTGGCGATGCTCCTCACCAGGCAGGACGTTCCCGTTCTCGTCGGCACCGACGACCACGCCAAGGTTGCCAGGGGTGGGTACGTGCTCGCAGAGCCCGACACTCCCCCAGACGTTGTGATCATCGGAACGGGCAGCGAGGTCAGCGTCGCCCTCGACGCTGCAGCGACCCTCACCGCCGGCGGCCTCGCTGTGAGGGTCGTGTCCATGCCAAGCACCGACCTGTTCTCCGCTCAGTCCGATTCCTACCGCGACGACGTGCTGCCTCCATCGCTCCCTGCTGTCTCGGTGGAGGCCGGTGTCACCTTCGGCTGGTCCCGGTGGGCTGACAGGGCTGTAGGCATCGACAGGTTCGGGGCATCTGCTCCGGGAGACGAGGTCATGGCCAGGCTCGGGATCACCCCGGAGGCCGTCGCAGATGCGGCCCTTGGGCTACTCGGCGGCTGACCCTGCCATTCCGCACGGGAGGAAACGATGACCAGACTTCACGACCTGTACAGGGAACAGCAACAGAGCCCGTGGCTCGACAACCTCAGGCGCGGCTGGCTGACGTCGGGTGAGTTGCAGGCATGGGTTGACCGGGGCGTCCGGGGGATCACATCGAACCCGTCGATCTTCCAGAAGGCCATGTCCGACACCGACGCCTACGACGGGCAGCTGGCAGAGTTGAAGGCCGCCGGTCGGTCCATTGAAGAAAGCTACTGGGAGCTCGTAACGAGCGACATAACAGCGGCCCTCGATCTCCTGGCACCTGTCTACGAAGAGTCCGCTGGCATTGACGGCTACGTCTCGGTCGAGGTCGACCCGTCTCTGGCCACGGACACCAAGGGCACGACGGCGGCTGCCAGGGACCTGAACGCACGGATCGCGAGGCCGAACCTCCTGGTGAAGATCCCTGCCACCGTCGAGGGAATGCCGTCGATTCGCCAGATGATCTCAGAGGGACGCAGTGTCAACGTGACCCTGATCTTCTCCCTGGAGCGTTACGAGCAGGTCATGGAGGCCTACATCGCCGGGCTCGAGGCCTGCCCGGGCGACCTCTCCGGCGTGGCCTCGGTGGCATCGTTCTTCATCAGCCGCACCGAGACCGAAGTTGACCGTCGCCTCGAGGCGATCGGCACTCCTTCGGCGCTAGCCATGCGGGGCAGGGGGGCCGTTGCTCAGGGGTGTGTCGCCTACGACCTCTTCCGGAACACCTTCAGCGGCCCCCGCTGGGAGGCCCTCGTAGAGCGGGGGGCGCGGGTTCAGCGACCTCTGTGGGCGTCCACCTCCACCAAGAACCCCGACTACCCCGACACCCTCTATGTCGACGCTCTCATCGGCCCCGACACGGTCAACACGATCCCCGATGCGACGCTCGAGGCCTTTGAGGAGCACGGTACCGTCGCCCGCACCATCGATGCCGATCCTGCAGCGGCCAGAGACGTCCTCGCGGCATTGACCAGCGTCGGCATCAACCTCGACGATGTTTCCGACCAGCTTGAGGTAGAGGGGGTCGATGCCTTCATCCGGTCCTTCGACGAGCTTCTGGTCAGCCTGGCGGACAAGGCTTCCATCCTCTGAAAGGACCACCAGCCGATCGACCGAGAGGCCTGAGCGACTGCTAGTTTACCGAAGTGGAATCAGCAACATCCCCGCCGCTTGCACCCGACAGCCTGGACCTTCACGGCGAGGAGCTCAGGACTGCGGCACGCGAGGTGCGCGACCGACACCACGGCAACCGAATCACCTTCAGCCCCAAGGTGTTCATTCCTCTGACGATGCTCTGCAGGGACCGCTGCGGCTACTGCACCTTCGCCCGCCCGCCGGCGCGCCTGGAGTCTCCCTACCTCGAACCTGAACAGGTTCTCGAGATCGCCAGAACCGGCGCCTCAATGGGCTGCCACGAGGCCCTTTTCACGCTTGGCGAGTGCCCCGAGTCCCGCTATCCGGTAGCGGCTGCCTGGCTGTCCAGACATGGCTTCTCCTCCACTGTTGAGTACCTGACCGAGATGGCCGGGATGGTCCTGGACGAGACCGGTCTACTGCCACATGCGAATGCCGGAGCGCTGGGACCTGGGGACCTGTCGACCCTCCGGAGGGTTTCCGCCTCTCAGGGCATGCTGCTTGAATCTCTCGACCCCGACCTCGCATGCCACAGGGCCTGTCCCGACAAGGAACCCGAGCGACGTCTTGAGACCCTCGAGGCTGCTGGGCGCCTCTCGATTCCCTTCACGACGGGACTCCTGGTAGGCATCGGCGAGGACCGACTTTCTCGCATCCGGACGCTTAACGCCATAGCTGACTCCCACGGGCGCCACGGCCACGTTCAGGAGGTGATCGTCCAGAACTTCCTTCCCAAGCCCGGCACCGCCATGCATGACTGGAAGCCCTGCGACCGCAGCGAATACCTAGACACGATTGCACTGGCCAGGCTTGTGTTGCCTCCCGAGATCCACCTGCAGGCACCACCCAACCTTTCTGACGACTTCGGCGACCTGATCTCAGCAGGCATCGACGACTGGGGTGGGGTGTCTCCGCTCACCGCTGATCATGTGAACCCTGAGCGTCCCTGGCCGGGCCTTGAGTTACTCAAACAGGTGGCCGAGGAGCACGGCCACGTCCTCGCCCCCCGCCTGACCATCTATCCCGAGTTCGCCTCAGACCCCGGTCAGTGGCTGCATGAGCACCTCCGCTTCGCCGTGCTCGACAGGAGTGACTCCGAGTCGCTTGCACGCGACGATCCCGGGTCCGTCTTCCCCGAGGTCTTCGAGGAGATCGCCGACGGCGACGGCCCGACGCCTCGCCGTCTCAGCTCCACCTCGACCGCCTGGTATTCCGGAGCCTCCAACCTCCCGGCACCCCTCGTGTCGGGCTCACCGCTCAGGCGTGGGCCGATCGCAGAGGTGCTCGACGGTGTCATGGACGGCCAGGAGCCTGGACACGATGAGTTGATAACCCTGTTTTCTGCGAGGGGTGGCGAGGTGGCTGCAGTGGCCGAGGTAGCCGACGACCTGCGCCGCAGGATCAACGGCGATGCGGTCACCTTCGTGGCGAACCGGAACATCAACTACACGAACATCTGCACCTACAAGTGTCGATTCTGTGGCTTCTCGAAGGGGCCGATGTCGCTTGACCTGCGGGGCACTCCGTACCGCCTGGAGATTTCGGAGATCGCCGACAGGGCAGCCGATGGCGCCCGCATGGGGGCCACCGAGGTCTGTCTCCAGGGCGGAATCCACCCTGACTTTGACGGCGACTACTACGTGGGCGTGACCCGTGCGGTCTGCGAAGCCGTACCGGACATCCACGTCCACGGGTTCACGGCCCTTGAGGTGATCGAGGGAGCTCACCGTCTTGGCGAACCACTGGCCGACTACCTGAGGCGCCTGATGGACGCCGGGCTGAGATCGCTACCGGGAACCGCCGCAGAGATCCTCGACGACGAGGTCCGCGAGGTCCTGTGTCCTGACAAGATCTCGACCGATGAGTGGTTGGAAGCTCACAGGACGGCGCACAGCGTGGGTCTGGCATCGAACGTGACGATGATGTTCGGGGCAGTTGAACAACCCGGTCACTGGGTTCGACACCTGTTGCTTTGTCGAGACCTCCAGAGGGAGACCGGGGGCTTTACCGAGTTCGTAGGGTTGCCGTTCGTGCACATGGCAGCGCCCATCTACCTGCAGCACAGGGCCCGGCGGGGCCCCACTTTTCGCGAAACCCTCCTTGTCCATGCCGTTGCAC
This sequence comes from uncultured Candidatus Nemicrothrix sp., assembly GCA_913055915.1. Taxonomy (GTDB): domain Bacteria; phylum Actinomycetota; class Acidimicrobiia; order Acidimicrobiales; family MedAcidi-G1; genus UBA3125. Next base: position 56,589 of record CAJXKL010000001.1, on the reverse strand, counting down.
GCATCGCATATGGCGATCTGATACCGAACGTCCAGGCCTCCTGGGTGAAGATCGGCAACGACGGTGTCCGACAGTTGCTTCAGGCCGGGGTCAACGACCTCGGTGGCACGCTCGTGGACGAGAACATCTCACGGGCCGCTGGAGCGGAGCACGGCCAGATGATGACCGAACCACAGATGCGGGCCCTGGTCGAACCCCTTGGCAGGTCCTTGGAGCAGCGCACGACCCTCTACGACCGCGTTCAGGGCGGTACGAGGCTGCACGTGACGGCCCCCGAGGACGGCCGGATCCCGATTCCTGTAACCAGCGCATGACAGCCGACCCTCCGCAAGCCCCCGGAAACCTTCGTCGCTACCGCACCGGGGACCCCGGCCTCGACGCTGCCGTGGAGGAGTTGGCGGCTGCGACCGGTCGTCCCGACGATCTTGACCTGATTGCCGAACTCCTGGTTTCGTCGGTTCGCCTCGGCTGTGAGGACGCCGACAGGGGCGAGTTGAAGCTCGTCAACTCAGCCCTGAAGGAACTCCGCCACTCCTTTGCCGTCTTCGCTCCCTACCGGGGCATCAGGAAGGCCACCATCTTCGGATCGGCACGGATCCGAGAAGGTGACCCTGCGTACCGGACGGCCGCTGCCTTCGGAGAGGCGATAGCGGAGCGTGGCTGGATGGTCATCACCGGGGCCGGGCCCGGGATCATGGCAGCCGGAATGGAAGGTGCAGGATCCGACCGCTCATTCGGAGTGAACATCCAGCTTCCTTTCGAGTCCGAGGCCAACGAATTCATCACCGATGACCCCAAGCTGATCAACTTTCGCTACTTCTTCACCCGCAAGGTCATGTTCATGAAGGAATCGCACGGCTATGCGCTGCTGCCGGGTGGGTTCGGAACCATGGACGAGGCCTTCGAACTTCTCACCCTCATGCAGACCGGCAAGTCGCCCATTGCGCCCGTCGTGTTGCTCGATCCCCCGGAGAGCACCTACTGGGACTACTGGGCCGAGTTCGTCGAGAAGGAACTCGTGGAAGGTGGCCTCATCTCACAGGCCGACCTGTCACTCGTCTTCGCTACCGACGATCCGGTCGCGGCGGCTGACCACATCTGTGACTTCTACAGCACCTACCACTCGATGCGGTACGTGGGGAAGCGGCTGGTGCTGCGGCTGCAACGCCAGATAGGCGACGAGGAGTTGGAGGGACTGAACGACAACTTCTCCGACCTGCTGGCAGATGGGAAGATCGAACGGGGTGAACCGTCCAGGGCCGAGATCGCCGATAACGACGAGCTGGCCCTGACCCGCCTGGTGATGAACTTCGACCGCCACGCCCACGCCCGACTACGACAGATGATCGACTTCCTGAACACCGCTGAACAGTTGGGCACCACCTAGCCGCCGTCCCGCTCCTCCAGAAGGTGTGCGGCCTTCAGGACAGCACGACGGGCTCTGGTCAGGCGGCGCTCATCGATGGGTAGTTCCGTACCGCCGGCGTCGATTGAGTCACGGAGGCGCGAGATGGCGAGATCGGCGAGTTCCTCAGAGATTGCCTCCAGGCGGGTACGTAGATCCTCGAACTCACCTGCCATCGGCTCCTCCTGCTGGCCCAGCTGGCGATCCGCCGACCACCTCACCTGGCGACGCGAGCATCCCTGCGAGTACCTGAATCGGGTGCAGAACCTCGATGCCGGCTGTAGCCAGGTGCATGGAACAGCCCGGGTTGGCGCTTACCACGATGTTCGCACCGGAGCGTGCGGAGACATCCCTGATCAGCTCGACCTTGCGGTCGCGAGCCGCAGTGGCCATTACCGGTTGCAGCAGGGAGTAGGAACCCCCTGCCCCACAGCACAGGCCGTCGTCGTTCAGTTCGACAACTTCAGAGCAGTGTCCCAGAACCTGGCGGACAGCACCATGGGCATCCTGCACATGGCGGAGGTGGCAGGGGTCCTGGACGATTACCCCGGGTCGACCTGACACGTCGGCCAGCGGTAGTGCGTCGCTGCGTTCCGCCAACCATTCGTGAACGTCGAGTACACGTTCGGAAAAGACCTTCGCCTCGGGTGTTCCGAGGAGGTCACCGTAGGCCTTCAGGGCTGCCCCGCAGCCGGCTGAGTCGACTAGGACCTGCTGGTCGCCCTGGAGGGTGGCGATTACGTGTTCGGCCAACTCCCGGGCCGAATCGTGAAGCCCGGCATGTTCGTGCAGGGCCCCGCAGCACCCGGTTCTGGGCCCGGATCGCAGGACGGTGGATCCGGTGACCTCAATTACCGACTCGCAGGCGTCGTGCACCTCTGGTTGCCAGACGTCCATGACGCATCCCGTGAACAGGATCACGTCGCCCTCTGTGCGGCGTGGGAGGCTGGATCCGGAGAGGGGAAGGCGCCTCGGTAGGAATGTTACTCGTGGGAGCATTCGGAGGCGTTGCAGCAGGGCCACAAGCCTGCTGCCTGTCAGAAGCAGGCGAGGCCGGGTCAGGGCCCATAGGCCGATGCGGAGGTGTAGCGGCAGCGGCCTGGCATCAGATATTGCAGCCCTGGCACCCGAGATCAGTTCGCCAAACGGCACACCCGCCGGGCATGCTGCTTCGCAGCCGCGGCACTGCATGCAGGTCTCCATGGAGTTGTACCACTCATCGTCACAGGCCGCTTCGCCGGTCTGGAGCGCTAGCATCAGCGCAATTCGTCCCCGGGGTGACATCCGTTCGTCGCCGGTGAGCCTGAAGGTCGGGCAGTGTGGCAGACACAGGCCACATGCCACACACGTTGTCAGGGAGTCGCTGTCGAGATCCAGCAATTCTGTGTACGAAGGACTGCTCATGCCGACATCTGGTACGGGTCACGGCCCGGATTGAGGCGGCCCTGTGGGTCGAAGTTCGCCTTCAGTCGGTGTGCAATGACCTTCACGGCGGGATCCACCTCTGGAGCGACCGTGCTCCCGTGGCGGTGGACCACACCGGTCGCCACATCCAGGACCGCCCCTTGGGGCAGGTCGCCGCTCCACCTGTCGCGGTCTGGTGGCAGGTCCGGCGGCCCTGCCACCTCGGTCATGCCGTGCTCGGCGAGACCTTCGGCTTCGCTTTCCACGTCAGCCCCATAGCCCTCGAGGCACACGTGGCTGTTGCTTCCGTCCCAGAGGATGCTCGACGGCCGGTAGCAGGAGCGCTCCACCTCGACAGGCGACATGGTCCCTCGAAGCCAGAGAGAGCACTCCGGCAGTGGCCTCGTCCGGAGGATCACTCGACCCGTCAGGGCAAGGGTCCCGAGGGAGCCGACCAGGAGGCGGCACAGCTCGTATCCACTGGCGTTCTTCACGGTTGGGCCGCCGGCCTTGAAGATCCTTCCGTCGGCCCCGACACACTCGGCCTGAAGAAGGGAGTCGCGGGCCGTTCCGATGCGTTGACGCCTGATGCTGTTCCAGCCGACCGAGAGGGAACCGCCCACGGTTGAGCCCGGTGGCCCGTCAAGGACCACCTCCTGGCGCTTCTCTGCCAACACCTCTGCCAGGATCGTGAGCGTGGTACCGGCCCAGACCGCAACGGTCATCTCAGCCGGGTCGTGGGAGTCGATTCCGCCGGGTGCATGCACAACCCTGACGTTGGTGTTGGCCTCTCCCCCGAGGCTCCATCGTGTGCCGCCTCCCTTGACACACACGGGGCCACTGGACCCGACCTCTGCACGGAAGTCCTCCATCGCGTTCACACCCAGACTCCCTCGGGAATCTCTGTCAGGCCCACCACGTCACCGCAACTTGCACCCGTCGGGAAGACCTTGAGGGGGTTGGCGCGGCCCAGCGGATCGAAGGCGTCGCGCAGGGCCCGCTGGGCGGCAAGGTCATCCGGGGAAAAGAGCAGGGACATGAAGCGACGTTTCTCCAGGCCGATCCCATGTTCGCCAGACAAGACGCCTCCGGCCTCAATGGCGATCCGTACGATCTCCTCGCCGGCGGCATGGACCCTTTCCAAGGTCCCCGGCTCACGGGGATCGAACATAAGCAGTGGGTGCAGGTTCCCGTCGCCGGCATGGAAGACGTTCATCACGATCAGGTCGTGGCGTTCGGCGGCGGCGTTGACCTTTTCGATGACCTCTGCCAGTCGGGTGCGGGGCACCACCGTATCGTGGAGGTAGTAGCGGGGCGCGATGTGGGCTATCGCCCCAAAGGCGTTCTTTCGGCCCTTCCAGATGAGTTCCCGTTCGGCATTGTCGGCAGCCACCCGGACCGTACCGACCCCGTTGTCGGCACCTACCCGCTTGACGATCTCGACTTCTCGGGCAACACCGGCGGGGAGGCCGTCAAGTTCCACGATGAGAACAGCTCCGGCGTCCAACGGGTAGCCGGCACTGACGAACTTCTCGACAGCCTGGACCACCTTCTGGTCCATGATCTCGAGGGCCGCCGGAACTATGCCAGCGGCGATAATGCCGGTGACCGCTTCGGCGGCATCAACTATCGACTTGAAGTCCAACAGCAGGGTCATCACGACCGGCGGATCGGGGGTCAGCCTGACAGCGATCCTGGTTGCTATTCCGAGCGTACCCTCGCCGCCCACGAAGGCTCCGCGCAGGTCGTAGCCGACCGCATCGCCTACCTCTTCACCCAGGACCACGGTGCTGGCGTCTGACAGCACCACCTCGACTGCCGCCACGTGTGCGCTTGTCACTCCGTAGGCAAGGCAGTGGGGCCCTCCGGAGTTGTTCGCCGTGTTGCCGCCGATCGTGCTGGCCTGCTGGCTCGAGGGGTCGGGGGCAAAGTGCAGCCCGGTGCCCGCAAGGTGCCTTGTCAGATCCAGATTCACGACCCCCGGCCCGACCCAGGCGATACGCCGTTCAACGTCGACTTCATGAATCTGGTTCATCCGCGTGGTCGCTATCACCACCGGGTCGTTGCATGGAACGGCACCTCCCGAGAGGCCTGTACCCGCTCCGCGTGGAACGAAGTCGCGGCCGTGGGCGACAGCAGCCCTGATGCAGTCGGCGACCTGTTCGGTCGAATCCGGGAAGCAGACGGGCCCACTGTGGCCACCGTCGATTATCGAGCTGTCGCGGCCGTAGAGGTGACGGGCTCCCCCACCTACGAGGACCCGGTCGGGTCCGATCGCCGCCACCAGGTCAGCTACCAGTTCATCGGTTCCTGTGGGCACCTCGTGGACCATCGAATCATTCTGTCAGTTGTTTCGGCAAGATGCCGCTACTGGCGGGTACGAGGAAGCCAGCTGTGGAAGGTGTAGGAAGATAGGCGTGAGCAGGCTCGGGAATTTGGCTACGCGCGGGAACACGCCTGTACTGGCACTTTCCGTTGCCACAGGTGTGGTTGTCGCGGTCCTCATTGCCGGATTTGAGCATGTGACCGCCGAGGTTCTCCTGCACCGGTTGCAGGACCGCCCCCTCTGGCAGACGGCTGTGGCTCCCGGTGTCGGAATCCTGCTTGCTTCGTTGATTCTGCGCTACCCGGGCAGGGGTGAGTCTTCAACGACATCCGATGAGTTCGTACGTGCATTCCACGACCGGTCTCCCAGGCTTCCCCTCCGTGACCTTCCTTCAAAGCTTCTGGCGGGTGTGGTGACCATCGGCATGGGCGGCGCCCTCGGCCTTGAGGGCCCATCCATCTATGCCGGCGCCACCGTGGGCCTCAGCATGCGGGAGCGGTTCGGGCGTTGGCTCAGTCGTGACGACGTGAAGGTCCTGTTGACGGCGGGTGCCGCAGCCGGGGTCGCCGCCGTGTTCAAGGCGCCAGCCACCGGTGTGCTCTTTGCCCTGGAGGCCCCCTACCGCGATGACGTCAACCGGAGGGCGCTGCTGCCGTCCCTCCTTGCCGCAGCGACAAGCTACGTCGTCTACATCAACCTGGTCGGCTCGAAGGCTGTCGTGCCCTTCCTCAACAATCCGGCCAACAGGTTGGGGTTTGACCAGGATCAACTCTGGTTCACTGCGGACGATCTGGCGGGCTTCTTCACCGGCGTGGAAACCGCCGATGTGTTCGGAGCCATCCTGCTCGGTGTACTGGCCGGACTCGGTGGTCGCTCTATGGCGTGGCTGGTTCGCTGGTCCAAGGCCCGTTCCAGGCAGACCGCTTTTGTCCCGAGGGTTCTGGCCGGTGGTGTTCTTCTCGCAGCCCTGGCTTTTCTGGCTGACACGCTGTTCGGGGCTCCCCTCACGATCGGTCCGGGATTCGAGGCAATGGACTGGGTTGTCGGACCTGACCACGGCCTGGGTCTGATCGCCCTGTTGTTCGGAGTTCGATTGGCGGCGACCCTGGTGACACTCGGCTCAGGTGGTGTCGGAGGACTCTTCATCCCCCTGGCTGTACAGGGTGTGATCCTTGGTCAGTTGACTGGACAGTTGCTCGGCAGCGACAGGCCGGGCCTGTACCCCACCCTGGGGCTGGCGGCCTTCCTGGGTGCCGGCTATCGGGCCCCGATTGCGGCCGTGATGTTCGTGGCTGAGGTTTCCGGTGGGTCCTTCGTGGTGCCTGCCCTGGTTGCAGCGGCCGTCAGCCAGGTGGTGGCAGGACCCTCATCGGTCGCTGAGCATCAACAGAGCGTCAGGCTGGGCCACCTCGAACGGCGCTTCACCCTTCCGGTGACGTCAGCCCTGACCACCGACGTGTTGACGGTTCCACCAGATGCCACAGCCGCCGAGTTCGTCTACCTGCACGTCCTGGCTCGACGCGAGCGTGCTGTGGCCGTGGTCGATGGAGGAACCTACCTGGGCATCGTCAGCCTGTCGGAAGTATCAGAGTTGGATCGGGCTGACTGGGACAACACGCCCGTCAGCGAGGTCCTCCGGACGGACCTACCCGCCGTTCTCCCCTCGTGGACTCTCCGCGATGCGGTTATGGCAATGGAAGAATCGGCCGTGGACGTGCTCGCTGTCACCGATGCGGAACAGCGGTTTATCGGGGTCCTCCGCGAAGAGGACATCCTCAAGCTGGATGAGATCCTGGAGGAGACCGGAGGCTGATCTGGCGTCAGCCAGCGACGGTCAGGCCTGGTCCGAGGCTGTTTCGCCCTCAGAGTCGGTTGACTCTTCATCGTCGAAATCGTCCGCCCATGCGTCGAACGCCGTCGATTCTCCCGATTTCGACGATCCTTCCCGGGTGTTGTCCAGGCTGTCGAAAATCGAGTCGAGGTCGAGGTCCTGATTTCGCTTGAGTGCCCGCGCTTCTTCGAAGCGACGATGTCGACCCTTCTTCACCGCAGATTCTCCAATGTCAGATCACGAACGGGCCTAGAGCCTATCTCTCTGAAACCAGCGTGGACAGCGACCGGATGGCCTTGAAGGTCTCTTCAGCCGTTGCGTGGAATGAGGACGAGTTCGCCCTCACCATCGAAGGCAAGGGCGGCACGGCCCGAGAGGAGTTCCTCGACGGGCTCGCCTACAAGGTCGTGGCGCCAACCGAGGGCCATCCGGGAATCCTGGTCGCTGCGGACGAGTGCCTCGATGTCAGACCGTGTGCCGACAAGCGTCGGGTCCATTTCGAGGTCGCGCGCCAGTTGGGCCACCCATGCCGAAACGAGGGTCACGGCCGCCCTCAGATCCCGTTGCCGACTGTGATTGTGGTCCTCGCCTGGTGGCAGCGCTGGAAGGTCGGCAGCCGCTGCCACAGCCTCCAGGATTCCCTCTGCAGTTTCTCCCTTGAGGTGCCTTCCGTCGACACCTCTGACCTTCTTGAGCGCATCGCGATTCGCCGGCGCCTTCTGGGCTATGGCCACGACTGCAAGGTCAGGTAGTACGTGGCGGACCGGGATGTCGATCTCGGCTGCCCGGCGTTCTCTCCATGCGGCGACGGAGCGGGCCACGAGGCGTGTTCTGCCACTGAGGCTCCGGGCCTCTTTGATTCGGCGCCAGGCATCCTCAGGGATTCGGCGTGTGACCTCTCTCTCGAGCATCTCCTCGCATTCTGCTGCTGCCCAGGCGAGGCGCCCCCTGTTGTCCAACTCTGTCGTCAGGCGGTCGTGAATCTCCAGAAGGTGGGCCACGTCGGAGGCCGCGTAGGCCAACTGCGACTCGGTCAGAGGCCGAGCCAGCCAGTCGGTCAACCGGTCACCCTTGGAGAGCGTGAATCCCAGTTCATGTTGATGAAGGGCTGACAGCGACGGCGAGGACATCCCCTTGAACCCGGCAGCCAACTGTGTGTCGAACAGGCGCCGTGGAGCGGTTCCACAGGCACGTTGGAATACTTCTATGTCCTGACCCGCGGCGTGCATTACCCAGAGGGTCTCGGACTCCAGGAGCGAGGCCATCGGGGCCAGATCCAACTCAAGGGGGTCCAGCAGGACCAGCCCTCCAGGCCATGCGATCTGGACGAGGGCTACCTTCGGGAAATAGGTTCTCTCCCGGTGGAACTCCGTGTCCACGGCGATGCGTTTCTCGCCCCTGAGCGTGTCGAGAAGGGCCAGGAATGCGGCCTGTTCGGTCAGCAGGTCCCATGTCAATTTCTGTTGGCGGCTCAGGTCGGTTCCCCTGTCTCGACAGGTCTTCCGCTCTCGATCCAGGCGGCTGTGCCACCGATGACGTTTATGGCGGTGAGGCCCTGATGCAGCAGGAAGTCAACGGCTGCCAGGCTCCGGCCACCCTTGGTGCAGATCACGTAGACGCTCTGATCTGATGGAATCTCATCCATCCTGTCGGGAAGGTCGGCCAACGGGATGTGTTGTGTACCGGTGATCCTGGAGGCCGCGTAATCACCGGATTCGCGGACGTCGAGCAACGTCGCCCTGGTGCCAAGAATGCCCTCAAGTGCGTCTACGCCGATCTGTGGAATATCCACTCCCCTCCCTTCTGAGGTGCGGGGCGTCACCCTATCGGCCCGTCAGTCGGGGTCGAGAGCCTCCAGGGGAGGTCCCCTGGGGTATCGGCGTCGCGTGTGGTGGCTGGATCGATTCCCGTGACCTCCTCTACGGGGATGTCGTCTGGCAGGCTTCGTGGCGCCCTGAGGCCGTCTTCAAATGCTGCCTCCAGCAGGGGCTTCAGCGAGAGCGGCCAACACGCGTGAAGCCATTCGTGTTGGCCATCCACGAGGGGCACTACGACATGGTCGGGTTTCTTGGCTGCTCTTGCCAGAAGAGCTCGGATCGAGGCGGAACTGGGGGCCAGGAGATCGCACGCCAGTACCACTATGTGGTTGATCTCGTCGCTGTCGAGTTCCGACATGGCCGTGACGATCCCTCCCAGCGGGCCCTCTCCCTCCCAGAGGTCCGGGATGACCCGGAGGCCCTCACCGGACAGCGAGGTGTCACTTCGGCCGACTGCAACGACTTCGCGGGCTCCGGCACCATTGAGTGCGCCTGCGGCGAGGCGGAGCAGAGACAGGCCACCTGTCTCTGCTGATGCGAGGAGGGCCTTGTCCGTTCCCATTCGCCTGCTGGATCCGCCGATTAGGACAGCCCCGACGAATTCCGGATCTCCAGAGTGCTTCCTGGTCATCGGCGTGGAGGCTAACCGTGCACCACCCGAAACTCAGGTGGCAGGCGACACGATCTCCAGACGAAGAGCGTTGGTTGAACGGGAGCGAACGTTGGTTCCAGCCAGCACACCAACCAGTTCGCCGGGTTCAACGTGGCCCGCATCTCGCGCGGTTGTGATGGCACTGGCAACCCTCTCGTCAATGTTGCCCTCCTCGGCAAGGTGGAGGGGTTCGGTTCCCCAACTCAGTGTCAGTTGGCCAACGGTCCGCCTGTTTGCACTGAAGCCCAGAATCCGGGCTTCGGGACGGAAGCGTGCCATCGAGCGCACGGTGAATCCCGATCCTGAGATGCACAGGACGGTCCTGATACGCAGTTCGGCCAGTGCCCTGGCTGCAGCCATGGTCATGGCATCGGTTATGGCGCTATCAGGCTCACCCCTGTCGGTCAACCGCAGATCGGACAACTCTGACGCCCAGGACCGGTGGTCGAACTCGTCGTCTGCACGTTCGGCGATGCGTGACATCGTGGCTACGACGTTGACAGGGTCGCTTCCGATTGCGGTCTCGCCTGAGAGCATCACTGCGCTTGAGCCGTCCCAGACTGCGTTGGCCACGTCTGAGACCTCGGCCCGCATCGGTTCCGGGTTGTTGATCATGGTCTCGAGCATCTGGGTTGCCGTGATGGCTGGGCGGCCCAATGCGATGCACTCCCGAATGATTTCCTTCTGAAGTATGGGCAACTCCTCGAGCCGGCACTCGTTGCCCAGGTCACCGCGGGCCACCATGACTGCCCCAGAGGCTTCGATGATTGCGGGAAGGTTGTCGATCGCAGCCCGGGTCTCGATCTTGGCGACCACGAGAGGGCCGGCAGGGTGCGGTTCGACCGGCAACCTCATGAGGTCCTCAGCTGAACGGATGAACGAGACGGCCACCATGTCGATGTCGAGTTCCAGGAAGCGTTCCAGTGAGGAAAGGTCCTCGGCGGTCGGCGCCGTGATCGAGAGCCGGTCCGAGGGCACGTGGACTCCAGGTCGGCCACTCAGGTTTCCGCCATGCATGACCCGCGCCATCAGGTGGTCGCCGGTAACGTCGCCAATCTCGAGTATCACCCGACCATCACCGATGCTGAGCCTGTCGCCTACAAGGACGTCGTGTAGGAGGCTGTCGTAGTCGACCTCAATGACCGATGGTGTGCTACGGCCGCTCCCGACGCTCAGGCGGATCTCCGATTTCTCGACGATCGCCACCGGGTCCTCGCCAAAGGATGCCGCCCGTACCTTCGGCCCGGGAAGGTCCACGAGAACTCCGACCGGTCTGCCTTCTTCGGCAGCGATTCTCCTGATGGTGGATAGACGCTCGGTCGCTTCGTCGAGCGTGCCGTGGGCCAGCCCCAGCCTCGCCACGTCCATTCCGGCGCGTACAAGGTTGCGAAGTGTGGCCTCGTCCTCGGAAGCGGGTCCGATTGTGGCAATGATCTTGGTCCGTCTGGCCATCCGTCCACGCTACCGCTAGAGGATCGGCCGAGGACTCCGTCTACCTGATTGCCGTCGTATCCTGTCGGGCCCCTCCAGTCCGCGACGGGTACGGTCGACGGAATGGGTTCCCCAATGGGCGCAGACCTACATCCGTTCCTGCAGCATCCAGGTGTCCTGGCATTTGCGCATCGCGGCGGTACGGGCGACTGGCCTGAGAACACCATGTCTGCGTTTGCCCATGCGGTGGGTCTTGGGTTCACCTATCTGGAGACTGACGTGCACCTGACGGCTGATGGTGTCGTGATTGCCTTCCACGACAATTCGCTTGACAGGGTCAGTGATTCTGTGGGCCTCATCTCAGAGCTCTCATGGGAGGAGGTGTCACGGGCCCGCATCAGTGGAACCGAGGGCGTTCCACGCCTGACTGACCTGCTGGCGGCATTTCCGGGGGCGCGAGTGAACATCGACCCGAAGGACGATGCCGTTGTCGACGCGCTTGTCGAGGTGATCAAGGCGCACGACGCCCTGGATCGGGTGTGTATCGGTGCGTTCTCCGACCGTCGCCTTGAGCGGTGCCGCGAACTGTTGGGTGCTGGGCTGTGTACGTCAGCCGGGCCGTCAGCCACGGCCCGCTTCCGTCTGGCAAATTTCGGGGTCCCTTTCCATTCCCCGCCGTGGCACTGCCTTCAGGTGCCGGTGAGGTCCGCTGGCGTGCGGATAGTCGATAGGCGGTTCGTCGAGCATGCCCATCGAATGGCCCTGCAGGTGCATGTCTGGACCGTTGACAGCCCCGAGGAGATGCATGATCTGCTGGACCAGGGGGTTGATGGCCTGATGACCGACTGTCCAGCCGTCCTCCGCGATGTCCTCCTCGAACGCGGTCAGTGGGCCTGAGACGCTGAGCCGGGCCCACACGGCCTGAGCCGAGCCTGCAGCTAGGGCCTTTCTGCTGAAACTGTCGGGACCGCTGCCAGAATGCTCCAATGAACGATCTGGGCCTGTCTGAAGCCCGCCTCTTCCTGCATCTGCTCGGCGTTGCTGGTTGGGTCGGTGGCCAGTTGACCATGGCGGCACTCGTACCGGTCCTGCGGAGGCTCGATCCGGATGCCCCGCGGATTGCTGCGAACCGCTTCGGCCGCGTGGCATGGACGTTCTTCGGACTTGCTGTATCAACGGGCATCTGGAACCTGTTCGAGGTGAGTCTCTCCAACCGTGACACCGCCTACCTCATGACCCTTCTCGTCAAGTTGCTTCTGGTCGGTCTGTCGGGAGGAGCCGCAGCGGTCCACTCCAACACCTCATCGGTCTCCATCCGGGGGTTCACCGGGGCGCTGGGAGTCGTAGCGGCTCTCGGTGCACTCCTTATGGGAGTGGTTCTGTCTTCCTGAGGCCGCCTCGATCGCCTCCAGAGGGACCGGTTTTCGGTCGCTCTGTGGAATACCTGTGCAAATCATCCGCTGCTTCTGGGGATATCACGGCTCTTTCTGGGGAAATGTCCTGACGCCGTTGACGAAGCCGTCACCGATGCGCATGATGCTCCCCACGCCGAACACGGCGAAGGGATTCGGAACCGGATGGAACCGACACCCGAAGCGGGGGCGAGCGCAAGCTCCGCATCCGCTGAGGATTGTCGAGACCCTGGGAAAGGCCCGGAGAGGTGTTCGGGGAGGACCGCAACCACGTTGCTCCTGAAGGGGTGCAGCGGGTCGGCCAGGGACACGAAGGTGTCGAGGCCGGTGGAGCGAGGTCGGGTCGCAAGGCCCGGAGGAGCACCGCCGGGTAAGGCGCCAACCGGCCCAGGACGATTCTTGGTTGTACCGCCGCCCTCGGGTGGTGGTACCGGCCTGGTGGGAGTGGAACGCAAGGAGCGGCTCCGAGGAGTTGACCGGTTCGCCGGGAGGCTACTTGGAGCCGTTTCCGCGTTCCGAGACAGGTGTTTCACTAACCCGTACAGGCATTATGTCAGCTAGTGGGACCTCAGCCGACCTCTCCGGGAATGTTACATGATCGCAACACTGCACCCGGTGATGTTGCGAAATTGTTTCGCTTGCATCCACCCCGGAAACGCGCGATCCTCCTAACGTTGAGTCACGGAAACCAGATCCGGTTCGATCCTGAACCGGCGGCTGACAACAAAAAGGGGTACAGCACAATGATGTCAACCATCCTCACCCTGATCGTCATGGCGATCGTTTTCCAGGGTGTTGTGGCAGTTCTGGACAGCATCCTCGACACCGTTGGTGTCAACAGCATGCTCAAAGGCCTACCCGTCATCGGTTCCAACCTGACACTGATCTGGGCGTATCTCTTCGTCCTGATCAGCGACGTCGGAGGCTTCGGCTTCGGCGCGTCGACTGAGGTCCTGGGCCTTAGTGACTTTGGTACCGACATCGGAACGGCGCTGGCAATAGTCGGCTTCATTCCGATCAAGGACGCTGCAATCAGTGCGCTTGGCAAGGGACTCGCACGCTGACCTTCGTTCTGATTGGAAGCCCCGCCACCTCCGGGTGGCGGGGCTTCCGCCGTTTTCGACCGCATTGCCCAGAGCGCCCACCGTCTAGCCTCTGCCGGATGTACACAGAAGGCTCACGGTGAGCGACGAGCGGGTCGACCGGCCCTACGTCCTAGGCGTTGACCTCGACGGTGTCTGTGGCGACTACACCGCCGCCTTTCGCTCGGTGGTCGCCCACGAGACGGGTGTCGACGAGAAGTCCCTCCCCCTGTTGCGGTCCTGGGACTTCAGCGAGTGGGGAATGTCTGCCGAGGACTTCGAGCGACTGCACTTCCTGGCCGTCAGCGAGCACCGCATCCTGCGCTCCATGCCCGTCATCGACGATACCTCCGAGATTCTCTGGAGGCTGTCCGACATCGGCATCTGGATACGGGTAATCACCCATCGCCTGTACGTGAACTGGACCCATGCCACTGCCATAGCTGACACGGTGGAATGGTTGGACCGTGCTCGAATCCCCTACCGGGACATCTGCTTCCTGGGGGCCAAGCCCGAGGTCGAGGCCGATCTCTACATCGATGACGGCCCGCACAACGTAGAGGCGCTCCGCTCCTCAGGCAATCAGGTCATAGTCTTCGACGCTCCCTACAATCAGCACCTTGATGGCCCGAGGGCACACGACTGGCTGGAATGCGAGCAGTTGGTTCTGGCGGACGCAACTGAGCGCGGATTTGTGATACAGGTCCAGCTCCCGGGCCTTGAGGTCGGCACGGATCGGCTCGGCACCTGAGGTTGGTGACCTCACCGGCCGTCATCGAACACCCGTCGGACTACCACCAGATCGTCGGGATTGGTGATCCCCATCCAGTGCTCCCCGGACCTCACCACTTCCACGGTCACGAGCCCTCGAATCCGCTGCTGTTCAATCGCCTCCGGAAGGAGAAACTCGGTGGCCGCGTCGGCGGAGTGCATCGAGTGGAAGTCGGCCCACTGGTCCTCGAGTAGGTCCAGAACACGGCGAGGGAGTCCCCACAGGTTCATCGACACCGGCGTATCGGCGCAAAGTCGACCAGGCGGGTCCTCGGCCTGGATGTGTCCCCCGTCCCTGCGGATGCCGTGTGTCTCCACAAGCCCGACGAGATGGCTCCCATCCAACTCACAGACTCCACGGGAAACGGAGCCGCCCGGAGACAGGGTCGTTCCAAGGTCATAGGCAACGAGTACAGCGTGTTCGCCGTCGACATCGGCGAGCCCCTCGGCTGCCAGCGCCGATCCGCTGGGGCCGTAGTAGTCGTCGGCGTTCAAGACGACTACCGGTCCGTCGCTGGACGCGGCTGCACAGAGCACCGCGTGGCCTGTTCCCCATGGCCTGGCACGTGGCGGCCCGAATGTGTCCTGGTGGACGATGCGGATCTCAGACGACTGGTGCCCCTGCGAAGCCAGGTGCCTCCTCAGCAGCTCATCAAGGTTGCTCCTGGCGACGATCACGACGTCGCAAATGCCGGAGTTGGCCGCATCCTCAATCGCAAAGTCAAGGAATGCCTCACCTCCGGGGCCGACGGGAACCAGTTGCTTGTCACCACCGAACCTGGAACCGAGTCCTCCCGCCATGATTACGAGTGTGGGGTTCACCGGAAGACACCTGCGGCTGGGTGTGAGATCAGTTCCATGCTGTCCGGGACGATACATCCCCAACAGCGGCACCCTCCAGAGGGAGGCGTGCCGGACCCGGGTGGAGCGTACCCAGGGAGGGGCGCTGTGACCGATGCCATCTGGGCACCATCGCCGAGAGGGACTATGTTGTCTTTTGCTGACATAACCCCTGTGGGAGAGACCTCGGCCCGACCGAGGCGCCGAAGGAGCAACCGCCCTCGGAAACTCTCAGGCGACTGGACCGCTGGGGCTGGCAACTCTGGAGAGAGACCGGCTGCGGCCGGTCCACCGACGGGGCAAGCTTGACTCGGGGTCATTTCCCATTTCAGGTCCATCTCTCAGGTACCGGACAGAGGAGGGCGTGAACGAAGCACACTCTCCCCTACCCGGAATGGACACCACAGAGATGTCGAGCCCGACCGAACCCCGCCCGCTCCTGAAGGAGCTCCTGGATGACATGGCGTTCCATCGACGCCACCTCGGTCCAGACCAGGTTGCGGTCGACAGGATGCTCGCCGTTATCGGTGCCCCCACGCTGAACGACCTCATCGACACCATAATCCCGGAATCGATCAGGGACAGAACCCCGCTCAACCTGGCCGACCCCATGGGCGAGGAGGAGGCCCTTGCCCGTCTCCGCGGGTTTGCCGAACGAAACAAGGTCGTGACCAGCCTCATAGGCGCCGGCTGGTACGACACCCACATGCCAGCCGTGATCATGCGAAATGTGTTCGAGAATCCAGCCTGGTACACCGCGTACACGCCCTACCAGCCTGAGATATCCCAGGGAAGGCTCGAGGTCCTCCTGGGATTCCAGACGATGATCGCCGACCTGACGGGAATGGACCTGGCCAACGCGTCGCTCCTCGACGAGGCCACGGCCGGAGCCGAGGCAATGACGCTGTTGAGACGGGCCGACCGGGGCAAACGCAACACCTTCCTCGTGGACTCCGACTGCCACCCACAGGTGATCGACGTGATCCGCACCCGCGCCAGGCCACTGGGCATTGAGGTCCGTGTCGCCGACCCCTGGACGATCCGACTGGACGGTGACCACGACGTGTTCGGGTCGCTCATTGCCTTTCCCGGAACCAGTGGCAACCTGCGGCCACTGGGCCAGGTCGTGAAACACCTCCGCGAGGCCGGGGTCGGAGTGGCAGTGACGGCTGACCTCCTGGCCCTGTGTGTGGTGACCCCACCTGGTGAACTCGGCGTGGACGTAGTCGTAGGATCGGCTCAACGCTTCGGCGTTCCAATGGGCTTCGGGGGGCCCCATGCAGGCTTCATGGCAGTCTCCGAGAGGCACAAGAGGATGCTTCCGGGCCGCCTGGTCGGAACATCGATCGATTCGAACGGCCAGATCGCCCATCGCTTGGCCCTACAGACTCGCGAGCAGCACGTTCGACGAGAACGCGCCACATCAAACATCTGTACCTCCCAGGTCCTGCTGGCGGTCATGTCCGCCCTGTACGCCGCCTACCACGGACCCTCCGGGCTGAAGCGCATCGCACTGAGGACAGGTCGGCTGACCTCGGTACTTGCAGCAGGTCTGCTCGGTGCCGGCTTCGAGGTAATCAACGAAGCCTTCTTCGACACGATCTCGGTTCGGGTTCCGGGCCGGGCTGAGAAGATCATCTCCGCCGCGCTGGAACGAGGCTGCAACCTGCGCCGCATCGACGCTGACACGATCGGCATCAGCTTCGACGAAACCACTCTTCCAGACACGGTCGTAGCGGTACTGGCGGCCTTCGGCATTGAGGGCGCTGATGTGGTGGCACTGGATTCCACTGCCCGACCCGGCATCCCCGCCGAGATGAACAGGCAGTCTCCGTTCTGCACCTCGGAGTTCTTCAACTCCCACCACAGCGAGACCTCGATGCTGCGCTGGCTGAGGAAGCTGGCCGACCGTGACCTGGCCCTGGACAGGACCATGATCCCCCTCGGTTCCTGCACGATGAAGTTGAACGCAACCACCGAAATGGCTGCAGTGTCATGGCCCGAGTTCTCACGCATCCATCCGTATGCACCGACGACCCAGGTTGCCGGCTACCTCGACCTGATCACCGACCTTGAGCAGATGCTCGTGGAGATCACCGGATACTCAGCCGTCTCCCTGCAGCCCAATGCAGGCTCCCAGGGTGAGCTGGCCGGCCTTCTCGCTGTCCGCTCCTGGCATGCCTCGCGTGGCGACGAGCAGAGGGTTGTATGCCTCATCCCGTCCTCCGCACACGGGACCAACGCCGCCAGTGCTGTCATGGCCGGCATGGAGGTCGTTGTGGTCGATTCATCCGATGACGGCAGCGTGGACCTCGAGAACCTCCGGCTCCGGGTGGCGGAGAGCGGCGACTGTCTAGCCGCCCTCATGATCACCTACCCGTCGACACACGGGGTGTTCGAGCCACAGATCGTGGAGATCTGCGATCTGGTCCACGAGGCCGGCGGACAGGTCTACCTGGACGGCGCCAACCTCAACGCCATGGTCGGCCTGGCCCGGCCCGGGTGGTTCGGAGCTGACGTGTCTCACCTCAACCTCCACAAGACCTTCTGCATCCCCCACGGCGGTGGTGGGCCCGGTATTGGACCGATCGCGGTGAGCGAGCACCTGACCCCGTTCCTGCCGGGCCATCCAGTCATCACCGATGCTGGCCCGGAATCTGGAATCGGTACCATCTCCGCAGCTCCGTACGGGTCTGCCGGGATATTGCCGATCTCATGGGCCTACATTTCGATGATGGGTGCCCCGGGCCTGCGCCGTGCAACCAAGATGGCGATCCTCTCAGCCAACTACGTCGCAGCCCGCCTCCGCCCACACTTCCCGATCCTGTACAGCGGGAAGGGAGGGCACGTGGCACATGAGTGCATTCTGGATGTAAGGGTCCTCAGCCAACATGGAGTGTCCGCCGAGGATGTCTGCAAACGCCTTGTCGACTATGGGTTCCACGCTCCGACGGTTTCGTTCCCGGTGCCAGGCACCCTCATGATCGAGCCGACCGAGTCAGAGGACCTTGCCGAGCTTGACCGCTTCTGTAATGCCATGATCGCCATTGCCGCTGAAGTGTCGAGGATCGCTGACGGTGAGTGGCCTGTCGATGACAACCCACTGGTCAATGCACCCCACACCGCCGAGCACCTAGCGGGCAACTGGAGTCATCCCTACGACAGGCAGACCGCAGCATTCCCTGTCTCCGGTATGGGAAGCGACAAGTACTGGCCACCGGTCGCCCGTATCGACTCGGCATACGGCGACAAGAACCTCATGTGTACCTGTCCGCCGGTGAGTGATCACACCTCAACTGGCAGATGACAGGCCCGCCGGGCTACGGGGCCGACCGTCTGGAGGATTACGGTCGACGACATGTCGGATGCATCTGAGCCAGGGGATACCAGCGACCTGCAGGCATTCCGGGGACAGGTCCAGGATTTTCTGGTGGCCAACTGTGCCAGGCGCGGTGAGGTATCGATGGACGAAGCCGACGACGAGGTCACAACAGCCCGAAGGTTCCAGGCATCTCTGGCAGGCGCGGGCCTGGCCGGGATCACCTTTCCCCGTGAGTTCGGTGGAGCAGGGCTGAGTGCAACCCATCAGGAGGTCTTCGATGACGTGTCCGCGCCATGGCACCTGCCCAACCTGCCCCTCGCCATTTCACATGGCATGTGCTTGCCGGTGCTCAACCAGTTCGGCACCGATGCACAACGCAGCGACTTCATGCCCGACAACATCAATGGCCGGACAATCTGGTGCCAGATGTTCTCCGAGCCCGGAGCGGGGTCGGACGTGGCAGGCCTGTCCACAAGGGCCGTCAGGGACGGCGACCGTTGGGTTCTCAACGGGCAGAAGGTATGGACCTCAGGAGCGCACTACTGCGACTACGGAATCGTGGTCGCCCGCACTGAACCCGACGTGCCCAAGCACCAGGGCCTCTCGATGTTCATCGTGGACATGGCCGACCCGGCGATCGAGGTTCGCCCACTCCGGCAGATCTCCGGGGAGAGTGGGTTCAACGAGGTCTTCTTCACAGACGCCCACATCCCAACTGACTGGCTGTTGGGTGACCTGAACCAGGGTTGGAGCCTGGCCGTGGCAATGCTCATGTTCGAGAGGGTCTCCATCGGAGCTGGGCGAGGTGGCCTCGGCGGCGAGCGTGTCACCCAGAACCTGATCAACCTGGCCCGACAACTCGACAAGGCCGAAGACCCCCGAACCCGTCAGGACCTGGCCGACCTCTGGATACGGGAGCGGATCAAGGGGTTCATCGGAAGGCGGATACGCGATGCGGTCGCCGCTGGCAGGGTTCCGGGACCGGAGGGCTCCATCGCCAAGCTCAACGGTGCTCTGCTCGCGAGGACGATTCGTGACGTGTCAATGGAACTGGTCGGTGCCGCCGGCCAGGCCTGGGGACCTGACGGTGGGGATGGAGAACGCTGGTCGACCTTCTGTCTGTCGGCCGCTGGGATCAGCATTGCCGGGGGAACCGACGAGGTGCAGCGAAACATCATCGGCGAACGGGTACTCGGACTCCCCAGGGAACCGAACCCCTTCAAGGACGTTGCGTGGGAGGATGTACCCCGCAACTAGCGGCGCTCCATTACCCGTATCTGAAGTATCTGGACTATCCGAGTGACGGCAGGGGTTGTCACCCCAGATGCCAGACAATGAGAGGGCAACAGATGCCACACCATGACCTCTTGATCATCGGAGCCGGTTCCGGCAACACCGTTGTCAGGAAGAGCTACTCAGAGATGGATGTAGCCATCGTTGAACCGTGGGCCTTCGGCGGGACCTGCCTGAATCGGGGCTGCATCCCCTCCAAGATGTTCGTCCACGCTGCCGACGTTGCGCTTTCGGCCCGCCGGGGTGGGTCACTCGGTCTCCATACGACCTTCGAGGGTGCCGACTGGCAGGCCATCCGTGACCGCGTGTTTGGCCGAATTGACCCGATCGCTGTCAGTGGACGCGACTACCGAGTCGGGCTTGAGAACATGACCGTCTACGAGAGCCACGCCCGGTTCACCGGTGACCGATGCGTCGACGTAGGCGGAACCAGCGTGTCGGCCGACCAGATCGTCGTCTCCGCTGGAGGAAGGCCGGTGGCTCCGGATCTGCCGGGTCTGGCTGAGGTGCCGTTCCACACGTCTGACTCCATCATGAGGCTTGATTCCCTCCCCGAGCATCTGGTGATCCTGGGTGGTGGCTTCATTGCCATTGAGATGGCACATGTTTTCGAGGCCCTAGGCAGCCAGGTGACGATTGTGCACCGCGGCGACCTTCTCCTACGGGGCGCCGATGAGGCAATCCGGGAGAGGATCACCGAGGTCTACTCGGGCCGCATGGGTGTTCGCCTGAACACGACCGTCACCGCCGTTGCACACGACCACGGTTTCCGGCTCGAACTGAGTGACGGTTCGACGCTCGAAGCCGACCAGCTCCTCGTGGCCACGGGCAGACGTCCCAACAGCGACAGGCTCAACGTGGCGGCGGGTGGCATCGATACCGACGAGCGGGGCCTGATAGCCACCGACGACTACCTGCGAACCTCTGCCGAGGGTGTCTGGGCACTGGGCGACATCACCAACCCGGCCCAACTGAAGCACATCGCCAACGCCGAGGCGCGAATCCTCACACACAACCTGTTGAACCCTGAGGACCTGTGGGCAATGGACAACTCGCTCACCCCCCACGCCGTCTTCGGACATCCCCAGATCGGAAGCGTGGGCCACACGGAACAGAACCTGGTAGACGCCGGCACCCCCCACCTCGTCTCGGTACGCAATTTCTCAGACATCGCCTACGGCTGGGCCATGGAGGATTCAACGGGTTTCGTGAAACTCCTGGCTGACCCCGACTCACGCCTCCTCCTGGGGGCCCACATCATCGGCCCGCATGCCCCCACACTCATCCAGCAGTTGATTCAGGGGATGGCGTCGGGTACGACCGTCGACGAGATGGCCCGCGACCAACTGTACGTGCATCCGGCGATGCCCGAGGTTGTCGAACAGGCGCTGCTGGAGCTCTGAGGACCGCAGCCCCTGTCAGGAAGTCGCCTCGAGAGCCCCGCGGGCCCACTTGTAGTCGGGCTTGCCGTTCGGGCCCCGCTGGATCGTGTCAACCAGAAGAATCCTCTTTGGGACCTTGTAACCGGCCAGAACCGTCCGTGCGTGCCGGTTCAAGATGTCCTCGTCGATACCGACACCGCCGGCTGGGCTGAGTTCGACAACGGCTGCCACCGCCTGTCCCCAACGTTCATCGGGCAGGCCGACAACATTGCAGTCCACTACCCCGGGGTGCTCCTTGATCGCCTCTTCGACCTCTTCCGGGTAGACCTTCTCTCCACCGGTGTTAATGCACGCTGATCCACGACCCAGAAGGGTGATGGTGCCATCGGCCTCGACGGTCGCCCAGTCGCCGGGAATTGACCATCGACGCCCACCGATCATTGGAAACGTCTGCTCGGTCTTGGCAGCATCCTTGTAGTAGCCGAGAGGGATCGGATCCCCGAGGGCCAGACGGCCCCTTTCACCAGATCCGGGAACAACGTCTTCACCATCGTCGTTGAAAACCCTCGCCCTTTCGCCGAGGGCGAATCGGGCTGTGCCGGCATCCTCGAGCTCCCGTGAGGTGATCTGCGATCCCATACCGGTTCCCTCGCTGGATCCCAGAATGTCGACGATCGTGCAGTCATGGTGCGCGAGGATCCCGGCCTTGACAGGGGCACTGAACATGACCCCTGACGACAGCAGGAGGCGCAGCGCAGTGAGGTTCCAGGCCTTTCCGGCTTTCGCTGCCCTGTCCAGGGAGTCGAGCATGGGGCGGGCGAAGGCATCTCCGACGATGGTGACCATCGTGATCTTCTCGGACTCGACAACCGTCCAGAGTTCGTCGGGGTCAAAGGAGCCCTGACCCAGTGTGGTGATCATTCCGCCGTGGGTGAGTGTGTTGAGGCTGCTGAGACCTGATGTGCCGTGCATGAGGGGAGCGGCACAGAGTTGCCTGACTCGGCTTCCGGCTGCTGCGATCCGGGTTGCCGCCGCAGCGACCTCGCTGGCTGTACGAGGCAGGGCCTCTCCCAGAGAGGCGAAGGTCCCTGCCATGTTGGCGAAGAGGCTGTCGTGGGACCACATGACAGCCTTGGGCATGCCGGTTGTGCCACCCGTGTAGAGGAACCAAAGGTCGCTGCCCGAACGCTCGATTCGCTGCATCGGCGGGGTGGCGAGGGCCTCTTCGTAGGAAATGGCCCACGAGGGCGTCGTGTCGCCACCGATCTGCACGAGAGCCTTCAGTGCCGGGAATCCCTCCCTCACCGCATCGACCCTGTCGGCGAGGCTGTGGTCGAAGAAGAGGGCTTCAGCGTCGGAGTTGTCCAGGATGTAGGCCAACTCATCGCCCAGGTAGCGGTAGTTGACGTTTGCCGGTACACAACGCAACTTGAAGGCCGCGTACTGGGCCTCGGGGTACTCGACTCCGTTATGGCAGTAGAGGGCGACCTTTGATCCGGCAGCCAGGCCCCGTGAACGCAGCGTTCCGGCCAGACATGCGGCGCGGTTGTCGTAGTCGGCCCAGGATGTCCGGTTGCCCGTTACCGCCAGTGCCGTCTGGTCGCCCACGGCATCGGCCACGGCCTCCCATGCCGTAGCGATGTTGAGGGTCCCCACCTGTTCGGACATAGCCAGCGAGGCTAGCCCCTGGGCGGTTTCCCCCGTACAGCCGGAACGGCCCGGAAAGGTCTCGGGTCGGGCGTGGCCCCGCACCTATGCTCGGAGACCGTGGGAAGCACCTTTGGATCGCTGTTTCAAGTCTCCACCTGGGGCGAGAGCCACGGTGGAGGCATCGGCGTGGTCGTCGACGGGTGTCCACCCCGCCTGCCCCTTACCGACGAACACCTCCAGGCCGACCTGGACCGGCGTCGCCCGGGCCAGAGCAGCATTACCACGCAGCGATCCGAGACCGATCGTGGCGAGATCCTGTCGGGCGTGTTCGAGGGTGTTACCACCGGTTCGCCCATTGCCGTCCTGGTGCGCAACTCCGACGCCAGACCTGGTGCCTACGAGCACCTACGTGACGTCTACCGCCCTTCACACGCCGACTTCACCTACGACGCCAAGTACGGGGTTCGTGACTGGAGAGGCGGTGGTCGCTCAAGTGCCAGGGAAACCATAGGCAGGGTGGCTGCGGGGGCTGTCGCCCGCCAACTGCTTCGCCATGTTGCCGACATTGAGGTACTGGCGTGGGTCAGCCAGATACACACCATCGCCTCCGATGTCGATTCCGTCAGCGTGACACTCGCCCAGGTCGAGCAGGACCCGACACGGTGCCCTGATCCAGATGCCGCCGCTTCGATGAGCTTTGCCATTGATGCTGCCCGCCGCGACGGGGACTCCCTGGGTGGCATCGTCACCTGCGTGGCGCGAAACGTGCCACCCGGACTAGGAGATCCGGTCTTTGACAGGCTCGAGGCCGACCTGGCCAAGGGGATGCTGTCACTGCCGGCGTCAAAGGGGTTTGACATCGGTAGCGGCTTTGGCGCTGTCACCATGACCGGACTCGAGCACAACGATCCGTTCGTACCCGGCGCCACCGGACCGGTTACCACCTCCAACCGGTCCGGTGGGATCCAGGGCGGTATCTCAAATGGCGCAGACCTGGTGTTTCGCGTTGCCTTCAAGCCAACCGCCACGATCTCGTCTCCTCAGGAGACCGTTGACACCTCCAACAGGGCGACAACACTTGAGGCCGGGGGGCGCCACGATCCGTGTGTCCTTCCAAGAGCCGTTCCACTGGTCGAGTCCATGGCCCTGTTGACCCTCGCCGATCACTGGTTGCGACATAAGGCCGTCGACGTCCTCCCCTGATGACCCGCCTTGTGGATCCGGGCTGGATCCCAATACGGTCAGCTCTGCCTGAGCCGGCTGCTTCGGCCGCAACCGGGAGACCAGCCTGGAGCAGACAATGACCGACTTGAACCCCTACTACGTTCCAGCGACTATCTCCGAGCACGAGGATGAGCGCCGTCACCGCAAGGAGCACCTGGCAGCTGCCTTCCGTCTCTTTGGTCGGTTCGGTTTCAGCGAAGGCGTGGCCGGGCATATCACGGCGCGTGACCCTGAACACACGGAGTGCTTCTGGGTGAACCCGTTCGGCATGGCCTTTGGCCAGATCAGCGCCTCGGACCTTCTCCTGGTGGATCACTCGGGCAACGTGGTCGAGGGCTCCTACTCGGTGAATCAGGCCGCCTTCGCTATCCATTCGGCGCTACACAGGACCCGTCCCGAGATCGTCGCAGCCGCCCACTCCCACTCCGTATTCGGGAAGGCCTGGTCCTCGCTGGGAAGGCTGCTTGACCCCTTGACTCAGGACTCCTGCATCTTCTTTGACAATCACGTGCTGTTCGACGACTACACCGGGGTTGTCAACGACCCCGAGGAGGGAAGGCGCATCGCACACGTCCTGGGTGGCAACGGTGCCGCCATCCTAAGGAACCACGGGCTGTTGACAGTCGGCCGGTGTGTCGAGGAAGCGCTCTGGTTGTTCGTTTCGATGGAGCGGACCTGTCAGGCCCAGCTCTTGGCCGAAGCGGCGGGCACGCCGGTTCTGATCGATGCGGATGTGGCAGCTGAGACCGCTGCCTACCTGAACCACCCCTATTCAGGTTGGTTCAGCCCGCAGCCCATGTTCGACCAGATCATGAGGGAACAACCCGACCTGTGTGACTGACCTATGGGTCTGCGGTAACAGCCCTGCTCTCATCAGATGAACGGAAGGTCCGTAACGGTTGCCTGCACCTCTGTGCCACGCTGGTCGAGCGCCACAGTGGAACCGGCATCGAGTTCCAGCGGGAGGAACGCCATGGCTATGCCGTGCCCCAGACATGGTGAGAAGTTGCCGCTCGTGACGGCAGAGACCTGCACACCTTCGTGAAGAACCGCCTGACCTTCCCTAGGGGGACGCCTGCCTGGCGTTGAGAGACCTCTCATCTTTCTCCCTGGCCCCCTCTCACGCAGCTCTATCAGGGCATCTCGCCCCCTGAACGCATCCTTTTCCCAGCCGACGACCCATCCGAGTCCGGCCTCGAGCGGGTTGATCCCCGGACCAAGTTCATGGCCGTGCAGGGGAAGGCCGGCCTCGAGTCTCAGGGTGTCACGGGCTCCGAGGCCTGCAACGTCAGCCCCGGCTGCGACCAGCGCGTGCCAGAGGGAAGCAGCCGCCCGGTTCGGTACAGCCAGTTCAAAGCCAGCTTCGCCGGTGTAACCGGTTCCGGCAACAAGCGCCGAGCAGCCATCCCATTGGAAGGTAGCGACCTTGAAGCGTCCCACCTCAGCGGCATCTGGCGCCACCCCTTGGAGCAGTTCGCTGGCCTGAGGGCCCTGGAGTGCGAGAAGGGCCCGATCCCCGGCAACGTCGACACAGCCGGGAAGGGCGCTGAGGACATCGGTGTTGTTGGCTGCATTGGGGAGGACCGTGAAGCTGTCGTCTTCGAGCCACCAGACGATGATGTCGTCAAGGACAGAACCGTCTGCCTCGTCGAGAAGGTGGGTGTACTGGGCCCGTCCCGGTGCGATACGACGAAGGTCATTTGAAAGGGCCACCTGGAGTTGTTCGAACGCCTCTACACCCTTCATCTCGAGGGTTCCCAGGTGGCTCACGTCGAAGAGGGCTGCTCCCTGCCGACAGGCCATGTGCTCTGAGATCGTTCCGGACGGGTAGTTGAGCGGCATCTCCCAGCCGGCGAACGGGACCATCCTCGCTTCGGCGGCCCTGTGGGCCTGGTCGAGCGGCGACAGTGAGAGGCCTGCCGTCCCGATCATGGCGATGAGGATACCGGCCGCCGGGTGCGAGGGTCAGGCTGCGTGCTTGGCGAACATTCGCTCGAGGTCACTCCGGTAGAGCATCCGCACCTGAATGTCGGGATGCAGTTCCCGCAGCCTTCGGACCTTCTTGTTCTTGCGGGTTACGAGCGCCTGTCGCAGCGTCGTCACCTCGATGTAGAGATCATGGTCCGGAAGGTAGAAGTCGGGAGTGAACGCCGAGAGGAGGCTCCCGTCTGCTGCCTTGTCGAGGACAAACGTGGTTGGTTCGTACTCCCAGGCGATTCCGTAGAAGTCGAGCAGGCCGGCTATACGCCTCTCGGATTCGTGGGCAAAGTCGACAGGTGAGGTCGATGTTGGGAGCCGGTGGATGCCGTCAGCCACTGGTTCCACGCCCTGCAGGAAGTTCGCCAACTAGCCCTCGGCCGCTACCCGACCGGTTTCGGAGGCTGCTGCACGGGCCTCCGGGTACAACTCGACGATCTTGGAATCGAGCTCTTCCTTTACGCCTGCCAGGGGCAGGATGTTGAGGACACCCTGCCCCTGTCGCAGGAGGTCGATGATCTCGTCACCACTCCGGACGGCAACCGACCTGGTTCCGCTGATAACCAGGTTCACCTGGGTCACGTCTTCGTCAAGGTGCTCACTCAGGTAGCTGAAGACTTCGCGAACAAGCTCCAGCCGGATGCCAGCATCAAGGAGGGTCTTGACCGCCCTCAGCTCAAGGAGATTCCGGTAGTCGTAGCGCCGCCTACTGCCGCTTCCGGTGGCTGCACCGAGTGCCGGCTCAACGAGTCCGGTACGTGTCCAGTAGTCCAACTGCCTGTAGGTGACGCCGACGATCTCGGCAGTCCTCTTGGAGCTGTACCCGTCGGACGGGATGTTCGTGGCCACGTGCGACCCCTCTCTGCTCGTGCACTGACACCAAGGTTGGGCCCCCTGTGAATGACCCCGCGGGAGCACATTCACGGAACTACACCCCTGTGACTTGAGTTCAGACTAGGCCCCGCCCTTTCCAGGGTCAACCATCACGTGTACGCCATCATGATGCCCAGGTGCCGGCCTGACGAGGTAGGTAGTCCGCGAAATGTCGCTGACCTGCTGGTTCCAGGGAATCAGAATGGCTAGCCGCCAGCAAAGTCCTCGGGGTTGACCGAGTCCAGGAACTCCCTGAACTCCTCGACCTGAGCTTCAGCGGCCGGTACCGCCTGACCGCTCTCATCCAGCGGCGCCATGTATCCGGCCTCGTCGAGGACCTCGCTGGCGGCAAATATCGGCGTCTCGGTCCGGATGGCGATGGCGATGGCGTCAGACGGACGACAGGACAGGACCTGATCACCCGCGGGGCCCTGAAGGTGAAGTTCAGCAAAGAACGTGCGATCCCGAAGTTCGGTCACGTGTACACGATTCAACTGGATCGAAAACGAATCCAGCAGGATGGCCATCAAGTCGTGGGTCATGGGCCGTGGAGGCTCCTGGCCCGCCAGCACCAGGCCAATCGATGTGGCCTCGGCCATACCGATGAAGATTGGAAGGAGACGCTCTCCTTCCAGTTCGCGGAGCAGCACGACAGGGGTACCGCTTGGCAGAACCTCCTGTATCCCGACTATCCGCATCTCGATCATCGGCATGCCCGACTGGTCGGACCACCGGGCCGGTGGACCGGGAGGAAAGGCACTCTGGTGGTCACCCGCGCACCATAGTCCCCACCTCCGGAGGCTCTGGAGATGCCCCGATCGGATGACGGCCGGCCAGGCCCATAATGGCGTCTGCCAATGCGGTGCCGCCGCTGGAGTACTCCGACTCTAGTTTTGTCAGGTCGACGGTTACCACACAGGACAGGTTTCGGTACCGGCCGTGGTGGTCAAGGCCGTACCCGACCACAAAACCCTCATCGGTTACGAAGCCCGAATAGTCCACCTGTGTCGGAAGGATCCGACGGTCTGAGCGGTCCAGCAGGGTGCAGACGATCACCTCGGTTGGCCCGTGGTCAAGCAGGTGTCTCCTGAGGAAATCAAGGCGGAATCCCGTGTCGACCACTCCTTCGACAAGGAGCACCTGCCTGCCGGCCACATCGGTAACGACGTCACGGGTCAGGCGGATCCGACCGCTGTCGGGAGAAAAGGCGCTCAGGGCCACGAAGTCGATCTCGAGGTGCCTGTCGATGTCACGGACAAGGTCGGCCATGAACGGAAGGCACCCTTTGAGGACACCAACCGCAACCGCTCCGTCTGCCAGCACCCTGCTCAACTCCTCGCCAAGTTCGGCAACGCGGGCCGATATCTCGGCCGATCCGTACAGGAGACGAGGCTCTGCCATGGGTTCAGTGGGTGAAGCGTCCGAGGCGACCCATTGATCGCCTCCGCATGACATCACGGATCTGCCCTCCGGCTTCAACCAGGGTCTCAAAGCGGGACCTGACGGCCGCAATCGCCGACGGGTCGCCACTGCGGATGCGCGGCAGCAGAATCTGTTCGAGTACGCCGGCTTCGCGTTGCGCAGCCACCAGGTGCATTCGCAGATGGCGGATGTCTAGGCCGTTGTCTGCACAGATTCCGGCCAGGCGGGCAACCAGCAGGGCGTCGGCGTCGTAGACCATTGTGGAGCCGGCCGCGCTTCCCTCGACGAGGCCCAACTTTTCCAGTTCTCTGACCGTCGCCACAGACACTCCTGCTGCTGCAGCCAACTCCTCGCGGGTGATGCTCACGGATTCGGAGATGACCGCCGCGCTGTGTTCCCTAAATGGCTCGACCTCGGCTGACCCTTCCGCCTGGTTGCCACCGGACTCCTCAAGAAGTTCCCTGATGACCTTCAGTGGCAGGAAGTGCTGGCTCTGCTGGCGGAGAATCCAGACGAGGCGCCTCATGTCCTCGTCGGAGAAGCGGCGGTAGCCCGATGTCGAGCGTTCTGGGCTTATCAGGCCCTGGGACTCCAGGTAGCGGAGCTTTGAGATGGTCACATCCGGAAATTCGACCTCGAGACGAGAAAGAACCTCTCCAATCCCGATCCGGATCTCGCCGGGAGAGTTCTCTGCGGTCATTGCCGGTAAGGCCCTCAGGTTGCGGTTCCATAGAAGAACACCAGCTTGAAGCGCCCTATCTGCAGTTCGTCACCGTCGTTGAGTTCAGCCGATTCGACTAGGTCGCGGTTCAGGTAGGTACCATTTAGCGAGCCCACGTCGCGGACCATGTACCGGTCTCCTGTTCGGTCGACCTCTACGTGCCGCCTTGAAACGGTCACATCATCGAGCAGGATGTCTGCGGACCGGTGCCTTCCGACCGTTGTCCGATCGGACTCGAGGCCGTAGCGGGAGCCGGCCTTGGGTCCCGAATCGACCACGAACAGGCCGCAGCCAGGTGGAAAGTGTGCACGGTCGTCTTCGTGTGGAGAGACGAGTACGGCCTCAAAGGAGTCGGTTGCCTCATCGTCTCCTGAGAGCAGTTGGGAGCCACAAGAGAGGCAGAAGTTGGCTCCCGAGGTGTCGTCGAGTCCGCAGTCCGGGCAGACAGAGCCACCGGGTGTCATTGATCAGGCCTCAAGGAGGGCCGAGTAGGCCTCGGCGTCCATCAGAGAATCGGCTGCTGTCGGGTCTGTCGGATCGAGCACACAGATCCAACCGTCACCGTAGGGATCCTCGTTGACCCGTTCCGGTGTCACCTCAAGGTCGTGGTTGACCTCGACGATCGACCCCGCCACGGGTGCAAAAAGTTCTGAAACCGACTTGGTGGACTCGACCTCGCCGAAGACACCACCAACCTCAACGGTCGTACCCACAGCCGGCAACTCGATGAAGACGACGTCACCGAGGGCATCCTGGGCGTAGTCGGTCACGCCGATTCTGAGCCGGTTACCTTCCTCGACCCGAACCCATTCGTGATCCTGCGAATAGCGGACATCTGATGGAACGTTCATTGTGCAGAAACCTACCGGATCAGGACCACACCGGGGGTCAGGCGGTTGCCCTGCGAGCTGCCCGCCCTTCCCTCAGCGCAGCCATCCCACGGGGCACGTAGCCGTAGGCGGCCCACCACGCGATCACCAGCCCCGGCAGCCCGAAGACCCAGGCACCTACGGCGAACCATTCGTTTCCGAATGCGGTGGACTCCCCCGCTAGGAAGAACGGAACGGCGAACAACAGGGCGAAGGTTCCCGTCTTGCCCCACCAGGTCACCTCTATCCGTGCTGCTCCCAGGAGGGCCAGGATGATTGCGGCCAGCCCGACCAGGAACTCCCTTGTCAGCACCGCCACAGCGAACCAAGTTGGCACTGATCCATCGATGACCATTCCAACCAGCGCCACGAGCAACAGGAGCCTGTCAGCTGTGGGATCAAGCACCTTGCCTATTTCTGAGATCATTCCGAACCGGCGGGCAATCCACCCGTCGATCCAGTCGGTGGCTCCAAGGGCACCGAGGAGAAGTGCTGCGTCGGTCCGGTTTCCGGCACCGAAGAGCAGCCACACGAACCACGGGATGCACCCGAGGCGGACGAGGCTTATCAGGTTCGGCAGCGTGAACACACCGGCCCAACCTGTTAGCGAGGCCTGACCGTCCTCCCCCGTCGTCCTATCCATGGGCGACAGCCTACGATCGGCTCCGGTCCGGGGTGTCAGCCCCGGGTGCCGGCTCAACGAGAGGATCGGACATGGCGTCAATCTTCACACGGATAATCCAGGGCGAGATACCAGGCAGGATCATCTGGAGGGATGATCACTGCGTGGCGATGGTTGACATCCGCCCCCTCCACAGGGGCCACGTACTCGTCATACCCGTATCCGAGGTGGACCGCTGGACCGACCTGCCTGCCGAGACCGCAACCCACTGCCTCGGGGTGGCCCACTCGATCGGTCGTGCCCAACAGGAGGCTCTTGCACCTGAACGTGTCGGTCTGATCGTCGCAGGCTTTGAGGTCCCCCATGCCCACATCCATGTGGTGCCGATCGACGACATGACCGACCTGGACTTCAGCCGAGCCGACACCAGTGCCGACCCGTTGGACCTTGACCTGGTTGCAGATGAACTACGCGACACCCTCCTCGCTCACGGGCACGGCTGTGTGACCTGACCCTCAGCCCGCTCCAGGGCGGCGCACCCAGACGCTCACACCCTCGTCCTCGAAGCGCCTCCTAAAGTTCAAGACGACCAACTTGTCCTCGAACCCGCGATTTCCCGAATTCGAGAGTTCCGAGGTTTTCCGGTCGAAGACGACAACGTCGACTGACGACGGAATCTCCGGGGTCACCCGGTGGAGTGTCTCGGCGTCGAGCAGGTAGACAGATTCGCGTCCGGCCAGAAGCGGAAACACCACGGGAGATGCCATCACGCTGGCATCGTCACCGACCCACGTGGTGGCCGCCACACGTGCAGAGTCGACCTCGTCGCGGCTGCCCCAGTCCCATGGCTGTTCATATGGCGACGCGGCTGCATCGCGGATGAAGAAGACCGACGCTGTGAGAACCATCACCATCAGGACCCGACGGTCGACGAGGATCCTGCTAATTCCCCGGGTGCCGATCCGCATCAGAGCGAACGAGGTGGCGATGAACACGAACACGAGAGCCGGCACGTCCTGTTGGGGGTTGCCCAGAATGTCCTCGGGTACGTCGGCTACGAGGTAGAGAGCCGTCAGGGGGATCAGGGTCATGATGTAGCGGGGCCTCACCAGGGGCAGGAAGAGCACCGGTGCCACCAGCAGCAGCATCTTCTCGAAACTGGCGCGGTCGAGGAGGTCGCCGAGCAGGCCAATGGGATCGGCCAGCATTCCGAGGAGAACGCCGAACACGCTGTCTCCGTAGCGGGAGAACGCCTCTACGTGCGGGTAGGTGCCGTGACCGAAGATGGGTTGGACCACAAAGGCCATCACCAGGAACCAGACCAGCCCGAAGCCGGTGAGGACCCAGCCGACCCGCCTGCGATCCTCGGTCAGGAACAACAGGCCGAGTGCCGATACCGCCAGGCCCAGGTCGGCTCGGGCGGTCACCACTATCGCCACGAGGACCCCGAGTATCCACCAGTTCTGGCGTGTGGCCATCAGGTAGGCGGCTAGCAGGGCCGGCAGGGCGAACGCCTCAGGGTGAAAGCCCACCAGGTTCAGGTTGTGGACTGAGGGGTGCAGTACGAACGCCATCACCAGCGTCGCTGCCCCGCTGACACGCAGGTTGGCCGGGCCACGGGCGATTCGCCACAGGGGAACGACTGTCACGGCCAGTGCAAGTGACTGCAGCACAAGCAGTGTCTCCACAGTCGGAAGTGGCTCAGCCAACCGGGCGATTGGCCAGAACAGGAATGCAGCCTGGTTGGCGAAGACGTTGAACCCCCATTCACTCACGACTGGAGATGCACCCTCGCCCATGAGGTGCACGGCCTGGAGGTAGTAGCCCACCTGCGGGCCGATGCCGAGGTCACTGCTGCGGGCAATCGCCAGCAGCGCCAGGAAGAGCCAGAAGGTGGTGGCCAGACCCCACGGCAGGTAGCGGTCGACCATCGGAGCATCGAGGCGTGCCTGCCACCTGAGCATCCCAATGTCGACCCGACGGCGCAACGAGTGCACGGTCGTGGCTACCTGTTCGCCGGTGCGCTCCAGGCCCTTTGTGGCCTTCACCAGAGAACCTCCTGGTCACCTGTGGTGCCACAGTTGGCTGCCGGCACGGCAGCCTCGTCGAGCAGGTGGGCTCCCTTGTTTCGGGTGTTGCCAACACGGCGGTCGACAGGGTGGAGTTTGATGACTCCGGCGGCGGCGGGTCGCAGGACAGGCAGGACGGCTCCGGCAACTGTGACCGTCGGGTCCAACCAGTCGGCCCAGCTGTCGGGTTCGAGAACCGCCGGCATCCTGTGGTGGACCTCCCCGAGATCCGCGTTTGCCGTCACGGTTATCAGGGTGCACGTGTTCATGGGAGAAGCAGGGTTGATGTCGTCATCACCGCTCCATTCTTCCCGCAGTCCTGCCAGGACCATTGGATTCCCGTCGGAACGGTGGACATACCAGGGTTGTTTCCGGGAGCGTTCCTTGGAATCGGGTAGAGCCGGCCCCCACTCGTAGAAGCCGTCGACCGGGACGAGGCACCTCCGGTGGCGTAGCGCCGAACGAAAGGAGGGCTTCTCGGCCACCGTCTCGGATCTGGCATTGAAGAGCCTGTTCCCGATCGAGGGGTCTCTGGCCCATGAGGGAACGAGGCCCCAGCGTGCGATTCCCAGACAGCGTGTGGTGCCCCGGCGATACGGTCCCGTGCCGACAGGTGTGTCTGCACTTATGACCCACACCATCGGGAGTTGGCCGGTGGGAGCCACGTTGTGGTCGGGGCCCTCAAGGGTTGCGACGATCTCGTCGACGCCCATGTAGTCGCTCAACTCTTCTGGCGAAGAGGCGGTCACGACTCTGCCGCACATGGCTCCCACGGTACCGGTGGACGCTGCCCGCCGCCATGCAGGCCCGAATCAGACGAGGGTGCAGGTAGCTGTACGTCGACCTGAGGCACCCGTTCCGAGGTCAAGGGTCAACTCGTCGCCCACTGTTCCTCCGAATCGGGGCACGGCAACTGAGTCGGAGCCGACCGGCACCGAGATGGTGCCCCGGACAGCAAGGGCCTCCCATTTCCCCGATGGGCTGACAGGCGACTCGATGCCGAAGCGGACCGCCTCGGCCCATCCGGTTCCACCTTCGACAAGGGTCACCTCGCCCTGTGGGATCTGGATTGCCAGCACGATGCCGGCCGATCCGAGACAGGTCACGGCGGCCAGCCGGCCGGTGAGCCCCGTCGGACATGCAGCGTCCGGCCCCTGGTAGAGAACGGTGTCGAGTGGTCGCAGCCTGTCGGTGACCACCGACACCCGGATGCAGGCTGACTCCACCCAGCCGTCGGGGCCCACGAGGGCCACCTGGCCACCGGTGTGTTCGAATACCGCAGCCGTCAACGCGCCTCTGGGAACAGGCAGGGCTGAATCAGGTACACGCACCATGATGCGCTCGGCCAGGGGTTCCTCACCGCGCAGGATCGCTACCGGTCGGTCAGCGACAGCCGTCAGGACTGGTTCCGCCACCGGAAGGCCACCGGGTACACGGTCGACAACATCTGGATCACCGTCTACGGGCTCCTCGACAGCGGAGAAGCGGAGGGAACGGTCAGTTCGGTCAGTCGGGTCCTGTTCGAGCAGCGGCCTTCCGAGCAGCACACCGCCTGCCAATACGCCAATCAGCAACAGAGCACTGCCGAGCCGCTTGCGCATTCCCAGGCGGAGCGCCTGTTCGATTACCGCCTCGTCACGCCTCTCGGCCCGGGATCGGGGCCCGAATGCCTCTGACCTGTCACCACCGCTCAGCAGTGTCGCCCAGACGGCAACGGTCTCGTCTGGAAAGCGGAGCGCCAGTCGGGCGAAGGCCGCTTCCTCCTCAGGTCCGAAGAGGAGCATCAGGTCGTTTTCGCGGACGAGTTCGACCGGATCGGTCCGATGGGTCAGGCGTCGGTCTCCCGCCAGTCGGATCAAGAAGATGCGAATCTGCCGGTCGGCCTCGGACTGTGTCCAGCGATGACCCGGTTCGATTGCGAGGTCGTCTACCGGCGAGCCTGTGTCGCTCCTGACCCTGAAGAAGGTGGCCCTGCGCTGACGGAGGCCGGCGGACAGTTCGATCCCGGGTTCGGTGCTGGCCTGTTCGGGCAACTTGGGCTCGTCTACGCCGTCGTCACCGGGTCCCTGCTGGACCCCAGGGGCCTCATCCTCGACGGGTTCGTCGTTACTCATGTGGTACCCCGTGTGCGCACCGGGCCGAGGCTACGCAATACGGGCTCCCGGGCCCGGCACCCCTACCACCGGATGTTCCGGCGCCTGTCGACAGCATGCACTGGAACTGGGCCTCCCATGAGACAGAATCAGGCACGCCCGGTGCCATCCCCTGGGCACAGACCGCAGATGCAGTGGACCTTCGAGGGAACCGTGGACCGACAGCCGATACGAGCAATCGGAATTCTGGCTCTGCTTGCCGCCGTGGCATTCGGGTGTTCACCAGAGGATGTTTCGGAGTCGGCACCGCCTGTCGACGGTCCCGATCTGTCGGTACCGACGACGCTGCCCATTGGGAGCGCTGCCTCCACATCCCCGCCTACCTCTCAGGCATCACCGGTCCCTGTTCCGACGACCGCAGGGGAACCCGTCGTGGAGGCCACCCGGCCAGCCGAGACAGGACCCACCCCCGCTGGTGACCTGCTGTTCCCGATCTCCGATTTCGATACCTTCCAGGAGACCTTCGACCGCTCACATCCCTTTCAGCCACTTGAGCGGTTCTGTGCGCCGACTGATCCGCGAGAGGACGAGCCGCGTGAAACCGACCGCGGGATCACCGACCAGATGGTCACCATCGTCCAGATACGTACACGTCTGGAGGAGTTGGGGCGGATCGGCATGTCGATCCCGCCCGATGGGTCGGTTTCAACCCTTGAGGCGTTTGCGGGCCTGGTAAACGAAGAGTGCGGAGGCGTCCACGGCAGGCGCATCGACCTACGGGTCGTAGAGGCTCCGTCCCTCGGTGGAGCAGGCGTCGACCTTGACACCCTTCAGGCCGCAGCCTGCATCGAAGCGACCGAACAAATGCCGGCCGTCCTGGTCCTGGACATGAGCGGGCTCGGAAGTTCTGCAGTCCGTTGTGTGGCCGTCGACCAAAAGGTCGGCGTGGTCAGCACCGGATCCCACCCCGGGGACCTGATCGCTGACGCCAACGGTGCCCTTGTGACCCTGTCCTCCTCTGCCGAGGAGTTGATGGCGGCCGCTGTGAAGTCTTCCGAGGAACGTGACCTCCTGGCCGGACGGTCGATTGCCGTTGTCGTAGGTGACTCGTCCGGTCAACCCGACTCGGTCACCAGTGGCCTCATCAGGCCGCTCCGCTGGCTCGGCTACGAGCCCGTTCTGCACCTGCTTGGCTGTGAGGGTTCGGCCACATGCCGCGTTGGGCGTGAAACCGCTGTGTCCCGGATGATCGAGGCGGGCGCCGATGTCGTGTTCCCACTCCTGAACCTGGCCTCCCTGCCCGGCCTTGTCGGCGAGATGGTCAGACAGGACATGCCTCGCCCGACAATTGTCCAGACCGGCTTCAACGGCCAGTCAGGCGACGTGGCGGCACGCAACGTGGCTTCGTTCGCTGGTCCTGCTGCCGGAGCGTTCTATGACGGCGCCATGGTTGTGGCGTCGGAGCCGACCGGGGCGGCCCGTCTTCCCGGCGGTGATGTCCCCGCATTCGATGCAATGTGCAACGCTGAGTACGCCCGGGCATCGGGTAGGCCGATGGGCATCACTTTCTCCCCTGCTTCCGACACCTTCCAGACGGTCGTTGAGGCCTGCGCCCTGATGAGGATCGTGGCCCGCTCGGTCTATGACGCCGGACCTGATCCTCGCCGCCGCGACGTGGTACACGCCCTCGAACACCTCGGCCCGGTCGACCTCCCCGGGATGCTCCCGGCCAGCGTCGGACACCGAAAGCACGCTCTCCCCGATGGCGTACTGGAACTTGAGTACGGGTACCCGTGCGGTCTGGACACCGCTGGCGCCGATGAGCCCGATTTCGGTTGCATAGTGCCGGTTGGCGGCTACCGGAAGGTCGACTGACTCCCTACGGACGGATCTCGTAGTAGAGGTTCGTCGGGTCGCCCAGATCGTGCATTGTGAAGCGGGTGAAGCCGGCTTCGGTCGCCATTGCCTCGAGTGTCGCCGGATCAAGGCCGAGGGTTCCGAGGCCCAGCCCGTCGGGTGTCGACATTGCCGATGACATGCACGACGCCACCGATGTCGAGTACATCATGGCGAGCATCGGATTGCGGAGGTTCATCGACCATTCCGGTGAGGACTTGACCTCCTTGACGAGCCAGGTCCCCTCGGCGGCGATGACACCCCGGATTGCGGCCATCGCCAGGTCCGGCCGGGGCATGTCGTGGAGACAGTCCATGGTCATGACCAGATCCGCATCGGCCGTTGAAGGCACGTCCTCTCCACCGGCCAGGTGCACCGTGACATTGTCGACATCGGCGAACCGTTCCCTGGCAACGGCCACGGCCCGCTCTGAGATGTCGTAGCCCTCGTAGGTCGAATCGGGCCAGGCCTCGGCCATCAGCTGAAGTGCCAGACCGGTTCCGCAGCCGATGTCCACGACCTTCGCCCCCGCCTTGAGACGAGCCGTAACCTCATCCAACGCCGGAATAACGGTCGGTACCAGAAGCGCCCGGGCCATTGGGGCCAACATGGCCTCGACGTGGTGTTCGGAGCCCTCTCCCTGGCCGTCGTAGGTGAGTCCCAGACCGGTCCGAAAGGCCTCCTCGAGGCCATCGGCAACGCGAGGATGGCGAATGTGGGAGAACACGCCACCGGCGTAGGTCGGCGTATCGGTCCTGGCCAGGACCATTGCCGCCTCGTCCTCGAGGAGGAAGGCCTCACCGTCGTCGCTGACAAGCAGCCCGGCTGCCGCCTGTGCCCGCAGCCATTCCTTCAGCCAACGTTCATGGAGGCCCGTGGCCGCTGCCAGATCCGAGGCTGTGACGGCGCCGGCACCATCGAGAGCCGAGTAGATGCCCAGACGGACACCCAGGTTGATCATCAAAGAGACGGTCTCGCCCTGCTTGAAACCCCATGTGGCGAGCGTGTACTTCTTGAGGAGGTCTCCGTCAACACCCATTTGCTACCTCCGTTGAGATGAAGGACCAGTCTTCCATGACCGGTTGTCCGACGAAAATCGGCGGTCAGCCCCTGACCTGCACCCAGATGCCGCCATCCCGCTCGACACAGGGTTTCACCGCCAGGTCGCCCTTGCGGTCGCGGCGGCCGCTCACGTTCTCCTTCCAACCCTCGCCGTCGACGGTGAAACGCCAGAGGTGTGTGAGGCAGACAAGTTCCTCACCGTCAACAGCACCTTCACCGGCCAGATGCGACCACTGGTGGGGGCAGCGGGCCTCTGCCACGCAGGGGGTACCGGCCATTGAGCGCCATATCACCAGGTCCTCGTCGGCGAGCGTTGTGCCGAGGATGCCACCGGCCGGGAGGCTGGAATCGCCGATGCGGACCCAACCCTCTCCGGGGCCTCCCACAGGGTCAGACGTCCAGGTAGCGCGTCACAGCGATGGCTGATCCGAGCATTCCGACAGTTCCTCCGAGCAGCAGCAACCACAGGCTGGTGTCCCAGACGAACCCGTCAGGGACGGCGAAGCCGCGAAAGAGTGGCACCACGTCTGATTCCTGGAAGAAGGAGAGAACCTGGTCCTCCACGATGAACAGGGACGGAATAGCGAGCCCTGCGCCGATCAGGCCGTGAATCATTCCCTCGAGCATGAACGGAATCCGGACGAACCAGTTGGTTGCTCCAACCAACTTCATCACCTCGATCTCCTCGCGGCGCGCACCAATCGCGGTGAAAACCGTGTTCAGGATCAGCATGGCCGAAACGACGACCAGGACAACTGCTGCAACCAACAGGACCTGGCTGACCCTGGTGGAGAAGTCCTCGATCTGTCGAATGGCATCGGTGGCGGTTGCCACCTCCCTCACCCCCGGCTGGGTCGAGAACTGACGCGCCAGTTCGGCGACATTCGCTGCGTCGGGGTCTGCGGGAACAATCCGGTACGAGGGCGGCATCACGTCGGGGGTGACGCTCTCGATCAACTCGGGCTTGTCGACGAACAGAACCTGGAACTCCTCGTAGGCGGCCATCTTGTCGATATAGGCGTACTCGGATATGGCGGGGCTGGTGTCAAGTACCTGACGGATTGCAACATCCTGATCAGGGGTGTGGTCGGCGTTCATGAACACGATGAACTCGACGCCCTCCTGGAACTGTGCGGTCGCCCGGTCAGCGCCCTCCCTGACGAGAATCGACGTACCCACCAGCGACAGGGAGATACCGACGGTGAGGATGGCAGCGAGGGTGAGGCTCAGGTTGCGCCAGAGGCTGACAACCGTCTCACGGATGAAATACCAGAGCCTGTAGATCACGCCGATCCACCTGGCTGGAGTGGGTTCATCAGTCGTAGACCCCCCGTGACTCGTCCCGGACGATCACACCCCGGTCCAACTCAATGACCCTCCTGCGCATTGTGTCGACCACGCCGCGTTCGTGGGTGGCCATCACGACGGTGGTGCCGCTGCGGTTGATGCGGTCCAGAAGTCGCATGATCCCAACCGAGGTGGCCGGATCCAGGTTCCCGGTCGGTTCATCGGCCAGGAGTATCAGCGGTCGGTTTACGAACGCCCTGGCTATGGAGACCCTCTGCTGCTCGCCTCCGGAGAGTTCGTCGGGGGTCCTGTCGGCCTTCCGGCTGAGGCCGACGAGTTCCAGGATCGCCGGTACCTGCCTCTTGATGACAGTGCGTGGGCGGCCTATCACCTCGAGTCCGAATGCCACGTTCTCAGAGACCGTCTTCTTGGAGAGGAGCTTGTAGTCCTGGAAAATGCAGCCGATGTTGCGACGCAGGTACGGAACCCTCCAGGAACTGAGGGACCCGAGGTCCTTTCCGGCAACCATGATGCGCCCAGAGTCGGCTACCTCCTCGCGGTTCAAGAGCCGGATGAAGGTGGACTTACCAGATCCTGACGGGCCCACCAGGAAGACAAACTCTCCGCGCTGGATCTCGGCGCTTGCGTCGCGCAGGGCGGTCACATCGCCCTTGAAGACCTTCGAGACGGACTCCAACCTGATCACCCGGTCACCCCCGTGGAGTCAGGCACGTGCCCGAACACTATCAGGTGGCTACGGATCGGCACGGCGGGCACGGTACCAGAGGCTCGGCTGGGGATCGCGGTACCCCGCCGTTTGCGAGTGTGACCCTCAGGCGGTGTCACCCGCACGTGCCCACCTCAGATACGACTCGATGAAACCGTTCAGGTCGCCGTCGAGGACACCCATGACATCACCGACCTCGTGTTCGGTTCGCAGGTCCTTCACCATCTGGTACGGGTGTAGGACATAGGAGCGGATCTGGCTGCCAAAATCGACATTGCTCTGCTTCCCGCCGATCTCGGCCAGTTCCTCGTCGCGCTTCTGGCGTTCGAGGTCCA
Source organism: uncultured Candidatus Nemicrothrix sp. (assembly GCA_913055915.1). Classification (GTDB taxonomy): domain Bacteria; phylum Actinomycetota; class Acidimicrobiia; order Acidimicrobiales; family MedAcidi-G1; genus UBA3125. The sequence continues at coordinate 16,794 of CAJXKL010000001.1, read as the reverse complement.
ACAATCTGGCGGCCAGCATCTGCATAGCCCTGTCCTTGTTCTGGTGTTGGCTACGCTCGTTCTGGCATGAGGTGACGATGCCGGTCGGAATGTGGGTGATTCGAACCGCCGAATCGGTCACGTTCACGTGCTGACCTCCGGCTCCCGATGACCTGTATGTGTCGATCCGCAACTCTGTCTCGTCGATGGTTACCTCGTCTGCCACCTCCTCGAAGAAAGGCACGACGTAGACGGATGCGAATGCCGTCTGGCGCTTGGCCTCCTTGTTGAAGGGTGATATGCGTACCAGGCGGTGGACTCCCCTCTCCCCCTGCATGAGACCGAATGCGTGTCGCCCACGGATGATGAACTCGGCCGAGCTGATGCCGGCCTCGGTGCCTGCCGAGACGGACTCGACCTGGAGGCTGAAGCCGCGGCGCTCCGCCCAGCGCGTGTACATGCGCAGCAGGGTCTCGGCCCAGTCCTGGGCGTCGGTGCCGCCGGCCCCTGACTGGACGGAACAGACAGCGTCACCCTCGTCGTACTGGCCAGCGAACAGTGACCGCATCTCGAGTTCATCAAAGGAGCGTTCCAGGTCGGTCAGGGCAGCGGCGATCTCATCCTCAAGAGATTCGTCGTCCTCCTCGACAGCCATCTCCACAAGGGTCTCGACCTCTTCGAGGCTGCTCTCCAGGTCGGCATGGAGGGTGATGTCGTCTGCTACGCGTGCAAGATCCTTTTGCACCCGTCGACCGCGGTCCTGGTCATTCCACAGGTCAGGGTCGGCCACCTCGCCCTCAAGGCGCCCACGCTCCTCAAGGAGATCCTCGATTCGCAGGTAGACGGTGGCTTCATCGAGCCGGCGTCGTAGGGCGGCGAGTTCCTGGGTGTAGTCCTGCATGTCCGATTGTCCCAGCGGTTCAACTGCCGTGGCAGTGCTTGAACTTACGCCCTGACCCGCACGGGCATGGTGCATTCCGGGGAGTGGCCTCCCACTCGGTGTTCACCTTCTGGACCTGTCGATCCGGGGTGGACTCCTCGACCGTTGCTGGCGCCCCGGCTGCAGCTGCGGCTGCCACCGCTGCTGCTCCGAGGACCGGGCTCTCCGGCCCCGATGCCGTTACGCCGGTGACCTGTTCGGTGTTGTCGGCGGTAGTCACCTGGATCCGCATCACGTATCGCAGGAAGTCCTGGCCCAGTAGGCCCGAGAGGCGGCTGAACAGCTCAAAGCCCTCGCGCTGCCACTCGCTTGCCGGATCTCTCTGCCCCATGGCCCTCAGGTGGATTCCCTCCCGGAGGTGGTCCATTTCATAGAGATGCTCACGCCAGCGCTGGTCGACGATTCGAAGCAACACCTGACGTTCAACCTCGCGCATGGTCTCGGTGCCCAGCTCAGCCTCGCGCCCCTCGTAGACATCAAGGGCGTCGGCGCTCAGGAGTTCGTAGAGGGCCTCGGCGGTGCCGGCCGCCCCCAGTGTCTCGACGGTGAGGGTGGTCGGCCAATAGCCGTCAATCTCGGAACGGAGGCCGTCGAGGTTCCATTCCTCGGGGTGTTCAGAGGGACAGAAGGTGTCGATGGCCTCGTCGACCACGGCACCTAGGTGTTCGAGGACGTCTCCGCGCAGTTCGGCGCCACTCAAGATACGGTCCCGGTTGCGGTAGATGACGTTGCGCTGTTCGTTCATCACCTCGTCGAACTTGAGGACGTTCTTTCGGACCTCGGCGTTCTTTTGCTCGACGGTGGTCTGCGCGCGCTCGATCGCCTTGCTCACCATTTTGGACTCGATGGGGATGTCTTCGGGAAGGGCCCTGTCCATGACCCCACGCATGGTGCCGCTGGCGAACAGGCGCATGAGGTCGTCGTCGAGGGAGAGGTAGAAGCGGCTCTCCCCCGGGTCTCCCTGTCGACCGCTGCGACCCCTCAACTGGTTGTCGATGCGACGGCTCTCGTGTCGCTCCGTGCCCAGCACGTAGAGGCCACCGGCATCGCGTACGGCCTGTCCATCCCCTTCGCACAAGGTTGTGAAATGGCCCAACTGCCTGGCGAAGGACTTCTTCCCACTCTTGGTTCCGGGATCGTCTCCGCCGGCCCTCACCTCGCGTTCGGCGAGGCTTTCGGGGTTTCCACCGAGGATGATGTCGACGCCACGCCCGGCCATGTTGGTGGCGACCGTGACCGCGCCGGGACGGCCGGCCTGGGCGACCACGTCAGCCTCCCTGAAGTGCTGTTTGGCGTTCAGCACCTCGTGGTCGACCCCACGCTTCTCGAGTTCGCGTGAGAGTTTCTCGGAGTTCTCTACTGACACCGTTCCGACCAGCACCGGTTGGCCGTTGTCGCGACGGCCGACGATGTCGTCTACGACGGCTGTGAACTTGCCGGCTTCGGTCTTGTAGATGAGGTCGCTGCGGTCATCGCGCTGGAGCGGTCGGTTGGTCGGAACTGAGACGACCTGGAGGCCATAGATGCCCGCCAACTCAGCAGCCTCGGTTTCGGCGGTACCGGTCATGCCGGCCAACTTCTCGTAGAGGCGGAAGTAGTTCTGGAGGGTGATGGTGGCCAGTGTCTGGTTCTCCTCCTTGATGACCACCCCCTCCTTGGCCTCGACGGCCTGGTGGATACCGTCTGACCAGCGGCGGCCCTCGAGGACCCTTCCCGTGAACTCGTCGACGATACGAACCTCGCCATCAGCAATGATGTAGTCCTTGTCGCGCAGGTACAGCTCCTTGGCCTTGAGCGCCGAATGGAACTGGTGCACCAGGTTTGCTGCAACCTGGTCGTAGATGTTTTCGACGCCGAGAGCGGCCTCGACGGCGTGGACCCCCTCTTCGGTTGGGGCGACGATTCTCTTCTCCTCGTCGAAGTCGTAGTGGAGCTCACGCTGAAGGCTCCTGACGATCCCGGCAAAGCGGGTGTAGAGCTGGGCGGCGTCGGCGAGACGACCGCTGATGATCAGGGGTGTTCTGGCCTCATCGATGAGGATGGAGTCGACCTCGTCGACCAGGCAGAACACGTGGCCGCGCTGTGCCTTCTGGTCGAGGGCCATGGCCATGTTGTCACGCAGGTAGTCAAAGCCAAGTTCGTTGTTGGTGGCATAGGTGATGTCACACTTGTAGGCAGCTGCCTTCTCGACCCTGTCGCGCGCATCTGGCACCACGAGTCCCACCGACAGGCCCAACCAGCGATGGATCTGTCCCATCCATTCTGCATCCCTGGTGGCCAGGTAGTCGTTTACGGTACAGAGGTGGACACCCCGACCTGAGAGGCCGTTGAGGTAGGCGGGCAGCGTGGAAACCAGAGTCTTTCCCTCGCCGGTACGCATCTCGGCGACCCAGCCCAGGTGGAGCGCCATGCCACCCATCAACTGGACGTCGTAGTGGCGTTGTCCTATGACGCGCCATGCGGCCTCACGCACCACAGCAAAGGACTCAACCAGAAGGTCGTCGAGGTCCTCGCCTGCATCGAGCCTCTTGCGGAACTCACCTGTCTTCGCACGAAGGACATCGTCGCTGAGGGAGCGCATCTCGGGTTCGAGCGCGCCGATGTCAGGCACGATGGCCTCAAGGGCTTTCAACTTCTTTCCTTCGCCACTGCGAAGGAGGCTTGAGAAGACGCTCATTGTCCCGCCGAGGCTACCTGCGGACCCTGATGGGTCAGTCGGCAGGAGGCCTGTAGAGGAGGCCCATCTCTGCAAGCTTCGGGGGCGCCCCATCCACGGTTGTACCGAGGATGGCCGCAAGCGCCTGCAGGTCGTCGCCGCGGATGGTGAGAACCCGTCCGTTGAAGTCCTGTCGCTTTACCTGGATGATCGAGAGGTAACGGCCAATCATCTCGGCCTCGGAACCGGTCGATTCTGTCTGGCGGGTGAGGTCAATTACCACCTTCTGACCGGGCACCCATGCCGGTGGTTCTGTAGTGGCGGGTGCCTCTCTGGGGCCCGGGGAGGAGTCCAGGGGAAGGAGTTGTTCAACGGGAACGTTGTAGAACATCGCCAGGCGGTGGAGCCTCGGTACTGAGATGGAGCGTTCGCCACGTTCATAGGCACCCAGCACCGAGGCCTTGAACTCGGCCTCTGAGCGGGCCTCGACTTCCTGAAGAGAGAGGCGCTTTTGCCTCCTGATCGTGCGGATCCTGTCGCCGACAATGGTGCTGTAACCGGCATCGGCATCGTGTTGTTCGGTCACCGGGCATTCACCTCAGATTCGGAGCGGGGTCAAGCTGTTTGCCGGCACCGGGCCGAAAGCTTGAGACGACGCTGAGTGGTCGCAATACATCGCATGGTGAGGGTATCAGACCATCTTCTCACGCAGCGCGGTCAGGAGGACGCCAGCAGCGATGGCTGCCGTCTCAGCGCGCAGGATCGTCGGGCCAAGCCCCACCCCCTGCCGCGCTCCGAGTTCGTGAGGTGTCCAGCCACCCTCCGGGCCGACCAGCAGCATCGAGCAGGCCTCATCAAGCGGCGCCCCACCGGGTTCGGTCATGGCCACACCCGGAAGCGACACCACGGATTCGACCGGTTCAACTCCCTCGAGCATGGGAAGGCGGACCCGACGCGACTGCATTGAGGCTTCTCTTGCAACCCGGCCGAGCCGCTCCATCTGGCGTTGCTCCTTGTCGGGATCCCAGCGCACGACCGACCGCTCCGCGTTCAACAGCACGATCCGGTCAACACCCAACTCGGTGAGTTTCTGGACAACCACCTCAGGTCGCCCGCCCTTGATGGGAGCGAAGCCGACAGCAACCTCTCTGGCTACCTCTGGCACGTGGGTGGGATCGCCACACGGTTCGATCCTTCCAGCGAACACGCAGGGGCGCCAGGCTCCGCTTCCGTCCGAAACGGTCAGAGCATCGCCGGGGCGTAGACGCAGGACGTTAGCAAGGTGATGACGGTCGCCTTCAGACAACTCGGGTGCATCGACATTATCGACGAACGCATGTGGCCCCCCCGCGGCCATCCGGGGGCATCGACCGGTTTGTCGGACTCAAGTGAGGGCCGACCTGATCCTCGACATCAGGCCCTCGCTCGGCGGGGCAACCTCCTCGCCACGGGATGCAGCGAGGCTCCTCAGGAGCTCCTCGCCCTTCTCGTCGAGTTCCGCCGGTGTTGCAACCAGCACCTCGACGAGAAGGTCTCCCCGGCCACGGCCCTGAACATGGGGCACACCGCTGCCGCGCATTCTGAACACGTCTCCGGTAACGGTCCCCCGCGGAATCTCCAGAGGCTCAACGCCATCGAGGGTCTCATAGTCGATTGACACCCCCAGAGCCGCCTGGGTGACTGGAATCTCCAGCCTGTGGATCAGGTCGAAACCCTGGCGGACGAGAAAAGCGTGGCGGTGGACACGGATGTGGACATAGAGGTCACCGGTAGGACCGCCACGTGGGCCGGTGGCGCCACGGCCGGTCAGGCGAAGCGTCGTTCCCTCGTCGACCCCGGCCCTGACGTGAACTGTGAGCGTCTGTTCCTCGACGACGCGCCCCTCGCCGCTGCAGGAGGTGCACGGATCCGAGATTGTCTCACCACGGCCGCTGCAGGTTGGACACACTGTGCCTGTCACCACCTGTCCGAGCAGGGACTGCCTCACCCGCTGGACCTGGCCTGCGCCCTGGCAGGTCTGGCAGGTCTGAGCACGGCTCCCCTGGGATGCACCGGTTGCCGTGCAGTCGCCACAGGCCACCGCCGTGTGAACGGTGACCTCACGTTCGCAACCGAACACGGCATCTTCGAAGTCGAGTTCTATGACTGTCTCGAGGTCCTCACCGGGAATGGGACCCCGTCGGCGCCCTCCCGTGCCGAAGCCACCGCCGAAGAAGGTCTCGAAGAGATCGCCGAAACCACCGAACGGGTCGCCTGTCGCTCCTGCACGCGACGAGTCGTCTCCGAACCGGTCGTAGTGAAGCCTGCGCTGGGGATCGGAAAGAACCGTGTACGCAGCCGATATGGCCTTGAAGCGCTCCTCAGCCTGAGAGTCGTCGGGGTTCGCGTCAGGGTGTGAGTCGCGAGCCAAGCGGCGGTAGGCCTGCTTGATCTCGACGGCGTCAGCGTCTCGGGCGACGCCGAGAACCTCGTAGTGGTCCCTTGCCACCGATCAGCCCCTGGAGAGGCGTTGGCCCAGGCGTCGTCCTACCACGGCAACCGTGGCAAGCGCCTGGGGGTAGTTCATGCGGGTCGGTCCAAGAACCCCAATTGAACCGGCGGCCTCTCCCTCTATCTCGTAGGGAGCGACGACTATCGAACAGTCGGCCAACGGTTCAAGCCCGGTCTCGGCTCCGATGGCGACGCTCAGACCACGGTCGATCAGGTCTCGTACGAGGCTCACGACCACGAACTGGCGTTCAAGGATGTCGAGAACTTGCTGGACCCTCTCAACTTCGCCGAATGCCGAAACCACCCGGGCGGTACCTCCGACAAATATCTGGTCCAACTCAAGGCCCCGCTCAGCCAGAACGCCTACCGCCGAAGCAATGACAGCATCGACCCCGACGTCACCGGTCTCTGCCGACTCGGGAACAGCACTCAGGCGCCTACCGATTAGCGCAGCCGAGAGGTGTGCGGCGGCGATGGCTAGGGTCGACTCGGACGCATCCGAGGCATCTCCGAGCAGTTCGAGAGCATGCTTCTCAACGGTTCCGTTGGCCATTACCATCACGAGAAGGGCAAGCTCCGGCCCAAGCCCGACCACCTGGACCGACCTGACCTCCTGGTGGTCGCGATCGGGAGCCAGCACGACCGAGGCGCTCCCGGTGATGTTGGCAAGAAGGGTGCTGGTATCTCCGAGCATCTCCTCGAGTTCGTTGTACGTGCGGTTGAAGAAGGACTTGACCTGTTCCTGATCATCGACTTCGAGGAGCCCCGGCTTGTCGAGCCCATCCACGAAGAAGCGGTAGGCCTTCTCGGTCGGTACCCGCCCAGCCGAGGTGTGCGGCTGGAATAGGTAACCCTGCTCCTCGAGGTGAACCAACTCGTTGCGGATCGTCGCGGAGGAGACGTCCAGGGCAGCTGAGGAGGCCACGCGACCGGAACCGACCGGTTGAGCGGTCTCAATGTACTGCTCGACGACAGCACTCAGGATCGCTGCCTTTCGGTCCTCCAACATCTCGACAAGGCTACCCGCAGGGCCTCTGGGCGGCAGATGCCGGTCTGAGGCCTTGATGTGACATCTGACCTCAGTCGTCGAGGCGCAGTACCGAGATGAAGGCCTCCTGGGGGACATCGACGCGTCCGATCGACTTCATCTTGCGCTTCCCCTCCTTCTGCTTCTCGAGGAGCTTGCGCTTGCGGGTGATGTCGCCACCGTAGAGCTTTTCGGTCACGTCCTTGCGGAAGGCCCTTACGGTCTCCCTGGCGATGATCCGACCACCGATCGCCGCCTGAATGGGCACCTCGAACTGCTGGCGTGGAATCAACTCTCTCAACTTCGCCGCCATCCGGCGCCCGTAGGAGTACGAGGCGTCACGGTGCACGATCATAGAGAATGCGTCGACGGCCTCACCATGGAGGAGAATATCGACCCGTACGAGGTCCGAGGCCCTGTATTCCTCGGGTTCGTAATCGAGGCTGGCGTAGCCCTGTGTCCGGCTCTTCAACTGGTCGAAGAAGTCGATCACCACCTCGGCAAGCGGCAGATGGTACTTCAACTCGACGCGCTCAGGGGAAAGGTAGGTGAGGGACTCCATCTCTCCCCTTCTCTCCTGACACAGTTCCATGAGAGTTCCGGTGTAGTCGGTGGGGGCGATGATCACCGCCAGGAGCCATGGCTCCTCGATGGTCTGGATGTCGCCACCGGGTGGAAGGTCGCAGGGGTTGTCGATCGGTTGGCGCTCGCCGTCGACTGCGGTAACCAGGTACTCGACAGAAGGTGCTGTCGTGATGAGGCTCAGATCGAATTCCCTTTCGAGGCGCTCCCGCACGATCTCCATGTGAAGTAGGCCCAGAAACCCACATCTGAAGCCGAACCCGAGGGCCCCGGAGGTCTCCGGCTCGTAGGTGAAACTGGAGTCGTTGAGGCGAAGCTTCTCGAGGGCTTCCCTGAGGTCGCTGAACTCGTCCCCGTCGATCGGGTAGAGGCCCGAGAAGACCATTGGTTGTGGTTCCCTGTAGCCCTCCAGCGGCTCCTCGGCGCCGTTCCGGGAGGTTGTGATCGTCTCACCCGAACGTGCCTCGCCCACGTCCTTCACCCCGGCCAGCAGGTAGCCCACCTCACCGGGCCCCAGTTCGTCGACCGCTACAAGGTCGGGGCTCCTGACGCCCACCTCATCGACATCGTGGTTGGTGCCTGCCTGCATGAATCGGACGGTGTCGTCGCTCCGGAGGCGGCCGTTCATGACCCTGATGGATGAGACCACGCCACGGTACTGGTCGAAGTGGCTGTCGTAGACGAGGGCCTGCAGGGGTGCGTCGAGTTCACCGACAGGGGGAGGTGTCCTTTCAACGACAGCATCCATCAACTCGGCGATTCCATCGCCGGTCTTGGCGCTCACCTGGATGATCTCGCTGGTGGGTATGCCGAGGACCTGTTCGACCTCGGCTGCATAGCGATCGGGGTCTGCTGCAGGCAGGTCGATCTTGTTCAGGACGGCGACGATTTCAAGGTCGTTCTCCATGGCCAGGTAGCAGTTGGCGAGGGTCTGTGCCTCGATGCCCTGGGCAGCATCAACGACGAGGATCACACCCTCGCAGGCGGCAAGGGAACGGCTCACCTCGTATCCGAAGTCGACGTGCCCTGGGGTGTCGATCAGGTTGATCACCGCATCGCCCCACTCCAGACGGACGCTCTGGAGCTTGATGGTGATACCTCGTTCGCGCTCGATGTCCATGGAGTCGAGGTACTGGCTGCGCATCTCACGCGGGTCGACGGCTCCGCAGATCTCGAGCATGCGGTCGGCCAGCGTTGACTTGCCGTGGTCGATGTGGGCAATGATCGACGTGTTTCGCAGCCTCGTTAGTTCCATGCGCGGCTGACGGTAGCGCCGCTCCTGATCGAGACGTCGCCACGGGCGGTATCCAGGGGGTCGGGCGCTACGCTAGACGGCTGCCCTGAAAGGGAATGCGGGTGTTCCACCCGCATTCATGTCCTGATACAACACCCGGCACCAACTATCGGGTCTACCAAACGAGGTGTGTGCCCCGGTGGCCAACATCAAGAGCCAGATCAAGCGGAACCGTCAGAGCGAGAAACGACGCGTCCGCAACCGCACCGTGCGTGCCGAGCTTCGGACCCGCGTCAAGAACGCCCTTGCGGCTGCCGAGGCGGGCGAGGCCACCGGTACCGATGCAGCCGAGGCAATGAAGATGATCGACAAGGCTGCCGCCAGGGGGATCATCCACGCCAACACGGCATCCCGCCGCAAGTCGAGGCTGCAGAAGCGCCTGAACGCCGCCGGTTAGGTCGGCTCTCGTCAGCGGCGGGACAGCGACGCCAGGCGAGCCACAAGTACCTCTGCCACCAGTTCCGGTGGCCATGCGCTACGGCCCCGCAGGTCTAGGTCGGCATCGCCCAGAAGTCGCATCGCCTTCGCAATCCTGTCTGAGCCGAGCCGCCTGCCTGTCGCCAGTATCTTCTTCGCCGGATAGGTCTTGATGCCCAGCTCGGCCGCTGCCGACTTCTCGTCGTCAAGGCCTGAACCATCAAGCCGCAGCAACCTCACGTAGTGGCCGTGCAACGCTGTCAGGACACCGAGGGGGTGACGTTCACCTGCCCCCATGGTGCGGTGGAGCTTTTCGATCGCCGCTGCGATGTCACCAGAGTCGATGGCATCGGTCAGGTCCCACGGTGTGACGCCTCCAGCATCGCCCAGGTACGGGGCGACGTCGGCGGCTCCAACCTGGTGACCGGGACCGAAGACACCCGCCAGGGTCGACAGGAGGCCGATCACCCTGGTTCTGTCCTCGCCGATCCTTTCCACCACCATTGCCCTGGCCCGGCCGTCAAGATTCACCTCAGCATGGACGATCTGGTCGGCGACCCACTGGTCGGCATCGCGACCCCTGCCGACTGAGCACCTCAACACCTGGCCGCCCGCCGCCGAGATCGCCTCCGCCAGCGCCTTGGGGACCGCCGCGAGCCGCTGTTGCACAGGCTTCACGCCCTTTTCCCAGACGAGTATCAGGGTTGTCGTGTCGAGTGGTGCCACCAGGTACCTGATCAGGCCGTCCACCTCGTCGGCCCGGCCGAAGCGCCCAACGTTCCTAGCGACAACCACGCGTCTTCCGGTAAGCATCGGTGGCGTCTGGGCCGCATCGATCAGAGGGGCGAGGTCCAGTTCGCCGTCGATCCGGTAGTTCTCCTCGGAGAGTTCCTCAAGTGCAAGGGTCCGATCTTCGCCGTCGAGGGCCTCGTTGACAGCCTTCCTGAGGGCCTCACCAACCAGGGCCTCTTCGCCTGAGATCAACAGCACCGGTGATCGGCTCATGCAGGAACCCCTAAGCGGGCCTCAAGCAGGGACGCCATGACGTCTGCCACCCGACGGGCCCCGAGGACATCGTGGGACCGCAGTATCCGGCAGCCCAGGCCGACACCGAGGGCGTGGGCAGCCCAGGTTGCCTGCACCCGGTCGTCAACCTCGGCGTCTACGAGTTCACCGAGGAAGTCCTTGTTGGATGCCGACAGGAACACCGGATAGCCGAATCCGACGAGCCGGTCAGATGCACGCAGGAGGGCGGCTGACATTGCCGGTGTCTTGCCGAGATCGAGGCCTGCATCGACCATGATCCGACTCCGCGGCACTCCTGCCGCCTCTGCCCAGGATGCCCTAGTGGTCAGGAAGCTGTCGACCTCGCTCAGGAGATCCAGGTAGTTCGGCGCAGGGTCGGGGATACGTGGTCCAAGCCTGACATGGGTGGCGACAACGGCAGCCTCGTGTTCCACACAGGCTGGCAGATAGGTCGGGTCAGCAAAGCCACTTATGTCGTTTCCAATGGAGGCTCCGGCGGCAAAGGCGGCACGGGCAACTTCGCCCCTGAAGGTGTCGATCGCTATCGGTACGTCAAAGCGGGACCGAAGGGCCGCTACTGCGCCGCTGGTTCGTGTGAGCTCTTCGGCGAGGGTCACCTCGGGACCCGGACCGGCCCTCATACCACCCACATCGAGGATGTCAGCACCCTGGGACATGTGGAGTTCGGCCAGATTCAGGAAGTCGTCGAAGCTCCAGAAACGGCCGTTGTCGTAGAACGAGTCGGGCGTCCGGTTGAGGATCCCCATCACAAGGGCCCGGTGTGAGATGTCACGGACGTTACCCGCACCCAGTTCCACGATCACATGGCCGACGGTACACGCCGCGACAGGGGCGACAGTGTGGGTCACGGGCCCAGCCTCCGCACAGGGTGGATGCGGGGAAAGCCTACTCGGCCGGTCCTGCCAGCGGGCCGCCCAGAGGCGGCCAATCACCCGGGTCAGTAGAGGGCGGATGTGAGGCGACGACGCCAGGTGGAGGTGCGCTCGTCGTCTGGACCAAGCACCTCGAGGAGGTCTATGAAACGACCGCGCGCCTCTTCGTCCTGGCTCACCAACTCCAGCAGTTCAGCGAGGGTGGCGTCGATGTCGTCAACGGCCTCGACGCGTGCCAGGGCCGCAAGCCGCCGGGTCTCAGGCGATTCCGGTATCTGTGCAATGAGCGCCAGGGCCTCGTCACTGTCACCGTCTGTATCGCGCTCTATCAGTAGCGATGCCAGTGCGCAGACCACTACAGGATTGTTCGGCTCAATCTCGATGGCCTGGCGAAGCGAGGTCTCGTCGCCTGCCTCGACAAGGAGATCAACTGGGCCTGGCTGGTTGTCGGCCAGCAAGCCTGTGACGAACGAGCGGACGGCATCTTCGCCCTGAGCGCCGACGAAGTTACCGACGACCTGACCGTCGCGGACGCCGTAGACAGCGGGGATCGACTGAACCTGGAAACTCTGGGCGATTCCCGGGTTGGCATCGATGTCCACCTTGGCCAACTCGACCTGTCCACCGGTCTCGGCAACCACCTTCTCGATGATCGGGGTCAGCGAGCGGCAGGGATCGCACCACTCAGCCCAGAAGTCGACGACCACGGCCACCTGGTTGGACCGGTCCAGGACCTGGGCCTGGAACGTGGCATCGGTGACATCCATGTGCTCAGGGTAGGGAGCTCCCCTGTAGCCTCCACTACGGTCGTGACGATGAGCGACGTGCCGGGTATCGACCATGCCAGCGTGAGCCGGTGGCTCTCACCGCTGATCGGTGGCATCGCCGGAACCCTCACCTTTTCCAAGATCACCGGAGGTCACTCCAACCTCACCTATTCGGTCAGCGACGCCTCGGATCGCCGATGGGTTCTGCGACGTCCGCCTCTCGGCCACGTGCTTGCAACCGCACACGACATGGCCAGGGAGCACCGGGTCATCAGCGCCCTAGCTGGCAGCGGCGTTCCGGTTCCGGGTGTAATCGGTATGTGCGCCGATGTCGAGGTGAACGATGCCCCCTTCTATGTGATGGAGTTCGTCGATGGCGCTGTTGTCAAGACACTCGATGACGCTCTCGTCCATCCCGTGGAACTGCGCCGGCAGATGGGCAGGTCCCTCATTGAGGTCCTGGCGTCAATCCACGACATCGACGTGGACGCCGTGGGCCTTTCCGACCTCGGCCGCAGGGAGGGCTATATCGAACGCCAGTTGAAGCGGTGGCGGGCGCAGTTCATCGAGTCCGCTGACCGCGACGTGCCACATGTCCTCGAGGTGCATGACACCCTTGCAGCGAGGGTTCCAGGACAGCAGGGGGTTGGGATCGTCCACGGCGACTACAGGATCGACAACACGATCATGGGACAGGACGGCCGGGTTGCAGCGGTGCTGGACTGGGAACTGTGCACCCTCGGAGACGTGCTGGCGGACGTGGCCGCAATGATCGCCTATTCGGATGAACGGGCATCAAGCGGTATGGGCCTGCCAATGTCGGCAGAGGGATTCCCGAAACCGGGCGAGATACGGGACCTCTACGAGTCCATCAGCCCCAGGAGCCTCGCCGACCTCGACTTCTACCTTGCGTTCGCATACTGGCGGACCGCGTGCATAATCGAAGGTGTGTACACGCGCTATGCAGCCGGAGCGATGGGGGCCGATGCGGACCCGCAGGCCATCGAGGCGTTCGGCCAGCGGACAATCGTTCTGGCCGACCTTGCCCGTGAGGCGGCAGCGAGGCTTCCCGCCGCATGAGTTCGACGATAACCAGATGAGCGACCCCTCTCCCCTTCTGGAGATCCTTGAACGCCCCGATCTCGATTCGCCGGTCCTGTTGATGGCCATGCAGGGCTGGGTGGATGCCGGCGCAGCGGCGATGGCGTGCCGCGAAGCCCTCCTGTCCGGTGGAGGCAACAGCCTGATCGCCAGGCTCGACACCGACAGGCTGCTCGACCACAGAGCACGCAGGCCGACGGTCGACCTCGTCGACGGTGTCTCCAGGAGTATCAAGTGGCCTCTCATCCAGGTCCACCTGCTGGAACGCAGGGGCGGAAGTGACCTCCTCCTTCTGGACGGCCCGGAGCCGGACCATGAGTGGCGTGAGTTCTCAGCCGCTGTCGTGGAACTCTGCCGGACACTGGATGTGCGGATGGTCATTGGGCTCGGTGCCTATCCGGCCGCCGTTCCCCACACCCGACCGACGCGCCTTGCCTGTACGGCCGGTTCGGAGGACCTGACACGGGAGCTTGACTTCGTGGCCTCCACGCTGTCGGTGCCAGCCGGAATCCAGGCTGTCATCGAGGTGGAAGCTGCCGCCGCAGGAATCCAGGCCGTGGGTGTCTGGGCCCAGGTGCCGCACTACCTGGCTGCGGCCTCGTACCCACCGGCGTCGCTCGCCCTCCTCGAGGCGCTTGTCTCCCTTTCGGGCGCAATCCTCGACACCGGGTCGCTTCCTGAGCGGACCCTCGCCACGCGGTCCCGTCTGGACGAACTGGTGGCACGAAATCCTGAACATGTAACGATGCTGGAGCAGTTGGAGGCCGCCTACGACGACCTCCACGATCCGGCTGGACGTCTGCCAACTGGCGAGGATCTGGCAGCCGAACTGGAGCGGTTCCTCCGGGCGCGCGAGGACTGACCCGCCTGTTCAGACAACCAGGTTCACGAGGGCCGGTGGCCTGACGATCACCTTCCTCGGGACTTCACCCGCAAGGAACTCCTGGATCCGTTCTGATCCGATCGCCATGGCTTCGGCGACGTCGGCCTCGACATCGGACGGCACCTCGATTCGGTCACGGACCTTGCCGTTCACCTGCACGACCATGGTCACGAGGTCATCGACGAGCTTCCCCGGATCAGCCTCGGGCCAGGGTTCGGTATGGACGTGCCCGCCATTTCGACGCTCCCAGAGCTCTGCGCAGAGGTGCGGGGCGGCCGGCGCCATTACCAGAAGGAGGGCGTTGACGGCAGCGTCGAGGGTATCTGCGTGCGGGCCTTCGTCTGACTGGACCCACCGGTAGAGGGTGTTGGTGAACTCCATGAAGCCGGCCACGGCCGTGTTGTAGGACCACCGGTCGTACTCGCCGGTGACCCTGTCGACGAGGCGGTGGGTGGTCCGGTCGATTTCATCGTCGGCATCTGTCCGCTCGCCGCTACGCACAACGGCCGTGAGCGATCCTCCCGGAACGCCCAGGCGCCAGACACGGTTGAGGAACTTGGAGCAACCGTCGATGCCGAAGTCCTCCCAGTCGACGTCCTCCTGTGGCGGCTTCACCTGGAGGTGGGCCAGCCGCAGGGCATCGGCTCCCTGTGAGTCCAGTATCCCCTCGGGGGCGACGAGGTTCCCCTTTGACTTTGACATCTTGGTTCCACCGAGTCGGATCATTCCCTGCGTGAAGAGTCTCCGGAAGGGCTCGCGTAGCCCTGGTGGCGCCACGCCGAGGTCGGAAAGCGCCTTGGTGAAGAACCGGGCGTACATGAGGTGCAGGATGGCGTGCTCGACGCCACCTATGTACTGGTCGACGGGGAGCCAGCGCTCAGCGGCGGCTGCCGAGAAGGGGGCCTCGTCGCACCACGGGTCGGCAAAGCGCAGGAAGTACCACGAGGAGTCCACGAAGGTGTCCATGGTGTCGGTTTCGCGACGGGCCGAACCTCCGCAGGCGGGGCAGGTGGCAGTCAGGAATCCCTCGTGGGTCGTGAGGGGCGACTGGCCGGTCGGCATGAACTCCACATCGTCAGGTAGGCCCACCGGCAGATCGGCCTCGGGCACCGGTTGTTCGCCACAGGAGTCGCAGTAGACAATGGGGATCGGGCAGCCCCAGTAGCGCTGGCGTGACAGCAACCAGTCACGGAGCCTGAAGTTGACCGTTCTCTGTCCCAGGTCCCGGGACTCCAGCCAGTCGATTGCCGCAGCC
The DNA here is from genome assembly GCA_913055915.1 of uncultured Candidatus Nemicrothrix sp. GTDB lineage: Bacteria > Actinomycetota > Acidimicrobiia > Acidimicrobiales > MedAcidi-G1 > UBA3125. The sequence continues at coordinate 1,484 of CAJXKL010000001.1, read as the reverse complement.
TTGGCTTCGACCATTTCCATTCCGTCGAGGAAGCCGCTGTTGATTGCAGGCCCCTCCCCCGTGTAGGCATCGCCGTCGAAGTCGGCTGGAGGCTGCACGGTTCGTACGATGTCGCAACCGTGGGCTACGGCGAAGTCCCAGTCGCGCTGGTCCTCGCCGGGTACGGCCATGATCGCTCCGGTCCCGTAGGTCATGAGTACGTAGTCGGCCAGGAACAGTGGCATCGGTTGTCCGTTGAACGGGTTGACGACACGGTAGCCGGTCGCCACACCACGCTTGTCGAGGCTGTCCGTGCTTGAGAGTCTGTCGATCTCGGACCGGCCCGCCACGGACTCCCGGAAGGCCTCAATGGCAGGACGCTGTTCGTCGGTGGTCAGCTCGTCGACCCGCGGATGCTCCGGCGACATGACGGCGAAGGTGATGCCGAAGCTGGTGTCGGGCCGCGTGGTGTAGACGGCCAGAGGCTCGGTGTCGGTCCGGGGCCGACCTTCGCCGTCGGCTATCGACAGCCCGAACTGGACACCCTCTGAGCGGCCGATCCAGTGGCGCTGCATTATCTTGACCTTCTCGGGCCAGTCCAGGTCATCGAGACCGTCAAGAAGTTCCTGGGCATAGGCGGTGATGCGGTAGAACCACTGCTCCATGTCACGCCGGTCAACGAGGTCGCCTGAGCGCTCGCAGGTTCCATCAGGAAGTACCTGTTCGTTGGCGAGGACGGTCTTGCAGCCCGGGCACCAGTTGACGGGCGCCTCACCCCGGTAGACAAGGCCAGCCTCGTAGAACTTCAAGAATATCCACTGGGTCCAGCGGATGTAGTCGGGGTCGTGGCTCCGGAACTCGCGACGCCAGTCGTACACGGCTCCAATTCGGCGCAGGGAAGCTGAGAGCGCCTCAACGTTGGCATCGGTGTTAATCCGCGGGTGGGTACCGGTCTTGATAGCTGCGTTCTCCGCCGGCAGGCCGAAGGAGTCGAAGCCGATCGGTGAGAGTACTCCGTCGCCGCGCATGGTGCGGTAGCGGACCAGCAGGTCGCCCATCGTGTAGTTGCGGACGTGGCCCATGTGCGCCGGGCCGCTGGGATACGGGTACATGGAGAGCACATAGAAGGGGGCCCTGGGGTCGTCATTGTCGACCTCGTAGGTTCCGTCGTCGCTCCAGTGCTGCTGCCAACGCTGCTCGATCGACTGGGGGTCGTAGTGCTCAGACATCGCAGCGAGGCTACCGACGGTCTGGGCCGGCGACCCGCATCCACTTCCGAGGAGTACCCGAAACCAGCGTCAGGAGCCGGTTGGCGGGCTGCCACCCGCTGGTACGCTCTCGGCTGACCTCGGGGCTATAGCTCAGTTGGCAGAGCGCCTCCATGGCATGGAGGAGGTCGAGGGTTCAATTCCCTCTAGCTCCACGGACTACCCCTAGGCGGGGGGTGTCAACGTCGGTGTCGGGCAGTCGGCCCAGAGGCGTTCGAGGTCGTAGAAGGCGCGCTG